>CAYGQM010000029.1:0-74851 GCA_964352065.1 uncultured Opitutaceae bacterium
GCCAAAAGCCCTGCAGCGCACACCCCCGCCTCTCCGCCTTGGGCGATGCGAAATACCACCATTCCCGGCACCGGTCCGCTTCGCTCCCCGGCGGCGGCCAAATCAAAAACCGGAAACTAAAGAAACGCTCAGCTTGCCAAGGAAGTTTTGCCAGGTGGGTTTGTCCTCTTTGCTGCCTTCGCCCACTGCTAGGATCTCACGAAAACCATGCTGATTCACCCCGATGGCGATAAGCACGCTGACGTAGCAAACTTCGCTTCCCCAACTGCGCTTCAACCACATCCCATCCAGAAACACATAGGCATACTCACCCTTGAGAGCTTTGTTGCGCCACTCATCAATCTGATCGTAGATCTTCTGATTCAGATCGCTAACCGTCGAGGCGCTTACTTTTACGCCCTGAACTGATTAATTTTGGATTGAAAAAAACGTCGCTCCCGGAAGGCTGGAATATTGACGGTAAAGCAACTAGTTTATTTCGGCTAATAATACACAAGGACGTTTGATCCTCTTCTACTTGCAATGTGGTTTGAATTTATCAATTTTTGGGTGTTAAACCCTCTTTTGTATTTATGAAAATCTTGGCTTTAGTTGGAATTGTCGGAATGTTGCTTTGCCAAAGTGTATTTGGTCAAAACTTCGATGAAGCTCATCGCGAGAAGCTGATCAAATTGGCGTCCGATTTGGATCTCGATTGGCTAAAAGAGAGCGATCAACTAATTGCCGACGGCAGTCCTGCTGGGGATGTGTATGAGGCATTGCTTTCCCGGTTTTGCATTGCTGAAGATGTAGATTGTCTGGTGTCCATATTATATTTCATGAAGGACCGGGGAATCGAAATACCGTTTGGAGAAAAACGGTTGTTTGCCACAGAGGAGCTTCTCAATGGATTCATAAACGGCCTGGAGGCTATTGATGCATATCGCTGGAAACGATACGATGAAATGCGGGCGTTTTCACAAAAATGTTTCCTACAGAATCCATCTGCATTCGCTATGCTTGAATTGCGAGAGGTCCTGGAGGATGCACGTGATGAACAGTTTGCTTCAAAGTCGACCGTGAAGCTTCCACTGGATATAAGAATGAAGAACCTAGATGGGCAGGAGGTAACACTCGGCGAGCTGTGTGCGAACAACAAAGCGGTATATTTAGATTTCTGGGCAAGTTGGTGTGGGCCATGCTTGAGAAGTATGCCCGAGTTGAAGAAACGAGCTGAAGAATTCTCAAAACTCGGGATTTATGTCGCCGCAATTAACACGGACGATATCGATCCTGAAGGAAAAGCAAAGAAAACAAAAAAAGAATATGAGATGGATATCCCCTGGTTCATTGAACCAGAAGATGAGCCTTTCTCGAAAGCGTTGAGAATTGATAGCATCCCAAGGGTCATCATGCTCGATCCTTCAGGCCAGGTGATTTATAACGGACATCCTAACGATGCTGAATTAAAGGTTTTACTATTGAATCTTAGCCGGGATTCCTGAACCCATAGCATTAGCGTTTGTAGGTAAGTGTTATTCTAGCCGGCATGATTTTAGCACCCTTGTCAGGAGCTGGTTCCCATTTCCACCGTTCGACGATTCGACTTATGACAGACGACGCAAAAGGGTGGTTACTTTGAGTGACTGTTATATTGGAAACCTGTCCGCTTGGCAGTATTTGAAATGTGACTTCGACACTCATGTTGAAGTTGATCCCGCGCAATGCTCCACCAAGACCGGGATTAATTGTTCTGATCAGCTTTCTGCCTTGAATTGTGTAACGTGGATTTTCGTTTTCTTTCGTCGGAAGACGTGAAGCAATATCAGAAGCGAGCAGATCACACACCTCTTCGATTGATTCAGACAAGAATATTTGTTTCCACAAACTGTTGTATCTAGAACTTGTGATATCGTCTCCATATCTTTTTGTCGTATAAGCTTTGATTGCGTCAATAGGGTTCTCAAAAAGCTCCGGAAACAGAATTATCAAATAAAAATTTTCGATACTCGGCTTTCCACCTATCTCTGAGTCGTATTCACTAATTAATTCTTTGCTGGCTTTTGGATTCGTAATCCCTTCGAAATTGGACATGGTAATCCGAGCCGACAAAAGCTTGGATTTGGGATACTTATCGAAGTACGTTTCAAGTAGTTTTAATGCAGTATGAGGCTCGAAACGAGGGCCATATGATCTGGTGAGTACGTAGACCATTTCTTCGAGCGAATCATAATTTCCGAGCGCCAATGCTCGGCTAAAAGAATCCCACATCTCAGCGAAAATGTTGAGGTCCTTCAGCCAATAGGTTTTTCCAAGAATATCTTTAGCTAGGGCAAGATGAGCCTCTGCATGGTCGTGATGAGCAGCCCAGTTGAGCCAGTAAGTTCTTTTATCTAGATCTGCCTCCACCCAGTCCGAGTCGACTTTGTATAGGTTAGCAAGACGCATGGTGGCACTCATATTCTCCTGACGCGCGGCAAACTCCAGCCATCGAACAGCCTCTTCAGTCTGAGCCTTTGTCTTCGCATTCTTCAGACCTAGCCTCCCCAGATTATATGCGCCCCAATAGCTACCTCGAGCCGCTGAAAGTCTATAGAAGTGTTCTGCCTTTGCAGGGTCTTTTTCGCCCCCCCATCCGAATTCAAAGAAGCGACCGGTCTCACTTGCTGAATGTCTGGCCCCCTTTTCAGCCGCATCGATATAGAGTGGCAATGCACGAGGCATATCTTTCTTAACTTTTTCTCCATCGTGGAATAATTCGGCGTAGTCCTCCAATTCTATTGGATCCACTTTGCTACCTTGTTCAAGCAAACTAAAGCCACGCTCTAGCTCGTCGTCAGAGGACTGCTCTTTGATTAATAGTTTGCCGAGCTCCAACATCGACTCACGGTAACCCTTTGCGGTCGCCAACTCGAAGTATTCTTTAGCCGATTTAGCACCTGGGGTATTGTCCACACCCCATTTTCGCATCAACCCGCGTTGGTGCAGCGAACTTGGATCATCCAACTCCAGTGCCTTGTTTTTATAATACTGTGAGAGGTCATAGAGATTGCGGGTTTGATGATTCGTTGGCTCTTCCAAAAGGCTCGCTGTGTTGGAGTAGGCCCAACTTTTTTTCGATCCGAGAGCCATCGCCCGATTGTACCGCAAGGCATTGAGAAGGTTTTTGGAACGCGAATCCGATTCTCCAATTGTGAAAGGTTCAATATTGAAATGCAGCGGCGTTTGATCCGACAGGTTCTTTAGGTAGGTAAAGCCCAAAGCTTTGAGTCCACTTTCAGCGGATGTTTTTGAAGAATTAATATCGGCAATAGCCATATTTGCTATATTCAGGCCCGTTCTCGATGAGGATCGGAGCCAATAAATCGCGGCGGTCGAATCGCGGTGTCCACCTAAACCATATTCGTATAATAATCCCAGCAGAAGCTGGGCTGTTGAATCACCTTTCTCCGCTTGTGCACTAGCGATGGTCCTAGCAACTTCATAGTCCCCATCGATCCAAGTGGATTGTAGCGTGCTGTCGGAATCAGCACTGTTTTGTCCGTGTGAAAAACTTGAGCATGCCAGAATAGCCACTAGCAAACAAGGCG
The DNA here is from genome assembly GCA_964352065.1 of uncultured Opitutaceae bacterium. Taxonomy (GTDB): domain Bacteria; phylum Verrucomicrobiota; class Verrucomicrobiia; order Opitutales; family UBA2995; genus UBA2995. The sequence goes on from CAYGQM010000029.1 coordinate 3,570, forward strand.
CTGCTGAAATGAAGGAAATGCGACTTTTAAAACTCATAGGAATGCTCTTTCCCGTCTTTATCCTGAACGGCCAGATTACGAGTTTCAAAGGTGACCTTGAGTTTTTCATAATCCTCCCCATAAATGCTTTGAATTTGCGGAATTAATTTCCCTGGGCCAACCAGGTCCCCCATTTCTGCTTCTGTTTTCCCTTCCAAGAGCAAATACATTTGCGCAGCTGCAGCAATGGTAGCGAGGTTGTTCAAGATTGCATTGCTAATATTTGCAGTTCGCACCTGGTTTATTTCGCCCATTAACTTATCTTGAAATTCTTGGGCCGCATGCCTTTTTTCCGGAGTTGGTTGTGAGAATTCCAAATCAATCCGCTGGTTCGGCGGATAAAAGATTCCTTTTAATTCAAGTCCTTGATCGGTCTCATCCAGCCTCCCCACCATTAGGCCGTCATCGAATTCGATCATTATTCTATCGTCATCAAGAAATTGGTACTTTCCTCTTAATGAGGTGACCGTGTTTTCCACCATACCGTCCTTATAAAAGCGAAGAACCGATGTAGTGCTCTGGCCTCTCGGATTGAGGGCCCATTCCGCGTCGAATAAGGTAGGCTCGGTATATGAGTAACACAAAGAGGAGGTCGCAAGTAGGAGTAATAGGGGTCCAATATTTTTAATCATTAGGATTTAGAATAAGGTATAGAACAATCAGGTCCTGTTAAGTTTCGTATATGACGGAGGGAACGAGGTTAATGGATGCAACACGCAACAATCAGTGATTGGAAAAGTGGCGTGTAAAACCACTGGGGTTTATAATGGTGGACTTACCAATAATGCCAATACTTTTATCGCGTCTTGCAGGAATTTGCAAAGCCCATTTAGACGGTTGAAACTTCTGTTTCCGTTGCACGGTTCTTAGGGAGAGTCGGACAAGTAAAAAGTGGCACTTCTTGTATTTTGACATTTAGATTTTGCAAAGCCTTTTGGGATGGTCCTACCTGGCCGCAGATGTATCGGCTGCATGAATTCGTAGAAGGGCGACACTTTCTCCAAAGGGAGAAGTTCTATTTTCCGGTCAACCCTTGGACGATGAGTTGGGTCTAGCGCTTCAGAAGGTGGGTGTAACACTTCCGGAAGCGTAGTATTGGAAGCCAGGCAACTGGTTGAGTAAAGGAGTTGGAGTCAAAAGCTGTCGACTCGTCTGCTGATCAGCCGAAAGGTACTGAGCCGTACATTGATAGTAATAAAGAACCCTATCATTCGGATAGCCAATGGGGTCACGGATAGCCAATGGGGTCAAGGGTCTATTGTCAAGAAAGCCTCCAAATTGATTATTGACCCTCTATCCTTTGCTCAATGGCAACCTTACCCAGGACGCCCTGTGGGTTTACACCTACGACCACGAGAACCGCCTGATCAAGATGGAGGAAACCACCGGCACGGGGAGTGCCGCCGCCGCCGGATTCCCGGACGGTATGGACCGGGCACATCGGTAACAGACGTAACGGCTTCTTTAGCGGACAAGTAAAAGGTTTCACTCCCTTGGATATTGACATTTAGCTTTTGCAACGCCCAGTGGGATGGTCCTGCTTGGTCGCAGATGTATCGGCTACATGAATTCGTATAAGGGCCACACTTTCTCCAAAGGGAGAAGTTCTTTTTTCCAGTTATCCCTTGAACGATGAGCTGGATGTTGCGCTTCGGAGTTTGGGTGTAACACTTCCGGATGCCTAATATAAGCATCGCTGGGTTATCGAGGTTTTGAAGTATATTCACCTGACTAAGGTAGAGTAGGGTTGTGCGTGGTACGCCCTCTGCTAGGTTGATTGGGTGGTTTCTGATACTTCTCAAACAAACGTGTCTTCTTCTGTTCGAATCGATCGGGTAGACAAAGCGTTCGGTAATCTGAAGGTGCTTCAGGATATCGGTCTGGAGATTAGGCAAGGGGAGTTTGTATCGATTATCGGACCATCGGGCTGCGGAAAGACGACGTTGTTGAGAATCCTCGGTGGTTTAGAAGAAGCGACCTCGGGCGGTGTCCTGATTGAGGGCCATCCGGTTTCAGTAGCCCGCGCGAGTCAGGAGATAGGGGTTGCCTTTCAACAACCGGCACTGATTCCGTCCCTGACGGCACGGCAAAATGTGCAGACAACCTTGGATCTTTGCTCGAGAAGCTCGGAATTGACACCAACGCAGATTCTCACGGATTTCGGGCTGGGTGACTTTTTGGACCATTACCCTCATCAGTTGTCAGGCGGTATGAAGCAACGGGTAAATATTGGCTGTGCGATGGTGCACCAACCGAGACTGCTTTTGTTGGACGAGCCGTTTGGCGCGCTGGATGAAATGACCCGCGCGACGATGTGTCAGTGGCTGGATAAGATATTGCAGACGACCAAACAGACGACGGTACTTGTCACCCATAGTATCGAAGAAGCTGTGACGCTGTCCGATCGTATTGTAGTGCTTGCGGCTAACCCAGGGCGTATAGCCCATGTTCTCGAGATCGTTTTGCCTCGGCCCCGCTTGTCTTGGGGCGACGACGCTTTTTTGATGGAAATGCAACGGGTAAGAATCGCACTGGAAAGTGTGGCAAACCCAGCGCCTGCGGTATGAGTACGACCATTTCCAAAGGACCATCGAAGGCCGTAGTCTCTTACTTGATCATGTTCGTTTCGATACCGGTATTCTGGATGCTGGCGGTCAGGTTCAGTGGACTTCCTTCGGTTATCTTGCCGCCTCCGTCGATGGTCTGGTCGGTGCTGGTGAATGAAGCTGGATCGCTTTGGTTCCATACCGGCGTCACGATTGGTGAAGCGTTGCTTGGATATGCCGTGGCCAACGTCTTTGCGATCGGTCTGGCGGTCATGTTTCTATACTCACCTTGGTCGGAGCATTTTGTAACGCCGTGGATGGTGTTGATCAAGAATGTGCCGTTTGTGACGGTGGCCAGTATTTTAGTGGTTACATTTGGCGACTCGCTGAGCACGAAAGTCATCGTAGTAGTACTGGTATCCTTTTTCCCATTACTTGCTAATCTCGTCAAAGGTTTGGGTTCAGCTCCTCCGGAATTATTGGACCGTATGAAGGTTTTGGATGCGTCCCGTTGGCAGGTATTCAAACGCGTCCTGTGGCCGGCCGCACTGCCTTACTATGTAGCCGCTCACGAAATAGCATTCACCGGGAGTATTATCGGCGCAATCATCGCAGAGTGGTTTTTCGCGCGGAAAGGCCTCGGTTACCTCATTGTGCAATCCACAACCGAGTACCGGGCCGACCGTCTCTATGCGGTGACCGCGATTGCCAGTGTGTTGGCGATTGCCGCCTATTTACTTTGTAAACTCTGGGAGCACTGGCTATTCAGGTGGAAACGCAAGTAACTCTCCAAACCAGAATCATTGAGGTAAACAGATTCTACGAAAGCCTTTGACCAACTTTCCCAAACCCATGACCGACACTTTGAAAACCATCGAAGACATACCCATCTACCGGGAAGGCCCGGACGACATCGCTTCCTCGGAGGCATTTCAAAATGACCCCATGCATTTTCATGTGCGGGCCTATGCGCAGTGTGGCCCTATATATCGTACCTGGTTTCGCGACCGCATGTGGGTGACGTTGGCGGGGCTCGATGCGAATGACTTCGTATGGCGCAACAGTAACCTTTGGAGTTATGGGACCGCCAATGCGCCTTTTCATGAAGAGATGGGCAAAGACCATGTGACGGCGTTGGACGGCAAGGAACACTTGACGAAACGGGCGATTCTGAAACCCGCTGTCAACCAGGCACCGGCTACCCGCTACCTGCCGCAATTTCTAGCTCAGCTCACCAGAGACCTTGCCGGAGACGTCGCTTCTGGAGAACCGTTGGAGCTCATGACCTACTGGGCAGAGGAGATTGCCTGGATCGGATCGAAAACCTGGGTCGAATCAGACATCCCGCGCTCTGAAATTCCGCGACTGGTAAAATGGGAGTATCAAATGCTGAGAGGATTGTTTTTGGACGACAGCCGTCACTCCTACGTGGCTCGTCAGGAATACAAGGAACTCAAAGCCAATGCCTATAAGTGGATGGGTAAGGTAGTCGATGAACGGCTGGCTCATCCCAACCGATATCGGGACAACTTTACCGACGTGATTGCTATGCGGAAGGAAAAGACGGGTGAATTGAATCGGGATTACATGATCAATGACCTGTACCTGATCTGGTTTGCTGGAAGTGACAACACGGCGAATCTCATCAACTGGGCCCTTCTGTTTGTGCACCAAAATCCAGAGTGGCTCGCTCGTCTGCGGGCCGAGCTGGACGAGTGGGATGGTGAAGATGCCATGGCAATCGCCAATATGCCCTGCTTGAAAGCAACGATCATGGAGACTAACCGGATCCGACCAGGTCAGTTTGTGCTGAATAAGTATGCCTGTGAACCGTTTGAGTTCAGCGGCTATCAACTTCCGGCCGGTACGGATGTGATGCATGCCCACGTGCTGGCGCATTACATGGAGGAGTTTTATCCTCAACCCTTTGATTTCCTGCCGGAGCGTTTTATTGAAACTGGGAAATTCGCTCCCAAGACGGATGGTACGTTTGGTGGAGGCACGCATATCTGCTTGGGGAGAAACTACTCCATGTTCCACGGAACCTTGATGGTGGCCCACGCTCTGAAGGCCTATGAATTCGACTATGCCGCCAAACCCAGTTTCGATGTGCGGGTGACCTATAACGGAGGTCGTATCGAAGAGAAAATTCTGGCAACTCTGAAACCACGAATTACATGAAAAAAAGTCTCAGCTTAATCAGTGCGGGTATAGCCACTAGTTTCCTTTTCGGTTGCAGCAATCCCGACCAGGTACTTGAGAAGAGTGGCCTGACACCTGAGCAGGCCATGGCCACAGTCAAAGCGAATCTGGATGTGAGCTCCCTCGTTATGAACGACTATATTCCTGGGCCGGATGAGGTGTTTCCCGACCCTGACGGGGCTCCGGTTGAGCTCACTCCCCTGCGTGTAGGATTGTCCTGGGTGGCAAACGATCAGGTGGCACCCTGGTTTGTGGGACAGGAGAAAGGATTCTTCGCCGCTGAGGGCGTCGAGGTAATCATTGTGGAAGGGGGGCCGGGCCGGGACCACCTGGTGAATCTGGTGGGAGGAAAAATTGACGTCTTTATCGGCGCGCCCGAACCGGTTCTGCAACTTACTATGAGTCCCACCGGGGCCGATGTGGTCATGCTGGGTGCAACGTTGAAAGGAAGCTCTGCCGGTTGGGTGACACTCGACCGGAGCATACCCAACGACCAACGGTCGACCAAAAAGATCACGGCGGACGACATTCGCGGTAAACGGGTAGGCCTCCAGGGGGGTGCTGAATTTTATGGGCAATTCGTCTGTGATCGGCTCGGCATCCGTCCCGATGAATTTACCCTTCTCACGGCGGGTGCCACGCCGGATGCGCTGATAACCGGAGCCATGGACTATTTCCAATGCTGGATCGTGAATCAGCCGCGTATCTTGGAGCGATCTGGATACAAGAACTGGGTCGCCGTTACATTTAATGATTTAGGATACGAGTCTTACATGGACATCTCAGTGGTTAAACGTGATACCCTCGAATCAATGGGGGCTGCCTACCGAGGTTATATGCGAGCTTTGACGCGTTCCATGTATTACCTTCTGGAGCATCCCGATGAGAGTGCTGCCATCGTGGAGAAGAGCCTGGATCCAGTTTATGAATTATCTGTCGATGATATCCAATGGCGTTTCGAACGCGAGTTTCCACTTTATCGCGGTGACGGATCAGAACCTATCATGAAGATGGACGTGGGGAAACTCGAACGTCTGACCGCTTTGCTCGTCGAATACGGGCAGATCGAAATGCAACCGCTTCCCTAAGAAAACGCCCATGACTGCTCCCCAACGGATAGACGCGCACCACCATTTCTGGAGATACACACCTGAGAAATTTCCCTGGATCACGCCCGAGCGCATGGGCGTAGGCCGTGATTTTCTGCCTGACGAGTTTGAGGAGGTACTTAAAGATAACGGAATCTCGGGATCCGTTGTGATTCAAAACTTTCGTACTTTAAAGGAGACCGATTGGCTCTTGGGATTTGCTGATAAATATTCCTGGATCAAGGGCGTGGTCGGTTGGTTCCCGCTCACCGACCCGGGTATCGAAGAAATACTCGCCAGTTACCAAACGAATCCGAATATCGTAGGAGTACGGGATATTCTTCAGCTGCCGGAGGTAAGTCTGTATTTTCAAGATCCGGATTTTCACCGGGGATTGGATGCGCTTGCGAAAGTGCAGCTTCCGTACGACTTGTTGATCGGCCCATGGCAATTTGCAGAAAGTATTCGCCTGGTCGATACGCATCCGGATCTGACGATCGTTCTCAGTCATTTGGGAAAACCTCCGATTGCGAGTGGGGATCTTGAAAAGTGGAAGACGGACTTTCGCGAAATCGCCCAACGACCCAACGTGGTCTGTAAACTCTCCGGCTTACCATTGGAGTCGAAGATTCCAGGTTGGCTAGAGCCTGACTTCCAGCCCTGTATTGATCTTGCTTTGGAGTGTTTCGGTCCGGACCGCATGATGTTCGGCTCCGACTGGCCTCCGTGTTTGATGGCTACGAGCTACGAACGTTGGGTGAAAGCGGTGGAGGCTGCGATCGGTGCTCTTTCAACCGCCGAGCAAACTGCCATCTGGCAAGGAACGGCAACCGAGGTGTATGGATTGCCAAAGGTTCAATAAGCCCGAATTTTCAACCTGATCACCAGGACCTTTTAGACCTTGGCGAGTGGTAGAGTCCTAGCAAGGGTTGTGGAACGGATATCATATTGGAGAAGCGCTAATTCTCCACGTTGAACTTGGAGAATTTCCCGAGTGAAGCTGAGGCCCAGTCCGACGGCTGATTCTTTAGAATTTCTGGTAGTTACGCATCGACTGTCAAAACGGATAGGGTTGGGAAGTAATATCCTCAATATCGACATCCCATGAGAGCGTGGAGTCACCGATCTTTTTGCAATGAACGACACTCATGAGATAGGCGGTATGGACCTTTACACCCTCAACGGCTGGGTGTGAGAAGTCCGGGACGATGGTTCCCTTTTCTCCGATCTGGGTCTCCACGACTTCGAACCCGGTCTTACGATTGAAGATACAGTTCCAGGTATCTTTGGAGTAACGCCAATAATCCCACGGCTCCTCGTGGAGCGGCCAGGTTTGGTGTGTTGTGTGGAGCATCATTCCCCCCGGCTTTAAAACCTTATTGAGCTCAAGAGCGACTTTCCAAGGCATGGCCAGGTGCTCAAATACCGACATTGAGAAAATGACATCGAACGAATCCTTGTCGAAGTAGTCGGACAGTTTATGAGCATCGCCCATGACATCCACGTTGTCTCCAGCGACGATATCAAAGCCAACGTAATCCAGTTCCTTGTTAACCAGGTCTCTTCGAACATTTCCGGAACGACTACGGGAGCCTAGCTCCAAAACCGAAACCGAGCCGGCGTGGCGAGTGTACCTTTTGAAAAAATGGTTTATCAATACGTGAGCGGGGTCTTTGGCCAGGTGTTTTCTGATTCGGTAGTTTTCGAGCATGCTTGGCAAAAGAGGGTTTAGGGTGAGCTTCCCGTCCGCAGAATCCTGCTTTAATTCATCCTCGATTCCAAAAACGCTTGCAAGAAACAAAGGTAACGATTGGGGGAATTGGATAAATCAGTATTCTTTATGGTCCGGTCTTGAGACGGAGGCGCTAAAGTCATTCACTGGTAACTAACGTTTCAATTACAGACAAATTCTTCAGGAAGCTTCCAAAATTCGTTTCATTTGCAGAGGCTTTCGCGGATGCATTTCTGAATCGAACGAGGAAGTAAAGTGCGCCTTTAATCAGGCGAAAGATGACTTGGATGTTGTGCAATCGAATGAGCTTCAATCAAAACAAAGAAAGAGGGTGGTTTCGGTGGTAAATTCAGACATCCGAATAGGATAGACTGAGAGCCTAGGGTAGTCTTTAAACAAAAGTTCGGTTGGATTATGAGAAAACAATATAAAGATAAACGTGCATCATGTCCCTTGTGCAAACCTCACAAACGGAAGTGGACCAATCGGTGGAAAATCAGGGATCTGGAACTTATCAAAAGAAGTGACAAAGACATCCAATCATCCCTTGGCCGGAAGGTTGACTGACAAGGTGCACGTTTTAGGCGATTTGGTAAAAGTAATACTATTAATCCTGACGGTTGTTTCTCTGTTAATGGGGAGGAATTCGACGATGATTGTTCGGACAAATACTTAGGTAACGTAGCAGAATAAGTTTGCAGGCTCGGATATCCAGTTAGTCAAATTTCAGGTCCCAACTATCCTGAGCGTAGCCATAGGTGACAGGGGTTACGTTGTCCAATTTTTTGAAAGCAGACTCAATCGAACCGTCGGCGTATCGTTCTTCGAAGCGTTGAATACGTTCTTCGTATTCTTTTAGTAGTTTCTCTTTAACAGGTGTTTCGACGAATGCGTATTGCAGTGAGTTGCGCGCGAGACTGATGAGCTCAGGCCATGACAGATTGTAGTGGAGCATCGCAGTGTAGTACTCATCTGTCATGTTGCTATCCCAGATGCCGCGGTCGTCAGTAGTGAGGCAGGTGGGCACGCCGGTTCTGAGCAGCTCTGGAAACGGGTGTTTGGACATATCCGAAACGTATTCAAGAAGTTGATTCGATATAAGATTCGTTTCAATGAGTACGCGGTCAGACATCTGCAGCAGAAGAAGTGTATCCGGATCTCCGAGAATATTCAGGCCATGCCCGATACGGGTTGCGCCGAGCAACAGGGTCTCGCGAATATTTCGATCGGGTCCGTCCATTTCGCCTGCGTGAAATGCTAATGGCATGGTGGGGTAGATCACGCGAAGTTCCCGCAACACGTCGGTAAAGCGCTCTGGGTAACCTTGTCCTTTCTCTTCGATACCCGCCATGTTAAGGCCGACCCAACGTCCTTTGTATTCATGGACGAATGCATAAAGGTCACGGGCAATCTGTTCGGCCTGAGGATGGAAACGTAGAATGGTTTTTTGAAAACGCGCTTCCATGCCGGTGGCAACCAGGTCAGGCTGAGCGAGTCGTTCTTCAATCATCTTCACACCCTCTGCGATACTGATAGGTTCCCCTGTATTGGTATACAGATCCTGAGGTCCAAACTGAGGCTCCCAATAGCTGAGTCCTTCGGCGGCAAACGCCTTCATATTGTCTGCCATCAACTCGAGCCTGAGGTGTGGGTTGTTGAGTACGTCGCCTAAACGGGTCCAGATGACATCGAAAAATTCAGTACGACCTTCACCGTCCGCTTCCAGACGAAAAGCGTCGGCCCAGATCTTTTCTTGTTCGGGAGTGAGCTGGTTCAGGCGCAGGTATTCGGCCTGAGACTCCGGCGGAAGTAATTCGTAGCTAAGGTTCCGGATCGTATGGCAAAAAGCGATGGGTGCGATGGCATCCATTGGGCTGGAAAAGTTCATACGGGTCCAGAAGGTGTCTCCACCACAGCGTTCAGGATCCTTGGCAATCGCGAGCATCCACTCAGGGCGATTGGAGCCGGGGGAGTGATTGTGTATGTCGCCGCCTTTTGGAAGGTCGTAGAGCAAGGTGTAACGTTGCTTGGGGGTTGCGGCTTCCCAGATGGCTTCAAAACGCTTCTCGAAAGATGCGGCCCTGAGGCCTGCAGAAGCGATCAGGGTTATGGTGAGGCAGATTAATAGACGGTGTGAAGACAACATGGTTTTGAGTAAATATGGATGTGCAGCTTCTGTGCCACGCTCGTAAAGTTAACCAAGACGGAAATCGCTTAAACAAAAATGATCTCTCAATTTACCGTTCCGGCGATGATGGCTCCTCGTGAAGCCATCATGTAAAGACCCATGTGGTGAGTGAGCCGTTGAGAATGAATTGCAGTTTTAGGCAGACCCAGTGTGTCCGCAGTTTCCTTGCTGAGGTCGTAGGTGGCGCAGGCTTTTTCGTAGACGACGATGTCTTCCAAATCTGCAAGCATACCGTGATTGCGGGCTGACAGGGCCGTAAGCACAAAGTCCATCACACAGATATCCGTGCAGATGCCAACGACTATCAGGTGTTTGATGTTTTGGCCGAGGACCCATTGCCGAAACGCATTTTGCTGGGTGGCATCGATCGCACCAATAAAGCCGTTGATACAATCCTTTCTAATCTTCAATGCGGTAGGCTCGGTCTCCAGCCAGGTCAGCTCTTCAACAAACTCTTCCTGCCCGGAACCAATTTCGCAGTGTGGTGGGTAGGGTGGCTCCGGCTTTCCTGGAATATGGGTATCCAGAAATGCGAGCAGTGGTCGGCTTTCGGCTACGAAGCGTTTTGCCAACAGGTCTGTTTCCTGAATCATTTGTTGTACCTGGTCATTCTCGGTCGGTGGTGCCAATGGACCCGCTCCAACCTCAGCGAATCCTTTTATTTCATCAACAATTACCAGTCCCGTGTTTAGCTTGACCGAATAGTCCATCCGCTTGATGGGAGCATAGTCGTCTTGTAATATCTCGATAAGGGCATCCATATCCATAGGTCATCCGAAGCAGCAATCGTGCTCAGTGAAATTGAAAAAGGTTCTTTAAGTTACCCTTGTCACCCCACTTCATTCCGTCACTCAATGTAAGGGTGGAGGTGCTGTTAACTAGTTTAAAGAAACTTGGAGTGCTGGTCGGTGTATTAATCGGGGCAAGCCTGCTACTGTTTACGGCGATTCACATGCTTGAGGGCGATCCGATTGCACTAAGGTTAAAAAACCCGGATCCCGAGACGGTTGCGATCGAGCGGGAGCGCCTGGGGTTGAATGCGCCAATGGCAGTGCAGTATGTGAAGTATGTGACCGAGTTTATAACGGGAGATTGGGGGCGGAGTTTGATTACCCAGCGACCGGTGGTGGATGATGTGTTTTCCCGACTTACCGCGACTCTGGAACTGACTCTGGCTGCTATGACGCTTGGGTTGCTTTATGGCATACCGATTGCGTTGTTTGCCTCGTCGAGGTCAGCCTGGATCTACCGAAAACTCTCGCATGGATTGGGTGTTATTGGAGTCGTGGTTCCGATTTTCTGGCTGGGATTTATTATGATTTTGGTGGGTAGTCTGTGGCTCAACCTATTCCCGACAGAAGGCCGTTTTGACTACACCTTCGACAAGCCGGATGTCACCGGATTCTTGATACTGGATGTTATTCTGACCGGACGGTTCGATCTACTGGGCACTGTCTTGCGTCACCTTTTTTTGCCTGCCTTTTGTTTGTCGTTCTATCCAGCAGCGGTCGTAATTAACGTCATTCATCCCCGGTTACAGGATCCAGTAACGCGGAACTTGATCGTGGCCTTGAAAGCCCGGGGGTTTGGGCCGATTCGGCTCTGGTTAAAGCACCTTTTGAAGCTGGCCGGTGCGCCCTTGATTACGGCTCTGGGCACTAACTTTGGCGCCTTGCTCGGCGGAGCGGTCTTAACGGAAACGGTTTTCTCTTGGCCTGGGATGGGTAGCTTTCTGGTGGGAGCGATTCTAGAAAAAGACCTCTTTGTCATAGAGAATGGATTTCTATTTATCATCATTCTGGTCTTTGCCGTCGTTTCAGTGGCCGATACCGTGGCTACGGCGATGGATCCGAAACTAAAGAAGGACGATCTATGAAGAAGCCTTCTTTTTTCGGAGCTCTTCTCTGGCTGGTGATAATCTGGGCCTGTATAGGATTTATTTATACGCCGCATGATCCTCAGTCGCAGGCGTTTACAACCGAGCGATTAACCGGACCATCAGCGGTACACTTGCTGGGAATCGATGGGCTGGGGCGCGATCTCTTTAGCCGCATCTGGGTGGGATCCGCGAATTCCATTGCGATGGGTTTACTGGCGACGTTGGGGAACCTTCTCATCGCGGGAGCTTTTTTATACACTGAGCAGCGGTCGCCAGCTTGGTTTAGCCGACTGCTCCTGTCCTTCATCTCTGGTTGGCTTGCGATCCCGGTGCTCTTTATCGCGCTGTTACTTTTAGTATACTTTGAACAGGGACCGAAGACCTTGATCATAGCTGCTGCGCTCGGAAACGTACCTTTTACTTTCCGTCAGTTAAGAGTGTTGTGGCGGCACCAGAAAGAAACCCTCTATGTCCAGGCAAGTCGCGTACTGGGCTCCCGTTCCTGGAATCTGTTTCGGAAAACGATCTGGCCGAACCTCCGGCCCGATGTGGTGGGGCTTAGTAAATTGATTTTTGCGTTTTCTTTGTTGGAAGTTTCAGGCCTGGCCTTTCTTGGCCTGATGGGAGATCCCGATTTTGCCGAGCTCGGGTCGATCCTACGGCAGAATAAAAGTTACTTACTGGCTGATCCCTGGCAGGTCATCTGGCCCGGTGTCTTCTTGTCAGGCGTATTGTGGCTGGTGCAGTTATCTCGTTCTGAGGCGGAGACTTGGAGTTGATACAGCTATTAACGGAATCGTACGGTGGATTCCGGGATCCGCTTTATACAAGCTTTCCGAAGGCTGCCACCACGTCGTTAGATCCTACGCCGAATACGGTTTTGTCTTCTCCGGTTTCCAATAGAATATTCACCATGCTTGTATCAGGCGATATCTCCCTGGCAAACTGGATTTCGAGTAAATGAGGGCGTGTATCCAAATTCTGGTGATAGAGAGCAGTTTGGATCATGTCCATATAGGCGGCGTTGTTCACATGGTGGTTGCCGTCTATATCGGTGTAGCGAAGTGAGATGGAAGTCCTGGTTGCGCCGTCACTTGGCTTGGGTAGTCGCAGGCGATCGAGGTCTTTGAAGTAGATCTCGTCCGGCCTTACGGGAAAAGCCTGCTCGATCTCGAAGGGAATTCTGGAAAACGATTTCTTCTGGATGTTGATGTAGAGCCAGAGGGTTGAAACCTGCCCGATGGTTTGGTCTCCAGCCATTATTCGAAACTCCCGAAACCCCTTAAACTGAGTGAGTCGAGTGGCCCAGGTGCGAATGGTTAGCGTTTCATCCAGTTTTGGATAGCGCTCGAGTTTGAGCGCAACTCGATTGAGAATCCACGACTCTCCCTTGTCTTCCATGATACTGGTGCCGATATGACCTTGGTTGGCATGGTGGATAGCGGCCTCCTGAAAAAGTTGAAACAAGGAGCTAAGCCGAATGCTGTGGTGCTGGTCGACCTGGTAGTAGCCTATGCGCTGAGTCAGATCGTAGCGGGAGTCCATATAGGTTTACTTTTCCAATAATGGCTCTAAGTGCTCCCAAACGATTTTCTTGATAAGAGCGTGGCCTTCCTGATTCGGGTGGATTCCGTCGGGGAGATTGAGTTCTTTCATTCCACCTACACCGTCCAGGATGAAAGGGATTAAGTGAGCGCCAGTTTCTTCAGCGATTTCCGGGAACACCGCCTTGAAGGCATTGGCGTAGTCAGTACCCATATTGGGTGGAACCTGCATTCCGCCCAAGAGCGTTTTTGCCTCCGGGTATTTCTCCCTCAAGCGATTGATAATACCGATAAGGTTTGCCTTTGTGGCCTCAACGGATTGACCGCGAAGTCCGTCGTTAGCCCCGAGTTCCAAGACCAGGATATCGACCGGCCTTTTGAGTAGCCAATTGATACGGCTCAATCCACCTGCGGAAGTTTCTCCGCTGACACCTGCGTTCATGACCGTGTATGGGTAGCCTTCTTCGTCGAGCTGCTCTTGAATAAGCGCTGGAAACGCGCGGTCATCCCCGACCCCATAGCCAGCAGTGATGCTGTCGCCCATAAAGACGATGGTCTTTTCAGCCGACAACGAAAGGCCCCCCAGAACCAATAAAGTAAGGACGAGGTTGCATTTAACACTTAAGTAGGAACGTTTCACAGCAGTTTCGTGACAGACAGTAACTACTAAGGTTCACTTTTTCCAGTCTTTCCAGATTATTTGGCGTCAAAGCCACGCACCGTTTTATGCAGATCCTCCAAGTTCAAAACGTATTCAAAACATTCACCACAGAGAGCCATGAGGTTCCAGTCTTGCAGGATGTATCCTTCTCGATAGAAAAAGGAAGCCGGTGTTCCATACTGGGGCCGTCCGGTAGTGGCAAAACCACGCTGCTTGGATTGTGTGCCGGTCTGGATCGTCCGACGCGCGGGAGCATACTGTTGAATGACCATAAGTTACATGAGTCAACTGAAGACGAACTTGCGGAAATCCGAAATCAGGAAGTGGGGTTCGTTTTCCAGAATTTCCAGTTAATTCCGTCTCTTTCGGCGCTGGAGAATGTATTGGTCCCGCTCGAGCTACGGGGAGTCAAGGTGAACCAGAAAGACGCGGAAGAGCTTCTGGGACGGGTAGGGCTTGGAGATCGACTGGATCATTTTCCTGTTCAGTTATCGGGTGGTGAACAGCAACGCGTTGCTTTAGCCCGAGCGTTTATTAACAAGCCGTCCATTCTATTCGCTGATGAGCCGACCGGTAATTTGGACGGGGAAACCAGTGGCATGGTGGAGAAGTTGCTCTTTGATCTAAACCGCGAGTCTGGCACGACCTTGGTGCTGGTGACGCATAATCTGGAACTGGCTCGCAAGACCGACCGTATTTACAAAATTCATCTGGGCTCTGTTGAAAGCTCAGAAACGGTATGAGTAAGGTAAGTTCAGGCCCATCCTGGAAGTGGGTGTTGTTGATGAGTTGGCGAGACAGTCGCCGCAACCGGCTCAAACTAATCCTATTCGTTCTTTCGATCGTATTTGGCTTGGCGGCTCTAGTGGCAATTCGTGGCTTCCGCACCAACGTGCAGGATGCTATTCAGTCGCAGTCGAAGGAATTGTTGGGAGCCGACGTTGAATTTCGAGGGAGTGCAGAGTTTCCGGAAGAGATAGAGTCCTACATCGCCGACTTGGGTGGAGAGCGAGTGGATGAGATCCGTATGTCAACCATGGCACTCTTCGAATCTAACGGGGGAAGCCGACTGGTTCAGCTACGGGCGTTTGAAAAAGCCTTTCCCTTCTACGGTCAGCCCGAAACGCGGCCTGAGGGAATTATGGATCGTTTTCACGACGGGCTCTATGTCATGATGGAGGAAAGCCTGATGTTTCAGTTTTCAGTGTCTGCGGGTGATCGGGTGAAACTAGGTGAAGTCTATTTTGAGGTATTGGGAATCGTGGACCGCATCCCTGGCGAATCGAACCTTACTGGCTGGATCGCACCGCGGGTGTATATCTCCAAAAGGAATCTCGACGAAACAGGCTTGTTAGGATTTGGCAGCCGGGTCTTTTACCGGGCCTACGTCCAATTGGAGGATGCATCCACGATCGATGCGGATGTTGAGCGAGATCGACAGTTGTTTCGGGAAAATCGGGTGTCTGTGGATACGGTCAAAGAAGAGCAGGATGACTTGGGTAAATCATTTCAAGGCGTGGCTGATTTGTTGAATCTTATCGGGTTCATGGCGCTGATCCTTGGAGGTGTGGGTGTGACCAGTGCGGTTCATGTGTATCTGAGTGGAAAGATGGATACGATCGCAATACTGCGATGTCTCGGGACAAAATCGTCAGTGGGTGTATCTATATTTCTGGTTCAAATTTCTGGACTTGGTCTGGTGGCTGCCTTGGTGGGCTCGTTGATAGGAACGGGAATCCAGTACTTTGTACCATTGTTCATCAAAGACTTTCTTCCGATTGATCTGGACCCTCGCTTTGCCTGGATGGATCTGGGGGTCGGATTGTTATTCGGGTGGCTGGTATGTTTTTTGTTTACGCTGTTACCGTTGCTTCCACTCCGGAAGATATCGCCGCTTCGTGTCCTACGAACGGGTGTCGAAAAGTCGGGAGGCTTTAGGAAAGATCCATGGGTATACGCCGTGGTTGCGGTACTCGGTTTGACGATGTTTCTTTTCGGATTTGCTCAGACGGACAGTCTGAAAGTAAACCTAGCCTTTTCAGGGGGACTGGTTGTGGTACTGGGACTGTTGGCTCTTATCGCGTGGATATTCCTGAAGCTGGTTAAGAAGCTTGTGCCTAAGAGGCTGCCGTTTGCTTGGCGATACGGTATAGCGAATCTTTATCGTCCGAATAACCGGACGCTTTTGATGTTGGTGGCCCTTGGGCTCGGATTTATCATCGTGCTCTCCTTGTTTCTGACGAAAGAAGCGATTCTGAACCAGTTAATCGTCGATCGCGGAGAAGACTCCTCGAACATGATCTTCTTCGATATCCAACCTGAGCAGCTGGAAGGGGTTAAAGAAATAATCGATGACAATCAGCTTCCGCTCATCGAGACGGCATCTTTGGTCAACATGCGCATAACTGAAGTGAATGGAGTTCCGACTCGAACTATCTTGAGACAAAGTCGAGACCGAGATAGAAACGACGAGACGGACGGTCCACCGAGTTGGACATTGAGGCGTGAATACCGATCCACCTTTCGTGACCATGTCACTGATTCCGAGATTTTAGTGGACGGTGAATTTGTCGGAGTGTCCTCGATCGACGAGGCATTCGTACCCGTATCCATTGAGAAAGGACTGGCCGAAGACATGAAATTGGGGATCGGAGATCGGTTGGTATTTGATATCCAAGGACTGTCTTTGGATGTTGAGATCAGCAGCATACGGGAAGTTGATTGGAATCAGGTGCGGGCCAATTTCTTCTTCGTATTTCCAACCGGAGTACTGGAAGATGCGCCAACGATGTATATACTGGCGACGCGGACTCCCGATGCGCAGATGACGGCGAAAGTGCAGTCTGAATTGATAAACCGCTATCCCAACGTCTCTGCGATCGATCTAAGGCTGATTCTGGCGACGGTGGACGATATTCTAACCAAGATCAGTTGGGTCGTTCAGTTTATGGCACTCTTTACGATCTTCGCTGGCTTACTGGTGATGGCCGGAACGATTATTACGAGTCGATACCAACGAATAAGGGAGAGTGTTCTGCTGCGGACGCTCGGAGCTGATTCCAAGATCATTAAGCGTATTTTGTTCATCGAGTTTGCGTCCGTAGGCTTGTTGGCGTCGTTGGTTGGAGGATTCGTTTCGGTTGCTGCAACCTGGGCTCTTATGACCTTCTTGTTTAAGCTGCCGCTTGATGTCGCCTGGGATATGGTTGCTTATGGTATGCTCGCCATGATGGCGCTCACGACAATTACAGGGATGCTAAATAGCCGGGGTATTACCAATCAGTCTCCATTGGAGATCTTGAGACAAGAGTGACGAGAAAGGCTGTAGGCTAGATAGAAAGTTTGGATACCCAAGGTGGTTTTTAGTCTTCGAGACTGACCCTGACTTTGAACGAATCAGTGTCTCCGGGTTCGACCCAGTGTAGGCCCTTTTTGTGCTCCGGGCTATTGGGGGGTCCCATCCAGGGTTCGACGCAGTAAAACGGACTGTCCTTATCTTTTGTCCAGGTTACAACAGAAGCTCCAGGTAGTGGGCGGGCAGAATCGGATACGATTATCGTGATATCCTCTTCTCCGTTTTTCAGTCCGAACCTCACTTTACTCGCTTTCAGTCGGGTATGAATGCGGTCAACCAGAGTAGAATCGTCCATGGAAACCTCTCCGCCTTTATAGTCGGTCGGAACGAGAGTACCGTCGGCAGCGTGATAAAATGCTTTGCAGCCAGGAAGGACGATTCGGTAGTGCTCGCGGCCAAATCCTGAATGCCAGGGTAGGGCAAAGTAGAAATGATGGCCAGCACTCCAAGGCATCTTTTCACTGCCCAAATTTGTCAGGACGAATTCGACTTCGAGTGATAGCATGTCGAAGCGGTAAATCACCAAAAATTCATAGTCAAAAGGGTAGGCCTCAGCGTCTTCGGAATCTGGAATCAGCTTGAGCGTAATCGAATGGTCATCTACCGCGACGACTTCAAACAGCCCGTCGCGAGCAAAACCATGCATGGGCATGGCCCGGACCTTACCGTCGGGACTCTTCCAGGTATGTATCTTACCTTTGTGGAAGGTGCGTGCTGAAAACGGAAAGAGGATGGGATTGCCGCCTCTTACGTTTGCAATACTCGAAAGATCCGTGTCGGCCGGCCAGTGAATGATGGGTCGCGATTGGCCACCCGCCATCCCGAGATCCCAGCTCATGAGCCGTGCGCCCTGCTCTGGTAGCATACGAAAGTGGGAAGGCCCTTGTTTCCAATTGAATATCTTCTGCCCCTGATCGGTTTCTTGGGTAAACATGATTCAAACATGAGTATCTAAATCGTGACTGCCAATACTTTCGAATTATCGTCTGAGGATTCTTGCTTTTCCAACTATGCTGTCCATCATTGTGGGCAGGCTATGGGCCGATTGTTTCTACTATTCGTTTTTTACCTCTCCGCTGCGTTTTTACCGACGACTGGCTACGCTGATGACGTGGACGAAAAGGAGGAAAACGATGGTAAGGAAGAACCTAAAGAGTTCGTGGGCATCGACATGTCGGAACTGACGATTGAAGAATTGATTCCTCCATTGGACGGGATTGAACTGCCGGAAGATCGTCCGTTGAAAGTGGGTGTCATCCCCTTAAAGACCGCTATCGGCCAGCCTAGTCTGTATTTGCTGCGCCGGTCTATGAAAGAAGCGATAGAAGCAGGCGTCGAAGTGGTGGTGTTGGATATGGATACGCCGGGTGGCCGATTGGACTCCACTTTGGAAATGATGGAGATCCTCAACGAATTTTCGGGTATTACCGTGACCTATATTAATGATGAGGCAATATCTGCCGGGGCGATTATTTCGTCAGTCACGGACCACATTTACTTTGCAAAGTTGGGAATCATGGGTGCCGCGGCGGCAGTTGCTGGTTCGGGGCAAGAAATCCCCGAGACGATGCAGGCGAAGATTAAGAGTTATCTGGATGCCAGGATCGAGTCCTATGGTCAGGACAAACAACTCAGGAATAAGGTAATCAAAGCGATGATGGATACGGAGTACGAGTTTGTGTACGAAGATGTCCTGATCAGTCCGAAGGGGGAACTCTTGTCATTGACGGCTTCAAAGGCCGTTGCTCCTTTTGGTAATCCGCCAGAGCCACTGATTGCGGCAGGAATTGCAGAGTCAATTGAGGACATCTTCAAATACGGTTTCGGAACCGAAAACATTGAACTTGTTGAATACGAAGCCTCCTGGTCCGAAGAGTTTGCTGCTGTAGTTGAATTCCTGACGCCCTTCTTGTTTGGAATTGGTATCGTTATGCTGGTTGTTGAAATGAAGACGCCGAGTTTCGGGATACTGGGTATCACCGGGTTGGCCCTTATCTTGTCCGCTATTTTTGGTCACAATGTGGCAGGATTAGCCGGTTTTGAGGCAATTCTCTTGCTTGTGGCCGGCATCGTATTGTTGGCGGTGGAGATGTTCGTTTTGCCGGGAACATTTATTTTCGGCCTCGCTGGAGTCGTATGTGTATTGGGGGCCATGGTCTGGTCCTTTGCTGACGTCTGGCCGGTTGCGCCCGAACCTGGGCAGGCGCCTGTGGATTGGAAACTAAACACTGATTCCCTGGAGGATGGAATTGTCAATTTAGCCCTGAGTTTAATAGTTGCGCTGGTGGGTCTTTGGGCGGTCTGGCGTTTTCTACCGAAGTCGTGGATGCTCAGCCGCATGGTTGTTGAATCCACCGTAGCGGATCCGAGTCCGGTCGTATCGGGAGGGGGGCGTTATGTGCAGGGAAATTCGCTCCCGGATGTAAGCGCTGAAGGGTATGTCCTGTCAGATCTGAGACCGACCGGCATCGTCGAGATCGGCGGCGATCGTTTTGAGGCAACCACTTCAGTAGGAGATCTAAGAAAAGGTGACAAAGTCATCGTTATCGGTTACAAGAACTATTCTTTACTCGTGGATAAAAAGCGCTGACATGACTTCGATTGTAATCACCTGTATCATAGTAGCATTTGTGTTTTTCTTTTTGGAGATCTTTGCTCCGGGAGGAATACTTGCTGTACTGGGTGGAGTTTCACTGATTGCTGCGTCGGTGTTGGCCTACGAAGATCTGGGAATTATCGGATCTACGGCGATACTTTTGGGAGGATCGGTCCTGGGTTTTGGAATGTTCTTTGTGGAAGTTAAGCTTTTGGCAAAGTCACCCTACGGAAAAGAATTTCTCCACAGTGATCGACAAATGGCGAAAACGCCATCTGTTGGCAGACCAGACCTAGTCGGGAAAACGGGCGTCTCTCTTACCAAGATGGCTCCTTCCGGAAAGGTTAAAATAGACAATGAAATTTTTGAAGCCGCGTCTTCGAGCGGTTTGATCGAACAGGGCGCCACTGTTGAGGTGATACGCGCAGAACACTTAAAATTAGTAGTTAAAGAATTATGATACCAATACTTGGAGTTACCCTCCCCACCATTCTGTCAGTTGCAGCTATACTCGTACTGCTGTTTGTAGTGCTTATGATCTTTTCGTTCCTCAGCGTTTGGTTGAAGGCGAAGTCATCCGGAGCACCGGTTGGTCTTATGAATCTAATCATCATGCGTTACCTCCGGAAGCTGCCCTATAACCTGATTGTTGAGGCGCGCATCACGGCTGTGAAAGCAGGAATCGATTTGCCGATTGATCAACTGGAGACGCATTACATGGCAGGGGGAGATATCATGCAGACGACACTCGCACTGATCAATGCGCAAAAGGCGGGTCTGCATCTCGATTGGAACCAGGCGACTGTTATTGATTTGGCAACCAAGGGCACCGAGAAGTCGGTGTTAGCGGCGGTTCGCACATCGATTAATCCAATCGTTATCGATTGTCCGGCCTCCAATTCTGGCAAAGCCACTATTGATGGAGTCGCGAAAGATGGTATCCAAGTCAAAGCCCGTGCCCGGGTAACGGTTCGTAGTAATCTTGAACGTTATGTCGGCAGCGCCCAGGAAGAAACGATCATAGCCCGTGTGGGTGAAGGTATTGTGACGACCATTGGTTCCGCCGAGTCTTACAAGTTTGTATTGGAGAACCCTGATTCAATATCCAGAAACGTTTTAAACCGTGGTCTGGATGTGGGAACTGCATTTGAAATTATTTCCATAGACATCGCAGATATAGATATCGGTGACAATATCGGTGCGCACCTTCAGGAAGCTCAAGCGGAAGCGAATAAGAAGATTGCGCAGGCTCAGGCTGAAATCCGAAGGGCAGCAGCTGTTGCCCAGGAGCAGGAAATGAAGGCCAAGGTCGAAGAGATGAACGCGAAACTTGTGGAAGCCCAAGCCCAAGTGCCCATGGCGATTGCCGAAGCTTTCCGCGCAGGAAATCTTGGAATTATGGATTATTACCGTCTTGAAAATATTCAATCGGATACGTCCATGAGAAAGTCCATTTCAGACAGTGATTCCGATTCGAATGGCCCAAGTAGCCTCTAGTAGTTATTGAGATCATGGATTGGATTCTCCAAAATCTGGAAAATGTTTTAGTGCCCATAATCATTATGATTCTGTATGGGCTGGGCAGTCGCGCACAGAAGAAGCAACAGGGCGAAGCGGCTGAAATAGAAGCTGTCGAAGAAGTTGAGACGAGTGCGGACGAAGCGCGCAGAGTGAGGGAAATACAGGAAGAGATACGGCGCAAGATTGCGGAAAGAACCGGACGGCCTCAACCTCCTGCCGCTCCACGCCAATCTGCGACTCTGCAGCCTGCGGAACCACGCAGGCAGGATTCGCGGCCAGCAACGATTCCTGCCCAGGTGCCTGGGCAGAGGAGTATGCCGCCACTCGCACCCCGTCCTCCTGCTATACCTTTGTTTGACCAGACATCGCATCAGCGGGAGATAGAAGCGAAGATGCGAAAGGTGCGTGAGTTGGAGGCGAAGATAAAATCGAAACCCCAGGAAGCGGCCATTTGGGGCGAACGGAGAAAATCGACGCCGAAAGGACAGCTCCGTAAAGAACTCTTCAAGGATCTATCCAATCCGCTTGGTCAGAAAAAAGCGATATTGGTAGGCGAAATATTAGGCGTTCCGGTCGGCATCAAGGGTCCGGCCGGTTGGAAAGCAAACGTCTAGATGAATCAGGGAACGGTTATCCTGCCCAAACCATCGGTTCCCGGGCTGAAAGTCTGGCCACTTTTTGTGTAGCTCAGGTTTTTACCTTCACTGAAGGCGATAGTAATTGGCCCTCGTTTGCGAATTTCAACTTCTTCACCGGCTGCGAGTGGGTCGCTGAACAGGCGCGTGTTAGTATCTTTCTGAATAACCAGGACATTTACATCCCCTGAAGCGATCAAGCGGATGACCTCCTCGGCAGGTTGCAGAATTTGCGTTCCGGAGGTATCCAATGCAGGTGCTTCCACCAGCTCGGGGTTTATTTCCGGACTTTCTTTATTGATGACATTCCAGACTACGTAAACCAACAGAATAAATACTGCGAATACGGCCGCTACGGCAAATCCCAGTTTCCAGTAGAGTGAATAATCCACCTCGGAGTCGCTTTCAGTAACGAGACCTGAACCAGATGAACGAGCCTCTCTCCCTCCAGAAGAGTAGGAACCCAGAGGTGCAAAATTCTCTTGTTGAGCTTGCTGTTCGGGTTCGTGAATTTCTCTGTGCGGTGGTTTTGCGGTTTCGGAAGACTCTCCAGGCATATCCAATCTTCCGAGCAGTTCCCCGCGGTCGCGTTTCGAAATTTTGCTACGCCCCAATTTAAAAGAGGTGTAATCCGTGATGATCTTAGCAGGGTCGATATGCAGAAATTTGGAGTAATTACTCAAAAATCCGCGGACATAAATATCGGGAATACCAATATCAAATTTGTCCTTCTCGAAGAAATCAAGGAAGTCTCCGCGAATTTTGGTAGCGTCAGCTGCCTCGCGTATGGAAATACCCTTTTTTTTACGGGCCTCTTCTAATCGTTCCCCAATGGATTGCATATGCGTCTGATTAAGGGAGCCGTTAGAAAAAATGCAAAGAAAATGATATTACCGGTCTCAAACAGGAATAATTGTCCTAGCTGCGGTTGCTATAGATTTTCCAGGTCCATCAAAATATCGCGTGGTTTCGAACCGTTGTCAGGGCCGACAATACCGCGGGCTTCCATCAGATCCATGATGCGCGCTGCCCGGTTGTATCCAATCTTGAGGCGCCTTTGTAGCATGGAAGTAGAGGCACGACCTGTGCTGCGCAGAACTTCAATTGCGTCTGGAAATAAATCGTCTTCCTCTTCCTGCAGGTCAGCGATGTCATCGTCCTCCAGTTCAATTTGTCGTTGGACTTCTTCAACAAATTGCGGGGGTCCATTCTGTTTCAGGAACTCAACGATATTGTTGATTTCTTCATCGGAAACGAAACAGCCCTGCGACCTGAGTAGTTTCCCAGAACCCGGAGGATTGAATAACATGTCACCGCGTCCAATGAGTTGTTCAGCGCCTCCCTCGTCCAAAATAGTACGACTGTCTACTTTAGAACTCACTTGGAAGGCGATTCGACTTGGTAGATTGGCTTTGATTATACCGGTGATGACGTTTACGGAAGGTCTTTGTGTCGCAATAATGAGGTGAATACCTGCTGCTCTTGCGAGCTGAGCCAGGCGTGCGATGCCGCTCTCAACGTCTTGTTGAGCTACCATCATCAAATCGGCCAACTCATCAATAATACATACGATATAGGGAAACTTCTCCGGAATCAGGACATCTTCGTCTCTCGGTACTTCGATCTCGGGCGCTTCGGGGTCAGGAATATTATCCATGCCTAGCAAATCGTCTCCTGCCATTTCGTCGATCGCAGATTGCGCTTTGCGTTCGTCTGCTTCTTTCCGCTTTTTTTTCTGACCGTCATTAAAGCCCGCAATATTGCGGACCCCCATTTTGGCAAAAATCTGATAACGACGCTCCATTTCAGCGAGCAGCCATTTCAAGGCCCCTGGCACCTTCTTTGGATCCGTCACGACAGGAATCATCATGTGGGGTAGATCATTGTAGACCTGCATTTCAACGATCTTTGGATCAACCATGATGAATCTTACATCCTCAGGGCTTGAGTGGTAAACCAATGAAGCGATAATCGTATTGATACAAACGGTTTTACCTGAACCTGTTGCTCCAGCCACGAGTAGGTGGGGCATTTTCGTCAGGTCAGCGATCAATGGGCGTCCGCTTACTTCTTTCCCCAAGGCGATGGGAATCTCTGCTTTGGATTTTGCCCAGGCCTCGGATTCGATAATATCGCGAAGGTAGACGGCGTCTGGCTTCTTATTCGGCACTTCGATTCCGACGGTTCCCTTTCCGGGAACGGGAGCTTGGATTCGAACTGCGAGCGCCTTGAGACCCAGGGCAATATCATTCTCCAGTCCGAGAATTTTTCCGACTTTTACGCCCGGAGCCGGGTGAACCTCATAACGGGTGATGACGGGTCCTGTGTGGACCTCACCCATGGTTACTTTGACCTTAAAGTTTGCCAATGTTTCAACCAATTTTCTTGCCGTTGCTTCGTGCTCGCTTGCGTCCAGCTCGTGATCTTTTTCCGGTGGGTCCTGAAGTAAGGCCAAGGTTGGGAAAATGTAGCTGCCGCGTTTTTTGGGTAGGGCTTTTCGCGTGGCTTTGGGGGTCACTGAGGAAGCGACGATCTTCAAAGGAGCCTCCGGTTCGGTGTTTTTGGAAAATCCGGCGTCCTTCGGTTTTATTTGAGTAGATACCGTTTTTTCAACGGGTGCTCCTTCATTGAAAGCTTGTGGTATAATCAGATCTTCGACGTCTTCCAGTTCGATCGACTCCAGTTCGCTTTCTTCATCTTCTTGCTCGCGGAGACGGAACTTACTCCCAGGTTTCGGTTTTTTAATTTCTTCGACGGCGAAAGCGGCTTCTTTGTCTTTGATAGCCTTTGCAGCAGCAGCTTCTTCTTTCTTGCGTGCTTTTTCTTCTTTTCGCTTCAACTTCCGTTCGGCAGATCGTTCTTTTTTCCCAGCCCACCAGGCCTTTAAGCGTTCGCGGCTATTGGATAGATCGGGGGTTAGTAAAAGTCCAAGGCTTACGAGCAATGTTGCAATAGCTACAATCGAGGTTCCGAGCGGGCCAAGCCAGATCCGAAGGCCTTGCGTATAAATAACATCACCTACGATACCCCCCAGGCCTTGGGCATAGCTCCAATCGTTGTGAATCTGAGTTTCCCGACCTTCGAAAAAGATATCCTGAATCAAGGTACCCAGCACCGAAACACTTATCAAATAGGCGAATATGGAGAGAATTTGAGGCCATTTAAGAAAGTGGGATTTCTTGAATAGATTGATGTAGCTGAGCCAAAAGCAGATCAGAGCGAGTATCCAGGCAGAGAATCCAAACATCCACAGGGATCCGAAAGCGATATACTCGCCAAAAACACCCACAACAAAATCGCTTGACCCGCTGCTTGATCCGGAAGGCAGGTCAAACGGGACTTTCTTGAATGAGCTTTTATCAAGGTCAAAAATGATGAGGGAAAGGAGCAGTAAAATGCCAATAACCAGAAAGAAAAATCCGATCACAGGCCTGGATTTACCGCTGTACGAGCCCAGAGTGGTTTGTTGTGTCCCTTTGGTCTTTTTTTTGGGAGGTGCCATGGTGAATTGGTAGGAGCCTAGATTTAGCAGATGAGATGACAATGGTTCGCCGCGAAAATTCCAGCAGATTAACGTTCTTTTTAGTATTCGCTAAACTACTAGTAAACAATGAGATATGAGATAATTATTTTTGGCGAATTCGAGGTTCCTTTGGGTCTTTGGATGAAAGTAGATGAGACAGTTGAGATAGTGAATTATTTGGAGTCCGCCTAGAATGTTTTTGGCTCCTAAAGAAAAAGTACCATAGTAGCTTTTTTCTGAATTAAAAGTTTCGATTCTGAACCTTGAATAATCATGTCCTCTCCAATTTCATTCAAACCACTTTATATGGAACGCGTCTGGGGGGGACGAGGCCTCGAAGCCAAGCTCGGCCGAACCCTTCCTCCAGGAAAAATTATCGGTGAGAGCTGGGAGATCGTGGACCGGCCTGAGGCTAGATCGGTTGTAGTATCAGGCGTTTATAAAGACCTGACTATCAGAGAGCTGCTGGAGTTTCATGGCGATGAGGTCATGGGACCAAGGTTTGACAGTAAAAAGCCGTTTCCGGTTCTAATCAAGTGGCTGGACTGTCAGCAGAAACTAAGTCTTCAAGTGCATCCGCCTGCACGGGTAGCTAAAGAACTGGGTGGGGAACCCAAGACAGAGAATTGGTACATTGCCGATACAGAAAAGGGATCAGAAATGATAGTGGGACTCAAAAACGGAGTTACGAAGGAAGCGTTTGAGACTGCGTTGAAAAATAACGAACTTGAGCCGCTGGTGCATCGAGTGAGTGTTGCTCCGGGTGATTCGTTGTTTGTCTGGAGTGGTCGGTTACATGCGATTGGCGCGGGTAACTTGATTTTAGAGATTCAGCAAAATTCAGATACTACCTACCGGGTGTATGACTGGGGGCGGGTGGGTCTGGATGGACAACCACGTGATCTTCATATTGAGGAATCTATGAGGTCAATTGAGTTCGAAGACTTTGAACCCGAACCCATTCGAAATACCCAGCCAGGGGACATGCTGGTTGATTGCGAGGAATTTAGGATACGCAAAAGCAGGGTTGGAGCAGGAAAATCCCTTCATTTTGCAGGTGGAACTCAACCCGTTTTGCTCAATGTGATAACAGGAAAGGCCGAAATTCATGGGAGTGAAGTATCATATTTTGAAAAGGGAGACACTGTGTTACTTCCCTACGCTGGCGAGTTCGAGGTAAGGTCAACCGACGGTGCGGACCTCCTCATAACAGATCAGTTTATCTAGAAGGTGGATGTGAGGGCTTTGCTTAAACAGAGCTGGAATCAATAAGAGTTTAACGATTGCTTGAACTTGTGACGATAACCGCTTTTCTTTGCGGGTTCATATCATGAATCAAGAGGAAACAGAAAACACCACAGAAGAGGAATTTGAGTCGCCTGAGGTTGAATCGACTGCAGAAGGGTCCAAGAATCCGGAAGCGCAAGAGGAGGCGCCTGCTGAGGAGAAAGAGCTTACTGTTGATGAGTTACTGGAACGAAGTCGGCAGGAAAAAGAAGAGCTTTACCAAAAGGTTCTTCGGGCAGCGGCGGATTTTGAGAACTTCAGAAAGCGGACGATCCGCGAAAAAGAGGAGCTGCGTAAGTTTGCGCTTTCAGGCCTGATTGAAGATTTGTTGCCCGCTCTGGACAATTTGGAGTTGGGACTATCTGCTGCTGATAACCATCCGGAAGCGAAGGCGGTAGCTGACGGATTTCGCATGGTAGCGCAGCAGATATTGTCGATTCTCCAAAGTAACGGATTGGAATGTGTGAACCCGGAAGGGGAAGACTTTGACCCGAATTTCCACGAAAGCGTTGGATTTCAGCCCAGTAACGAAGTGGAGGACCACAAGGTGCTCCAAGTCGCACGCAAAGGTTATACGTTGAATGGTCGCATATTGAGGGCTGCGGCTGTCATCGTGTCCAGCGGACCTGCCAAAGAAGGGGAAAATAGCTGATTATGGCTGATGATTATTACGATCTACTCGGGGTCGGTAAGGATGTATCGGCTGATGAGTTGAAGAAAGCTTACCGAAAACAGGCACTAAAATATCACCCAGACCGTAATCCGGACGATAAGAACGCAGAGGAGCAATTTAAAAAAGTATCCCACGCCTATGAGGTCTTGAAAGACTCTGAAAAACGGGCTGCCTACGATCGTTATGGGCCTCAGGCTTTTGAAGGAGGTGGCATGGGTTCCGGAGGCGGGGGCTTTCATGATCCTTTCGATATGTTCAGGGAAGTCTACGAAGGCGGCGGTAGTGGCGGCGGATTTGGGGGAATTTTTGATGAGTTATTTGGTGGTGGCCGCAGTAGTCAGGGAGGTGCCCGTGCCGGAGCCAATCTTCAGTACGATCTTGAAATTACGCTGTCTGAAGCCGCAAATGGTGTAGAAAAACAGATTTCGTTTCGAAGAGCCGTCAGCTGTGATACCTGTAGCGGAAGCGGTGCCGCTCCCGGAACCAGCAAGAAAACCTGCGGAACCTGCGGCGGCGTTGGACAAGTGACAACGACAAGAGGATTCTTTAGGGTGAAACAGGCGTGTCCGACCTGTAAGGGAAACGGATCAATCATAGATACACCTTGTAGTACTTGTTCCGGCGAGGGACGGGTCATGAAGTCCAGCCAATCTCAAGTCAAGGTTCCAGCGGGTGTGGATACCGGCTCTCGTTTGCGCCTATCAGGTATGGGTGAAGCGGGAGTAGGCGGTGGTCCTACCGGTGACCTGATCATCGTGATTCACTTGAAAGATCATGAGATTTTCGAACGAGACGGAGACGATCTTTACTGTCAAATACCCATAAAGTTTACGTTGGCCGCGCTGGGTGGTGCGATAGATGTGCCGACTCTGGGGGGAAAGGCTTCGTTGAAGATACCGGCAGGGACCCAGTCAGGAACTACATTTCGCATGCGTAAGAAGGGAATGACATCTTTGAGAGGCTATGGCCTGGGCGACCAATATATAACGGTGCATGTGGAAGTTCCAAAATCAATGACCGGAAAACAAAAGGACTTGTTAGAGAAATTTGCGAAAGAGTCCGGTGATGATCTGGAGCCGATGGGAAAGTCGTTTTTTGATAAAGCGAAGCGATTTTTTGACGAGCTTTAGAGAGCTCCACAAAAAATGTATTTAATCTAGTCATATGGCTCTCTTCCAGATCTCGTTTTCGATTGAAGGTGCACAGGTGGAATCATTGGAGGATCTGTTTTACGAGTATGGTGAAGGCCGTTGGAATATTTACCTAGATCAGGATACCCAGCTTGGTACCGCTTCTGGGATCTACGCACGCGAGGCGGAGGCACGAGAAGATTGGCTTTCTATTGAACCGGTAATCACTGAGTCGATCGGATCGGTCGAAGCGGACTTCCGATTGTTACCGGACACAAACTGGAAAGATAGTTACAAGATACATTTTAAGCCTTGGGCCTTCGAAGGACTGCATTGGGTTCCGATCTGGGAGAAGGAGACCTATGTGATTCCAGAGGGTGATGCCGTGGTCTGGTTGGATCCGGGAATGGCTTTTGGAACCGGGAATCATGAGACGACTCGATTGTGTATCGAGGCATTGATCGATTTTCTCAAGAAACTGGATTTGGAGGAAAGGACGGTTGAGGATCTTAGCTGCTGCGATGCGGGTTGTGGCTCAGGAATACTGGCCATTTCCGCCAGAAAGCTGGGGATACCCAAGGTCGTTGGATTTGACAACGATCTGGATGCAGTTCGTATCAGCAATGAGAATACATTGCTGAATGATCTGGCTGGGCAAGTCGACTTCTGGGAAGGAGACCTGGAATCAGGTTTCCGCAAACAAACTTATGACCTGGTGTTTGCGAACATTCTTGCCGTTGTATTGATCGAACAACCTTATGCTTTGATTACAGCGGTAAAGCCAGGGGGGCGGCTGATATTGAGCGGAATCCTAGCGAAAGAAGCCAGCGAAGTTAGAAACAAGTATCAGGAAAAATTGGACCGCCTGGGAAAGACCTATAACATAACCAGTCACACGCTGGGTGAATGGTCTGATGTGATTGTTGATATCGGCTAGGATTTGGGTTTGGCTTCAGCCAAGAAGCCTTCCACGATAACGTTTACTTCACCGAGATTTTCGATTCCCAGATCATCGCGAATCGCCCTGGTAATCTGCCTTTGAAGTTCGTTCGAAATATCTTGTAGGCGTGTTTTTACCCGGAGCTTGAGCCTGACCTTGATGTTGATCTTATCCCTCTTTCTACGAATGTCGCCACGGGCTCGGCCGACTTCGACAAATTGCTCGCACGTACGTTGGATGATTTCCTGAATTGCGCTTTTGGATATTTCGACTTTTCCATCCTGATTGTTAAATACCAGAAGTTTGGATTTGCTGAGCTTGAGATACACAATGACCAACACAACAAATAGAACTACCAGCGGTATCAAAAGCATCAAAGTCAGTACGGACGGCTCAATGCCGAACTTGTCTATGAGAGATTGCATGGTGAGATTTTATGGATGAGAGGAATAAGACTGCAGTTGTTTCGGAAGACTGTCGAAAAAAAACGCGGACCCTAAGGCCCGCGCTCTGAAAGTTTAAGAATGATTTACTCATCTACAGGCAACGACCTGCTTTTCTTTACGCTTGGATGGTCGTCTTTTGACTTAACCCCCTCGATGACAACGTCTACGCGTTCCACCATCTTACCAGTCATATTCTCCACCCGATCTTTTACCGCAACTTGTACGTCATAGGCGCATTTTGCCAATTCGACACCATAGTTCAATACCAGGCGTATTTCGATCAGGTAATTGGCCCGCTCGCTTTCGGTTACCCGAACGCCGCTCTGCGACGACTCTTTCTTGGAAAAGATCTCAGCGATTCCATCGACGAAGCTGCCCGCTACAGCATATACACCTGTATTCTCAAGGGCGGACAAGCGGACGATGTTGGCCACAACGGCGTGGTTGATTTTTATATCTCCGATGGAGCTACTTTCCTCGGTGGAGATGGAGGGAATCTCTTCGGTATCCGTTCTATCGGTGTCCATTGTTATTCAAGGTTATGATTCGATTGAATGAGTGAATCCATATTCGAACGGTTTATAAAGTCTTCCACAAACTTAGTGGTCGCTTGGCCGCTTCGAAACACGGGGTCTTGCATGATTGCTTTAGAAAAGGGAATCGTTGTTTTGATCCCTGTTATAATAAATTCTCCGAGAGCTCTATACATGCGGTCCATGGCGATCTCACGATTGCGCCCGTAGGTGATGAGCTTTCCGATCATACTGTCATAGTGAGGGGGGACTTGATAGCCGCCATAAATGTGAGAATCCAGTCTTACGCCGTGGCCTCCAGGAGGGTAGTAAAGTCCGATCGTACCCGGGCACGGGGCGAAATTACGAAGTGGGTCCTCTGCGTTAATTCTACACTCAATGGCGTGGCGGTTGATTACGATATCTTCTTGTTTGTATCGGAGCTTCTGGCCGTCAGCGATTCGGATTTGTTCTTTGATGAGATCGGTATCCGTGACTTCCTCGGTGACCGTATGTTCAACCTGTATGCGGGTATTCATTTCGATGAAGTAGTATTTGCCATTTTCATCGACCAGAAACTCTATCGTTCCAGCGTTCGTATATCCCACGGCTTTGGCTGCCTTAACCGCAGCGGCTCCCATTTCCTGGCGGAGTTCTTCGGTCAGGAACGGCGATGGGGCCTCTTCAACCAGCTTCTGGTGCCGGCGTTGCACGGAGCAATCGCGTTCGCCCAGGTGGATCACATTCCCATGTTGGTCTGCCAGTATTTGAAATTCGATGTGTCTTGGATTAGAGATAAATTTTTCTATGTAAACCGACGCATCTCCGAATGCCTTGGCAGCTTCATTCCGGGCGGATTCGAACTCCTTTGCAAAAGTGATGCTGTTGTGGGCTACGCGCATACCTTTGCCACCTCCACCGGATACCGCTTTGATTAAAACTGGATATCCAATAGATTCAGCGACCTTGATTGCTTCCTTTACGTTGTCCAAAACGCCGTCGCTTCCGGGTACAGTTGGGACTCCCACTTTCCGCATCGATTCGATGGCGAGGGCCTTGTCTCCCATATTGCGAATAATGGATGAACTGGGACCGATGAAGGTAATTTTGCAAGACTCACATTGCTCCACGAAATCCGCTTTTTCTGACAGAAAACCATAGCCAGGGTGAATCGCATCCACATCCGATATTTCAGCAGCGCTGATAATACGGTCGGCCCTTAGGTAGCTTTCTGTTGCGGGTGCGGGACCGATGCAGATTGCCTCATCGGCTAGCTGAACATGCAAGGATTGCTCATCCGCTTCGGAGTAAACCGCTAGTGTCTTGATTCCGAGTTCCCGACAGGCGCGAACAATGCGAAGTGCGATTTCGCCACGATTGGCGATTAAGATCTTATTGATCATAATAAGGCCGGTTAAGGCTGCTTTACCTTAAATAGAGGCTGTCCGTATTCCACGGATTCTCCGTTTTCAACGAGCACCTGCTTTATTTCTCCTGAAACTTCAGCGGGTATCTCGTTCATAACCTTCATGGCTTCGATTATACAGACGGGGCTTTCGTGGTTAACGACATCGCCCTCTTTGACGAATTCGGGACTCTCAGGGGACGGAGCGCGGTAGAAGGTGCCAACCATTGGAGATTTAATGATAACGATTCCTTTTTCGTCTTCGGCAGTCTTTTCTTCGGCGACCGGTGCTGGGGCAGCTGCTGGAGGAGGAGTATAGGTCGGCATCGATGTCGTGTAAGCTGGCGCGACTTGGAGGGGTCCGTTCCCCTTGTTTTCGTCGCTTCTGCAAATGCGTAGCTTCAGGTCTTTCTCCTCGATCTCAAATTCTGTGAGAGAGGATCGTTTCATTATATCGATGATTTGTTTTATTTGCTTTAGGTCCAAGATAGTTCGTTGGTTAAAGTTTTTCAGCGGCAGCTCATAATGAGCCCAGCTTTGAATTGGTAGCTAAGGTAAAAGAGTCTTTTCCAAGGTCGTCGAAAGTTAGCATTATTGAGTTTATTGCAAATTTCCACAAAAAACAGGTCAGCGGATGCTTGGAGTTTTGCAGCTTTCTGCAAGGTTTTACTCTATTCGATAAATTTGAAGTCCAGAAGCTCTTCTTTGGTCTTGGGCCGTGGTTCTTTCACTTTCGGATCGAATAGGTTGAAAGGGCTCATTGCAAAACGCCATTCCGGTTTCGTGAGGCTACCTTTCAAATTGACTGCTGCCATTTGGCTAAATGGGTCGAAAAGGGGCATGATGATGTTGGATATCAGAGGAATATCCGTTTCCCGTAATAAAAACACGCGCACCTGAAAATCCAGATTGGAAGAACCCGTGTAGAAATCACCGACACCTTCCAGTCGAGCCGAGTTTCCGGTCATTACCAGATTTGGAAAGGTCATTTTACCGTTATCCCAAGCAAAAAATGCGTTCGCTGAGTTGAGCCTCAGGGTTGTGAAGGGCATGAGACTTGAGAGAGGTCCAAAAAGTGGGATTTGTGCCAAATTGCCCTCAGTGACCTCGATGTTACCCTTCGCCATGACTCTATCCAAGCCGTAACCGGCAGGTGAGATACCACTAGTGTGCACCTTG
Organism: uncultured Opitutaceae bacterium; assembly: GCA_964352065.1. Lineage (GTDB taxonomy): Bacteria > Verrucomicrobiota > Verrucomicrobiia > Opitutales > UBA2995 > UBA2995. The sequence continues at coordinate 36,651 of CAYGQM010000029.1, forward strand.
AGTTTTCCTCTGAGTGGTTCAGATTCCTTTTTGGGATTCTTGGAAGGTACTTCATCGTCGGATTTGACTACTTTTAAGCGACCGATTCGGCTCAAGGTTTCTTCGAGCTCAGCATCCTCAATATCCAGATCGAAGAGGAAGTAAGACTGATCCTCTTGCTTCAAAAAGCTCACATCACCTGCTCCTATTCCTCCAGCGAAACCGAATTCGATGTCTTCCAGCAGCACATCTCCCCGGTTGTAGTGACCACTTACCTGTACACTATCCAGCGGGAAATCATAGACGGTCATGGGCTGATCAGTCTTAATGTCGAAGTGTAAGTCCTGCCAATTCGAATTGTGCTCGAAATTGAACTCTCCCGTTATTTGAAGGTTTGGATTTCCTGACCACGTGTAGGGTTCTATAATCTGAAGGCCCGCTTTGCCAAACAAACTCATCGAAGCCTCGAGGTCCAGGCTGGTATTGATATCAAGGATTACATTTTTGAGCTTACCGAGTTCCAGTTGTCTTTGAAACTGACCTGACGCAACTCCTTCCGGTCGCTCGAGCTGAAGTTCGAGGGCGTCGATGTAGTTGGGTCTGATAAACATCTTCACTGACGCCTTATCGAAGTGCATTCCCTTGAGGCCTACGTTTTCTGCTTCGGCAAACCCGAAGAGAGTCAGTTGTTTTTTCTGGGTGAAGGTATTGCGGATTGCCATATCCAGCCATGGCAACTCGCCTTTAATCTCCAAGTATTCGAACGTGTTTTTCCACCAGTCTCTCCACCAGGGATTGATGTCTTGAGGGCGAAATCGGCCGGCCATGGTAAATCGGTAAAATGGATCGGTAAGGTTCTGTCGGAATGTACAAAGCAGATCGTTGCCATAGCCCCCGCCCTCCAGTTGATAAACATCCGCGTATGTGCCTTCCAGTGTGCCTCGCACGCGGGCCCATTCGAAGGGTGTTTTTATGATATCTATATCCCGGGTTTCGACTCTGTATTGTGCCTTCATTTCCTGAAGACTCCCCGGATAGTCGAAGTCGATATCGATGTAAGCCGGTCTATGTTGTTTCGACCACCGAAGTTTCCATAATTTGTCAAATTCGGGGCGATCAAAGATCTGGGTGAAGTTTATTCCCCCGGTAAGCGAGCCCTTCGCTGTTTGTTGTTTCCAGTTGCCCTCCACAGTCGCTTCAAGTGCGCCCTCGAGTACTGAAGCGACGAGCCTCCCTTGAGCGCTATCCAGAGTTAATATCTGGCCGTCGAATAAGGAGTGTTCGAACAAAGTGTCATAAACGTTGATAGCTCCGGTTGTTAAACGGAGGTTCACGGGAAACACGCTGTCAATGCTTTCAATCGTTGAATCGGTCCAAGCAGTTAGATGAATGTCTTCAACCTGTGCATTGAGATCCGTCTCAGTGACTGTGGACGCGCGTAGCTGAAACGGTGCGAGTGTCCGAACCTCCGGTAGTATCTGAAAAGAGCCTGAAGCATGTACGCCTTTAATCAAAGGGAAACCTTCTCGCACGACAGATTCGGCAACGAGCTCGGCATCCAAGGCGAACGTATCACTGGTAGGGCTATGCAGTCCGATATGGAGTCTGGGAGCCTCTAGAGATCTAAGATTTTTGGTTTGATCAGAAAGGAGTCTGCTCAGTCGTAAGTATTGCGAAAAGAGATTGATTGGATTTTTTTCCTTCTTTTTGTCGAAATTCAAGTGGTGGACCAATCCACTGAGATCACCGTTCACTGCGATATCCAAGTTTTGAAATTTCGCTGTAAGAAACTCGATGGACCAATGGCTCCAGCGCCTTGAAACTGATAAATTGACCTGATCAATCAGATTATCATTGGTACCAGATGCCGAAACAATCGCAGGACTGTACAAGCGACCTCCAGTGATCCTGATATTGTTGAAAGGGGTCTTTCCCAGAGCGAAGGCCGGGTAGTTGAGGTCGACGAAGAGTTGATCTGCTTCCAAAGCAGGTTCATTGGTTGCGGTAAAATCGATTCGTCCATTCTTGATTAGTATGTCGCCCGTGAAGTCTATACTGATCGCATCGTAGTGAATTTTGAGTCCCTCTTCCTCCAGCTTAGAGTTCAAGACTTTTAGCAGGCGTTCCGGGACAGGTATCTCACCGTAATAGATGCTCAATCCCAGACCAAATAAGAGGACCGAGAGCATGAAGATAAGAACATACATTGCCGCTTCCTGACATCTGAGGAAACACCGCACCGCAAGTGAGCGTTTTTTCTTGGCAAGGTAAGACATGAAGAATGCGACTGTTATATATCAGAAGCTGTAGCTGTAATTTGAATACGGCAGCGTTATACCTATGGTTCCTGTTGTTCGCTGGGTTCTAGTTCTGGTGAGGCCGGAGGTGTTGACTGGGGAGCCTCAGTGGCAGGTTCGGCTTCTGGGCCCGGATCAAATCGCGTAAATGTAAGTTTGAAAAAGGCGTCGGTAAATGCCTGGGTCGTATAGAATACTCCACCCTCGGATTTTATGCCGGCAATGGCATTGGTGCCGGTTAGTCGTTCAGTGACCCAGAGTTGGGTCGTCCAGGGACTCTGGCTCTGATTGTCGGTCGATTCGAAGAGCATATCCAGTCTGTATTTCCAAGGAACGTTCTCGAAGTCATCCTGGATAAATTCACGAGCTTCGATCGACTTGGATTGTTCGACTAGCGAAAGAAGGCTTTCCCGACCTTCATCGTCCAACTCGTCGGCGTCGGCTATTTGTTCCCAGGTTGGAGTTACTTCGTTGAGAGCTGCATTATATACTATGCTATCACTTTCCGCTGCCCAGATTGTCAGACCGACCAGTTTCGCCTCTTTAGGCTGTTGATGAAGGGTTCGCAATTTGTAGTTGAAAGGGCGCGTATGAAATTCCGCCAGAATGGAGGTGTCTATTTCATAGATGAAAGGTTCTTCTTTCAACTTGGCATAGGCGTGTCGGGGGGTACCTTCTACGAGGTCGCCGATGAGTAGCGTGAGGGGTGTACCGCCTTTTAACTCGATTATACGCTGAGGATCCGTGAATCCGTAGTTTTCCAAGTCGGCATTTGACGGCGCATCTGAAATGAAGTTCTGAGCTCTCAGCATGTAGAGCGTGGTCATCATGTCGGCCAGTTTTTTGGTATCCGCTGCCTCTGCTGTCACATTGCCATCCTTTTCCCGTTGTAAAACTTGCCATGTTCCGGTTTCCAGTTTTTGCAAAGAGACGGATCTGCTGGATTGAGTTATTTCGATCGTACTAAGCGAATTAGGATCAAATTTTAAGAATCGACGGTCACGAAGTTCCTCTTGAGCGTTGTTTAGGCTGTTATCGAACAATAGTCCCGGAATCGTGAAAATCGTATCATTTTCACTGCCCTTCGCGTAGTAGAGGCTATCATCTGCCGTATCGGGCACTTTGTTTCCGATGAGAATAGATTGTCGTTTGTCGGCCGCTTCGACGGTCAATCGCATAGTCGGATTATCAAGGCCGTAAATATTGAGATCCGGGAGGGCGTTGGTTTCGAAATTCTGTACACTCAGGCTGTTTAAACCATTGATAACCGTTTCCACCTTAACACGGTCGGCACTGGTTTGGAACGGAATCTCAAATCGCCAGTTGTCGTTAAAACGGGAAATACGAATCCGCAATGGTGTGGGGTAGGACTTCTGAAGGCTGAGAGTTCGTACTTCGAACAGAGGAATGTCGAACACTGACTGGCTACGTAAATTTCCAAGGTCAACCAGAAGGCTGTCGTAAAGGCCGCGTTTGATGACCATGATCTCTTTTTGATCAGGCGAAAGAATATAGACACGATTTCCAATCTCGGTGGAAGAGCCGATGGTGATAGCAGTTCGCGCGATGCCCTTTCCGAACTCCAGTTTTAGCTGCGGGTTCTCCAGACCATAACTGGCCAGATTCCTTCCGGCTGCTTCCAACTCATCTACCGCAAAACTGGTTTCCTTTTCCAAAAAAGTGATTTGATTCAGAATACGACTGACTGCAAAAAAATTGGCGGGCCACTCGATAGGAGATGCGAGCATCCACGTGTTCTCCTCTTTTCTTAATACCCGATCGGCTCCCAGGTTCTCTCCTGAGATACGGATATAGTCGATTTCGACGGCTTCTTCCCCGAAAATTTTTCGTGAGTTTTCTTTCAGTGTCCTTTCTGGGTCCGTTCGCTCGAACAAGTAAAACACGGCCACAACTACAAGGTTCAGTAGTATCAGGATAACTGTGAGTTGTTTTCTCATGGTTCGTTAAATCAGGTTCGACGTAGCCAGTAGACAAACGTTCCAAACAAGGCGCAACATCCTGGCAGAATCAGGAGGATAGCCAGTCGCAGTTTTGTCATTTCTTCCTGGCTCAAAGTGATATGGAGCTTCTGGATGGGTTTCGGATCGATGGACAACAGGTTGTTTCGATCCAACGACCAGTTGATCGTGTTAAGGAACAACGTGAAGTTTCCCAAAATGGTTAAACGGCTGTTGGTAATTAACTCGGAAGAACCGAACACCACGAGCCGGCCGCCAGGTATGTCTATACCGAGGTCTGATGAAACACTACGCTCCGATACAACCACGATACTGACTGGTCCTTTCAGGTCCACGCCTTCATCGTATCCCATCAGCTTGGGATCTTGGTAAAAGCGTTCGCCCCAACTGGTTTCGGATCCGCCGACGATCGGGGTCACAGAAAGCCTGTCGTCTAGGGGGGCACCAATGTCAGCTCGAATGGGACGCGAAAACCCGACGACAATGGATTCGCTGTTTTTAGCGAGTGACTCAGTGATGGGATGTTCCGGATCGAAACGACGTATGAGTAGATCGCCGCCATTCATCATGGAGTCGGCGCCGGTATCCAGCATAAGCATGTCTTCTGCGAGGACTCCCCATTGGAAGAACAAATCCCCCAAGTTGTTGTTGATAGCGGGGTCGATCAAGACAATCAGTCGCCCTGCGTTATTGTTGAGGTAATCTTCCAACATGTTTACTTCCCGGGCCATCAATGGCTGGCGAGGCCCCGCCAGTACAATCAGGTCGGCATCGTCAGGGATATTCGCATCCGGTATCGTAAGGTCCAATGACTTTATATCAAAATTTCGCTGATCCAGTTGTTGAGTGAGCTGGGATAATCCCGCTATGGGGTCCACGTTGTTAGGATCGCGTTCGCCGTGTCCTTTGAGAAAATAGATCGTTGTGTTTTTGGGGCTGGATACGTCGAGTATGGCCGATGTGAACATTTGCTCGCCGCGGAACGCAGTTTTTTCCATTTTCTCAGATTCATACAGCTCATCGATAACGATGGTTCTGTGCTTTTGTTCTGTGGCGAAGATGATCAGGTTGGGTTGGCTGATACCGAATTCTTCGACCAACTCCTGAGCCAGTCTTTGTTGTTGGTATACATTGACATATTCCGTTTCAATGGGACCTGCTCCTGTGAGTTGAGCGGTGTATTCATACTCCTTGATCAGATTGCGTACGTCGGTGTAGGACGCCCCCATTTCTGAATCGTTTTCGTTTCCGCTTAATGTGACGATTATACGGATGGGTTCGTCCAATTCTCCAATGTAGGAAATCGTCTCAGGAGAGAGTGCATATTGGCGGCCTTCCGTGATATCGAAGCGCTTAAAGTGAATAAGCGAGAGCATGTTGAGGCCGACAAAAAACGATATGACCAAGAAAAACTGAAACAACGAATGTCCGCGGTTTATCCAGCGACTGTACTTGAAGTTTTCTAGTCTAGACATGGTGCTTGATCAACGTTTGTGGTCCACGGCCAGGACTGCGATGCTTAGGGTTAGTAAGGTTCCGCTTAAGTAGAATATGATGGGGCGTGTGTCCAAGACGCCGCGACTGAAATCGCCCACATGTTCATAGATTTGGACGTATTCGAGCAGAGCCTCAAGGGTTGTGAGCTGGTCGAGGTATCCGGTTGCCAGACCATTCAGTGAGTTGGCTCCAAAGATAAGACCGAAAAGCAGGGTAAAACTAAAGATACCGGCGATCAACTGACTACGGGTAACTGAGCTGGCTAGAATACCGATACCAACGAACAGGAGTCCGCTGATTGAAATGAAGGAGTAACCACCGATCAGGCTCGCTTTATCGAGAATGCGATCGTCCGGGAAAAAGTAGTAGGTGATAGCCGGATATGCGAGAGTCAGGAGGTAGAGTCCTATGTATAACAGGTAGGCCGCACAGAACTTGCTCGCGACCAACTCGATCGTCGTAATCGGTGTCGTGAGTAAGCTATCCATCAAACCGCGGCGACGTTCCTCTGCTATACTCCTCATTGTGAGTAATGGAACGAGGAAAACTACCGGTATGAAAAAGGCGTTCAGAAAAACAATCGAAGGCAGCATCTCCTGCGGGTCTTCATTGTAACCCTCCAACACGAACTGGTAGATCAATCCCATAATGATGAGAAAGAAGAACGCAGCCAGATAGGTAGCCGGACTTATGAGAATCGACCGGAGCTCGTACTTTAGGAGAGTGAAGAAATGCCTCATCGCTTAGTCGGTCGGCTGGGACTGCTCCGCAGGTGTGGGTTTCGGCTCGTCCTTGCGAAAAGGCTTTGCAGTTACTCGTTTAGGTTGGTCTGCCAGCACTTCCCAGGATCGTTTTGTGGCGGCCAGGAATATATCTTCCAGGGTTGCTTCAATGCTATGCAGTGATCTCAGTGTGAAATCAGGATGCTTGGCCAGGTGATCAATCAGCTTTTCGCTAATGTCCTTGTCACTGGGTCCGCCTAGAGTGACGCGATTTAGACGTGTGCCGAGAATAGATTCGTTGGAAAGTATCGATAGCTTGGGGTTAACAAACTTAATTTCAGGCTCTAACGCTTCGATCGAGCCCGAAATTTCCATGCGGTAGGAGGTTTCGGGCAGGAATTCTTTCCTCAGTTCGTCTGGAGTGCCCGAAGCGACCACATAACCCCGGTTGATAATAATGACACGATCGCAGGTAAGTTCAATTTCCGGGAGAATGTGACTGGAAATGATGACGCTCATGCGTCCTCGAAGACTTCCGATAAGGTCACGAATTTTGAGAATCTGATGAGGGTCCAAACCGATTGTCGGTTCGTCCATGATGATGACCTCCGGCTCAGAAAGTATCGCTTCAGCAATGCCTATACGTTGGCGGTAGCCTTTTGAAAGCCCTCCAATCACCCGTTTGCGGGCTCTTGTGAGGTCACAAAGATCCAAGACGTAATCGATTCGTTTACGCAGCTTGCGGCCGGACATTTCTTTGAGTTTCCCACGAAATCTTAAATACTCTCCCACCCGCATGTCGATAGGAAGGGGGTTGTTTTCCGGCATATAACCGATTTTGCGTTTTATTTCCTCGGGATGGGAGGCGACCGGAATACCGCAAATGTAAGCGCTTCCGCTGTTGGCAGAAATCAGACCGGTGAGGATCTTCATCGTGGTACTCTTACCCGCGCCATTCGGACCCAAGAAACCTACAATCTCACCTTTCTTGAGGGAGAATGATATATCTTGGATAGCCGTGATACGACCAAATTGTTTGGTGAGGTTTTGAACCTCTATGCTATGTTCGACGGATTCTTCCATCAGGATAAGAAACTCTTAGAGAAGTCGGGCTAACCGTATTTGGCAATGGCGATTTTAGTACGTGGCAGATCTTTTACCCGTGGTATTTGACGTGCACGTCTCCTGAGTTGAGAGTGATCGTTTCTCCGTTTGGTTTCGTTAGAATTAAAGATCCTGAATTATTCAGGCCTGAAGCGATTCCCTCAATAAATCCGGAGCGTGTTTCAACCTCAATGGTCTTACCCTTTAGGATATCGAAAGCTGGCCACATAGATTCAAAGGTTTCGCGGATATTTCCCTCCAGAAATGACCTGTAGCCTTTAAATATGGCTTCGATTAAGAGGGCCGTGGTGCGATTCAAATCATGCCGCTCACCCGTGATCTCCCTGAGACTGGTAGCGGATTGTTTGAGTTGAGGTGGCCAATCGTCGCAATCTTGGTTGATGTTGAGTCCGATTCCAAAGACCAACTCCTTCAAAGTATCTGAATCCATACGGGCTTCCGTAAGCATTCCAGCAAGCTTTTTTCCCGAGAAGAATACGTCGTTTGGCCATTTTATACCTATGTCCGACTTAAGCCATTCCCTTAAGTACCTGGCCACGTAAACACCCATCCAGAGGGTGAATAGCTGCATACGGTCCGGAGATACCAACGGGCGGCTTGCAAAACTCAGATATGAATTGGTCGAAGGCGGACTGTGCCATTCGCGACCCATTCTTCCCCGTCCCAGAGTTTGTTGGTTTGAGATTACGAAGAAGGGGGCTTCATAATCGTTGGCCAGCAAACGGCTTGCATGGTCATTCGTGCTGTCGATGGTGGATAGAAATATGAGTTCCGGTCGGCTGTGTGGATCGTCCAGATAGGCTGAAACGAGTAGTGGATTAAGGGACTCGGGGTGCTTGGTGATGCGGTATCCTTTTTTGGTAACTGCCTCGAATTCAAAGCCTTGGCTTCGCAATTGTTCCATACGGCTCCATATGCTGACGCGGCTTACTCCGAGTTGTTCAGCCAGAATGTTTCCCGATACGAATCCGTCTTTCGCTTCCAGCAAGGCCTTTAGGATTAAGACTGAACTATGATCGCTGGTATTCATGTCAGTCCCAATCGAGTCCGATGTCCTTCCATACTGCTTGGTGCACGGGTGCCCCCGTGGATAAAAAGTCGAGTCCGAGTGCTCCTAATTCGGGCAACCGTTCCAGTGTAATGCCGCCCGTTGCTTCTGTACAGGCTGATTCGCCGATCAATTCGACCGCTTGTTTCAGGCAATCGATGGAAAAGTTATCGAGCATTATCTTATCGGGTCCGGCTTTCAGGACCTCTGGGATCTGCTCCAGATGATCAACCTCGACTTCTATCAGTAGCGTTGGATTTAGTTGCCGAGCTTTTAGTATGAGTTCCGTCAGAGCCTCTCCAGACTGTGAACTATCTGCGGCCAGATGGTTATCTTTGAGCATCACCCGGTCGAATAATCCAAGCCGGTGATTCCAGCCGCCGCCGCAGGCGACTGCGTACTTCTGCAGCATTCTATATCCCGGGGTCGTTTTTCTTGTGTCGAGTATTCGGGTCGGGGAGTTGCCAAGAGCAGATACGTAGGCGTGGGTCTGGGAAGCCACCCCGGATAGAAACTGCAGGAAATTCAATAACACTCGTTCAGCCATTAGCATGGACGCTGAGTGGCCTGAGATTTTTCCGAGAATACCTCCTTGAGGGATACAATCACTGTCTGCCGCAAGCGGTTCGAAGCGTAACTCAGGATCGTAGATTTTTAGTATCACGGGTACCAAAGGAAGTCCGCACAGGGTGAGAGCTTCTCTCGCAGCTAGTCTCGCGGATCCTGACCCTGAAGGACTGATGATTTTCGAAGTTACATCCACGGGCTCAGGCAGCGGCTGTTTGAGTCCGAAGCCACGCAAATCTTCGTCTCTCGCCATCGCAACAAGCGTGTATAAGTAGTCAGTTGAGAGATCTTCAAATGCCACCCGATGTAGGAATTTATGAATACGGTCCTTCTTTAGCACAGCTCCCTTAAAGCTTACGCGAAACTTTGTCTCAAGCTTTTAGGAAAGCTGATTACAAAGGAGTCTTAGTTGAAAGAGAAAGGGAGTAGAAGGCCATGTTCTTGGATTGATTTCTGCTTAAAAGGGTTTGCCAAAGGTTGAATCGATCTCCATGACCCTCGGCCTTTTGTGTGTAAAAGCCGCATTGATCTTCAATTGCAACAGCTCTGGTAACCACGTAACTGAATTTATGTTTGATCTCTTTTCGAAATCTAACGGCACTTGGAAGGATGATATCCTTTCAGGGTTGACGGTCGCGCTCGCGCTCGTTCCTGAGGCGATTGCCTTCTCTTTTGCTGCTGGTGTTGATCCATTGGTGGGGCTTTGGGCTGCAGTTTTTATGGGGTTTATCACTGCGTCTTTTGGTGGGCGGCCGGGTATGATATCAGGTGCGACCGGGGCTATCGCTGTCGTAGTGGGCAAGGCGGTGCAGTATGGCGACGCTCAGGGAGAGGGGCTTGGACTTCAGTACCTATTTACCGTTATAATGCTCGCGGGTGTTATTCAGATTACTTTCGGACTACTTAAACTCGGCCGTTTTATTCGGCTCGTGCCACATCCGGTGATGATGGGTTTTGTGAACGGACTCGCGATCGTCATCCTGATGGCACAGTTCGCCTCTTTCAAAATGCCGGATGGCAGTTGGCTGCCTCAGAATGAATTGATGGTAATCGGGGGGTTGATCGCATTGACCATGTTGATCATCCAATTTTTCCCAAAACTCACAAAGGCGATTCCTTCTACCTTGATGGCCATTGTAACGGTTGGCTTGATCAGTTACTTCTGGGCGGGTTCAAAGACGGTATCTGATGTTTTGTTTGAGGGGACTGGAAGTGGCATATTGAGCGGAGCCTTTCCGCTCCCATCCATACCGACAGGTTTTATCGAGTGGAATTGGGAAAGTACAAAGGTCATTGTGGGAACAGCTGTCACGGTCGCAATGGTTGGAATTATCGAGTCTCTAATGACTCTTCAGCTTATTGACGATCTTACCGAGACTCGAGGTCATGGAAACCGCGAGTGTATCGCTCAGGGAGGTGCTAATTTCCTTTCAGGCTTATTTGGCGGCATGGGTGGCTGTGCGATGATCGGTCAAAGTTTGATCAACATCAAATCGGGTGGACGTGGGCGTACCTCAGGGATCGTCGCCGCACTTGCATTGGCATTCTTTATCATGGTTGGGGGGCCTGTAATTGGCCAAATCCCGATCGCTGCGTTGGTCGGTGTAATGTTTATGGTGGTCATTGGAACCTTCGAATGGGCAACGTTCAAGACCTTCGGGCGAGTACCTGTGTCCGAAATACTGGTTATTTTGGCGGTAACTTTGATTACCGTATTCCTTCACAATTTGGCGTTGGCTGTTTTTGCCGGAGTCATCCTATCGGCGCTGGTCTTTGCCTGGGAAAGCGCCAAGCATGTTCGCCTCAATCCTCACGATGAACAAGATGGGGTTCGCATCTATGGGCTTCAAGGATTGTTGTTCTTTGGGTCCGTTCGTGAATTTGCGGAGCGCCTCTCACCCGTAAACGATCCCGACGAGGTGATCATCGATTTTAAGGAAGCGAGGGTTTGTGACTACTCGAGTCTGGAAGCCTTAAGCGGGTTGACGGAACGGTACAAAAAGGCAGGAAAGCGCGTTCGCTTGAGGCACCTGAGCCCTGACTGCCGGCAACTGTTGCAGTCAGCCGGATCTCTGATAGAAGTTGAAGTTGCTGAGGACGATCCGCACTATACGGTAGCGCGTATCTAGACAGACTCTACCGCGAGACCCGTCCCTCAGGATCTGGGTTAGATGGAAACAGCGTTTCCATGTGCCCACTTGTGTAAAAGAAAACGGCGCCCCCACCAATCAGGTAAAGGTGGTAGGTGCTGAAACGCCAGAGAATCAACACAAGTCCGACCAGGGAAAGGGGCACAAAGTGAACCAGTATAAAAGCGGTAGCGACTTCGACACCGCCGCCGCCGCCGGGCAAAAATACCAGCATTGCGAAAAGGAATAAGAATCCCTGTATAAAGAGCAACGGGAACGGATTCCTGAGGCTACCGAATGCAAGTAGGATGATTGGCAAAGTTCCGTAGCGACATAGCCATTGGACGGATGCGAGACAGAAATTAATAAAGAGGGCGCTGCGGCGTTTTCGGAATAGAAAACGGGTGATCAGCCAGGTTCGGCGTATACTTCTTTTCAGTTGCCAACGGAAGTGACGGAATTTTCCAGGCCACCGTTGTCGTCGGCCCAATGGAGAGGCATTGGCCATCGTGTGGATGACTTTTGCCCAAAGGCCTGTTTGAAAAAATAAAACCATTATGATGAGACCCGTGAGCACAATTCCTCCTGCGAGTATGAGTTGCCACCCGGGTAGCTCAGAAAACATTTGGGTCCAGTTTTGATCTCTAATGATAAAATAAATCGCGACGGGTGTCAGAAGAGTGAAAAATGCTAGATCCACTGCCACGTCAGCCGTGAGCATGGATGCGCTTGTTGTGAGTGGGACGTGCGCTTTCTTGAGTAAATAAAGTCGCATGACAGTACCACCCATGCCTGCTGGAGAAGCTGCGATTCCGAACTCAGTCGACATGGAAACACAAATCGCCTGGCGGTATTTTATTTGGTGGCCCAAAGCTCTGGAGTTTACCCAAATGCGGCCGCCATTGCACAACCATGCGACAGCAATCGCAATCAAGACTACCGGTGCGTAATACCAGTTGAACTGAGCGAGATGGTTCCAGGTGTTTTCTTCAGTTGTGAAGAACAATACAATGAGTGTGGCAACGATTCCTAGGGTTGCTCCTTGAATTCCGTAACGAAAGTAACGGCGGAAATGAGGTTGTGACGAAGTATCCTTGGATGGCATCTCTTTCAAACGGCTTTCTCCGTTACGGGTTGCCTGATTGCGGTGGGGACGAGGTCGCGGTAGGTGCAAGTTGACCGCGTTCGTAGTGCTTTCTCCATCACATTGTAGATATGAGCCTCAATATCTGGGTATTCAAAGTCGATTGGATGAACGGAAAGTCTGACGATATGTGTTTTCTGATTTAATTGGTTAAAAAATGATACCCAGATCTTGGATACGAACCTTCGCCAAGCGTTCCTTGAGCTATAAACGAGAGTAGGGGCTTTAATAAAAGTGTTGAGGGTTGGAAGGTCTACACCCTTCCACAAGGTATTGTATTGAAACCCGAATTCCTCGATCGCTGCTGAAGCACCTTTACTAACCAGCCACGCCGGTGCAGTAAAACCATACACGGGCAGTCTAAGCTGATTAAAGAGTGTCATTCCGCGTGAGAGCTTTTCGTGTGCTTCTTCCTTGGTAAGCTGAAAGAACTCTCCTTCGCCAGTGGTATAAACGTTGCCCATCAATCTTTGGTACCAGCTTCCCTGCACCGCTTCAGCTTGATGATAAAATCCGTGAAGGCATATATCGAAGTTTTCCTTGGGGAGTTCCTTGAGCCATTCTGCGAATACGGTATTTTCAGTGAACGGTGGCTGCCTATGATACTGCGGAATAACGAGTAGTGTCATATTGCGGGCTCCAAGTTGAAAGCTCTTTTTGACGAACCGTTGGCACGTTTCCCACGAATCTGGATGAAGGTCGTGGAATGAAACAATAAGTTGTTTCTGCCCTGGTATCATTTGACGGAAGGCATGGGGCATTTACTCTCTTGGTCGAACTCATTGTAGATCGTTGCAACCCATATAGGATGATCGCAGAAGTCTTTAAATTTTGTGATCTGCTTGCGGTCTATAAATTTAAATCCGTAACGTTCGAAGAGCTTTTCCGATCTTCGGTCTTCATAGACCTGCATTTGACCGTAGACCCCCTTGATGCCTTTTTTGGCAACGCCGTTCACGAATGGAAAGATGAGCCTCCTGCCAACAAAACCGGTTCGATACTCTGAATACATATTAATGTGGAAGTGGGCTGCTTCTGGAACGCTTTTTGGGGTCTGCCCAGCTGCCTTGAACAAGAACCAGCTCAGGAATTTGAAAGAGGCTTTGTTGTAGCGGAATGCTATAATGCGTCCGATTATTTTGGGCACAGTACGGGTTGCAATTAACCAGAGAGTCTTTCGCCCTACCCTATCGTATTTCAGGCAACCCAACAGATAGCCTACGATCCGGCCTTCATCCTCGGCAACGAGTGCGCTTTCAGGTTCTACATCGGTGTAGTAACGCGTAAAAAAGTCAGCGAAGGCGTCACGGTCCACGTAAATTGGGTCGATGGGATTACCCATAAAGCCTGTGTCGCAGCAGATATCGCGAACCGATTGTCTGTCACTAGGAGAGTATGGCCGGATCTTGAGACTCATGGTGGGTAGTTTGCGGTTTCTCAGCATCAGAGCAGGGAGCTGCGGCGAGAGTTGTGTATAAGTGGGTTAGCTTTGAGAAAGTCACGTCCCATGAAAAGTGTTGCTCGATTTTTTGTCTCCTCAATTCGCGGTTAGTGCGGGTTTCTTTCAGCTTCCAGATGGCATCAACCGCCTCGGCCAAGGCTTTTCCGCTGGTGTCTTTTGCCATGATCAGCGGTTCTTCATATTGGAGTCCTTCATCAAGGCCACCTCCTCTGACAGCCAACACGCGGGTTCCGCAGGCTTGTGCTTCAAGAGAAACGAGGCCGAAGGTCTCGCAGTCTCCAGCGTGGACGAAGAGATCCGCCGCAGAATAGAAGTCGGCCAATCGATCCGACGATTCGCAAAAATGCAACCAGGATATACGTCTATTTTCTCTGGATTTCCTCCTGACCTCATCGCGCCATTCACCGTCTCCAATCAGTAGCAGGTGGTACTCTTCAGAATGGGTTTCGAGTTCATCCATCATGTCGAAGAGACTGCGAATATTCTTCTCCCGGGCCAGTCGGCCGACGAACAATAGTAATCGACACTGAGGTGTTAAGCCCAGTTCTTTCAATATTCGATACCGACTATCCTGGGGCGTAAACGTTTCAAGATTGGTTCCCAGAGCGATTCGCTTGAGGTTTTGAATTCCGATTTCTGCCAAAGCCTCTTCGCAACGTTTGCTGGAAACGACGGTTGCGGACATACGGTTGTATAGTTGAATCAAATACCTCCGTATAAGTGGAGAGACGAGTGATTCAATATGCGTACCTACGTACTTTCTGAGTGTCCGATCCAGGGCCCTTGGGTAATCAGAGTGATAGAAGGCAACAATCGGGATTTTATTGTCTTTAGCGGCCCTTAGTCCGATCCACGCTGCGCGGTAGGGATCACCGACTTCGATTAAATCAGGGCACTCCTTGGAGATTGCTGCCAGTATCTTCTTTTTGCTGATGAGCATGCGGTAGCTATTTGAGCCTATCAGTTTAGGACTCTTTATCTCGTAAACGCAGTTTTTACCTTCTCGTGTAAACGCGTCTCGATGTGAAGGAACGACAAGTATATGGGAGTGAGGGGTGTTTTTCTTAAGATACTCGATCTTCTCGTGAATATAGCGTCGAACGCCACCGCTCAGAGTGCTGTAAAACTGCACGACATCGCAGACTTTCAAGGCTTTGGAATCCATAGAAGACCGGGAGTTTTTCTCGCCTCCCCATTGGAGGCAACTGATTTTTGGTTCCTTCGGTGCTGCTTGGGATCGCGGGCCCAAGTGCGGGTTATGGCTTAAAGCCCCAATTCCGAAAGAGCTATCTTGACTACGACCTTCTTGATTCTCCGAGACGCTCCGACTTCAAGTTGGGGCATGTGCACGTCTTGGGGTAGTAGGAATGCAAATGAGCCGGGATATATGTCAACTAAAGTTGGTACTACCCCCGGTGTTTCGAAAAAAGCAACGTCATTCTCCGAGTGGTAAGGTTTGCTCACTGTTGCGTTTTGAATGTCTACAATGGCGATTCCTTCTGCCCCATCCAGAGTGGATTGAATGTCAGCGTATTTGCGGTGTGCTTCGAAAATTGCTTTTTCAGGTGTTTTCGTTTCGTAACTCATGACCTTGGCAAACATCGCTTCACCGTCTAGAGGATAGTCCCCATCAGGTGTCGACGGCGACAGGCTAGCTATAAACTCAAAAGCCCGGGTCCAGGCGCTTCCCATGGGGTAATTCGAGGCGTTTTCGATCTTATCTGTGATCATGGTTGGTATTTTTTAGAGAGTTTTGTTAAATGGAAGTAAATGGGATGGGTAGTTTGTGGGTTGGTTGACGCTAAACTCCGATTCTTAATTAACATGTGGGACAATTAATCATTTATAGCCATGCAGTTGTCCAAACAAAAGTCCGAAGGGTTCACACTCGTAGAGATCATGATCGTAGTCCTTATTATTGGAATCCTTGCGGCGATGTCATACCCTGCGTTTATGAAGGTTAAAACGCACTCTCAAGCGTCTAGGTTGGCTAATGATTTCCGGACATTTTCCGGGCTTTTTGTAACTTATTCCATGGATAATGGAACGTATCCACCAGATGCAGGAGCGGGGACTATGCCTGATGGTATGGCTGATTATATAAAGTCAGATAACTGGGTTACCCAGACTCCGATTGGGGGTAATTATGATTGGGACTTCAACGGTTATTCTGGAACACCGGTAGCGACGATTGCGATTACCGGATTCACAGCGGGTATGGATCCCGTTGAAAAGCTCGACGAGATTATGGACGATGGAAACCTTGGAACTGGTATTATTCAGAGTAGTAGTGGGCGTGTAGTTTTTATTATTGAATAGGTTCAATTCTTGACGATACTCCCGTCTTCTCAGGCAAGAGCAAATGGGGTTGGTCATATTTAATGGAATGCAACCTAAACACCGGAACCGTTTGTTCAAGATCGTTGGAAGTGCTTTAGGTCAACCCCATCATTGACATAGAAAATAGATTTCGGGATCGTGCGACCGGAGTAACGTTCCGATCTGATGACCAGCCGCCTGACCGCCCGATTTCACCAATTTGCTCCGTGGGGCATCGTTGTCTTTTTTATTCTGAAAGCAGCTACAACGGGTCTGTTTGTGGTTCGGCCTTGGGATGTCCCTGACGAAGTCGGGCATTTTTCTTATATTAAGGATCTTGCTACAGGAAAAGGGTTTCCAGTGCTTCATGAGACAAAGATAGATGCTGTCGTTTGGGGTGCATTCGCGACGGAGGTAGCTGTCGAGCCGGGAGGGAATTGGATCGCCCAACATCCTCCGCTTTATCATTTGTTAATGGTCCCAGTGTACGGGTTTGGAACTTTGGTAGGTCCTGCTCTCTGGGGACCTTTCTATCTGATACGGGTCATAACGGCAATTTTTTTTGGATTGGGTCTTTGGTTTTCGATGCGGGCTTTTAAGGAAGCGGGCCTTTCGATTGAAGTGTCACTTGGATTGGGAATAATGCTTGGTAGTATTCCCAACCACACCTACCTGGCGGGTGCAGTGAATCACGATGCCCTTGTTTTCTTATTTGGAACTCTCGTCTTGTACTATTGGATACGGGTTTGCAAAGAACCGTCCTTAGCTAACATAACCAAGGTTGGAATCGCTCTCGGGTTAGGTGGTCTCGTTAAATATACATTCCTAGTACTATTTCCGCCGGTCATTGGTCTGAGTCTACTTGTTATCTGGCGGCACGGAGCAAATTTTTGGAAACCCGGGATCCGACTCTGTTGCTTATCTCTTGTGCCAATCGGACTTTGGGCTTTCAGAAATATTTTCACCTACGGTGAGTTGCTACCCGTGGATTTGACCGGCTTTCAATCGGAAGAGCCCTTGCAAATGTCACTATTGGAATTTGGGAGATCTTTTCCTGTATTTTCTATTCTTATACAAACCTATTGGGGTTTGCTGGGCTGGATTGGTGACGGAAACCTGCAGGTTCGCTGGCTTCAAATCTACTCGATTTACCAGCAAGCTTACACAGTTCCTCTGATGGTGCTGTTTGGGTTGAATCTTTTCTATGCGATAACGGTAGCCTTTCGTGACCGGACGCGGTTCCTCTATGGATTAGACAGAGTTATTATCGCGATGATTCTGCTGTTCCTGTTAGACTGGCTAGATGAAGAATATACGTTGTATTGGATCTTGATCGTGGTCGGAATTCCTGCCCTCACCTGGAGTATCTCTGATCATTTATTTAGTCGCAAAATGGGAAAGGTAGATCGCTTGCAAGAGATTGAGATCGGTGCAGTGTGTGTATTTTGCTTTTTCCTTATCGTGCACCTTTATAAAATCTATACCTTTACGGTTTCATCGGGAGCGTTGCAGGGGACTTTTGGGCGTTATTACCTGCCGGTTGTGGGGTTTTTAGTAGTGGGCTTCTTCAGTTTTGGGTTGAAACGGTTTCCTTGGGCAGGACAGCTCGTATTGTCCTTCGGTATCCTTTATGGCTGTACGGAGTTGTATATCTGGTTGCACGAGGCGATTCCATTCTTTGAGCTCTATGGTTAGGTTAGTTCGACTATTGTTTGGCTGCCCAGTAGGGATATTAGCTGGTGTGGTTACGGTGTCAGTATTGGTTATTTTGATACTGCATGAGGATTCGATTCAGCCTTTTACCGATCACAAATGGGCTGAAGATATCATAAGTCCTCCATTGGCAGAAGGTAGAGAATATACTCAAGCAGTCCTGATTCCAGACGGACTTGCTGATAAAGGATTCCGATTGGCTATTTTCTTTGGAAGCGAATATGAAAACAGCGTGGGGTCTGTGGAAGTTGTACTAGTTCAGGCAGATTATTCGCAAAGCCGAATCGCTGACGGTATCGCTCCGCGTCCGACCCTGCGAAAACGGTTTTCTTTCGATGGATTTTCTGCGGGTCCTGCAATGCTCTCGATTCGAGCGATGCCTGGTAATTTAGAAACAGCGCCCGGAGTTCTCTGTATAGCTGCAGGTGAGGGTCCCGCCATGGCAGGTGCCATGACTCAGGAACCTCTCTACTTATCTATTGATTGGTTCAAAATAGTTCCGGGTAGAGAAAAACTGTCGTTGGTGTTTCCAGCAATAGGGTTTGCCGTGCTTTGGCTTTTACCCTTTGCAGGACTTATAGCTATTGCTTGGACGAGTATGATCAGACCCCGGTTTCCGCCGGATGAGATCGTATAAATTACTGAATGTTTGCCAGAGCTTCGCGAATGGATATCCAGCGGGCTTCAGGCAGCGCCGCACCCATGATTTGGACTGTTTCAGCGCCAAGTAAAGATCCGTAAATTCCGCTCTGTTCCAAAGTCTTACCATTGGCCCAACCGTAAAGGAAGCCTGCGGCCCAGAGATCTCCGGCGCCCGTAGTATCCAACGTTTGCTCCACGGTATGTGGATTGACTGAGATGATAGAGTTACCCTGAGCGATCAGGGATCCATCCTTGCCCAGTTTAACCACTGCGACGTCTGCCAATTCCGCCAGTCGTTTGGCCATACCGTAGTAATCTCGCCCCATATTGGTAAACGTTGCCGCTTCTTCTTCGTTGGCGAATAGCAGGTCGACGTAGGTTTCTATGATATCTGCCATGATGTCCTGAGTCGCTTTGACCACTTCGAAAGACGCCAGGTCGAGGCTGATAGTACAACCGGCTTCTTTGGCAGAGTTCAGAACCTGGTACATCAACTCCCGATTGAAGAGTATATAACCTTCGATGTGAGCGTGGTCATATCCTTCGAAATCGGAAACAGAAATTTCCGACGGAGCGAGGGTCATAGCGGCCCCCAAGTCAGTGCGCATAGTGCGTTCGGAGTCCGGGGTGACCAGAGATAGGCAACGGCCATTGGGGACATTCCCTCGTTTAAATCGGCTAATATCTCCACCCCGTGTCTGCAAGCCGTTCCGGTAAAATGCCCCGATGTCGCAGTTACCAATTTTTCCGAGCATAGCTGCCGGATGTCCCAGCTCGGCGAGACCAAGAATGGTATTTCCTGCAGATCCACCTGGCGCCAGCACAGGAGTAGTAGTTAATCTCTTAAGTAGAATATCCATGGTGGACGTATCCACAAGGACCATACCGCCTTTCTCGCCTGCCACGGTGGATACAAAATCGTCGCTGACGTGTGCGAGATAATCTACCACAGGGTTACCTACGCCTATGATTTTTTTGCGAGTTGGGCTGTTGCTCATGAAATATTTATTTTCGGATAACCGGGAATTGAACGTTGATTGATTTTGGTGGAATCGGCCACAGACAAACTTGCTGAAGTTACGTGGGTCAACTGGTTTTTCGGTGTTTAAGGTCTATTTTTCGACAGGACACGGTGTCAAGTGGGCACGGAAAACGTAATTCCCGGACAAATTTAAAGAAGTTCAGATTTTGGTTTGTGCTTTGGATCTAAATTCCGCACTCATGTTGAAACCCATACTTATCATATGAAGTATATCTTTATTACCGGTGGTGTCGTTTCCTCTTTAGGGAAAGGCCTCACTGCCGCTGCAATCGGGGCTCTGCTTGAACATCGAGGGCTAACCGTCCGCATACAGAAATTTGATCCCTACTTGAATGTAGATCCGGGAACAATGAGTCCTTTCCAGCACGGAGAGGTTTATGTTCTGGATGATGGTGCTGAGACAGATTTGGATCTCGGTCACTACGAACGGTTTACATCGGGCTCTCTTTCCAAGTTAAATAACCTGACATCAGGGCAGATCTATGAGTCGGTTATTATGAAGGAGCGCCGGGGAGATTATTTAGGAAAAACGGTTCAGGTGATCCCCCACGTAACGAATGAGATCAAGGACCGCATCTATGAAGCAGGTGAGGGAGTTGACGTCCTGATCACTGAGATTGGTGGCACTATCGGAGATATTGAAGGGCTTCCATTCGTTGAAGGTCTGCGGCAGTTTAACACGGAGCAAGCAAGGGGCGACGTTCTGTTTATACATGTAACGTTACTGCCGTACCTCGCTGCAGCAGGAGAATTAAAGACCAAGCCTAGTCAGCAAAGTGTGGCGAAAATGCGTGAAATCGGGATCCAGCCGGATATACTTGTGTGTCGCTCTGAAAAGCCCATGAGCGATGAGGTTCGGGCTAAATTGGCAATGTTTTGTAATGTTCCCGCCAAGGCGGTTATAGAAGAATGCGACGTCGAAACTTCTATTTACGAGTTACCGCTTATGCTTCAACGGGAGAATGTTGATGACTTGGTGGTAGAGTATCTGGGATTAGACGCACCTGAGAAGCCAATGGATAATTGGAATGATGTGGTGCGTAGACTTAAGTATCCCGCACACAAAGTGAATATCGGTGTGGTTGGTAAATACATTGAGCTGCAGGACGCGTATAAATCGGTTTATGAATCGCTCACGCATGGAGGCATTGCTAATGATACGAAGGTGATCGTGGAACGAATTGACGCGGAAGAGCTAACCACTGAAGAGGGTCGGGAAAATCTAAAAAGACTCGATGGAATTCTGGTTCCAGGTGGATTTGGAGACCGTGGAACTGAAGGAAAGATCTTGGCGGCTCGGTATGCACGTGAGAACAAGCTTCCTTATTTCGGTTTATGTCTCGGTATGCAGATCGCTGTGATTGAGTTTGCCCGTAACGTATTGGGCCTTGCCGATGCCAATAGTCCCGAGTTTGACGAACAAACGCCGCATCCTGTCGTGCACTTAATGGAAGATCAAAAGGAAGTTACTCAAAAGGGTGCGTCTATGCGTTTGGGTTCGTATCAGTGTGACTTGCAAGAGGGCTCAATTTCGAGAAAGGCCTACGGTTCTGCATCTGTACGGGAACGCCATCGCCATAGATATGAGTTTAACAACGCCTATCGCTCGGATATGGAAGCGAATGGCCTAAAGATTGCGGGAATCAACTCAAAGCGTAATTTGGTGGAAATCGTTGAAATCGAGGATCATCCTTGGTTTGTAGGTGTTCAGTTTCATCCTGAGTTTAAATCCAAACCCTTCCTCGCGCATCCTCTTTTTGCTTCCTTCATATCCGCTGCGCTCGAGAAGAAAGCCAACGTTTGAATGTTATTTGATTCTCAGAAATTGTTACTATTAGCAGGACCCTGTTCACTGGAGTCTTTGGAAACCTGTTTACCGGTAGCAGAATGCTTGGCTGGATTGCGTGATGCGCGTCCGGAACTCACCATAGTTTTTAAGGGTTCGTTTGATAAGGCGAACCGAACCTCCATCTCGGGAGCCCGTGGGACAGGTTTGACTGCTGGGTTGAAAATTCTTGAGGAGATCAAAGAACGCTTTGGATTTGCGGTGGTTACGGATGTCCATGATGTCTCCCAGATTCCTGAAGTGGCAGAAGTTGCTGATGTCATTCAGATTCCTGCTTTTCTGTGTCGCCAGACGGATCTCTTGATAGCTGCTGCTCGATCGGGTTGTATCGTAAATGTGAAGAAAGGTCAATTCTTGGCCCCCGAGGACATGAAGCACGTTGTCGGAAAACTCGAGGAGGCCAATGCCGCCGAGATTTGGCTGACTGAACGGGGGACAACGTTCGGCTACCATAATCTGGTAGTAGATATGCGTGGCTTCGCACAGATGAAAGCATTTGCGCATCCCACGGTGTTTGATGCCACTCATAGCGTTCAGCTTCCCAGCGGTGGTGATGGCAAAAGCGATGGTCAACGGGAGTTTGTGTTGCCCTTGGCGCGGGCGGCTATTGCGGCTGGAGCCGATGGAATATTTCTGGAAACGCATCCAAACCCAGGAAAAGCCCTTTCAGATGGCCCCAATATGGTGCCATTGTCTGAGCTTTCCGAATCAGTCTCGGAATTGGTCGAGGTCTGGCGCCTCATGAAATCCTTGGCTAGTCGCTGAAAATCTACTCTATTTGACCGAAATGGAAACTTTTGTTGCGCAAATCCCAGTCCCCTCGATGGGGGCAACGGTTCACGAATTAACCCTGATCGATCTCGAAGTAGAGGAGGGTCACTCCATACAAAAAGGTCAGAAATGTGCTGAATTCGAAAGTGACAAGTCTGCCTTCGACTTTGAAGCACCTTGTAACGGGACGGTCCGAAAGGTCTTGGTAAGAGCAGGAGATATATTGGAAGCGAATTCTCCATTTTTGTGGGTGGAGACTGATGATTCATCGCTCAGACATTTGCAAATAAACGGTGTGTCTGAAGAAATAAGTACACTGTTGCCTTCCAAACCTACGGTGCCCGTTGCTTCGAAACTGGTTTCTATACCCCTTGAAAAGCCAGTTTCTCGAACCGCCGTCCATGCCGCAGTATCCACTGGATCGATCAAATGGACTCCCAAGGCGATCCGTTTGGCCACGGAAGCCGGCTTCGATCCGGCAGCGATTACCGAAATCAGCGCTACGGGTCCCGGAGGGCGTGTCTCAGGCGACGATGTTCTTGTCTACCTGACATCCCATTCTGCACCAACCTCTGTGTTGAGCGATAAGCCGGTAGCTGAAACCGGGCGTGAGACGGTCTGTATTGCCGGTATAGGATTTGCGGTGCCCGACAAAGTACGCACGAACAAAGAGCTTTTAGAAAAATTCCCGGGCAAGACTGAGGAGGAGATAGTTAAGACCACAGGTATTTCTCAGCGCCACGTAGCTGAGCCTGATGAGGATGTTACTACCTATGCGGCCCGCGCCAGCGTCCGAGCCCTCGAAATGGCAGGAATTGATGTGTCAGAGATCGATGGAATCATTCTTGCGACCATTATCCCGGACCAGCCGGTTCCGAGTGCAGCCAGTGCGCTCGCGAAACACCTGGGTATACCCGCGGCGCTGGCTTTTGATTTGAATGCTGCATGTTCAGGTTGGCTCTATGCCTTGGAGACCGGGCGTGCATTCATCCGAGCGGGAACTGCCAAAAAGCTTCTGGTCGTTACTGCTGAATTGCTCTCGCGGATCACCAATTTCGAAGATTACAGTACCGCGTTCTTGTTTGGAGATGGTGCCGGAGCAGCAGTTTTAACCGATGCGACCGAAGGCCCTCAATTACATCGACTACGACTGAGTGGGGATGCGAATCAGTATGAAGCCATTCAGCGGGCGGGTGGAGGTGCTAAAATTCCGTTCGCGAAGCCAGGATGTGATCTTTCGGATTTTTACCTTACCATGAATGGAGCCGCAGTGTTCAAATATGCCGTGGTTGCGTTTTCTGATATTATCGATGACACGCTCAAACGGGAGAATCTCTCAGTTGAGGACGTGAATTGGATCGTTCCTCATCAGGCAAATGAGCGAATCTTGAAAGCTGTGAGTAAGCGCGTTGGAATTCCGTTCGATAAATTCGTGGTAACGATAGGAAAATATGCGAATACCTCGGCAGCGTCGGTGTCGATGGCGCTTGGATGGGCCGCCGAAGAAGGCATTTTCGAGTCTGGAGACAAGATCATATTTTGTTCTGTTGGAGCTGGATTGACCTATGCGGGTGGGCTTCTTGAGTGGTAGTTGAAGAGCTTCTTAGGGTGATTTATATAAAAACCCTATAAAACCGAGGTAGTATTTGACCGGTATCTGGTAGCGATCCGTTGAGCAAGTAGAGTTCGGAGTCTAACTGATTCTCTTCATGCAAGTACTTCTGGAAATCCTCCTGGAAACCGTAATCCTCATCGCTTTTTTGTGGGTTGGGAAATCCATTATGAAGGCGCAGATGTATCCTAAGCATCTGCTGATTATCGCTTTAGCGGGAGCGCTCGCCAGCCAGGTTCCATTTGTTGGAAGCTACCTCTCATTTGGAGTGGTGTTGTTCTTCATGTGGAAGATGGCGCGTGTGGATATGGTGCCAGATGGAGTCCTGATTGTAATCATTGGAAAAGGCGTGGCGCTGATCGCGATGATCTATGGCGTAGCGATTTTTATGGATTTCGATGGTAACGATGAAGTCCCTTCGTTTGCTGAAATTTCCGTTTATGAAAACGAAGATGGTGTTCAATATTATGCCGAAGGGGAAAAGGTCTACTACCGGGACGAAGGTGGAGAGCGGGTCTATGTAGACGCGACAGAGATTTACGGCATAGGTGAAATGATGGAATTGGTCAATGAGGAAGCATCTGTTGCACTGGTTGAACCAACGACCATGGATCCTCCGGTGCCTGAGGAGGCGGTAGTGTTGGAAGAAGCAGAGGAGGAGATCGTGCAGGTCGAAAAGAATTTTGACACCCTGATTTCAGACTCAGTGATTCGTGGGTTGGAACTACCTTTTGAAGTATTTGTCCCGCGGGGATGGATGGTTCATCGATCCCCTGAAAAACTGGAAATAGGACTGGATGGCGACGTTTATATTCAGTGTTACTCGCGATCGGAGGCGTTGGATAACAAAACCTATCTTCGCAATGAAGTGAATCGCATTCTGGATGAACCATCCGGGTTGGAGATTTTGCGTCAGGAACTGGTTACGATAGATGGTACGCAGTGGGCGAGGCTTCAATTTGCGGATGAACTGGGAAACCAGTTAGTCTTGCTGACCCATGCTGATCGCCGCGGATGCTATTCGATCGAGCTCAGTGGGTCCTTCGACCAATTGTCGGAAAACCGAGACTCTCTCAGTCGTATTATGAACAGTTTCAATTTTCCTCCGACCACTTATTTTTTGGCGCAGTCAGAGGCTTCCGAATAGTTTTAAACGTTAGCAGTGGCAAGAAGCTGCGAGATCGCGGTAACCACGGCGGTCTCAGACCTTAAGACATAGGGCCCTAAGCTAATCGGGACGACTCCACTGTGCTCAAGCAATTCGTATTCTTTTGGAGCAAAGTCACCTTCAGGGCCAATGAAAATCGTAATTGTGGCGGACGGGGTGATCTCTCTCCAGCTTTTTGCATTGGTTTTCAGGCTACCTACAAAACGGTCTCCTTCTATTTCAGACTCCAGGTAAGATACCAACGTTTTTGGGGCTTCTATCTTAGGTAGCCAAGGGTTACCGCTCTGTTTGCACCCCTCGATCAATTGGGCACGCCATTTATCGAGCTTGAGATCGACCTCTTTGATCTTAACCAAGGTGCGTTCAGTTTCCAAAGGCTGAATATTTGTTACACCCAGCTCGGTGGCTTGTTTCAGAATACTATCGAAGGTTTTACCCTTTATGATAGCGGTCGCGAGCGTGATTTCTACCGCTGGCCTGCTCATCGTCCGGATCGCAGATCGTTTGAGAATAGCTTTTCTTTTTTCGGCCGACTCGAGAACACAATCCCATTCAACACCGAGGCCGTCGAAGAGCACCACTGACTGACCGGCCCGCGCTCGATTTGTAGCAATCAGATGGTGGGACTCGAAGGGAGATAATTCGCAAGTCTCTGAATCCTGATTTAATCGGCAAGCGTAACAGCGGAAGTCTGGCATGGTGAAATTTCATAGAGATCAGGGAAGCATTGTCGAGTGATTCAATCTGATCCGGCCGTACGCAAAGAAGCCCCGTCTTCACGGAGCTCCTATTGCTTAACAAACTACAAACTAGACTGAAACTATGAACTTTACTCTAATACGTTCTTTAGCTTTGTAGAGTAAGACGGGGTGGTTGAGATTACGTTCAAATTTTTTCTATTTTTTTTGAAAACCCTTTTGGCGTCTCCTCGCGTTATAAACGAACTCGCCATAAACCTTCCGATTCAAGCATGAGAATTACCGGTGGAAAAGCCCGAGGCATCCAGTTAAAAGCCCCGCGTGGCATGAAGACCAGGCCAGCGGCCGATGTCATTCGGGAATCTCTTTTTTCCTCATTGGGAAATCAGGTTGACGGACTTTCTTTCCTGGACCTTTTTGCCGGGACCGGGGCCTATGGATTGGATGCTTGGAGTCGGGGTGCGAGTGGGGGCGTATTTGTTGAAAAAGGAAGAGACAGTGTCGAATGCTTGAATGAGAATATCCGAAGGGTCGGAAAAAGCGCGGCGCTCGATGTGTCAACAGTGGTTTGCAAACGATACGACGTATTTAAATGGAGATACACACGGCAGGAGAAATTTGACCTGGTCGTGGCGGATCCACCCTACGAGCTGTACCCGAAAGTTCAGGAAGATCTGTTTCGGATCGCTGAGGATTTAGTCGGTGTTGGCGGTTCGCTAGTAATCGAGAAGCCGGGGCGGTTGATCGTATCTTCAGTCGGCTGGGAACAGGTGAGCGAATTTGGGAAACCAAAAGGGGACGGGCCCTCTATAGCGATCTTCAAAAGGCATTCAGCAGTTAAAACTGACTCTTGATAATCGATACGGCTGCAATACACGCGGTCTCTGTGCGCAGAACTCTCGGCCCTAGATCCGTTAAGACGAATTCATATTCTCGCAATGAATCCCGCTCGCTCTTGCTCCATCCTCTTTCTCCGCCGATAGCGATTGTGACTGGAAGTTCCATTGAGTAATCGGCCTTTAGCTGCCGGGTGGATTCGTAGTTGTCCAGGGCGATTCGGTTTCCGACGGATGTTAACCTATGAATGCTCGACCCAAGAGAGTCTTGTAAAGTGAGCTCAGGAAGTCGGGTGCAGAATGCTTGTTCAGCCCCCCGTATGAGGAGCTTTTCGGCTTCACCGGTTGTCCAAAGAGAGCTCAACTTATAACTTGGTTCGGATTTTTCCGTATCGAAGAAGGTTAGGCTCCTTACTCCTAAAGAGGTACACTCCTGAAGAATCTTTCGGCAGGTTTGGGGTCGGCAAAAGCTGACCATCAAATCGATTTCATAGAGCTTTGGAATATCTGTTTCCCAGCTGAATCCGATGTCTAGAGAGTTCTCGGCAATGGCCTTTAGTGTCGCTTTGCCTCGAGGACCATTGATTCGTCCGACATCAAACGAGCAACCTTCCTGAACCTTAAGTACTTCCAGAATATGCTTTGATCGGGCATCCGTTAATGGAAGCGGACGAATCGTTTCGGTTTGATTGAAAAGAATCAGGTTCAATCAAACGATTCCTTTGAATTCGAAACCCGCAGCATTTATTGTTTCAGCGATGAGTTTCTGGTTGAATTGGGACGTCTTTATCCACACTTGGTTTTTCGCGGGATCAGCCTCTACGGATTCGACACCGGGAAGCTGTGAAAGGGCTTTGTTCACGGAACTTGCACAATGACTGCAAGTCATTCCCTCCACTTTCAAAAGATGCGTATCAGCGCTGTTTTTCATAGTCTTTGGCTTGTGAGTAGAAACTTTTGGAAAAATTGATGACCATGCCAACATTAGCAGTAAGGCGATGGCTGAAACAAGTTGAATGACCGAGTTTTCAGACGAGCTGTGGTGATGCTCAATTGTTTCAACGATTTGAGACCCTCCCCATGCATCGAGCAGGAAACCGCTAATCCATGAGATCAAGATGATGGATCCTAGATAAACTAAAATCGTTTTTCGGCCTAGCAGCTTCCCCAAGGTGGTTATTGTCGCTATGTTGGTGGCAGGTCCTGCGATCAAAAACACCAATGCTGCTCCGGGACTCACCCCTGAAGTCATCAGGGCAAATGCGATTGGAATAGAACCGGTTGAGCAGACGTAGAGGGGGATTGCGACCAGGGTGACCGCTGAGTAGGTGAGCCACGGATCGCTTAGGTACGAAGCGCCCCAGTTTTCTGGAAGTAGGGTGCTGAGTAATCCCGCCAAGATGATTCCGATCACTAAGTTCTTTCCGATATCTTGTGGAAGCGTGTAGCAGGCGTAACGGATCATCGCCATCAGCTTACTTTTGATGGAGTCGGTTGATGGCGGCGTGGATTCTATCTTGGGTAATGGAGTGTTTCCTGGATCTTTTTCGAGAAGATCCACTAAGGCCCCAGCAATAATTCCAGATAGCAACGCGACCCCAACACGTACCCCTGAAAATAATGGCCCCATGAGTGCGGTTGTCGCCAAAATTGAGTCAACTCCGGTTTGAGGCGTTGATGTTAGGAATGAAGTTGTGGCGCCTTTGCTTGCTCCTCTTTGGTAGAGTGAAACTGTTACCGGTATGACACCGCATGAGCAGAGGGGGAGGGGGACTCCAAGTAGGGAGGCTTTTATCACCGAACCAAGACTCCGATTACCCAGCCAACGTTCAATAAGATCCTGTTTGACCAAAACCGATAAAAGCCCAGCCAAAAGGAACCCAATCAATAGATAGGGAGCCATTTCCAACAAAATGCTCCAGGTCTCGAAGAAGAAATTTTCCAGCCAGTTTCTCATAGCCGTATTACTTGCTGAGCTTGAACATGATATCGGTAAGTTCCTGATAGTGCGCTTCGCCTTCATTTTTGCGAATCGAATCGGTAACGCAGGTTTCCAAGTGATTCCGTACTATCTCTTTGGATACGCCCCTAAGCGCTTGCTGGATGGCGGCGATTTGTGTAAGTATATCGATACAGTAGCGTTCGTCTTCTACCAGCTTAGACACGCCTCCGAGCTGGCCTTTGATAATGTTAAGGCGCCTCAGTGCCTTCGTTTTGTATGTTGGTTTTAGCATATAACGTAAAATACCCCCCTGGGGTATTTTGTCCAATGGGCTGCTCACAAAAAACCTCCGGCGGATTTGACGGAGGTTTTTTCTGAATGGTGCGGGTGGCCGGGATCGAACCGACGTAGCCAGCTTGGAAGGCTGGAGTTCTACCACTGAACTACACCCGCTTAAAAGGGGGGTATTCCGTGCAATAAAGGTCTATTGATCAAGCACTTTTTTAATTTATTTAAGCGGTTTTGAGGGGTAAATTTTACACTTTCTTAACTATGTTCAGCATTGCCTAAGGCGTTACGGTACACATGGTTATAAACACCATGCCTATCATATCTTCTACAGCAAATGCGGGTGCCAGAGGATCTTCTCACAAAAAAAAGAAGAAATCTGGTTTCGCAGAGTCGCAGCGCCTCGCAAAATTGAGGTCATACGAAAAGAAAGCTCCCAAGCATAAGGTCAAGCTGGCGGATCTGACGATCTTTACTCAGCAACTGGGCTCGATGTTGGACGCAGGCCTTCCCTTAGTCTCGTCATTGGACGCTTTGGAGGATCAGACGGACGATCAGGTATTTAAAGTGATCATTCGGGAAGTTAAGAACGACATTTCGAGTGGAACTTCATTCTCAGATTCTGTTAAAAAATACCCAAGAGCGTTCAATAACCTGTTTACGTCAATGGTCGAAGCGGGAGAGGCAAGTGGACAGTTATCCGAGATTCTTGCAAAGGTATCTGTATATTTCGAGGACTCCGTTAAATTGACCAAGAAGGTAAAGAGTGCGTTGATGTATCCCATTGCAGTTATTTTATTGGCGGTGGGTCTTGTGAACGTGCTGTTGATCTTCGTGATCCCGACTTTTAAGGAAATGTTCACCGATATGGGAGCTGAACTTCCGATGCCAACCCAGATGTTGATCGACCTCTCTGATTGGTTGAAAGGCAATATATTGTTCGTGATAATCGGAGGTATCGTTTTTTGGAAAGTGATGGCGAAGTTCCTGGCGACGCCTCGTGGTCGCGTCATCAAGGATCGTACTTTGTTCCGGATGCCGATTGTCGGGGGTCTTAGTCAGAAGATAGCAGTGTCCCGTTTTTGTAGAACGTTTGCAATTTTACTCCGTAGTGGTGTTCCGATTCTTAAGGCGCTCGATATCGTAAACCGTGCGAGCGGTAATACTTACATTGAATCTGCCTGTCGCGATATCAGCCGCGTTATTAATCAAGGGGGGCAGATTTCAGAAGTTCTAGCGGAGAAACCTTATTTTCCGCCGATGGTTAAGCACATGGCTAAGGCAGGTGAGCAGACGGGAAAAATGGATGCGATGTTTGATAAGATATCCGACTTTTATGATTCGGAAATTGAGACGACGGTTTCCGGACTTACGTCTTTGATGGAGCCGATCCTAATCTGTTTCCTCGGCATCGTTATCGGGGGAATTGTTATGGCTATGTTCTTGCCAATCTTCAATATGGCGAATGTTGTCGGAGGTTAACCCAAAGAAATATGGGCTTCGTAATGAAAATCCGTTTTCTTGATCATCTCATAATCCTATCCAAGTAATAAAGAATGTCATCGGTCCTGATAGTTGATGACCAAAAAGAACTTCACGATATCCTAAAGGTAGTTGTTCAGCCCTTAGGCTGCGATGCTGAATTTGCGTTTGATGGACAGGAAGCTTTGGATTTATTCAAGAACAATTCTTTTGATGTAGTTCTTTCGGATATTTCCATGACACCGATGGACGGATTGACTCTACTCAACGAGATTAGAAGTATCGATCCCAATGCAATCGTAATACTTATGACTGGTTATGGCAGCATGGATTCTGCTGTGCGTGCACTCAAGAGTGGCGCATTTGATTACATTCAAAAACCTTTAAAGATCAAGGAGTTCGTTGCAGCCTTGAAGAATGGTCTCGATGCAAAATCGCGAGGACTGGTATCTCGACCAATTTCTCAGTCTTCCCAAAGAACGATTCCCCCCTTCCAAGCTTCGGAGAATTGTTATGCTCTCATAGGACGTGACAAGCACATCGTAAAGGCTCAAAAGCAGGTAGATCGTTTGGTAAAAGTAAGTACGCCAGTACTTATTCAAGGACCCGCTGGAACAGGAAAGAAAATGGTCGCCTTATCGATTCATCACTCGAGTAGCTTTAATGAAGGCGAGTTGGTTGGCTTGGATTGTTCGGTTGCCGATCAGGCTGAGTTGAAAAAACAGCTTCTTGGGGCAGATGGTCTAGGTGGGCCGCTACTTGAAAGAGCTAGTGGTGGATCGCTTTATCTTCAATCGGTGCATGCTATGGATTTGAAGGTACAAAATTCCTTTGCAAAACTTCTCAAGGCTGTGGGACATGAGTTTCGGTTGATCTGTTCCTCTGAAGAGGATTTGGAGGAAAAAATGGACGAAGGAGAATTTTCTCATGATTTGTTTTACCGGATAGCTTTATCAGTCATTTATTTACCCGGACTTGGTGAACGTGCGAATGATCTGGCAGATATCATTCGCACAATCATGGACAATTCTTCGAATTTCAAATTCGATAGCCGAAAGATCGAATTATCTGACGAAGCCTTCACCTACCTCTCAGAGCAATCGTGGAGCAAGAATCTGGAGCAATTGGTCCAGAGAATCTCCAATGCAGTTGCTAACACCGAGGATCGGGTGATCACTCCGGATGTTCTGGACGGTTAGGATGTTGGATACATTCCGCAAATAGTCTGCTTTTTACTTTTCAAGCTACTAGGTATTCTCCAAGTTAGTGCGAATTTTGCGATCTGATCTGATCGTATGGAGCCAGAGTTCGCCACCTTATGCCAAAACGTACCGACCTAGAATCTATCCTAATTATCGGATCCGGCCCCATTGTTATTGGGCAAGCTTGCGAGTTTGACTACAGCGGAACCCAAGCGTGCAAAGCCCTTCGAGAGGAAGGGTACCGCGTTATTCTGGTCAATAGCAATCCGGCCACTATCATGACGGATCCCGAGTTTGCTGATGTGACATACATTGAGCCATTGACCGTCGAGATGGTAGCCAAAATCATTGAAAAGGAACGCCCTGACGCCCTGCTTCCTACATTGGGGGGGCAGACTGCCTTAAATTTGGCGCTAGACTTGGATGCTGCCGGAATCTTGGAAAAATTTGGCGTTGAGATGATCGGAGCCAAACCGGAGGCCATCAAGAAAGGTGAGGATCGGCTGCTGTTCAAGAAGGCTATGATCAAGATTGGCCTCGATGTGGCGAAATCCCGCGTCGTGTATTCCTTGGAAGAGGCGCGGGATGCGGCCCAGAAACTCGGATCCTTTCCACTGATCATCCGTCCTGGGTTCACTATGGGTGGAGCCGGTGGAGGAATCGCCTACAACAAGGAAGAATTTGATACAATCGTTTCCGATGGGCTTGAAATTTCGCCGGTCTCAGAGGTGTTGATCGAAGAATGTCTCCTGGGGTGGAAGGAATACGAGATGGAGGTCATGCGGGATTACAAGGATCAGTGCGTGATCGTGTGTTCGATTGAGAACTTTGATCCGATGGGTGTTCATACTGGTGATTCTATTACGGTGGCTCCCACGATGACGCTGAGTGACAAAGAGTTTCAGCTTATGCGCGATGCGTCTTTCGCCTGTATTCGGGAAATTGGTGTGGAGACGGGGGGGAGTAATATCCAGTTCTCTGTTAATCCGAAGGATGGGCGGCTTGTAGTTATCGAGATGAATCCCCGGGTTTCTCGAAGTTCAGCTTTGGCATCCAAAGCGACAGGGTTCCCTATAGCAAAATTCGCTGCAAAATTGGCGGTGGGTTACAGCCTCGACGAGATCCAAAATGATATCACTCGCGAAACCCCGGCAAGCTTTGAGCCAACGATTGATTACGTCGTAACCAAAATCCCCCGTTTTACCTTCGAGAAGTTTGAGGGAGCGGATACAACACTCACTTCTTCGATGAAGAGTGTAGGGGAAGCCATGGCGATTGGCCGTACGTTCAAAGAGTCGTTCCAAAAAGCGCTGCGCTCGCTCGAAGTCGGTTCTCGTGGGCTGGGCGGTGGTGGTAAGATGGGCGGCGCGCCTGATTGCGATGAAGCAGTGATTCGTCGTAACTTATCGATCCCGAATGCTGAGCGTGTTTTTTATATTCGGTACGCCCTTTTGAATGGTATGTCTGAGGAAGAGATTTTTGAGCTTACCTCAATTGATCCCTGGTTCTTGAACCAAGTTGCGGGAATCGTTTCTCTCGAGAAAGAGCTGAGCGGTCACTCCTTGGAATCGATCGACAAAGATTTGATGCTGGAGGCGAAGCAAGCGGGGTTCTCAGATGCACAACTTGCGCATCTCTTGGATACAACCCGGGAAGCGGTGAAAGATAAACGAGAATCCTTCGACGTTAAAACGATTTTTCGGCTGGTGGATACCTGTGCAGCGGAGTTTGAGGCTTTCACACCCTACTACTATTCCTCATACGGTGACGAAAACGAGGTGATAACTTCCGATAAACCCAAGATCATGATTCTTGGAGGTGGCCCCAATCGGATTGGGCAAGGAATTGAGTTCGACTACTGTTGCGTCCATGCGTCGTACGCGTTGCGGGAAGCAGGTTTCGAGACGGTAATGGTAAATTCCAACCCAGAAACCGTATCGACGGATTATGACACATCTGACCGTCTTTATTTTGAACCACTCACGCTTGAAGACGTCTTGGAGGTCTATCACCAGGAAGGTTGCGAGGGTGCTATTGTTCAGTTCGGTGGTCAGACCCCACTGAATTTGGCGACGGAATTGAAGGCAAATGGTGTGACGATTATTGGGACTAGTCCGGAGAGCATCGAAGCTGCTGAAGACCGTAAACTTTTTGCAGATATCTTGAACAGAGTAGGTCTTAAGCAGCCTGCTAACCGCATTGCTATGAATGCTGAAGAGGCTTATGCCATGGCTGAGGAGGTGGGGTTTCCCGTGTTGCTCCGTCCTTCATTCGTGCTTGGTGGTAGAGGAATGTTTGTCGTTTCTTCGATCAAAGAGATGGAAAAGGTGGTGAAGGAAACCTTCGAGGTTGTTCCGGATAAGCCCGTTTTGATAGACCAGTTTTTACAGGATGCGATTGAGGTAGATGTCGATTGTATCTCAGATGGAGAAACGATTCTGGTGGGTGGCATGCTTGAGCATATTGAGTTTGCAGGTGTGCATAGTGGCGATGCGGGAATGGTTATGCCTCCCCATTCTTTGTCCGATATTATGATTCAGCAGGTTAAGACAGCGACTTATGCTCTGGCAAAGGAGTTGGATGTGATCGGCCTCATGAACGTTCAATATGTGATTAAAGACAATGAGCTGTTTATAATTGAGGTGAATCCGCGGGCATCAAGGACCGTTCCCTTTGTATCCAAAGCCATTGGGATTCCGTTGGCAAAGCTTGCTGCCAGAGTCATGGCGGGAGCGACTCTAAAAGAGCTTGGTTTCACAAAAGAAGTCGTGCCTAAGCACTGGTGCATCAAGGAATCGGTATTTCCCTTTAAACGTTTTCCAGGATCGAAGATTGCGCTGACCCCAGAGATGCGTAGCACCGGCGAGGTAATGGGTCTGGATGAAGACTTCGGTATTGCGTTTGCAAAGACTCAAATGGCCGTCCAACCACCGTTGCCAACTTCTGGTAATGTATTTATCAGTGTGAAGGACGAAGACAAAGACAAGATAGTCGATATCGCACGCCGATTGATCCGACTGGGCTTTGCTATCTATTCCACATCGGGAACCGCGCGTTCCTTGAAGGAGAATGGGGTCGATGTTAAGAAGCTATACAAGATCGACGAAGGCCGTCCCAATGTGGTGGATATGATAAAGAATGGCGACATGCATTTGATTATCAACACGCCTTCAACGGGAATGATTCCGCGTAGAGATGAGAATACGATTCGCACGGAAGCGATTAATGTGAGTGTATGTATTGTGACTACGATTTCCGCCGCTGAAACCTCAGTGCTCGCGATCGAGGCTCTCGAGAAGAAACCGCTTGGGGTGAAGTCGTTGCAGGATTATTACAGTTCCAGCATCTAAGTCCACGGTGAGCGATCGAAAGGATACCGTAACGGCCTTGTTGTCTGGTCCCGACCAGCCAGGACTGGTTGCCAAGATGTCTGGTTGGATCTATGAACATGGGGGAAATATTATTCACGCGGATCAACACCGTGATATGGAAGCCGAAGTGTTCTCCCAAAGGATCGAATGGACACCATCTGAAGCCAGGAGTGACCTCCGGGAAGAAATCAGCGAATTCTGTCTCTATGCGTCAGGATTGAACATGGAGGTGGAGTGTAGGTTGACCTCACATAGAAGCCGTGTGGCGGTGTTTGTATCAAAATACACCCATTGTTTTCACGAGCTTTTTTTGGGGCAACAGTCTAAAGAACTCCCCTGTGAAATTGTCTGTGTGATATCCAATCATCGCGACCTGGAAGCGGCGACCCATGGCTACGGCGTACCATTCTTTCATGTCCCAGTGACCAAGGATACGAAAGACTCTGCCGAACAGAGACAGTTAGAGATATTGTCCGAGCAAGGTATCGAACTGGTGGTCATGGCGCGCTATATGCAGATTCTCAGTGCCAACTTTTTGCAGACATTTGCGAAGCCTGTCATCAATATCCACCATTCGTTCCTCCCGGCATTTGCAGGGGGTAAGCCTTATCAACAGGCCCATGAACGTGGCGTGAAATTAATTGGAGCTACCGCTCATTACGCGACGGCGATTTTGGATGACGGTCCGATTATTCAGCAGGACGTGGATCGGGTTTCCCACCGGCACACGGTTCACGATCTCGTAGTGCGGGGGCGTAGGTTGGAAAGACGGGTTCTTGCAGATGCTGTTCGGTGGCACCTTGAAAACCGAGTGCTGGTCTATGGGCGCAAGACAGTGGTGTTTGATTAAGATCTACTTGAGCCGCCGTGTCCGTTATGGGGTTGACTAAAGCGTCGATTACTTAAATTACAGACGGTTTCAAATTTTCCATGGCCTCAAATCGCAAAGAACAACCTCAGCCTGATAAAAAGCAGAATACCTTCAACAAATTGGACGAAGCGTATGCTGAGTCCAGTATGGAAGATCAACTGGTCGTTTACTGGAACCGCCATAAAACCCAGGTTTTAGCAGGGGTAATTATCGCGCTGTTCGCGATTGTTGGTCTACAGGTAACAAAATGGCTGAGCGCTAAATCAGCCGCCGACCGAGGAGCTGCCTATGCTGCGGCAACTGAAGATGCGGACAAACTGGCTTTTGGAGAAGAGTATTCAAAAACAGATCTGGGTGGGGTGGCCTTCTTGGAATTGGCTGATAAGTCTTATGCAGACGGAGACTTTGCCGCCGCGTTACCGAATTACGAAAAAGCCTTTCAAGCCTTCAGTCGTTACGAGTTTAAACAGACCGCTCATCTGGGCCTCGCGCTTACCCGACTTCAGTCTGGCGATGAGTCTTCTGCCATAAAGGACTTGGAAGCGATAGCTGCAAATGCTGATTATGTAGATTCGATTCGCGCGGAAGCACTTTATCATTTGTCGATACTCGACTGGAAGAATAGTGCGTTTGAGGCGATGTTTCAACGCCATGAGCAAATCGAAGCATTGCCAAATAGCGGGAACTGGCAGGCGAAAGCTGTACAGCTTCAGGGTAGCATCCCTGAACTGAAGCAGCTTGTGGATGCGAGAGCTCCAGCTGAATTGATTGTAGAAAACTAGAGCAAACTTTAGCTGTCGGAAGATTCAAAATCTCCGTTCAGGTGGTCCATCAGCGAATTGGCGGTCTGGATAGTAGCCAGCATGGCATTGTTGAGGCGATTTCTCATCACGAAGAAAAAGACCATCGATGGTATCCCGATGACCAGTCCCGTTGCGGTGGTTATGAGAGCCTCGCCGATATTTCCAGCAAACAACTCCGGCCGCCCCATACCCTGGCTGGAAATAGATTGAAAAGCTCCGATCATGCCACTCACGGTGCCTAGTAAGCCTATCATGGGCGCGATCGCTGCAATCACGTTCAGGTAGTTGATCCACTGGCTAATCGTATTCTCTTCGCCCTCGAGTGCCTCAACCAAGGTCGCTTCGATTTTCTCCTGGTTCTTGGTGGTTACAGGTATCTTTGCCC
Organism: uncultured Opitutaceae bacterium; assembly: GCA_964352065.1. Classification (GTDB taxonomy): domain Bacteria; phylum Verrucomicrobiota; class Verrucomicrobiia; order Opitutales; family UBA2995; genus UBA2995. The sequence continues at coordinate 73,591 of CAYGQM010000029.1, forward strand.
TGCTTAACGCTTCACTCATGACTCTGGATAGAACCGTCGGGAATTGACTCAATGATTGGCTTGCCTGCTGAACCTGTCCGTTGGACAGCTGGTTTTCAATGGAGCTGATTGCGACGAGGGGAATAAATTTGGAGCGCAGGGTTTCTCTCCAACAGTGAATGATTAGAAAAATCATGCTCAGAGAACAGGCGCCGAGTGGATACATAGCCCAACCACCCTGTTTGATCATACCCCAGAGGCTTAGAGAACCGGCCGCCGTACTTTCCTCCTGCCCCAGTAAAGCTGGCGGCAGTGCGAGAAACAACAAAAGAAAAATAGGCAGAAGACGTTTCATGGAGTGGATTCGGGTTCTTGTTTGGTTGTCAGTTTTCTTACCTTTTCAAGAGGCAGATTTAAATCTTTTTTCGGGGCACCACTTTCGATAGTCAGTGCATTCGCGTCTTCATTTTGTTCTGATTCCTCTACCTGGACAGTCAGAGAAATCAGTCGAGCGAGGAGTTCTTCTGAGTAGCCAGATGGCCAATCATAACCGCGGACTTCATACTCTTGATAGAGTCGCAAGGCTTGTTTAGGCGACTCATCGATCCAGGCCGCGATAGCCATGTGGTAGGATTCCTGCAAATAGGCTTTGGGGTATTGACTGCTAAACGTGATCGGCTGGAGGCTGACCCACCGAGCCTTTTCCAACTCTCCCCGCTCCAGGTGGACGGCACTGAGTATCCACCATCCAAGGGCAGATTCTCCCGAAGGATCATTTACTTCGCACCATCGTTTTGCGAGCAGCTCTGATTCATCCCAGCGTTCCATTCCGAAATAGGCCTTTAGTAACAGTTCGTTCGCCGTTTTGTGAATACGCGTTTCTTGGAACTCGGTTGCGAGGAGATTACCTGCGATACCGGCTGTGTCGGCGAATCTTCGGACCTTTAGGTAGGTTTCTGCTAAAATCAGACTTGGTTCAATCAGTTGAGCTTCCGGGTATACTTTGAGAAGCGGGCTTCGGCTGCGGTGAATCGGTTCCAGGTATTCGACGGCTACCTGGAAGTGCTCGTTTTCGTAGGCCTCCAATCCATCCTCCAAGGTTTCCGCATCGAGGATTTCTAAACCAGCGATAGTCTGTTTGGTGAACGTATAGGCAACGTATCCGGCATCCGCTTGAACTCTAAGCTCCAAGGTATTTTTGGGTGTCAAAGTTATCTCTCCTTGGAAAGACCGTCCATCGATATTGGTTACAATCGCTTCCACAGAGAGTACTTTTCCAGAG
>CAYGQM010000030.1:0-71955 GCA_964352065.1 uncultured Opitutaceae bacterium
GATTGTGTGTCTAAGTTCTCCAGTCAAGAGTCAAGACCTGACGTCATTTTATCCTTTTGACGTCATTTTATCCTTTCTAGTGATTTTACCCTCCAGTTGATGAAAACGTTGACTAATCACTCAAAATGGAAATTCAGTAGACTACGAACATGACCACTAAATCTGCCCAAGTGAGTGCCTTCACCATCGCGCTAATCGCGGCCATAACGCTTCTACTTCGGGTCTACTTAGCAGCAGACCAGTACGGTTCTGCATGGTCTGCGATCTCTCATCTTTCACAGTTCTTTACAATCTTGACCAATGCCATCGTGATGGTGCTCATGTTCGCCATCGGTCTTGGCATAAAACCGTTCCGGGGGCTATTGGAGGCAGTGGTTGTTGCGATAGTGGGTGTGGGCATGGTTTACCACGCTCTATTGGCGCATTTGTGGTCACCACAAGGACTCGCGATGCTCGCTGATCAAGGGGTTCACACTGTCGTCCCGGCCGCAACTTTCGTTTGGTGGTTGGTATTCGGAAACCACAGCACAGTGAGTTGGCTGGATTCACTTCGAGGCGTAGTATGGCCCATGATCTATGTGCTCTATGCCTTGACGCGAGCGCAATTCTCAGGCTTCTACCCGTACCCGTTTCTCAACCTGCCGGAACTCGGTTGGCTCGGACTCACAGTTAGCATCGCCATTGTAAGTTTCGCGTTCCTTGTTATTGGCTTAATACTTGTGGCCATTGCAAGAGTTCGCTGCCGATCTAGGGTTGTGAGTGCTGCATAAATTAGTTGACCGTTACAGGTTGAGTTTGTTGCTGTCGGCGGTGTTCGATGTAAGAGTTTTTTGGATCGTGGTCGTAATCTGAGCGGAAATCAAAAATTGAGTCAGAGAAGCGCGTCACTGGGATCAAAGGTTTGCGAAACTGATCGCACAGAAAAAAAAGTTGGGCGACTCGAAGGTTTGCTAAGCTGATTTTGCTAGAAGAAGTAACCAGCCGAAGTAAATTGAAAAGCTGAAATAGGGTCGATGTTCACATTTCATATTCAATGAAAAAACCAAGTAGTAATGAGAGAGAAAGTATATGACGTAAGCTATTGGTTCCGCCTTACTTGAAATTGTTAATTGTGGCGACTCAACTGCCGATTCTACTTATAACACTCATCGCTCAATCGTTAGAAGCGCGCTGTCAATCAGCTTCAGGGAACTGGTCAGTGTTCCGTCGGGGTAGTAAGCGTACCAGGCTTCTTCATCGGGATCGTATTTCGAATAGCCTACGATATCGAGCACCTGGAATGCTTTGGGAAATTGGTTGTCGATTTCTACTTTGTAGATCACCGAGGGTTGATCCTCGTGGAACTCATTTGGGTCGTCGGCTTTGTTGACCTCAATGAGCATGTAAAAGGGTTCGGTGTTTCTGTCGGGTAAGATGTAATCTGCAGGGTCAAACGAACTGTTCGGTGTGGCGCCCGCTACGGCATGGAATTCTTCTTCGCCCGCTTCCTGCACTTCTTCCCATTCAAGTTTTGCTGCTTCGTACTCCTCGACTTTCCAACTCCAGAAGGGAAGCTCCTCTGCAGACTGACTGCTATGAAGCGTTTTGATATGATAAGCGGATTGGTTCTCGAGCCAGATAGCGATCTCAGGAGGAGCCGCTGTATCGTATCGCTCACCCGCTCTGACATCCAGTTGGAGCTTGTAGTTGGGAGCCGGCGTGTAGTTGTAGAGCATGCCGTTGTCTCTCATTTCAAAGCGATTGAGTGCGGCGCCCACATTGTGGCTTAAGCCTTGAATCATCCGAATGGGTTTGGGGCGCTTCAAGAAGAGCGTAACCAGTAAGATGGTGACGAGGAGTGAGCCAATGACGTACCGGCTCTTGAAGCTTCTCCGCATGCCTCTGAAGTTTTGTTTAACATGGCCAAAAATGAGTCCTATAAAAACGAACCCCATCAGGGCATGCAGACCGACGACAAGAATCGAAAACGGCTGAAAGAACGCCAATAAGCCGGAGACCGCGGTGACCACAAAGATCATCACCAGCATCACTATTACGATTCTATTTTTTGTATTCAAAATTAAACGACTTCATTAACCCAATCATCTCGAACGCCTTCTCAAGTAAAAGAAGCCAATAACTAAAGTCCCTGATGTAATTTAAACGGTTGGAACAATCGCATGATAGGTTTTAAGCTCTTGGCGAATATCTGCTAGCGGCACTCCCAATGGCGTGGTGTTCATTCTAGCTGCCAGGACAGCTGTGACGGCTGCAGCTTGCCCCATACCCATGCAGGAGGCCTGAACACGTGCAGCCGAGTTGGCCAGTCGATCGCTGGATAAACACCGACCGGCAACTATAAGATTCTTCGAGCCCTTGGGAATAAGCGCCCGCAATGGGATGGTGGGTACGGTGCCGTGAGCAAGCGGTTTCGGTTTGACGCCGTGTTCGTCGTGTAAATCGATCGGGTAAAAAGAGTACGACAGGGCGTCGTCGAAAATCCTGCCCGAAGTGTAATCGTTAACCGTAAGTGTGGTTTCTCCTTTTATGCGAAAGGTTTCACGGCTGGCTGTTTCATTCCTCATGATCCCGATCGTGGCGTTTTCTCCTCCTGGAATACTTTTCAAAAACTTGAGCACGCGCAGTACACATTTTCGACCAGCCAGGTTCGTTTGAGTCTGCGTGGCTGCATTAGTAGAGTCTGCGCCGAAGATATGATTATTGCCTCCACGTGTGCTCATGATCGTTCCCATAATCCTTCCACTCCAAGTATCCCCTTTCTGCAGAGTTCCTTTCGCAAAGGCTTCATCGTACATCTTCTGGATGAGGGCTGCGTTTTCCCTGACGACATCATAATCAAATCCCGTGTAGGTTACCACATGCGTTCCGGGTTGGCGAACCTCACTCCACCGGCGCTCAAATCCCAGCATGCCGACCACGGAAGCTCCTCCCGTGCAATCTATGATTTGTCGGCAACGCAATTGATACTGAACCCCCTGCCCTACCACGTTGACAAGCCAACCCTCCTTGCTCTCAACAACCTCTTGGGGAAATTGATAATACGCCAGGGATACCCCGGCATCCAAACAGGCTTCTTCTGCCAGCAAGGTATAGAGTTCCGCATTGATAAGAACCTGGTGCTCAGGGTGGCTTTTCGGTACTTTGGAAAAATTCGGTAGTTCCTTGCCATCGATCTCAACCGATTTGGCAACCAGCTCCCAACCGATTCCAGAAATAACCTGTTTTCCCCAGGCATGAAACAGGCCGGGAAAATTGACTCCTCCAGTAGTTGTCGTACCACCCAATTGAGAGTTGCGTTCCAGTAGGACCGTTTTAGCCCCCATCCTGCCCGCCTGAATAGCTGCCACATGACCGGCAGAACCACCCCCCACAACCAGCACATCGACATTCAGGACTGCAGGGTTTTGAGGATCAGGAGAAGGCAGATTCTGAGCACTCGCTTTATGCACCAGACCGGAAGCAGCTAAAATGGCTGTTCCTGCGACTTGACGTTTAATAAACTGACGACGATTCATGGGTCACGCGAGGTATTGGAGTTAAATATATTGGTATCAGTTATTTCGGGGCGATCTTGGGAAGCAGCTATGGAATTGTAAGCTACGGTGCAACGGACGAAATCCTACTTGATCAAAGCGGACCGAATCGAGCTCTAACTTTCCAGATTTAGCGGTGCTGATAATAAGCGTGATCATGGCGTTGATCCTGATACGAATATCCCAATCTCTTTGACGAAATCATCAATAACACCTCAGAAACTGAGCGACCGCATCGTCAAGCTACCTCGGCGGATTCTCGATCGGGGATAAAATAGGGACGGAGCTAGTTGTTTTCCGTTTTTGGCGCTGTAATCATAAGCGTTTTACTCTGACAGTCGTTACACTGCGATTACCACAGCGTATATCCGAGCTACCGAATCCCAAACCGGCTCGAGAAATTTAAAAAAACCTGTCACCTCATATCGAATTGTCGGCACTTAAAGACGAACCACCCATTAACTCCAAAAACTAATTATAAGATGAATCACTCACTTGAATCCAATATCATCAACGAAAATCCACAGTCAAATGCAGTCTATTTCGGAATCGCAGCGATCCTCGGAGGCGCTTCCCTGGGAGTAATTGCGCTTATAGCCATCTTCTCACCGGACAACCTGTCCGTGGCCCCCTGGATAGTGGGAGGACTTTCCATGATGGGGATTGCCCTGGGTTATTTCTCGTCCAATAGTAGGAAATAAACGGGGGCGGTCTCAGGTAGGCACGGCCCTTGCACTCAATACGCGAACCCTGCATCTGCAACAGCCACCCCATGAAACAAGTCTCCGCCCTACTCTTCTTCCTCACAACCCTCTTCAGCTTCGCGCAGGATAAACCCAACGTCGTTGTCATCTTTGCCGACGATCTTGGCTATGGCGACACCAGCGTTTACGGAGCCACCCACGTCCGAACACCTAACATCGATAAGCTTGCTACCCAAGGCCGGCGCTTTACCGATGCCCACACCGCCTCGGCGGTATGCACGCCGTCACGCTACGCCCTGCTCACGGGCGAATACGCATTTCGTGGCGAGCACTGGGCTCCGGTTTTTCTAAAAGTCGGGCTCATTGTCGACCCGGACCAAACCACCGTGGCCGACGTGATGAAGCAGGCCGGCTATGCAACCGCCTGTATCGGGAAATGGCACCTGGGCTTCGGTGAAGAGGCACCCGATTGGAACGGCGACCTTGATCCTGGACCACTCGAGCTCGGTTTCGATTACTATTTCGGCATGCCCGTGGTGAATAGTCACCCACCCTTTGTATACGTCGAGAATCACCGGGTAGTCGGCCTCGACCCTGAGGATCCGTTTGTATTCGACCAAACAGCCGAGACCCAAGTTTTCGAAGAAAAGATGGGCATCGATCAAATTGGTGGAGCCAAGAAAGCCCATGCCCTCTACGATGACACCTATGTAGGAACGACCCTCGCTGAAAAAGCGGTGTCTTGGATCAAAGCACATAAGGAGGAACCCTTCTTTCTCTATTTTCCGACGACCAATATTCACCATCCCTTCACCCCTCATCCACAATTCCAGGGCACCAGTGACGCAGGCCGTTACGGAGACTTTATTCATGAACTCGATTGGATTGTCGGTGAAGTAACCCGAACCCTCGATGAAGAGGGTTTGGCCGACAACACCCTGCTCCTCTTCACCAGCGATAATGGCGGCATGATCAATCTCGGCGGACAAAACGCCTGGAAACTTGGACACCGGCAGAACGGCGATTTATTGGGATTCAAATTCGATGCCTGGGAAGGCGGCCACCGCGTCCCCTTCATCGCGCGCTGGCCCGGCAGGATTCCGGCTGGTAGCGTTTCCCATCAGCTCATCTCCAATGTCGACCTCCTCGCATCGATGGCCGCTCTAACAGGATACGAGCTCAAGGATGGAGAGGGCCCAGACAGTTTCAACATCCTGACCGCATTAACCGGTGATGTATCCCAACCTGTGAGAGACCATTTGGTACTCTCTCCCTTTCGGAAAACCCACCTATCCCTGCGCGCCGGTGACTGGATCTTCATCAGCGGCGAAGCTGGTGGAGGATTTAGCAGTCCGGACCTAGGCACCCACGGCTTCGGGGGGTATCCCGCCCTACACTTCGCAGGTCAGAAAAACAGCAATATGGAAAACGGTAAACGAAAACCGGATGCTCCTAAAGAACAGCTCTACAACCTGAGAACCGATCCACGACAAACGAGGAATGTGATTCTGGAGCAACCCATCGTTGCTGAAACCATGCGGGAACACTTGGCGGCCATCCAGTCGGGCACCGGAACTCGCTAGGCATGAAGAAAAGAAACGTTAGCTGATCGATGCGGCAATACGAGTACCACGAGCGTATTATTGACTATTTCCCAAAGTAGCTATTTGTATATACAAATGAAAAAAGCCAAGCTTTTCAAATCAGGTGGGAGTCTCGCCGTGCGCTTGCCTAAATCGTGGATTCGGGGAGGAGACGTCGTCAACTTATCTAAAGACGGAGACTCAATCATTATCACTCCGGAGAACCATTCGCTGCTACGTATTGCTGAACAGTTCCGAAACGACGGCGAGATCAGCTTCAAAAGACCCAAGCAACCCACGACACCACAAACGAAGGATCTATGAGACGTATTTTGCTGGATACGGACACTTGCATTGAAATCATTCGAGGACGTCCCACGTCACTCGAAGACTATAGGGACGCCAGCTTCGGAATTTCGGCCATTACTCGCTTCGAACTGAACTCAGGATCGATAAAATCGAAGAGCCGTAAGCTCACTAACAGAACCCATTCGTTTCTCGCGGCAATTACTTGCTATCCATTCGATGCCGCCGCTTCAGAAACGGCGGCGAAGATCAGACTGGAACTCGAAACTTTAGGTAAGAAGATTGGTGCCTACGACACACTTATAGCCGGTCATTGCCTGGCGCTAAATTCCGAACTGATGACCGGAAACCTTCGCGAGTTCTCCCTCATCAAGGGACTAAAAATTGTCAAGCTCAGGTGATGAACCCCATAGACGAACGGAAAAAACGGTATCATCAACCGTCCAAATAGCCGTATGCGCCTAAGGAACAATGGACTGCTATTCCAGCATCACACTGATCCTATCCGTCACCGGCAAAAGCCGCTCTAAAACCTGAGAACCCATCCAACACTTACGGAAATGTCATAGTGAACAACTCATCGTCACACACATGATGCGGAAACATCGGTGCTATCTACCAACATACCTCAGCACTCGCCAGGCATCCGGCAAAAAGGATCGACTAATTACCTAGATAATTCGCTTTATATACCTATCAGGATGAACGATACAAACGACCACACCTTCCACAAGCATTGCAGCCCCGAAACGCTCAATGCCATCCTCACCCACCTGAAGGATATCATCGATAAGATCAAATTCGACGGACAGATTGAACCCCAAGAAGCCTTGGAACTTAGCAACTGGCATTCGGAAAACCTAAGCTACAGGAGACTGAATCCTTTCAATGAGATCCTACCCATGGTTGATGAAGCTCTAGAGGACGGTATCCTGAAAATCGATGAGCTTACAGGCATCAACTGGTTCCTGGAACGTTCTCTGTCCGAACGATCCTGTTACAACGAGATCACAGGCGACCTGGAATACCTACAAGGGCTCGTACACGGAATTCTAGCCGACGGGTTGATCAAAGAGGATGAAATTGAATCGCTTAGACTTTGGCTCAACGAGAACGAACACCTGGCCGGCTGTTACCCCTATGACGAGATCTATTCGTTGATGGTAAATGCCCTCAAAGACGGCAAATTCAATGAAGAAGAATCTGAAGTCCTAAAAGCGTTCTTTGCCGCTTTTTCGAGCCTCCCCCAATCCGAACAAATCCGAATAAAAAGTACGCTCAAGGAGACAGTATCCACGGTCGGAATTTGCACAGTCGCTCCCGTGATTCATTTCAGAGACCAAGTCTTTTCTTTCGTCGGACAGTCAACCCGGACAAACCGCAAAGAGCTTGCGATCATGATCGAGGCCGTCGGAGGCGTCTTCAGCCGAACTTTTACAAGCGAAGTAAACTACTTAATCTACGGTGCCGCAGGAAACCAATGCTGGGCCTTTTCCTGTTTTGGGAAAATCGTCGAGGAAGCGATGGCACTCCGTAAACAGGGCGATCCTATTTCGATCATCCACGAAAACGATTTCTGGGACCGGTATCAGAAGGAAAATCTCCTGCATGATGTCGATGCATAACGAGAAGCCCTTGTTATTTCTTTAACTCCATTTTGAGCAGCTCATAAATCGTCGCCGTTGAGCCTTAAACACCGAACGTAGACGGAGGAAATAGTATCATCATCTGTCCGAATCGCAGTATACGTTTAAGGAAAAATAGGCTACTATATCAGCTATTGATACAGATACCCTATGAAAATTGACTACCCCATTCTACTAGCTCTTTCGCATCTGTTCTTAGGCCATTGCTTGAGCGCAGCCTCCCCTGCGCAACCCAACATCCTACTAATCCTGACCGACGACCTCGGTTACGGTGATCTCAGCTGTTACGGGTCCGAGCTTATTGATACTCCGAACATCGACAAGATGGCCTCCATGGGAGTACGGGCCACAGAATACCGCGCGGCGGCAAATATTTGCACGCCTTCACGCGCCGCCCTCTTAACGGGCTCCTACCCACAACGCGCCGGCATGCATATGGGCATCAGCCCTTCGAGGGAGGAACACAAACATCTGGGTCTCCATCCAGATGAAATCACAATCGCCGAGTTGTTGAAGTCCAACTCGTACGCCACCGGAATGATTGGGAAGTGGCACTTGGGATTTGACGAGATTTTCCATCCACTCAACAACGGTTTCGACAGCTATTACGGTTTACCAACGAACTTTAACCACGATCCCCGGTTCTTTAGTGACCGAGAACTGATAGAAGAAGTCACTGACCTCTCTACGCTGACGGCTCTCTACACAACCAAGGCGATTGAATTTATTGAGAACAACCAGGAGCAGCCGTTTTTCCTGTATCTGGCACACAACTACCCGCACGTACCACTAAAGCCCAACCCTGCCTTCTCTGGCAAATCCCACGCGGGTGATTACGGGGATATCATTCTAGAACTGGACGACAGCACCGGCAGGATCCTCGAAACCTTGGAAGCGCTTGAGCTGGATAAAGACACACTTGTAATTTTCACAAGCGATAATGGCCCACTCCCGAAATTCTCGGAAGATTACGGATCAGCAGGACCGCTCCGTGGCAGCAAGTTCAATACGTTTGAGGGAGGTCACCGGGTTCCGGCTATCTTTTACTGGCCCGAGCGATTGAACACGCAGATATGCGATACGCCCATCAGTGCGATGGACATTTTTCCGACCATTGCATCCATCGTCGGGATTGAACTCCCGGACGACCGTGTACTGGATGGCAAGAGCATCTGGTCTCTGTTTAGCGGTGATTCGAGAGCGTCACCTCGGGAATTAGAGTATTTCTATAACGACAATAACCTGCAGGCAATTCGTAAGGAAGACTGGAAGATGCACCTTCCCCGCACCCTTGAAGACATTCCCTGGTGGCAACAGTTCGGCAAGGAAACGTTCATGGAGCTTGAGGACCCTTTCCTCGTAAACCTCAGCAGCGACATCGGGGAATCCAAGAACGCGTCTTCCGATAATCCTGAGTTGGTCAAAGAGCTTCTTTCAGAGGCGCGCATCGCACGGCGAGCATTAGGGAGCACGACAACCAAGGGCATCGCCCAACGACCGACCGGAGATTCCAGACAACTGCTAAAACACAGCCGTGCTTCCTCCGATCCACCCAACTTCATCATCATCTTCGCCGACGACCAAGGCTATCAGGATATCGGTCGCTACGGATCGCCCAATATCAAAACTCCGAATCTCGATCGCATGGCTGATGAGGGCATGCGGTTTACCGACTTTTATGCACAAACGGTTTGCGGACCGTCAAGAGCTGCGCTTATGACGGGGAGCTATCCACTTCGAGTAGCCACAAAAGAAAATCGTGTCGATGTGCATCCTTATTTACACTCCAAGGAAGTCACAATCGCGGAGGTATTGAAACCGGTCGGCTACACCACCGGTGCCTTCGGAAAATGGGACCTCGCCGGCCACACTCAGGATCCGAAGCGTTACGCAGCAGAGCTACTACCGCGCCGCCAAGGATTCGATTACTATTTCGGAACCCCGGGAAGTAACGACAGAATCGCCAATCTCATACGTAACGAGACTTTGATTGAAAAGGAAACGGATATGAACCTTATGACGAGGCGCTACACCGATGAAGCGATTGAGTTTATCAAACGCAGTAAGGATAGGCCCTTCTTTGTCTACCTGGCTCAAACGATGCCTCACATTCGCCTTGGAGTTTCAGAACCCTTCAAAGGCAGATCAAAAGCCGGTATCTACGGCGACGTCATCGAAGAGATCGATTGGAACGTGGGCCGCATCCTGGATACACTCAAGGAAGAAGGACTGGATGAGTCTACCTATGTTTTCTATATGAGTGACAATGGCCCCTGGTATTTAGGCCGCAGCGAAGGTCACCTAAATCGCATCGGCCCCGACGCTGAAACCCACGGCGGTTCAGCACTTCCTCTCCGCGGTGCCAAAACTTCCACTTGGGAAGGCGGGCTACGGGTCCCCTTCATCGCGAGGGCTCCTGGAAAGATTCCCGGTGGCACTGTTTCTTCCGAGATCGCCTCGACTATGGATATGCTGCCCACGCTCGCTTACCTGGCTGGCGCCATAGCCCCGCAAGACAGAGTCATAGACGGTCATAATATTTCCCAACTCATCCACGGAGTCGAAGGTGCGACCAGCCCCACCGAAGCCTTCTTCTACTACCAGCGAACTCAACTCCAAGCTGTTCGCTCAGGAAAGTGGAAACTCCATCTTCCAAGAAAAGCCGATGACCTATGGGGCCATTACAGCAAAGCCGAAGATGATATTGATGTACAATCACCGATGCTTTTCGATCTGAAAACCGATATCGCAGAAACGACAGACGTCGCTGCTCAATACCCTTCCGTAGTTGATACATTGTTACAACTCGCTGAACATGCCCGCACCGACATCGGAGATGTAAATCGGATCGGAATTAACGCCCGCTTTTTCGATGAGAATCCGAAGAGGCCGGACAGAATAAAGTAAAACGCCTCTACTGCCCGGTCGTAGGGTATTGTCCTTGCGGGTACGGCGGTGGCGTACCGTTTAAATCACTGTTAAATTGAACCGGATACAGCGGTTCGGGATATTCCGGTCGATCATAGAGTTCATCGCGAGGGACACCGCCATCATCGTAAAGGTCCGGGAAGTCTTCGTTTACAGCATAGTTGCCAATCCCACTATAGGAACCAAAAGACGAAAAGACTCTATTGGAAAACCCTTCGATTCGAGTATAAGCGATCACCGGAATGTCGTCCCTCAACAGCTGGTCCATGAACTCCATCAGGCTCTCCCTATCGACCGTATCGCTGAACCAGCGATAGGGTAATCCAGTAATCATGTTGCCATCGTATACGATCTGAAACATGGGGCCAGCCTGCGTCATTCCTTCAATATCCCTAATCGGAACGCGCAACACATCTTCTTGCCGCAAAGAGCGAGGACTCCCTTCGCCAAAAACTACATCAGTCGCCGTCAGCGCTACAAAGCCTGCATACTTGGTCTTTGTTTTATTCTCGCCGACGGGTGTTATCGCATAAAGCGTGCGATTGATAAATCGAATCTCAGTCGGGTTGGCTCCGACAACCGGTGCCAGCCGCTTTCCATCTTTATCCAAGGATAACTCTTGCTTGGGACAGCCGGAAAACGCGATGGCTCCAGCGACAGCGATAATAGCGAGGGGCAATTTCATAATTCTGAAAATTTATCCTATAATCCGATGGAGGTCAAGACCCGTCAAATTGGCGGCGTGTCGGAGAAAATAGTATCACTAATTGTCCAAAATACGGTATACGAGTGTTTCAAAGTCCAGTATGATAAACCGGCCCTGCCCATTCACCCCCTATCCTTTCTGATGAGACATTTTTTACCTCTGCTACCTCTTTCGTTAATCCTGATCACGTGTTGCCCCTACGCCAACTCGGCCCCACAACCGAATTTCGTGATTATATTCACAGATGATCAGGGCTATGGAGATTTGGGCTGCTTCGGAGGGGATCACGTTTCGACGCCACACATAGACAAAATGGCATCCGAAGGAGCGCGCCTTACAAGCTTCTATGTAGCTGCAGCTGTCTGCACACCTTCCCGAGCGGCATTGATGACAGGATCCTATCCTAAACGGGTAGATATGGCCGTGGGATCCCGGTTCGGCGTCCTACTCTCCGCAGACTCCAAAGGACTTCATCCCGATGAGATAACCATTGCCGAAGTCTTAAAGGGAGTCGGTTACAAGACCGGCATGTTCGGCAAATGGCACTTGGGAGATCAACCTGAGTTTCTTCCCACCCGACAAGGATTCGACGAATTCTTTGGTATTCCTTACAGCCACGATATTCACCCCTTTCATCCGAGACAGGATCACTTTCAATTCCCGGCGCTTCCCCTGCTCGATGGCGAAACCGTTATCGAAATGGATCCCGATGCAGACTACCTGACTCAGAGAATCACCGATCGTGCGGTTCAGTTTATCGAGAACCACAAAGAAGAGCCATTCTTTCTATACGTACCCCATGCGATTCCCCATCGACCATTACATGTATCTCCTCCCTATCAAACCCGCATCGATTCGGAAATCACCGATAAGCTTCAACAAGAAGATGGATCCATTGATTACAAAACCCGTGACCTGATTTTCCGTCAGGCAATCGCCGAGATTGATGATTCAGTGGGCCGGATACTGGAAACGTTGAAACAAGCAGGTATCGACCAAAATACCCTCGTTCTATTCACTTCTGACAATGGGCCAGCTGTCGGAAAAGCGGGACCACTCAAGGGGAAGAAAGGTAGCACCTACGAAGGCGGTATGCGTGAAGCCACGGTCATCAGATGGCCTGGACACATCGAGAAAGGCTCTACAAACAATGAGCTCATGACCACGATGGATCTACTCCCCACATTTGCCAAGCTGGCCGGCGCTGAGGTTCCCAGTGACCGAAAGATAGACGGTAAAGATATTTGGCCAGTGCTATCCAGCGGAGCCAAGACACCACACGAGGCCTTCTTTTATCACCGTGGCAATGACCTGGCAGCTGTCCGATCAGGGGATTGGAAGTTGCACGTAAAGGACGGTAAAGCCACCGAACTCTACCACCTGGGAAGAGACATCGGTGAAAACGAAAACGTGCTGGCATCGCACAAGACCATTGAAGCACGTCTGATGGATTCCATAAATCGATTCTCTCTGGACATCGCAGCCAACAGCCGAACCGCCGCTTTTGTAGATCACCCCGAAGCGCTCAGCAAATAGTGGAGCATCTTCGATTCCTCAGTATCCAAATTCTAGTGACAGAAAAATCAATATATCCTTACCCGATCCTATGAAATTCACACTGCTCTTGCTTTTTACCCTCACCGCCACCTGCGGCGCCTTTGCCAAGACTCCCAAACAGCCGAACATCATTCTCATCTTCACCGATGACCAGGGCTACCAAGACTTAGGCTGCTTCGGCTCGAAAACGATAAAAACGCCTCACCTTGACCGTATGGCCAAAGAAGGACTGATGCTCACGAGTTTTTACGCGCAACCGGTATGCGGCGTCTCTCGAGCGGCATTGATGACCGGCTCCTACCCGATTCGCGTCGCCGAGCCCAACAACATCAAGCAGCTCCATACCGTACCCCATCCCGAAGAGATAACGATTGCCGAGACTCTGCAGGAAGCTGGCTATGCAACCGCGTTGATTGGGAAATGGCACTTGGCAGGAAACCCTAAGGAGCCAAACAACGCTTACGATTCCGAACTGATGCCGAATGCCCAGGGCTTTGATTATTTTTATGGTACGCCCCGGTTTAACGGGTTCACCGTTTACGTGGAAGACACTCCCGTCAGGAGTAGAATTTATCGAAACGAAGAGGTGGTGGTAGAAGCGGTCGAAAGCTGGGACCATATCACTCAGGATTATACCCGGGAAGCACTTCAATGGATCGACAAGAACCAAGACCAGCCCTTCTTCCTCTACCTGGCCCACAATCTTCCTCACGTTCCCGTCGGTGCATCCGAAGGTTTTAAAGGAAAATCTGAATACGGTCCCTACGGTGACACCATCGAGGAAATCGACTGGTCCAGTGGTCAAATTCTCGCCAAGCTCAAAGAACTAAATCTCGATGAAAACACATTGGTTGTCTTTACCTCCGACAATGGACCGTGGATCGAACCCACCCGGTTCTCGAATGGCAGGGGCACTGACAAACCGTTTATACCTCTCGATCACTCAGGTAGCGCACTACCCCTGCGTGGTTGGAAAATGAGTGCTTGGGACGGAGGCTCACGGGTTCCGTTCATCGCCCGTTGGCCAGGTAAGATCCCTGCCGGAACGCAGTCAGACCAACTGTTGGCGACTCTGGATCTTTTTCCCACCTTCGCTGGCATCGCAGGCGCCAAGCTACCCGACCGAACGCTCGATGGGCACGACGCAACCGGCTTTTTGTTTGGCGAAACCAAGTCGAGTCCACGCCAAGACTATTTTTACTACTCGGGTTGCCTCTTAACCGGCGTCCGGTCAGGAGACTGGAAACTGGTACTGCCCCGCCCCAGCAATCCTTCGGGAACCGGTTGGTGGGGGCGTATGATCGAAGCCGTTCCCGAGGTGCACCTCTTTGATCTGAAGCGCGACCTGGCAGAAGCGAACAATGTTGCTAGCGTACATCCGGAGATCGTCGAATCTCTCATGAAACGTATTGAATGGGCCCGCGAGGAATTGGGAGACCTCGACCACACCGGTTCGGGTGCGCGGTTCTTTGACGAAGGAGAACGCCGATTGCAGAGCCCGATCGCATCCAAGTAACCGTCAGGTCACCCGTTCCGCTAGGAACTGCTTGCGAAACTCCTTGGGAGCTATGCCTTTTCGTTCCCGGAACTGACGATTGAAGTTCGACAAGTTGTTAAACCCGGAAGCGTAACATATTTCGGATACACTGGCCTCAGACTGAACCAGCCTGCGGCAAGCCACTCCGATTCTCAGTTCATTGACGTACTGAATGAATGTCATGCCGGTATTCTTTTTGAAGAATCGCGAGAATGACTTAGGGCTCATCCCCGCCTCAAATGCTACTTCCTCAAGCCGAATCTGAGACTCCAGGTGCGTGATGATCCAGTTTCTCACCTGGTCGATACGCCTGACAGTCTCCTCACTCAAGGACGGTGCATACATTTCACTCACAAGAGACTGACGTTCTGATTTTGAAGCCGAGGCCAATGCATCTAAGATAAGGATAAAACTCGCCAGACGCTGAGCTTCATTCTGAATGATCATAGCTCGCATCAGGTCTTCCACAATTTGGCGGGGTTTTCCAAAAAACTCAAAAGACCGTCCAGCCGACTCAAGAAAACTGCGAATCCGATCCATCTCCAACTTTCCAAGAAACTCTTTTCCGAGTGACTGCTTTGAAAACTGAATGACATACATCGCTGGCTTCTCAGAGTCTCCCTCAGGCAGTTCATTGGGATGAAAGGCATGCGGAACGTTCGGCCCATTTAAAAGGAGCGTGCCCGGCCGTAATTCACCAATGTAGTCACCCGTTGTGTGGTATCCCGTATTTTTGAGCGTCAGCAGAATATCTATCTCCGGATGATAGTGCCAGGTCGTCCACATATCCGTATCTGCTTTGAAGGAAAATAACTGACCTTCGTAACCAGTGATGATTTCCCGCTGAGCGGACTGCCTTTTCTTGCTACTTGCGGGTTTCATGAAACAGAAATGAATAAGACTGACACATTTTGAACACAAAATGTGAATTTTTATCAATTAGTTTGTGGATAAAGTATCATATTTTGTCCTAATTGCAGTATACGAAATTCTTAATATTGAGTATAACTTACAAATGAGGAAGAAGTCCTCGTCGAACATACCCTGAGAATGAACAAGAACTTAAAAGCATTACGGCTTGCAGCTACCCTCTTGCCGATTGCGTTTCCGCTTTGCGCTGAAGACTTGTCCCCGGTGGAGCTAGAGTTTTTCGAATCCAAGGTGCGCCCGGTTCTGGCGGAAAACTGCTACAAATGCCATGCAACGGATGCCGAAAAGATTCGTGGCGGGTTTCTGCTCGACTCAAAACCGGGCCTCTTGAGAGGGGGCGATAGCGGGGAGGCAATCATTCCCGGCGATGCTGAAGCCAGCCGATTGATCCATATGATCCGGCATGATCCCGACTTCGAGGCCATGCCGCCCAAGAGCAAGTTGTCGCCGCAAGAGATTGATGACCTTACCGCATGGATCAACCGAGGAGCTCCTGATCCCCGACTTGAAGAACCCGAGGGTGCCGCACTCACATCAGATTTCGATTTGGAACAGAGAAAACAATGGTGGTCTCTCCAACCGGTTGAGAAGCAAAACGTGCCGCAAGTCAGAGACTCAGATTGGCCGAGTACGGACTACGATTCATTTATACTCTCACAACTGGAAGCCAAGGATTGGCAACCCGCCGAACCTGCCGATAAGCGAACTCTCTTAAGACGATTGAGCTTTGACCTCATCGGTCTCGCTCCCACAACCGAGGAGCTGGAGGATTTCGTAAGCGACCCATCCAAGGACGCCTACGCCAAACAAGTCGACCGCCTTTTGGCGTCGCCTCATTTTGGAGAAAAGTGGGCCCGCCACTGGATGGACCTCGTTCGTTACGGAGAAACCAAATCCTTCGAAGCGGACTACACCATGGCCTACACTTGGCGTTATCGGGATTACCTGATCAAAGCCTTCAACGAAGACCTCCCCTATGATCAGTTCGTATTGGAATCCCTCGCAGGCGATCTTCTAAAGAAACCACGACTGGACAAAGACACGGGCGACAATGAATCGATCAAGGGCCCCGGCTACATCTATTTGACTGATGGACAGCACGGACCCCCAGACCTCCATGCTGACGAAGCCCGCATATTCGACGGCATGATCGACACTGTCAGCAAGGCGTTCCTCGGAACCACAGTCGCTTGTGCCCGTTGTCACGACCACAAGTTCGATGCGGTCACCACCGCGGATTATTATTCGATGTATGGTCTGCTCAGAAGTTCTCGATTCGCCTACCAGAATACCGTTTCAGAAAACCTGCAAAACAAGACACTCTCAAAACTGAAATCGAAGAAACCGGGCCTCGTAAAACTGGCCTATGATGCCTCACGCAAGGATGCCGAAAAAGCCGGTGACTATTTTGTGGCAGCCAAAAACCTGATCGCTGATGGCCAATTGCGTGACCTGCACAAAACCTCACAATCCGCCTTTAGAGCAGAGTTCAAAAAAGCGAATAAGGACGAGCGTGAGGACCTTAAAGTAAGCTATGAAAAATCATTAGAATCAACGGTAAGATCACACGTCGCCGCCTCTGCCCACAAAGAACTGGATGCGAAAACGCTCACCAACTGGGTCCTTCTCCTACTTCTTCCCGAGCGGCAAAACCAATGGCCTGAACTTCAGGGCTTATCATCCACCGACGAAACCACCGAGCCCCAAGAGCCCACTAGCGACAGCTTCGCAGCCGTTGCCGCGAAACTCGAAGATTGGAAACTCCAGGGACTCGCTTTCGAAGACAAAGTTACCAAACCCGGAACTGTTATCTTCAGTTCAACAGGCGACAACCCGATACAGACAATCCTCGGTGAACAGTCCGTTGCCGGTCACCATTCTTCCAGAATCAGCGGTGCAATTCGGTCACCTGAATTTATAATCGACGGCAAGTTAATCGAGTTCCAGGCCAAGGGAAAATTTGCTGCCGCACGCCTCGTTATTAGAAACTACGAACTCACCGGAAGGGGGCCCACTACCGATGACCTCTATATTCCAATCAACCATGATCATTGGGAAACCTACCAGATGGAAACCTACCTCTGGGAAGGAGAACCGGCCTACTTTGAATTCTTCCAGCACGGAGAAGCAACCCACTCGGTCCGACCTCGAGAAGACACACCGGAATTCAATGACAACGCTTACCTCGCCTTTCGTTTTCAAGAACCTGACAGGAATGCTTTCTGGACCCCGAAAGATATCGACGAAGAAAATATAACAACCTTGGTCAGTGACCTGTGGAACAAAGGACGCCGGAACAAGCTGAATGCCATGGAGGCCGATCTATTGGGAGCCTTTTACGGGGCCGGACTCATTCGAGCAGACCTGAATAACAGCAAGAAGTTTTCAAACGCGCTGGAAAACTACCGCCAATTGGCACAAACGATTCCAGAACCCCGTTTCGTTCGAAGCCTCGCCGACGGGGATCCCAAAGACGAGCCGGTTTACATTCGCGGTCTCCACACGAACCTCAGTAAAGAACCGAACCCACGCCGTTGGCTGGACGGTTTGGGTGGTCCCGTTTTAGAATCCGAAGGCAGCGGACGTCTTGAATGGGCTGAATACGTAGCCTCGCCGGACAATCCCCTCACCCACCGCGTTTTAGTAAACCGCCTCTGGAAACATATCTTCGGCAAAGGAATCGTCGAAACCACCAATGATTTTGGAGTTATGGGAACGCCCCCTTCTCACCCGGAACTCCTCGATTATCTGGCGAACGATTTCATCAGGAGCGATTTCTCCATCAAATCGATGGTCCGCAAGATGGTGCTCTCTTCCACCTACCAGATGTCGTCGACACCCTCTGAAGCGTCCCTGAACGAAGACCCTGCCAACAAGCTACTTCAGCATATGTCGATCAAGCGATTGGAGGCAGAAGCAATCCGCGACCACATCCTAGCGTGTAGCGGTGAACTGGATACGACTTTATTCGGTCCCAGCGCGGAAGCCTTCGTCGACGACCTGCCCGACAGCCGGGCCAAACCCAACCCGGGTCCGTTGGACGGCGATGGTCGGCGTTCGGTTTATTTGGAAATGCGCCGCGGTTACCTGTCCTCTTTTCTACGCGCCTTCGACCTTCCCAATGCTACCGAGCCTATCGGCGAGCGCCAAGTCACCAACGTACCCGCCCAATCCCTTGCGTTAATGAATGATCCCTTCGTTCATGAACAAGCCACTGCCTGGGCAAAACGCTTGAGTGACTCAGGTCAATCGACTACCGAAAAAATCCAAGCCATTCACCGGGCCGCATTTAGCAGACCCGCCAGTTCCAAGGAAGTTGATTGGGCGAAGCGGGTTCTGGAGTCCTTGGCTGCAGAGTACAAGACCCACATCGATGACCCGCAAGTATGGACCGACCTATGCCACCTGATGTACAACCGAAAAGATTTCATTTACCTGTTTTAAATCATCATGACCAGTCGCAGAGAATTTTTAAAGAAAAGCGCCATGGGCTTCGGGACCATGGCCCTCTCAGGAGTCATGCAAAAAGACCTCCTCGGTGCAAATTCACCGCTCTACCCAAAGACGCCCGACTTTGCGCCACGGGCCCGCAGCGTGATCTTTCTTTATATGGATGGTGGAGTTTCCCAGGTCGACAGTTTCGATCCGAAGCCCCAATTGGCTAAAGAAAATGGCCAACCGCCCAAATTCAAGGTCGACGCCACGGTATTCAACAACAACGGCAATATCCTGAAAAGTCCTTGGGACTTCAAACACTACGGTAAAAGCGGACTCCCGATCAGCGATCTGTTTCCTCACATTGGTTCCTGTGCGGATGACCTCTGTATCCTCCGTTCGATGACAGCCTTTTCTCCCAACCACCCGAACGCCAATTACGCGCTCCACTGTGGCCACGTCCTCTCCGGACGCCCCAGCATGGGTGCATGGGTCTCCTACGGATTGGGGTCTCTGAGCCAGGACCTGCCGAGTTATGTCGTCATTCATGGGGGTCAGGTTCCCTCGGGAGGCATGCAACCCTTCAGCAGCGGATTCCTGCCGGCCAATCATCAGGGTTCCATCTTTTTGCCCGAACATCCTGTCCTGAATAATACCACCTTCCAGGAAAGCTCGGATACTATTCAAAAGACAAAGTTGGAATACCTGCAAGAGATCGACGCCAACCTACAGGCACGCCTGGAGCATGCCGAGGCTATCGAGTCGGCTATTCAAAACTACGAACTGGCGTTCAAGATGCAGATGGAGGTCCCTGATGTGGCCAATATCGACAACGAGAGCGAAGCGACCAAGAGACTTTACGGCCTGGACGCTCCCTACAAAAACACCCGCGCTTACGGTGCCCAGTGTTTGATGGCCCGTCGTTTGGTTGAGCGGGGTGTAAGGTTCGTGGAGCTCACCATCAATCCGGGAAACGGAGACCGCTGGGATCAACACAGTAATTTAATCGATGGCCACCAGAAAAATGCTATGGCAGTCGATCAGCCGATTGCAGCACTGATCAAGGACCTCAAGTCCCGCGGCCTTCTGGACAGCACCCTTATAGTCTTCAGCGGAGAGTTCGGTCGGACACCGTTCGCCCAAGGCACCAATGGTCGCGACCACAATCCCCAAGGGTTCAGCATGTGGATGGCTGGCGGCGGCATTAAAGGTGGAACCATTTACGGTGCCACCGATGAATACGGTTATCGGGTCGTGGAAAACAAACTCACGGTGCACGACATGCACGCCAACATGCTCAATCTCCTCGGCATCGACTTTCACAACCTCACTTACCGTTACAGTGGTCGCGATATTCGCCTCACCGATGTCCACGGAGAGATTATTCCCGAGATATTAGCATGACGAAGAATATACCCCACTTTCGAGCCGTAATCGTTATCACATCTTTAGTCGTTTCTGGATTAGGCGCGTCGGCAGATGATTACGACTATGATCGGGATATCGCTCCACTATTGGAACAACACTGTGTTCAGTGCCACGGACCTGAAAAACAAAAGAGCAGGTACCGACTGGACAGTTTTGAAGCATTGATGACGCCGGGCAGTAGCGATGAGGACCCCATCGTCCCTCACTACCCCATGCAGAGCCCACTGATGGAGTATTTGCTCCTGCCCAAGAGCGATGAGTATGCCATGCCACCGGAAGATGAAGATCCACTTTCGCCAGAAGCCATTTTGAGAATCGCGCACTGGATCTATCAGGGAGCACCCAGCGAGGCAGCCCAGCGCGCCAGCCTACCCCTCGGTGAGCTACTCACTCCAGAACAACTACTGGCCGTTGAGCACTTACGAATCCGGGGAGCCATCATTCACAAACAAGGCTCAAACAGAGCCAGTTTGTTCGCCGACCTCCAACACCTAGCAAAGCCACTCACTCCGGAAGACCTGAATCAACTGAAAACCTTGGCAGCGGACATCGAGGAGCTCCGCTTCACGGGACACAATATCTCGGCTCATGACATCGAAGCTCTGGGAGAGCTACCTCAACTAACTCGCCTCGACCTCCGCATGAGTTCGGTTGGCGATACTATAATTCCCGTCATCAATCAATTCCAGTCCCTCCAATACCTCAACCTATTCGGTACCAAGATCACGGATACGGGACTCTCCCAGATAAAGGCCCTCTCGTCCGGAGAACTGTTCGTCGGCGAGACTTCAGTCACTACTGCCGGATTAAAAGCCTACAAGGCCCATAACCCCGAGGTCACGGTTTTTGGCACGGTTGATCTCGATGCGGTTCTCAAGATCACTGAGATGGCAAAAAACAATTCAACGACTTTCCGTCCGGAACAAGATGGTGTTTCATCCGTAAAAAGCCTTGATCCCATTCGTCAGGTAAGCAGTTCGAACATCCGTCATTCCTTTCTCGTCTGTGGTAAAACCACCGCGATCATCGGAGAGAACAACGAGGTAATCTGGGAAACCGACGGATACGCGCGGGACGGTATGGTTCTTGAAAATGGAAATGTGCTACTTTCGATTCAGGGTGAAGCCCGTGAATATGTGCAAGGAACACAAGATGTGATCTGGTCCTACAAACTGGACCCCCGGAATAAGGAGCTCGGCACCGCAAATCGCCTACCCAATGGCAATACCCTGCTTGTTGAACGGGGAGTTTTGCCTCGCTTGCTTGAAGTCAACGGAGCCGGCGAAATCGAAGTCGAAGTCCCACTTCAGCCAGAAACGGATAATGCCCATATGCAGACACGCATGGCCCGAAAACTGCCCAACGGCAATTACCTCGTCCCCCATTTACTCGCCTTCAAAGTGAAGGAATATACGCCATCGGGAGAAGTGGTGAACGTCTTCGCCACGGACTTGCCGGAGCTCGGTGGTCGTGAAGCAGAGAACTGGCCTTTTACAGCAATTCTTCTTCCTTCTGGAAACACCTTGGTCAACCTGACCCATGGCAACAAGACCGTGGAATTCGCTCCGGATGGCAGCATCGCCTGGTTGGTCGACAACGAAGATGTCGACGACCGCTTCAGTGATCCTTGCGGAGGGCAACGACTCCCGAACGGAAACACCATCATCTGCAGCTACGGCCAGAAGGATGCTGATAAGGTCAAGATCTTCGAGATCACCCCTGACAAAGAAGTGGTTTGGGAATTTTTTCATCCAACGATTAAAGCCCACGAGGTCCATATCCTCACCACGAATGGGAAACCGGTGAGTCCCATTCTCAGATAGGGTAAAAAAGACTCCATGCTTTAAGCCTTACTGAGACTGCCCCACCACCCTCCGATTCAATACGGTAAAGTTAATGTATTCCTCCCGCACCGATTCCTTGTCTTGATTAGTCGAGGTTCGTTGCTTTGTATCTTTCAGATCATTACCAATAAAGATCCCAAACTTATGTTCAGACTCATTCTTCTACTCACGTCCGTCCTCATACTTACCGGTTGCGGCGGCGGAAACAACTCAGCAGATGGCGGAAAAGCCAGTTACGCCTTCGTAACGAATGGCGTCGATCCATTTTGGACACTCGCCGAGAGTGGTGTTAAAGCCGCAGCGGCAGACCTGCAGGTGAAAGCGGACGTTCTTATGCCAGCCGCAGGCGCCGTAGAGCAAAAGAGCATGCTCGAGGACCTAATGACCCGCGGTACGACGGGTATCGCAGTCAGCCCTATCGATGCGGCCAATCAAACTGACTTCCTCAATCAGGTTGCAGAACAAACCATTTTGATCACCCAGGACTCAGATGCCCCCGACTCTAGCCGTCGCGTTTACATCGGAATGGATAACTACGATGCCGGCAGAGAATGCGGTGCACTCGTGAAAGAAGCGTTACCAGAGGGTGGCACGGTGATGATTCTTGTCGGACGAATGGAGCAAGACAACGCCCGCCGCAGACGCCAGGGAGTGATTGATGAGTTGATGGATCGTTCTCACGACAATACCCGTTTTGATCCTCCGGGAGCGGTTATCAAAGGCGAAAAGTATACGATTTTGGGAACGCTAACCGATCAATTCGATCGGGCAAAAGCCAAAGCCAATGCCGAAGACACCCTCGCTCGCAATCCTGATATCGGAGCTATGGTTGGCCTTTTTGCTTACAATCCTCCTCTAATCCTGGAGGCATTGGAACAAGCTGGTAAGCTCAAGGAGGTTAAAGTGATCGGCTTCGACGAAGCTGAAAGGACCCTCCAGGGAATTATAGATGGAGACGTACAGGGAACCGTCGTGCAAAACCCTTACATGTATGGTTATAAATCGATTGAGGTATTAAACGCCTTACATAATGGAACCGAAACCGGAGCTGACGCAGACGGTTTTATCAATATCAGCGCCCGGCAAATCAAGAAAGACAATGTCGAGGAGTTTTGGGCAGACCTCAAAAAGAAGCTTGGCAAGTAAGTGAGTTCAGACTCCCCAAAGACACTCCTGGAAGTTCGAGGCATCGGTAAGAGTTTCCCGGGTGTTCGGGCTCTCAACGGTGTCAACTTACATCTAGTGGGCGGCGAAGTGCTGGCCCTCTTGGGAGAAAACGGAGCTGGCAAGAGCACGCTGATGAAGATTCTGGCTGGCGTGCAACCGGCGGATGAGGGGCAGATCCTTATGGATGGCGAGGTCATTGAGATTGGCGGCGTTCAGGATGCACTGGACTATGGAATCGCACTGATCCACCAAGAGCTTAATATGGCGACGAACCTGAGCGTTGGAGCCAATATATTCCTCGGTCGGGAACCTACGAAATACGGTATGATCGATGAGGACACCATCTACCGCGAATCGAAAGGTTACCTCGAAATGGTGGGCTTGGAGGTCGATCCGAACACGGTGGTCGGCGATCTAACGATCGGGCGTCAACAACTCGTTGAGATCGCCAAGGCATTATCCGTAGATGCGCGGGTTCTAATCATGGACGAACCGACTTCCAGTTTATCGCAAAAAGAAGCCGAGACCCTTTTCACCGTGATCAAGGATTTGCGCAAACGAGGGGTAAGTGTCATTTATATTTCTCACCGACTGGGAGAAGCCAAGGAACTTGCCGATCGAGTCAGCGTCTTGCGCGACGGCGAAAATGCAGGCGACCTACCCAAGGCGGATATCAACCACGACAAGATGGTGAAACTCATGGTCGGTCGTGACATTTCTCAATTCTATGCCAGAACCATTCACAAACCTGGCGAAGTTGCATTGGAAGTTAAAAACCTCCGTACACCGGCACATCCCACTCACGAACTAAGCTTTAAGCTGCACGCAGGAGAGATCGTTGGCATGGCTGGGTTAGTGGGGGCAGGTCGCACCGAATTACTGGCGACCCTCTTCGGAGTCACGCCAAACCTCGGAGGAAAGGTCTGGATAGCAGGCACCAGCATTGACGCTCAATCTCCTCAGGAAGCGATCAACGCCGGCATAGCCCTCGTTCCGGAAGATCGAAAACAGCAAGGTTTGATTTTGGACATGACCGTTCGGGAGAACATGGGACTAGCCAGCCTGAAGCGGGAAAGCCCCAATGGTATTTTTATGAACGAAGCGCGCGAGGCGGAAATCACCGCGCTCATGATCAAACAGATGCGCGTAAAAACACCTAACGACCGACAGGTGATTCGGTATTTGTCAGGCGGTAATCAGCAAAAGGTCGTCATTGGAAAGTGGCTGGCGATGGAACCCAAAGTTCTCCTCCTTGATGAACCCACACGCGGAATCGACGTAGGCGCGAAACAGGAGATCTACGGACTCATGGAAGACCTCGCAAAACGCGGTGTCGCGATTCTTTTCGTATCCAGTGAGCTGGAAGAAGTGATGGGGATGTCCGACCGAACACTCGTCATGCACGAGGGACGTATCACCGGTGAACTTCCACGAGACCAGCTAAGTGAGGAAGCCATTATGCAACTCGCAACCGGAAACACAGAAGCCGCCTAAGTCGCCAAACTCTTTTAAATCATGAAACAATTTATCTCAAAGTTCATCGGTTCGCAGAGCGAAGGAGCGAAGCGCATCCTCGGTATCTTCGTTCTGCTCATGGTGGTGTATATCGTAACCGCCATCATCAATCCCAATTTCGTAGGAGCCTATAATCAAGAAAACCTGATTCGCCGTACTTCGTTGTTCGGAATCCTCGGAATCGGCGTGGCACTGGTCATCATCACCGGAGGAATCGACCTGTCACTCGGATCGGTCGTATGCCTCGTGGGTGTCGGTGTCCCCTGGCTCATCACGGACCAAGGTTGGGCCCCTTGGATCGTCCTCATCATGGCGATCGTCCTACCTATGCTGATTGGCCTCAGCCATGGCTTGCTCATTACCAAGCTTCGGCTCCAACCGTTCATTGTAACCTTATGCGGACTGCTTATATATCGAGGAGTCACGCGAGGGTTTACCGGAGACCAGACCGCCGGATTCGGAAATGAACTCAAAGGGCTTCGCTGGATCGCCACCGGAGAGATTCCGCTATTTCCGGGATTCGGAATTCCCTTCCCAGCCATCATCTTGATCGTGATCGCAGTCGCCGTTGGGATTTTTCTCAACCGCACCATTTACGGCCGCTATCTACTCGCTTTGGGAAACAACGAGGAAGCTGCCAAGTTCAGTGGAATCAACACCGACCGTATGATCACCCTGGCCTATGTCATTTGCTCGGGCCTCGCGGGACTGGCAGGACTGCTGTTTGTCTTGGATTTGAATTTAGCCCAACCCGTCGACTTCGGAAACTTTTATGAGCTCTACGCGATTGCGGCCGCCGTACTCGGTGGCTGTAGCTTGCGCGGGGGCTCCGGGACGATTCTGGGTGTCATCATCGGAACGGCACTCCTACGCGTTTTGAGAAACATGATGAACATGGCTTTCCTGGGATTTCAAAGGGCCGAATTCGCCGTTATCGGTGCCGTGATACTCGGCGGCGTCATCGTTGACGAATTGGCCAAACGCGCCGTGGCCAAGAAGCGAGCAGCGCAGAAACAGAAGTAGCATATCAGTCCAAGAGCTTGTCCGGAATCAGTAATCTTTCCCGTTTAGACTTCTCATAACAGAGGTCTGCCACTTCGCTAACGAAGCCTCCATGCGCTTCACCCGCTCTACCTGAGTCGAAGACACGTCCTGAGCTTCTTCGGGATCGGCTTGAAGCTCGTAGAGTTCGAAACGTTCCTGATCTTCCTCGATAATTCGGTGTAGCTTCCAGGGATACTCGAGCCAAGCGGCGTGACCTGGGAACTCGTCCTCGGGAAATTGCTGTTTAATATCTCCAGCATCCAGATCCAGACGACCTTCTGGATCGTATTCGTGCCCAGCTTCCTGCGCCTCCATCAACGCAATCATCATACGATCTGCGTAGGTCAGTCGCCCTGGATAAGGGTAACGCCAAAAACCGATTCCCGACTTCCGGGATTCCATCTTTCCATCCAACACATCAACTAGGCTGATTCCATCGAGTGGATACTGGTTCTCGACCTTCGCTCCAGTAAGCTCAACCAAGGTGGGGTAGATGTCGGAACTAAAACTAACCACGTCGGTGATTCTTCCTTGGGGAATACTTGCAGGCCACTCAATCATCGCGGGTACACGTAATCCTCCTTCATAAATGGACCCTTTCTTTTCGCGACCACCGGATGTCTGCTCGTTGAGTCCTCCATTGTCACTGGTGTACCAGAGCAAAGTATTATCCGCGATCCCCAGCGTTCGGAGTTCATTGCGCAATTTACCAAACGCCCGATCCATAGCTGTAATTTCACGGTAGTATTCAGCCATGGGTTTCCCTTCATAGAGCTGCTTGTCTCCCTCCAAGGCATCGAAGGGACTATGGGGGGACCCAAACCAGATGATACTTAAGAATGGTTGTTCTAGTTCCACCTGATCACGAATAAAGTCAAGAGCAGCATCCACCGCGATCATGGAGCTCTCCCCCTCCATCTGCTCAGCCACTCCATTCCGACTCATCACCGGATTCAGATCATAAAAATTCGGTGTCGAGAGCCAGACATCGAATCCGCTATTCGTTGGGTTCACCGGACTCGTCGGTTGACAAGATCCGACATGCCATTTGCCAAAATGCCCCGTTGCATAACCCACCGTTTTTAGAGCCTCGGCAATCGTTGTTTCCTGAGGTCGCATGGACAGCCCATGATTGAGCACGTTTACCCGATTGGGATTGCGACCGGTGAGAACGCTTGCCCGGGTCGGAGAACATACCGGTGCAGCCGAGTAAAAATGATCGAAGCGAAGTGAATTCCGGGACATGGCATCAAAATTCGGTGTCTTAACATACGGATGACCATAATACCCCATATCGCCCCAGCCCTGATCATCCGCCATGACGAGAATAATGTTCGGCCGTTCTTCCTCCCTGACGCCCTGCGCAGATGCAGAGTAAACTGGCAACAACACCCACGTAAGAAATGAGCATAAGTGAAGGAGTTTAATCATGGGTGAAGTGCTGTCTTCCATCAGTGAATACGGGTTGCGTCCATGCGTAGAAATTTTCAAAGCCATTTCCTTGATTCCGCGTGTAGGTCACTTTCGCACGCACATAGCTAGATGTATCAGTCACCGAGAAACTCGCTTGAGTACCTTTCACGTCTTCCAGCACGTTGCCGCCCTCTCCGATAAACTGTATCCGATATCCCAATTCACCTCGGTCCATTGATTGACCAATAACAAAGGTGCTTTGCAGCTCCGTTGCCGTAGCAGACTCGTCGACCTCAATCTCGATCTTTTGCCTCGTCGAATCGACGACACTGAGCATCACCCCATTCGTCGCGTAAAAATCACCGTGATACATCGCCTCGGTAATAGCATCCGGGCTCAGCTCGTCGGATCTGACCATGACCCACCCTCTCCCCGGATTAGATTCATCAGGAGCCAGTTTCTTGAAATCATGGGCATCATCCGAAGAGACTCCATAAATCAACATCCCGTCGGTGAGGAGTTCGTCCCACATTGCTTCAACCGATATGTGCTCTTCATTTCCGAAGTTATTCACCTTCGGGTGCCCGTTATAGAGCTCAAACATATGTAACCCCTCGACCGGCCGTATATCGTCCACCGTATTCATATAATGGAAATTCGGGTGATTCAGAATGGCATGACCGTCTCGTTCCCGGGTTCCATCGACATGGCCTTGTATCACTGCTGTCTTGCTAGCCCCTTCCGGATGCTCGTATTTCGGGTCCACCAGTCCTTCGATGTTCAATGCGGTCGTATGAGCATGCGCACCACCGGTGATCTCCTCTGCAGGTATCAGTATGAAATCCTCACGCTTGTCAGCAGGCATCGGAACATCTGCAGGGTCGACAAATATATTGTGTTCCGACAGGCAAAGAAAGTTATAACCTCGATCATGATACCACTGAGTCACTGCTTCTGGCGTCGAATCCGCGTGGCCACAAAGCACGGTGTGCGAATGTGTGTTTCCCTTATACCACTGCTTACGGGAGCACCCCGAAAAGATTAGGAGAATCGGGATCAGAACCAAAACTACCTGAAAAGTCTTAGGAATATTCATTGTCTACCATCAATACACTCTATACCTAACTCACAACAACCCTGAATCCGAACCGTTACCTTTTTTCTTAACATCGACTTCGATTTACTCATCGTCGTCTCGATATCCAGGCCCAACCCATTCATACATTCCCCATAACACCCATGCGCTTCCATCATCAACAATTGCTCACTGTAGTCGCTATCCTCGCGCTCTTTTGTCTCAGCAACAGTCAGGCAGCCCACCACCAAGCTCACGAGCGTATCGCAGATGCTGCCAATACGTTTCTGGATTCGCTTACTCCCGAGCTTTCTAAAAAAGCTCTATTCACTTTCGATAATCCGAATCGCGTTAGTTGGGAATTTCTACCCCAAACAATGATTGGTCGCAAAGGGGTTAAGCTAACCGACCTGAACGACAGGCAAAAGAAACTGGCCTACGCCCTCCTCGCCTCCAGTTTAAGCGAGGGCGGTTACAAAAAACTTTCAAACATCATAGACTTGGAACGTGTATTGTTGGAGCTGACCGGGAGTGACATGCGCGTCCCCGAATATTACTCCGTTGCCATCTTCGGGACGCCTTCTACCGACAAAAACTGGGGCTGGCGCTTCGAAGGCCACCACATCTCCCTCAATATCACGGTCGTAGACGGTGATATTATCGCCACAGCTCCACGCTTCCTAGGATCCAACCCTGCTGAAGTCCCGGAAGGAGACCGCAAGGGCTTGAGGGCTCTCGGAAACGAGGAAGATCTTGGCCGCAAGCTGTTGAAATCCATGGATGCCAAACAGCTTAAACAAGTCATTTTTCAGGAGGTGCCCTTTCCAGAAATTGTAACCAACCGCGCTACCGAAGTGAGCCCCTTGAAAGCGGTTGGACTTCAAGCCTCCAAAATGAGTGACAAACAGAAAGCTCTCTTACGGGAGCTCATTGAAGCCTACGCCCATACCATGCCTAAGGAGCTTGCCCAAAAGCGCATGACTAAAATTGAAGAAGCTGGCTTCAACAAAATTCGCTTTGGCTGGGCAGGTGGCTCCGAACGGGGCGACGCCCATTATTACCGCGTTCAAGGCCCATCATTTTTGATCGAATACGACAATGTACAAAACAACGCCAACCATGCACACACCGTATGGCGCGACTTTGATGGAGATTTTGGTAAAGATCTCTTGGGAGAGCATTATATGAATCACTCCCACGAGCATTAAGCTACACTAGCCCAGCAAATACTTATTGAGTGCAGCTTGAGTTGCCCGAATGCCGTCTTCTGCCGTCATTGTGGGTTCGCGACCCCCACCCCACTCAATTCCCACATAGCCTTCGAAATCTGACTCTTCGACGACCCTCAGCATAGCTGGAAAATCCATCGTAGTTTCGTTGCCATTGGCATCGAAGTTATTCGCCTTGGCACTGACGCCTTTTGCATAAGGTATCAACTCCCTCATCCCTTGCAGAGCATCGTAGAGAATACCTTTTTCACCATAGATGCGAAAATTCCCAAAGTCTGGTAAGGTACCGCAATAGTCACTCCCCACACCCTGTATTACTTCTACCAACCACTGCGCATTTGAGGAATAGCCGCCGTGATTTTCTACTACGACGCTAATCCCGCCATCTTCTCCGTACCCAACGAGCTGCGACAATCCATCCACAAAATAGCCCCTGGCATCCTCATAACTGGCATCTTCATAGCCGTGAGCATTCACACGAATCGCATGACATCCCAAGTATTTGGCAGCATCAATCCACTTACGATGATTTTCCGCAGCGACCTTTCTCGCGCTGGCATTCGCGCTGGCAAGTGTCCCATGGTCGCCCCACATGTCCACCATGATGAGTACGTTTGTTACACCCAAATCGTTTGCTCTTTGTTTAAGCTCTTTCAGATACTTCATATCCTCCACCTTGTCATCGAAAAAGCCGGACACATACTCTACAGCCTCAATCCCAAATTCAGATTGGGCCACTTGCGGGAAATCGAGGTGGGTCATCTTTCCACTCCGTATCCGATCGCGAAGCGACCACTCCGCCAGAGACACTTTAAAACGGGGAGCCTGCCTGTCCCCACCTGGGCTACAGCCAATAATCGGTATAGTCAAAAGACCCGCACCCAAAATGGCTGATTGCTTGATAAAACTGCGTCGTGTATTCATAATTCAAACCCAATTACGGCATGTTAGAGGAAGTCTACTGAGTTTCGATTTCCCAATCTAGTTTTGCAATTCTGATACCATCGAGGTGTTCACTCAGCGCGGCCAAATACATGTTCCCATCATGGAAGATGATCTCTGGAGCGGCAACCGGCAGATGGCAGACAAAGTTGCTATCGTCATTGATACCAAAGTAAGTCGGTTCCTCAGACCGGAACACAGACGTTTGCTGTTTACCGACACCATAGTTCTGAGTGTGAAAGAGATAGTAATACCCCTCGTGATATACCACATGCGGACATTCGAAATTCCACCACTCCTCACCAGTCTGGCCACCCGTCATCACCAACCTGGGATTCTCGAAGTTCACGAGGTCGTTGCTGGTCCTCACCCATATACCATGCTGTCCTTGCGGATGCGCGGAATAATAACAATACCAAGTATCACCCATCTTTAACAACATCGGGTCACGGGCCATCGCTGTAGGACCCTCGCCAAAGAGACCCGACATTTCGTGAGCCAGTAGTTGTTTTTCGAAGGTCTTTCCATCTTTGCTGATAGCGAGACAGATATGGCGATAATCACCGTAGTACATGCGATACTCTTCATCGACTTTTATCACATACGGTGCCTGCATGCCACCGACAGTTTCCCCGATCGTGCCGTCACCCTTGAAAGTGATTCCCTTCGGCTCCCAGTTTGAGTCGGTAAGCTGCTCGCCCTCCCAACGATGAAACACCCGTGTACGTCCTGGATATTTCGTTTTCCGAATACAAGACCATAACTGCCAGGACCCATCCGCCGCTTGCCAGATACCGAAGTCGACGGGTTCCTGACCATCACTCGTCCACTCACCCAGATCAGGGTTCGAAGCTACCCGCCACCAATCACCCTTAATAACCGGTCGAAGTTTCACTGGAGACGAATCCACTGAACTGTCAGATAGGATCGGTTTTTCATAATGATCTCCGAGGAAGCGTATCATCTGTGAACCAAAGAGCTTCTTGGAAGTTCCCAAATTGTGCCCCAAGTCACCTTGAACAGAATAGTTCACGGTAATTCCCAACTCTTTAAGATGAGCGATAAACGGGGGATGATCGTCGTAAAGCCATTCGCTTCCACCCACCGTTAGGTAGATACCCATTTTCTCTTTCAAAGCATTCTGATGCTCTGTCGCCCAATAATAGATATTATCTTCCGGATAAACCTCCTGAGCGCTCATCGATTCACCTGCGCTATCTCGAGCCCAATCCAGTGCTCCTGAAAATGAACCCACCGCACAGAAAAGCTCTGGATATTTCAGTCCCAATCGCACTGCGCCCCCGCCTCCCATCGAGAAGCCGAAGATAGCCCTCCCAGATCGGTCATTAATCGTGCGGAAACGTTTGTCGATCGCCGGTATCAATTCCTCCATGATGTGGGTTTCCGATTTCACGTAGCTCGTCTCTGAATCACGGTAAATGCTCCAGTGACCTCCATTCACAAATACGAATATGGCATCCTCGATCGTGCCTGCCTCAATTTCGGGTAAAATGATCTCAGTCATATAAGCCGAGACCTTTTCATCACCCCCTGCTCCATGAAGAAAATAGACGACGGAATAGTCCCGCTGAGGAGTTTGGCGATAGCTGGGTGGTAGATAAATATTGTATCCAACATCACGCTGCATCGCTTCGCTGTAAACGACCCCATGCGTTACATGCTCCATTGGATCAGAAATATTCCACACCCAGGTATCCGGGTCTTCCGGCTTTCGTCCATCAGGACGCTCACGCTGGGCATGCGCCCCCGCCAGCAAGGATAAAATGGACAGAAAAACTAGGAAACGTCTCATACGCATGGGTGAAAAATGGGAAGTGCATTAACTAGACGCCTAACACCCTCCAGACTACCAAAACTAAAAGCGTCCAGAAACCTTAGGTCATAACTAAGGGAGCTTCGGTTGTGGTATCTGGGTAGCTGCGTTTTTCGGATCCAAAATAACATGGGTGATCAATTCATTGGTACCAAGACTCAAAACACCGCCTGTCTTCACCTGCGCTCTCAAACCGCCTCGGCTCCGCAGGGCAACCGTCGCACCGGGGCCGATCGCTCGGTTCATCGCCGGACAGGGAGCACAATGAACCGTACCTGAAAACTGGATATCCTGAATAACAAACGAAGCCCCATAGAGTGCCTTGAGGTCCACGCCCGATAGAATGATGTTCCGACGTGTCAGCTCTGGACCGACCATACTCGGCAACTCGAGTTCTTTCGACACCTCATCCCAAACTTCCTGACTAAAGAATGTAACATGCCCATTGTAGTCAGGCCGCAGACGACAAAAACGATCCCCCTCAATACCAGAATCAGCAATCAGGTTTATCCTCGGTTTTGATTGAAGGTCCCCGCCACTCAGATCCTCCTCCCCCTTACCGAATACCTTGTGTTCGGGAGCGATTAATAGTCTGAGGATTTCTATGGGATAGTGATACATAAAGCGAAACCTTATGCAGCCAACGTTTCACCAGGACAAGCATGACTTAATCGAGCTGCTTACGAGCGACATATCATTTAGCATTGGCATTTTAGTTACACCGTCCCAACTTACGTACACACCGTATTCCTTTAAACCATGCACAAACCAGCCGATATGCAAAAAACCCTATTTCTGATCTTATCCCTGTTGCTGACTGGCGTGGGAAGCTACGCCAACAAGATCGCTGAATCTCAGACACAATGGATCGAGACTTACAAGAAGCAGGAAAACCTCCCGGCCCCGGTTGACATGTTGATCAATACGGATCCCGAGCCAGATCTGAAGAAAGGTTTCACCAGCCTCTATAATGGCGAAAATCTGAACAACTGGATACCCCGTGGCGGAACCTGCACCTTCGAAGCCAAGGGTAAAAGAATTGTTGGGACCACGGTAGAGGGTTCTCCAAGTACTTATCTTTCCACCAAGAAAGACGACTATACAGACTTTATTTTCACAACTGAAATGAAGTGGCTGGAAGATGGTAACACCGGCGTCATGTTTCGCGCGCAGTCAAAATCCGAAAAAGGCAAAGAAACCGTTTTCGGTCCCCAGGCCGAGATGGAAGCCTTTTCAAAAGAGCGTTACTGGTCGGGCGGTATCTACGGACAAAGCGCCGGGGGCTGGATCTACCCGTTGTGGCTGGAGGCCCATGAAGAGGTCCGCAACGCAATGAAGAAGGATGACTGGAATCGCATCACCATCAGTGCCCAAGGTGATACCATCAAGACCTGGCTCAACGGAGTTCCGGCTGCTCATTGGAAAACTTCCGAGTATAAACAAGGATTTTTTAGCCTGCAGATTCACGCAGGAAAACAAGGCAAGGTGCAATTCCGCAATATCAAGGTCAAGGAGCTCTAAAGCCCACTACTCCGACTCCACTTTCAGGAGCAAAACCCAATCCTGACCTCGCCCTGAAGTGGGCGGCGTATAAGTTTGAATGCCCACCGGATCAGAGCGGTGCAGATGATAACTAACACCGTACCGTGGATCATACCAGCTCTCCCGTAATTGGACGGTGCCCTTGGTTTGGAAAGTCGATAAATCTATCATGAAGGGTTCCCCTCTTGGTGAATAGATGACCCCGAAGGATCGGTCATCCGAGAGCATACCACGAATTTTGGAGCCAAAGTAGGTGGGTCCGCCTTGAATGAAACGGTTATCTGGCACCAGCTTTCTGAAATCCAGCCCCTCCATAAACCGCCGAAGATGCCCCATCTGGAAAGCTCCCGGATGATCGATCGCCTGGTGCCACGGTATATTCGCGTCCAGAACCGGTTGCCGACCTTCATCATACATTTGCCAGATATTACCGTTCCCATAGGTATGACCACAGGCGCCTGCCATCACCGCCCACCAAGCAGCCTGCCGGACATCGTAATCATCGAAATAAACGTTCTTGGCGACATTACTCAGGTAGAAGCCGACCCGAATCCCTTCGTAGCGAGGTTCGCCGTCCAAGGTCGGTTTCGTTGGCTTGAGCGCATAATCATTTTCGATGTAGAGCCCATTGTCATGATCCTGTGCAGCATGAGACGATTGCACCATATTGAAGTCCAACCAGTTTGCCTCATGAAAGTATTCCGACGACATCCCCGGTCCTCGCGGATGGAAGGTCATGAGATGCCGCCCCTTGTCTCCATCACGCAACCCCCGAGCCATGGACTCAATGATCGCCCGATCCTCCTTTGAATAAACATTCCGGTCTCCACCGAGAATCCAGATAATGGCGCTTTCTTTGTAGCGCTCCCCTAGCCACTTACCAAACACCCGCGCGTTGTCGCTATCGAATACCACCGGCCCGGTGCCCCCTCGCGTAGACTGCCATTTGTCTCCCCAACAAGGCAACAGACCAACCGTGAGTCCTAACGACTCTGCCTTGCGTAGGATATAGTCGACGTGATCCCAGTAATCGTTGTCGGGACCTTCTCTAACATCCGGACGGGTCGGATCGTTTTCGATCAGCGGCTTATGCCCGTAAGCATTCGGCTCGTTCAGTCCATCGAGCTCAGACAGCGCGACCGCCTGAATCACCGTAAAGCCTTTTTCTGCCCGATTCGTGAGGTAAAGGTCCGCCTCTTCCCTATCTAATCGGTGAAACAATTCCCACGCGGTATCTCCCAAATAAAAAAACGGAGAGCCGTCCTCATATTCCAAATACCGGCCGTTTTCAGTCACCTGTAATCGGGCTGAAGCCTCGGTGGCCACAAGTAGACCCGCCATAAACGAGATAATTAAACAGCCTGAGAACGGTATTAAACTTCGGTCAATAGTATTCATAATGAAACGGGGTTTGTACTGGTTAGAGAATCTCAATGGAGCATGGTTCTACAATTCTTTCAGTCTGAAGTTACGGTATTCAATTTTTTGAGGCGGGCCCGTGTGAACCTGCACCCCAATAAGCCCTTCCATTCGCCGATTCACGGGATCGTTGTCGAATACCATACTCATGACCTGACCATTGATGATGTGAGTGAGTGTGTTGCCATCAGCAATGACGTGGTATTCGTTCCAACCTTCGTCTTTCACGAAAGACTCCAAGTGATCGCTGTCTCCCAACGACCCGATGATCACAGGTGTTCCCGTTTCGTCGATTTGAACGATTTGACCCCGACGGGCCAGGAACCTGCGTCCGCGTTCCTCCCAGGCCTGTCCCACATAACGCTGGCGTGGTAAACGGGGATCATGATCCCGGCCATCAATATCGGCCTGATAACCGGATAACGACCACGGCGCATCTTCAAGTTGCACATTGCGGTAACTCAAACCGCTGTTTCCCTGGCGAGATACACGATACTCCACCTTCAATTCAAAATCTGCCGGCTTACCTCCCCGCCAAATCATAAAGCTATTGCGCTGAAGTATCAGTTCACGAGTAACCTCCCCAACCATGACCCCATCTTCCACACGCCAGTATCTGGGATCATAATCCCACCCTGCAAAATTCTCGCCGTTGAAGATCGATACAAAACCCTCATCAGCTACCCGGGTCGCGACCGCCTTGCGGGCTGCTTCTCGCAAATCCTGAGCCTCCCGCTCTTCCAGCCCTTCGGGTCGCCAGCTCAACGCCCTTGCATCCAGTCCAGTCAATCGCTCATAAAACACACACGCTCCCAGGTAGCATCCCATGACATTCGCGTGTTTCGCGTCCTGCCTGAACTCGGGTTCACCCGTCTCCCTATGCGTTCCCCAATACCAACCGACAACCAAGCTGCCTTTCTGATTCGGGAGCTTGGACGGCTCGGGAACTTCGTAATCAAACTCGGGATCCGGTATCACCTGGTAGAAGCGAGGCATCGCCCGGCCAATCTGAAACGCATCGCCAACCGGAATCACTTTGAGTCCATAGCGCTGGGCCAGCCCATCGTAGGCGCCGCTTAATCGTTCATACATCGATTGCTGAGACAGCGAACCATCTTTGAAAAACGGATGATCATGACGGTACGCCCATGTCTGATGGACAAGTATTTCTGCTTGAGGTGCATGGTCCCTTATCGCTCCAATCAACTGGGATGCATACGGCTCATAGGTATCCGGTTTGTAACTATCTGCACTGAGCTGTTGTATGGATACAAAATCCCAATCATCCGCCTCCAGGGCCTCAATCAGACTGAAAGGGGGTTCATCTGGTTGATTCCTATTTCGATAAGGTCTGCCTTCCGGATCATTCGGATCTTTCAAAAAAGCAGCCAGATGCCTCGCGTGGCGCTCCATTGACGAACCTCCCAAGTTTGCCTTGGACACCTGGATTAAAACACCATTTGAAGTGGCTAATTCCTCCAGATAGCGGGTCGCATTGTCGGCAAAGCTATTACCGATAGTAAGCAATTTGATTTCGGAGTCTGCCACAACGGTTCCGGGATTCACAAAGAACGCCCAAAGGCCGGAAAACAAAATAAGGCCCCTTACCCGATGGCATTTGAGGTAGTAACGTAAAAACATAGTCATGGTATCAGAGGTGTTTTAAATGATCAAAAAACCGTAGCTCACGCGATGCTTATACTAAGAGCCGGAAAGAGAGTAAGGGTAAGATAAATCTGAAGACGATTGGAATCACCAAAGACACCAGTGAATAATCCGGGCACCAAAAAAGACTGCCCTTCCAAGCAGCCTTTTTTGGGTAACTAACTACTACACTAGAACTACTACATTCTAAAAAATTCTAAGAACCGAGGGTTATTTAAATCGCCAACAACGAGGGGGTTCTAGCCCTTTTAACTTAAGACGTCTCAAGTATGGGTTTCCCCCAAAAATAAAACAAAATTTAATTGTGAATCAGAATTACCATCCTGGTGCGTAGCGTAACAAAAAACCTAAAATACTATCAGTCTCTAAAATCCTTCCGCGAGTACTTCATGATAGGCGTTTTCACCGGTTCTGACAAGGCTTCCACCATTGTCCAAAATCGACTGATCGACCAAAACTAATAAACGATCTACGATATCAGAAATCTTATTGTAATTCGGTAGACCGTCTCTGGAATAGTTAATGTATTGGTTATTAAATGGCTCTTTCCATTCACCTCGACTAGAGAGCAGCTTTGTAAACGAGTCAGGGATGCTGCTGCTGCCATTCATTACACCTAGCAAACCTCCACAGGTAGCCGTCTGATTGTCGCAATCATACCCGGCCGAGGTCGCAATCGCCACTGTCCGAATAAAGTCCCCATCTCCATACAACAAGGCCATGACCCCACGCAAACCATTGTTTAACCATCCAACCATCGGATACGGAACGGCAGAACCGTTTATCTCTTTGAAATAAGGTGTATGCAATAATCGCCAAGTCCGGCGCCTTCTAAAAACAAAGAATGCCGGCCCCTTCCTCTAAGCACTCACAATCCTATCACAGCAAAGATCCAAGGTGAGCCATGGTCGATTTCTGATACTTTTCCACCACCCGCTTTGCTTCGGCTGCCTTTCGAAACGAGCCTTCAGGATCCAGAGCCATTTGGATGACCGTATCAGGCAACTGCTGACGCCCTTCAACTTTGTCAAAATCCAAATGCCATTGGTCGAGACCAATATCATTCCACATCATACGCTTGGATGTTTGCTGTTCCAATCCGCATAAGATTGCAGGAATCCCGTGCCCGATACACAGGATCGGTGAATGCATTTGAAGACTAAACAGTCCTGCACTTCTACGATAAGTGCTGATGGCTTCTCCGACCAACCAATAGTCCGATTTCCAGACGACTCTCTCTTTCTCACGAGCACCGAGCCGATCATAGATCATTTCCTTATTCACCGCCATCTCAGACATGTCTTCCGGGCATAGAAGTACTTTCAAATCCGTTTCCCTGACAACTCTTTGCACAGCCTCCAACAAGGGAGCATTATCCTGTTCTTTGAACTGCTCATTTAATGCCTGCTTCCCCGCATCGAAGGGGTATCCTTCTTTCATCAGCCAGTAAGGCGCGTAGCGTAGTTTCGCTATACAGCATAGAAATTCTCCAGGATGGAGATCATTCGTCTTCAGGAAAGCATCCGCAACTGCATCATCACGAACATCACAGGCAAAAGCTGCATCAGGTGCAAAGCCCGTAACCTCGGTTTTACAGCCTAGTTGTTTTGCCAATCCCATTGATTCCGAATCCCGAAAGAATACAAAGGCTGCCTGGTTAAGCACCGCAACCTTGGCGGCCAGTTGTTCCGGGGTGTCGGGTAGCAGCTTCCACGACTGATGGTCATCGAAGGTGATACCATAAATACCAAAACCCTTCGACGTTTCGCTGACCCACTGGGTGATTTGTGACATCGCACTCACACTCGCTGAGGACCCATGGACGAAAAAGTCGCATTCTTTAAACGCCGCCATGCGTTCCGATTCAGTGGATACTATTTTCAGATCAGGAAATCGATCGACCAGTTTTTGCTCAACCCCCTGTCCTATATCCGGGGGCCAAAGCGTGATTTCCACCTCCGGCAGATACCGTTCCATTAAAGTCAAGAAACCGGGCGTGTGGGCGATATCTCCGATGTTGACCGTTTGCCAGGAGGAACAAAGCAGTATCCTGGGTTTTCGACCCTGAGCGCATGCGGTTACGAAGCTCGAAGCCAGAGCGCCGGTTAAAAGAGAAATGAACTTACGTCGGTTGAGGGTATTCAACATTGAAGGTATGATTAGAGTCAGGAGTATTCAAACGAAAGAAGAACAATCACCCTGAATCCCGCACAGAATGACAGTATCGGCAAGCCTTTGGGCCAGTCACAAGGAACGCCCAAAAACCGAAAAGAATAAGTCCGGCGGCAACTGAGTTAGTAACAGAAAAACATATTCATGATATAAGAAATATTTTAAACGATCAAAAACCGCAGTTCACACGATGCGCATACTAGGAACTGAGAAGAGAGTAAGGGTAAGATAAAACTGAACACGAATGGAAACATCTAAAATACTATCAGTCTCTATAATCCTTCCGCGAGTACTTCATAATAGACGATTTCACCAGTTCTGAAACAGCTTCCACCGTTGCCCAAAATTGACTGATCGACCAGAGCTAATAAACGCTCTACGATATCGGAAATCTTATTGTAATTCGGTAGACCGTCTCTGGAATAGTTAATGTATTGGTTATTAAATGGCTCTTTCCATTCACCCCGACTGGGGAGCAGCTTTGTAAACGAGTCAGGGATGCTGCTGGCTCCATTCATTACACCTAGCAAACCTCCACAGGTCGCCGCCTGATTGTCGCAATCGTACCCGGCCGAAGTCGCGATCGCAACTGTCCGAGTAAAGTCTCCATTTCCATACAACAAAGCCATGATCCCACTCAACCCATTGATGATTGATCCAACTACCGGATACGGAACGAAGAAACCGTCTATTTCTTCAAAGTAATTTTCATGCAACAATTGCCGAGTCACTCTCCAATCTTCGTGCTCTGAGTGCCAATACAGTAGATCGTCAATTCCGCGTCTAAAGGGGCTATCAATAGGTAAATGGTTTCTACCCAACTGAACCAGATCTTTGATGTCCGATTCGAAAAACGCAGCACTGTACATGACTCCATAGACAATATCAGGATGCGTGGCCCAGTCTTCCGTGGTTACCCGTGCCCCCCACTCTGACCGCTCAGCAGCCTTGTCGACCATTCCAGGATACAGGACTCCCCAGATTTCATTGGTTAACTGGGAGGTGATTCTATACCAGTAGTCATTATGCTCTCGACTCCCGGTTGCTGGTGGAACCATTCCCGTTTCCATGAGATCTCTCGCCCTACGATTGGCGGACCATATAAACCGGTTCACATGCGCAATCCACTCTTGGGTCAACTCTTCATAGGTCAGGTCCAACCCGTAGATTTCCAAAGCATGCAAGGTAACGAATTCAATATCTGTGTCGTCGTCGCTCCACGCACCTCCCATCGCATCAGCCATAATACGCGTAAAAGCACGTCGATCATTGAGATTCATATTTAGATCGAAACGCGCTTGATCTCTATAATCGAAGTATCGATTTACCAGAATCGGAATAGGTTCCTCAACATAGAGATTTTCAAATGGAAAACCGATATAGTTACCAGCCAATTGACCGATCCAGTAACCGTGAATACTATCTTTCAGCTGCGTTTCTGATATCCGTCTTACACTCGACGCAAATACTGTTGAAGCAGTTGAAAGGAACACGAAAAACACACATGTCTTCAAAAAAAGATTCATGCTCATTGCTATCATTACTAGGTGCCCGACGCCACATCGTATTTAAACAAAGGGCTGCCCCAAAAAGGCAGCCCTTTAAGCTAACTACATATTTTTAAAATCGAAACGATGCACTAATCGAGTAACTACGTGGGTCCAAGTAGTAGTAATAGGGTTCGATCTCATTAACTGCAGAATTATAATAGGAAGCCAAGATCTGCCGATCATCATTCTCCAGGAGGTTATCCACGTTCAACTGAAGACGGATATCCATTTTCTCTAACTCGAATTCGTAAGCCAACATCGCGTTCGTGACGAAGTAATCGCCTCCTTTGAAAATCTCGTTATTCGGATCATCAAGCGTCGCAGGCTTCACGCCAAGTATCTGATCTCCTCGGTAATTGATTCCACCACCAATCGTGAAACCTCCCAGTGCTCCTTCCTTAAATTCGTAGGCAGTAAACAGATTCGCATTCCACGGCCTGATATTCGTTTCAGTGAGCCCTTCGTCGGCCTTCATGAAGGTGATCAAGCGATCAAGTCCATCGATCAAGTCACCCACCTTATTGTCGCCCAAGAACCCAGGAGAACCCGCCGTATCATAATCCAGAGATCGGTTGCTTTCCCAAGTTGCCCTGTGTTTGTCGACATAGGCCAGCACGTTGTTTCCGAGATTATCGACCGTGTTGTCTGTCTTGCTTACATTGAAAGAGACTCTCCAATTGTCAGTCGGATTAGCCGTAAGCTCAAACTCCCATCCCTCAGAAGCCTGATCGCGCGTTTCGCGACCTCCGACTCGGTGCCCATTTGGATCCTCTGCATCGGTTACAACCGTATTCGGTCCTCCATTCAGAATAGTCGTCCAGATCCTGTTGATATATCCCGTCACATTGCCATCGAATCCAGTTGCTGCATTGGATTGTGCAACATCGAACCGCCCGATGGTCGCATACAGACGATTATCAAAAAAATTGAACTTCAACCCATAGTCTTCTCCCGTTCCTTCAAGAGCACCAATTTCCCGTTGAGGCAGCAGGGCTTCATCCTCAAACAATTGAGCCCCTCCCTGCGGTTGGAAGTTTGTAGATTTATTTGCAAAGACACTAACACCGGTCACAAACGGTAAGTGATAAACAGCACCAATCGAATAAGTGTCCCCCGATTCATCCTGAGCTGGAGACGGATCAGCGAGACTGATAGTCTCTCCCAGACTATCATTTATTTGCCCCCAATTGACGATGCTCACGTCGTCTCTACGACCACCAATTGTAGTGACCAAGTTTCCGCCAAAGAATTCACTTTGAATCGCTACCGCAGCTGAATCAATAGTCGTCTCGCTTTTACGCCAGCTATTTCTAACCCAACCTGCTTGAAAATGATAGGTCGGATCTCCAGGATCCCCACCGTAAAGGATACTATCTGGAATTGGGTTCTTCCAGGGATCTGGTGCACCACGCTGCTCGAGGACTGAGGAAAACGGATCGATATGCACTGTACGGCCTGTGTAATTGGCACCATTAAACCAACGAGAATTATTCGGCCGGAAAGGGTGAATATTCGTTTCAGCGTAACGCTTGTTCTCGTCGCCGGTTTTTGAGCTTTGAAGAAATCCCAAAAGGCGATGGTTCCCAAACTCCTCCAAATCAAGATTGTAGTTAAAACTTAGACGCACATCATCCTGAATCTGGTCGCGAGTTGTGTAATTAGGGCTATACCTAAAGATCAGATCTCCGGCATGTGGATTGGTGATTACTTGATCGAAATTGAGGGCGCCAGCTCCCTGGTCGGCGGTGGGTCCAGTTGCCGCATAAGTTCCGTCAGTATTGAAGACCGGCAGGGTCGTCGTCACATCGAGCTTATAGGCAATTCCACTGAACCCCGTGACCGCGTTCTGGCGGCGGTAAATATCCGAGCGTGCGGCCGTTAGATTGATATTAAAGTTATCTCCGATCTTAAAATCAGCAGAACCTGTCAGTGTAATATACTCAGTTGTGTTGAGCGCTCCAGGGCCCATGAGGTTCCCGCTACGAGGGTAAATGCTTTCATCGTCAATAAATGCCGGTGTATTGTAACCCGGTAAGTTGTTGTGAAACGAGGTCCGGTAGTACCGTTTACCTTCATTACGTTGCCCCACTTGAATGAACTTACCCGCCAACGGACCATCCGCCATATAGAGTGTCGGATTGGATATGTGAGCGGTGCGACGTTCGAACGTTTGCCCGGCCGGTATATTCGGAGCAAAGTCATTAGA
This sequence comes from uncultured Opitutaceae bacterium, assembly GCA_964352065.1. Classification (GTDB taxonomy): domain Bacteria; phylum Verrucomicrobiota; class Verrucomicrobiia; order Opitutales; family UBA2995; genus UBA2995. Next base: position 42,911 of record CAYGQM010000030.1, read on the forward strand.
TGGGTTTCCACCGGAAGCAGCACGAGTCTGAGAGTAATTCGTATCATCGAATAACACCGGAGATTCTGGAGTTCCGTAAGGAATAAAGAAACTACCTTGATCTTGCCAGGTGCTAACCTGATCTACGGGCCCCCAAGGACGAACACGGTTCTGGTCAAGCTTACCTGCATCGCTCTTAAGTTTTATCCTGATGTTCTCATTCAACTGAGTAGTATAAGCTAGCGCCCCTCGAAGTTGATCATTCTTGGCGAAATCCTTCCAACCGTCTTTTTCCTGGATAAGCCCGTTAAATCGAATCGCGTGTTTTCCGTCGCCAAACGTCTTATTGTAGTCAATAGTTCCACGTTGTTCGTTCCAACTGCCACCACGAACGGTAAGCCTCGTGAAGTCAGCATCAAGGAGTGCAGACTTGATCGATACATTTACGATCCCTCCAGGTCCACCGATTCCAAAAATCAAGGAGTTAGGGCCTCGGGCCACCTCGACCCGCTCCACGTTATACATATCTGCAGCCAGGTTCGTCGTGAAATAATCACGAGTCGCAGCAACATTCCTATAGCCGCGTATTTGAAAATTGAATTCATTACCCTGAATTCCATTACCAGTGGAAGCACCTACATTGGCTCCCCCACCCCCGATATCATTTCCGGCACTAAGTCCGTATTCAATCGCATCATTAATATCCGCAGCGCCGATATCCGAGATAAACTCTTGCGTCATTACCGATATAGAAGCTGGTGTATCTAACAGGGAAGTATTCAATCTACTACCTGCCAAGGTAGCTGTTGCGAGGTAGCCTATGTCGCTTCCCGCTTCCACCTCAAAGGGCGAAAGTTCATAGACGGTGGGTTCCGTATTTTCTTGCGCCGGAAGATTAGCCCCGGTGAGCGCAATCGCGAATATTCCCCTGAGGAAAGTACCGAATGATCGTTGTTTTTGTTTCGTAAAATTCATGTCTGATTGAGTTGCAGTGTTTGGTCTGTCGTTTGGATGGGTATCAGAGCTAGGCGTATCACCTTCTAACGGCTCTGCGTCATTCACTATGCCGAATGCTTTTCCATCGCTAACCGGGACGACCACGAGTGGGGTGCCCTCTAACATCTGCTCCAAAGCCATACGAATGGGCTGCTGCCCCGACACGGATTGAGTCATCACTCCCCTTACAATATCTGCCGCATAGAGTAGTTGTATACGCCCTTGCTCGGACGCGATCACCAAGGTATCGACAGCCGGCCCAGCCGGAATATCGAAAGTTTCTATCCTTTCTTCGATGCCTTCCAACAATGTACAGCCGAGGAGCATTCCAGCGATCGCTGGAAATCGCATTAACTTCCGCATGAGCAGTGTCATTGCATAACTGTAGTCTATATTTTGGGGATGCCATCGAAGAGGTTGTTTGCTCTTCGAGACACTGAGTTGGTAGATAATTACTAAGACTATTTTAATCTTTTTTATAAAGAAAAATCATCCTTAACCATCTGATTTATAACAACTTACAATCCTACACCGAGATACGTGTACACGCGAAGAGGAGGCTCAGAAAATAAGCATCCTGTCCTCTCTAAGGGTGATATTTTGAGGTCTTAGGGTTTTTTTCGAAGTAGGATTATCGATTCACCGATGTGGTCGGCTTCAATATTTTGAGTAAGTTCCAGTAATTCCAAAAAGCTATCAATATTGTGGGGCTTAAGAGCGACCGTCAGCTCCAGATTACTAATCTCAGGATCTCCTATAGTGATCTGGGTAAAGTTACGACGATTGAACTCGAGTACGATATCCGAAAGCAAAGCCGATTGAAAACTCAACACCTGCTTTAACCAGGAGAGCTGTTGTTCAATCTCTGTTAACGTTACCATTTGGACGACAGCTTCCGGATCCTCAGTACCAAGATCTATGATGGACCGTTGTCCTGCCGCGAGTTCCTGCGTCTGAGTTTTTGTAGATTCAATTACTCCATTGGTTTCTTCATCGACTTCGTGATCCACCAAAACTCTCCCTTCAGTTACGAGCACATTCACCGAATCATCGCTTATCTGAACATTGAAGATAGTGCCCACTGCTTGAACAGCCACACCTTTCGCGTTTACGATAAACGGGCGACTCGCGTCTTTTGCGATGGTAAAATGCGCTTCGCCCGACTCGAGATTCACGAACCGATTCTTTTCAGTAATCTCCACCGTTGCCTGAGCACCTCTATTCAGCTCTACAACCGATCCATCCGCCAGCTCATAGCGCTCATAACTCTGAGCCCCTCCTCCGCTTGTCAGCATGTAGGGCTCCACAGTTCCTACCTCATTGATCACATTCCAAGATAGAAGTCCCAGAGCCCACAGCGCAGCAATGCCTCCAATAAAATAAAGTAGCGTAGGCAGTTTAGTTGTCTTTTTCGGGAGATCAGAAGCTTGCAGCAAATCCGGATTTGGCTTGAGACTATGCTCTGGGCGCCATTCAGCAAGTGAGTTTAGTTCATCCCATACTTGACGCCGGCTCGAGAACGCTTCCGCATGCTCAGGGTCCGTCGCCAACCATTCGAAAAACTGATCCTGCTCCTCCGCAGTAAATCCGATACTTTGCTTGATAGCCCATTTGGAAGCTTCGATTTCGTAGGGTTGATCTTCGGAAGGCTGTGATTCCTTGCTCATGATAAATGTCTTATCCGATTGTGACTTTGGATAAACTTGGTACACTTATCCAAACCGATATAAAGTTGATTGTAGACCGTAGTATCTGAGAGCTCCAGCTCCTTGGCGATCTCCCGGGGCTGCATACCATACACTTTGAATAAAGTGAAGATCTGCCGACAACGGGTTGGCAAAGCCTGGATCGCAAGAGTCAACGTCTCCAATTCCTGATTGCGCTGGATAATCTCATGAATGTCCTCCCCACTATCGAGAGTGTCCAGATCCTCTTCTTTGGTATTTATGTTTTCTCCTCGGACTGCAGCTGCTCTTACAGAATTAAGGGCAATATTGCGGGCGGTCGCAAAAAGAAATGCCTTCGGGGCCGTGATTGGTTTCGTTTTGTATGCCTTCAAAACCCGTATGTAGGCCTCCTGAACTACGTCATCCAAGTCAATCTCTCGAGAAAACCGACTCCCAAGCCACGCGCGAAGCATCGCCTCGTGTGGGTGCAAATGCTCCGCAAACCATTGATTTTCCTCAGAAACAGGCAGAGTCATAACTTAAATGTGGATTCCATCGGACCTACAGACAATCCAAGATCCGAAAGTTACCAAAACTATTTTAAGAAATCTTCAAATAAAATTCATCCCAAAATCACAGCCTCACTCGAGGGGAAAATTTAAGACACAACACCTATTTAAGGGCCAATCGTCGGCAATCCCATCTCGCGGCTCTCAGCTTCTCGGGCCGGAGTAAACCGCCTGACTGGTTCTTTCGTTCGAACCTGCTCCAACCAAAATACTCCGTCGTAAGGGTAGCTGTTTCCGCGGGTGGATGCGAAGTCCATATCGCCATCGTTATCGAGATCGATGGGCACGAACTGGTCAAACATACCTCGTAGACGGCGAGAGATATCGTGACGCATCCACTTTCCTTTAGGATCTTCCGGATGCTCAAACCAGGTCAGCCTACCCAAGCGGTCATTTACCGTTAGGTCCTCTCCATCTTTGTTCCGGGGTCCCCCGCTGTAGGTACCGATCATCACATCCGGATTCCCATCCGAGTTGATATCGGCCACAACCACTCCAATTAACATGTCCGGTAGGGTGTGACCAATCGGATGAACAATCCAGGGCTTCTCAAAGTCATCGGGTTGCTCTATCCATCCAAACTTTCTCTTATCGGGGCTTTGGTAGACCACGATATCTAATCGACCGTCCTGACTGAAGTCGTAAAAATCTACATTTACTCCCGTGATCGGGTACGGTGCTCCATCTTCCATCGCGTTGATCGCATGCTCTTTGAAAGAGATAGGCTCCGTCCCCAGATTTTCGAACCACATGATGCGTCCCTCACCCCGCGAGGCACCGAGGATATCGAGGTCGCCATCACCGTCCAAATCGACGGGCCTGGAATTTTCCGGAACAATCACCCGGGTCAACTCATGTTCGATCCAGCTATCACCGTCTAGAGGCTCTCCGTTGATTTCAAACCATGAGATGGGATGATTTTTTTCTGCCGCCTTAATCTCCGATTGATCGCCCTTGTTGGGAGCGGCAATCTCCAGTTTTCCGTCGTTATTGAAATCAGCAAAAAACACACGAATGAAGGATCCGCGGTTGGCTGTGATAGGCGGAATCACCCGTTCCCAATTTCCGTCTCGAATATTGTTTCCCGGGTTTTGGAAATAGATGATATGCTCAATCTCGCAGGCGGCTATAATATCTAGCCATCCATCCCCATTGAAATCAGCGATATCCGTATCTTCGGCCGCACCGGCTTCGGGGCCCATGGCTAAGGTGACTAATTCCCATTGATCAGGATCAGCTGAGCCAAAAGCGAGACGGATGTAGCCATCTGCCACCCCGTCGTATTCGACATCGGATTCATGGACGGAAACGAAATCAGGATAACCGTCTTTATCGAGATCGCCCATAGTGATTCCATCGCTTCCACTCAGAGGAACACCGCTGATTTCCTCGCCATCAATAAGATGTTCCTTCCAGGATATGAATTGTCCGTCTACGGATGTTGCCTCCGTCTTACGCGATGCAACGGGCGGATTGTCCTCTACCCGTGGGCTCGTGCTTTGAGTTGTGCAAGAAACCAAAAATAAACAACCTAGAGGTAGCAAGAAACCAACGATAGTTTTATAGTATATTTTCATAGGCGCCCATCCTGTTCTATTTGAACGTAACCGGCACTGCAGGGATACAGTGGCCCTACCATTCAATCTTTAACAGTAGGGCTTTAGCTTCCAGCTATGCCGCCAGATAATTTTCGGGTAATAGCAAAAGGGGTAAATTCACAAGGTTCTCTCTTTCAAAATCTCCTGTACTTGCTCTTTAGATACAGAAAGATCGTTGATATTATCACGCATCCACTGAGTGAAATCTGCTTCGATCTCATCACTCCAATCGCCTGTATCAATTTGACCAGGGGTATACACTCCCGCCTTGAGACGTTCGAAGCCGAACGTGTCCTTGAGTCGAATAAACTCGGCCGTCTTGACCACTTGCTCGGCCAGGTGCGGAGGCACAACAATCACCCCTTCCCGCTTGCCCAGAATCACATCTCCCGGCATCACCATAACGTTTCCTATATTTGTTGGGATATTGATTCCCATAATAGTAGAAGCCCAATAGTAACCTGGGTTCCAGTTTCGAACAAAGGCATTGAATCCTTCGATAGACTCAAGTTGTTCCAGATCGCGTACCTCACCGTTGAATACGACTCCATTGCCTGATTTTGCATAGATAGAGTTGGCCAGATTACCACCGATTATCGGGCCGCCGATTTCTCTATTGTACACATCCGCCACATAGACATCGCCCTGTTCGAGTAAATCGATGGGCCAGGAAACCTGATTACCGATTCGCCCCTCCTCTTTTCCGATTTCGTTGGTCACCTCGTCCGCTACTTTTCTTTTGGGCATGTAAGTCACAGTCAGAGCTCGTCCGCACAAGGTCTTCCCCGGATGCACCATCTTCCATCCGCGTTCATACTGATATTCATAGCCTTCTTTGCGCAGCACCGACCAGGCTTCCTCGATATTAACTGCCTTCATGCGCTCAATGATACTATCGGGGACCTTGGGACGTCCGTCCGGAAACCGCTCACCCTTCCATTCCTTCGTGTAGCGGATAAGTTGCTCTTTGCTCATTGTTAGCGGCATGGTGAACGCCGTCTGGGAGAATGCCAGCACACCCATTAAGACGAAGATTAGGTTGCGCAGGTAATTTGTGTTCATGGGGTTTGTTATTAATTGAGAATGGCTAGTTAGGAGACGGGGAAGATTTCACGGATATTTGGCACTAGGTTCAACCGCCAGGGTCTTTTTCGGTTTCAGAATCGGGTATCCGGCCTTTCCAATACGAAGCCAAAGTGGAACCGGTAATATTCATCCAGGTCCCAAAAATAACCGGGCCCAATGCTGCGCTGGTGCTTTTCAATACATCGATGGCCAACGCCGTACCCATACCACCGTTCTGCATGCCCACTTCAAATGCCACCGTGCGACAATCCGGTTCCGACAGGCGAGATACCCGAGCCCCCCAATAACCCAGCAGGTAACCGACCAAATTATGAATCAACGCCGCGCCAAACAGACCAATTCCAACGCTCAGGATTTCTGACCGAGAACCCGCTGCAATAATGGCAATAATATAGATGATGCCGCCCATGGAGACCAGAGGTAGCCCCTTATCCAACCATGCCTGACGCAGTATCGCCATGAGAAGAAAGGCGCCGCACAAACTGTTGAGCTGCGTCTGGGCAGCCGGAATCTGCTGGGCGAGAAAATAACAAAGCACTGCTAAAACCACTGCCACAGGTCGCCAGATTTTTCCCTTAATATGTGAATGCAGGAGATAATGGGTAACCAATCCAGCCGCGATAGGCAAAATGATCAGGTTGATTATGGAAAGCATCATGGCCCAGACCTGAATTTCAATCAGCTTTCCAGCTAACAGCTTCATCGCAAAGGGTGTCGCAAAGGGAGCGGCGATGGTAGAACAAGCCGTCATCGTGACGGAAAGGGCTACGTTACCCTTTGACAGGTAAACCATGACATTGGATGCCACACCCCCAGAACAACTACCGATCAAAATAATCCCGGCCGCAACCTCAGGATCGAACCCAAACAGCGTAGCGATGATCCAACCCGAAACGGGCATGACGGAAAACTGCAATAGCATTCCCAGTCCAACAGCCTTCGGCATTTTCAGAGCTCTGGCAAAATCTTCCAAGCTCAAGGTAGCGCCCATACCGAACATGATGACCTGTATGAGCGGAACGATGAGCAAGCTTAGTTTAAACCCACCTACCTCTAAAAATAGTTTTGGGAAAACCAGTGCCCCGATGAAAAAGGCAAACACCCAGCAGGTAAACGTAAAGGTCTTCAGCGTCGCATGTGCCTGAAAGAAAAATCCCAACAAGACAAACATCAGCACAGCCATCATCCCCGTAACCGGATAATTTCCCATGAAAGCGAATATCACAGTCAACAGAAGCGCTAGTGCACTTAAATACAACAACGGGCGGGCAAGTTTTTCATTTATCATAACGAGAAGAAGTCGAATAGAGAGAGTAGCTTAGGGTAAAACGGAATCATTAAAGGACCGGTTCTATTTTGTTCAATAGCAAGTACGCTAAATCGATTGGAACGCAGCACTCGTCACTACAAGCTCGACCAGATCCTGTAACCCGTCGCCACGTCGCTCTAACTCTTCAAGAATTCCATTGACCGTGGCACGATCTCCGAATGTTAGCTCCCTTCCCAGAGCGTAGGTAAGCATTTTTTCTGTCAGGCATTTGGCGAACAGGTGCTTCCGTTCAAGGAGGACCTGCTTCAGCTCATCTAAGTTCTGAAAACTCTGCCCAGTAGGAAGTTCTCCCGCAGTATCCACCTCGTTGGTTACCTCGCCTGCTTCATTCGTATAAACCTCTCTAAAGCGCCCTATAGGATCGAAACTCTCCATGGCAAAGCCCAGTGGGTCGATCTTGCGGTGGCATTCTGCGCAGGTCTCAACTTTCCGGTGTTTTACCAACTGCTCCCGGATGGTTGTAGCTCCGCGGATGTCAGGCTCGAGCGGCTCAACATCGGGCGGTGGTGGCGAGGGAGGAGTACCTAGTATATTTTCAAGTATCCATATTCCTCTAACGACTGGCGAAGTTTCCACCCCATTGGAGGTGGTTGTTAAGACACTGGCATGACTTAACAATCCCCCCCGTTGAGAATCGGGAGACAAATTGACCTTACGAAAGTGATCGCCCACAATTCCTTCGATTCCATAAAGACCGGCCAGGTATCGGTTGAGGAACGTATAGTCGGATTGCAAGAACTGATCGATGGGACGATTCCGCTGAAGGATATGTTGAAAGAAAGAACGGGTCTCTTCCTTCATAAGAGGTTGCAAGTTGCGGTCGTGAAACACTTTAAATTTCTCAGCATCGGGTGGCATCGACCCCAGCTTGCTCAAGTGCAACCAGGAGTCGGTGAATTGGTTAGTAAATGCCCGCGCTTTTTCATCCCGCAACATGCGTAGTGCTTGATAACGCAATTCGTGAGGTGAAGCTAGCTCGCCACGAGCGGCTACCGCGAGAAGCTCTTCATCCGGCATGGAACTCCAGAGAAAATAAGACAACCTGGAAGCCAGGGTAAATTGATCAGCATGTTCCGGCGCAAGTCCTTCATTCTCCAATGAATCATCCCAAGGCCTCTCGACGTATAAAAAATGGGGTGACGTTAATATGGCAGAAAGCGTCCCCTTGATGGCAGTCAGTGGACTGCTACCCATATTGAGCAGTTTATTATAGAACTTTACATAGCGGTCTATCTCGGCGGGAAGAACGGGCCGACGAAACGCTCGGGGAGCAAAACGCTCTATCACTGCTACAGGATCTATGTGAGCCGGATCAACCGGCCTGGAACCAAAAATAGTTTGATGACTTTCAGGAGGCCACTGATTAATTTCCGGTCCTTCAATAGCCATGGAATAGACACGTAGAAGAGGTCCTGAATAGACATCAGACAAATAAATATCCTGAATCTCGGCTGGTTCCCTATCCGTGCCAGACCTCCAATTGCTAGGAACTACGTCGAGATGATACTTCTCAACTAACCGTGTTAGCGTCCTCTTAAAAGGCCGTGGTCCATTGGCAAAGACAACGATGGGCACAAAACCTTTATCCATCCAGGCCCGCACCTCGTATATCTGCCGGTCATTATCAACAATGGGGATAGTTGCGACCGTTCGATCCGAAGCATTGGTGCGGCTTTCCGGATTTCCTACTGTAGGATCAGTGACAATGATATCGGCCTTCAAGGGTTCGCCAGGATCCATTCCTAGGATTTCGGGATCGTAAGCATTGATGCGGTTAAGGGCTGATGCATCCAAACGAATTGTATAATATCCATCCGCTGGCACTCCTTTAAATCGATCCGCATAAAGGCGAAAAGACTCTCTGTCTCCGTGCCCAATGTCGACGTAACTCCCATCGACATTGACTTCAAACATAATCTGTGGCCGAAACTGAAACTTGCGGTCACACATGTCGTCGGCAACGAAGAAATCTCTTAAGACAGGGGGTGCTCTGTCGAAGTTGATAGCTTTACCGAGAGATTTTGAGGCTGCTCCCAAGTATTGTTCCAGGAGGTAATCAGAAAGAACCAGGGTCTTCCCCAGGTTTTGAAATCCATCGACCTCTTCGTCCGGTGGAAATTGATCTGTCGGATCAAAAGAGTCCATGTTCAGATGAAGCAAGTCACGAATCGTATTGCGATACTCGAAAGCATTCAGCCGACGTATCTGAGTACGCTCCTGTTCCGCGCGAACGGCATGGACGGTGTCCAATTGCCCCGTTATCCAATCGATCATGGCAAATTTCTCATCACTGGATGGCTGAGGTTCATCTGGAGGCGGCATTTCACCGAGATTCATCAAATCCAGGATTTCTTCCCAGTCCCAAGCCGTATCCAGATCGTGGAAGTCGAGAGTCAGCTGATCAAATCTACGGTCTCCTTTTTGCTTCTCCTCTCCATGACACTCTATGCAGTGCTTCTGGAGAAATGCCAAAGGTTCCAATGTAGAAGCGTTTCCCTCTAAGTCCGACCAATAGCTAATGGCCAGACATGCAATAGATAACACTGTAGTTGATCTTCGCATACAATGACACTCCATTTAGGACAATCCAGCCAAAGTTCCACTGCTAGTACCGAAATGGTCAATTTCCATACCAAACCTTTGCAGCATGGATACGTAGAGATTGCAGAGAGGAGTCTGCTTTTTAGCAGACTTAGGAAAATCCTTGTGCTCCCCGTGCCGGAATCCGCCACCCGCTAAGAGGAGCGGTAAATCGCGGTTCGAGTGCGAACTCGCATTCCCCATACCACTACCGAACAGAACCATAGTTTTATCCAACAGAGATTCGTCAGGACTCACCTGAAAGGCTTTCAGATTCTCCAGAAAGCGAGCTAATTGATTGCTGTATAGGAGTTCGATAATTTCCAATTGTCGGAGTTTCTCAGGGTCCTTCCCGTGATGAGTCAAATCGTGATACCCCTTATTGACTCCAGCCAGACCGGAATCGTTTTTCCAGCCTATAATGTTATAGGAAAGTATTCGCGTGGAATCGGTTTGCAGGGCCAATTTCATCAGGTCGAAATAAAGGGGGACCTCATCGTAAAAGGTAGTAGGCAATGGTTTCGGCAACTCGTAGTCGACCACGGGCTTAGCCCTATTCAACCACGCGTCCGCCATGGACAACCGTTTTTCAACCTCACGGACGGAAGTGAAGTACTCATCCAACTTTACCAAATCATTTTTACCGAGGTGCCTTTGCAGAGATTGAGCGTCTTCTCGAACCACATCAAGAATACTGGTATTGAGCTTATAAGATTCTGCGAGACGCTTCTTCTGGGATTCTGGAGTCTCCAGAAACAAGGCGTCAAACATACTTTGCAGATCACTTACCGGCGGAATGGCAACCCCATTACGGGTCCAGGAAATGCCACCTCCAAAAGATCCCCCTCCAGTATTCAGTTGAAGCGAAGGATAACGCGTATTCGATCCTGTGAATTCAGCAGCCTTTTGATCCAGGGTGATATTTCCTTCGGGCTGACTACCAGCCAATTCGGATCGAATCCCTGACAAATAGGTATGGGTAGCGTGGTGCCCTCCCTTGATTCCGGGATGATCCAGACCAGAGAAAATAGTGTAGTCCTCGCGCAGTCGTTCGAGTGGCTTCAACAGACGCGGCATGGAGTAATTACGGCCGGTTTCCGTGGGGAAAAATCCCGCTGGATGCATGCCATATTCCAGACCGATACAAACCATGCGCATGGGCTCGACGGTCCTTCCGGTAGCTGCGATAGTCTTCAACGGCTGGGCCAGAGATTCCAAAAAAGGTAAGGCAACCAAGGCGCCCGTTCCACGAAGAAACGTTCGACGGCTGAATTGATTTTGGGTAATATTCATCGTCAGGGGTAATTTTGAGATCCGAACTTCAGTTTTTATCGGGAAACAATGTTGACGTAAAGAAAAGAAAGGTGGCCGCACGTTTCCGGCCACCCTTCACAAACTACTAACCAACAAGACCTATAGTTTTTCATGCGTTTAGAAATCTACTCCGACCGTCAGACGTGTGAACCGGGGAGTGTATATAGCACCCAAATTGTTGCCTTCGGATACAAATTCGTCGGTGAGATTCTGAATGTTCACCTGAAAATTATAACGAAGATCACCGGCCTGAAGTCGATACCCGGCAAACGCGTTAATAAGTGTGCGGGGTCGAGCTCTTAGACCAGCGGTTCCATTCTGAGGAGGACTACTAAACCGTTCACTCAAATAGTCTGCTGAAGCTCCGATAAAGAAACCATCCAAGGTTCCTTTAAATGCATAGCGCGTAAAGAGGTTGAAGTTGTCTTTGGGAGAATTCGGCAGCACTCGACCTACCGCTTGAGGAGACGAAGCATCCGCCAGCAACTGAGTTTCCAGATCAGTATAAGTCGTCCGAATGTCCCAACCCTCGAAAGGAGTGAACGTCAATTCAAACTCGACACCCTTAGCCTCCTCCTCTCCGGACTGAATCTGAAACTCGTCGATACGTTCAGTAATGGGTAAAGCCTCAATTGCAGCTATGGTTGCTGCATCCAGATTGGGGTACCACTGTCTATAAGAGTCCGGGTTTGGGCTTACGGTAATGTTCCGAATTATATTATTGTTCGTAGTCTCAAAATACGCGATCGAGTAATTAAACATTCTACCTTCTCCCAAACTTCCCTTGATTCCAAATTCGAAACCCTCGCCAAACAGGTGCTGGGCTGGAACACGTGGATTGTCGTTCAGCGCAGGCGCATCATTAATGCCGTCTCCATCCAAGTCATCGTCAATAGGATTACCGTCCGCATCCGGCAACTGGATGGTTCGCAGTTGCGGCTGAAAAGATTGAGCGAAATTTCCATAAACATGCAGTTTTTCTGGGATCAACTTATATACCGCTCCATACTGGTAGATACTGTCATCACCTGTTAATGGTTCTTCGACATTTATTTCATCGCGGTTGGGAGCTCGGAACTCATCCGTGGTGGTCAAACTATTCTCAAAACTCGACTCCCGGTAACCCACGGTAACGATCAATTTTTCATTCAGAAAATTACCGGCACTATAGATATAAAGGTCTTCAGAGGAACCATCATTACCCGTATTGTTACGAAGAAGACCTGGGCCTTCATAGGCTTCAGTTCGTGGATCATCAACGACGTATGCAGCGCCTTCAGGGGCACTATAGGTCCAAGTACTGGGATCAAATATATCTTTTCCATCTGAAAAATAATTGCCACTCCGCCGACCATTTTCACCAATTACTCCGGCCCGAAAACGCCAAAACCAGCTATCTTGTGTATTATAGTCGTACCCCGGCATGATTTGGAAATTTCCCCAGTTAAAGTCGAAGTTCATCAACAAGTTGACCTGAAGGTTGTCTGAACCTCCCCAGCCTCCTTGAAGGTCCCACTGGGGCCTACCAGTAATACCATAGTTTGCATCCCCGGGTTGAGGAGCGGTTTGACCGGGCCTTTCATCGACAAAACTGGGCATACCACCGATAGCCTGATTGATCCGCCAGTTGTCGCTATCCTGCGTCCTGTAGGCCGCACGCAAGGTAAAAGTGTCATTAAACCAATACCGAAACTGTGCTAAAAAGCTGTCCGTCTCATCCCATTGGGGAGCTTGATAATCACGGACATTGAAGTTCTTCACTGGATAATTCAGGTCAATTTCATTGGCCTGACGGCCATAGGGATCCACTGCTGTGCTGATGGTAACGGGTTGGGCAGCATTAACGGCCTCCTGATCGACCCGTGAGTGATTATATTCCAAGAGCAGATTTCCCTTTTTATCAGCAAAATCGAATTCCAACTGGGGAAGGATATCCAGGGCCTGCCGACTGGCGCCATAAGAAAAGAAATCCCGATCCTCTTGAGATACGTTTACCCTATACCTGATATTTTCTGTGATAGGACCAGAGGAGTCTAAATCGAAACGATTAAAGTTCCAAGTGCCGGTAACGTATTTTATACTACCTTGATGCTCCAAAGTAGGACGTTTGCGAATAAAGTTCACAACCCCACCCGGAGGAACTGCGCCATATAGAAGCGACGCCGGACCTTTAACAACCTCAATACGCTGAATAGAACCAGGTGCTATGCGAAAGTTTGCACCAACCGAAAAGCCATCAATGAGGTTTACGGTGCTTGGAAAACCTCTCAAACGAATCCTCGCATTCGTAGTTGTGCCAAACGCATTGGTAGATTCACCCCCGACAATATTCCCGGCGAATTGGAGTACGTCCTTCACATCAGTCACTGAAAGATCGTCCAGCAGCTCTTCAGTCAATACGTTTACCGCAAACGGCAATTCGCTGATGTTGGTGGCAAAACGGGTGGCACTGTTCGACTGAACAGCGTGGATGGAACGCCCGTCCGACACTTCTACTTTAAAGGGATCGAGGTCGAATACGTTTTCGGATTCATTCTGAGCATTTAAGTCAGTCGCAATTCCTAGAGTCAGAACAGCGGCTAGTGTATTTAGCCATTTTTTGTTTTTGGAGTTCATTTGCGTGTCTTGTTTGATAGGAGTTTCTGAGGTTGTTGTTTGGTCTAGAGACAGAATCTCCGACCGGGTAACGGCAAACGCACCTGTATCCAAATCTTCTTTGAAAACGAGGGGCGTGCCTTCAAGCATGCGCACAAGCGCATCAATAGGTATCAATAACCCGGATACTTCTTTCGTTTGAACTCCTTGTATATCCCTACGATCCATCACGACACTCACTCTCGCCTGTTTGGCGAATTCTCTGAGCGTCGTACTAGCACTCCCCGCTTCCACGTTAAAGGAACGGGTTTCTGCGGTGATGTAACCTGCGGACGTCATAAGGAGGAGCAAAATCGCCGCGCACAGTCTTCTCCGCAAAATGGATAATGAACTTTCCATTGATGGGGGTTTTTCTGATCGGCGACGAATTCAAGAAGTATCAGAGTCATCTAATACGGTTAACCATCGACGCCGCTTTTTCCGTTAATAAAAAATAAAGTTTATAGTCATTGTTCGTTAATATTATAATTAAGGGTCTTTGATTATTCTAGCTATATTAAAGTTTAACATACGTAATTTGATCGTTCATAGCTACTTCCTGAAAACCGCATAGGCTCCCGATTCATTTTCAAAGTCAACTCCCAGCGGAGTGCCATCCAGCATCATACGCAAGGCGGAATCAGGATCATATTCTCCGTTTACTGCGTTCGTTTTCACTCCATAGACACTTCGGAGATCAAAGACGATTTCCACCTCTGTCTGGCGGGCGAACTCTTTTAAAGTAGCCGCCGCAAAGCCTTCAGAGATATCGATGGTAAGCTTTTCTTTATCAGAACAGGCGGTTAAGAGCATCAATAATGATCCGATGACTAAAAGAAAGGCATATGAGTGACGATTAAATCGCATGAATTGAGCGTGCATTCGTCTCTATTCTGTGGTTTGCCCCGATAATCTATGCTGGGAGGCGCGGTATAAAGTCCCCCCTGTAATTGAATCAAACATGATCAATCGACTCTCGGCTAATTGGCTGCTTTCAGGACGATCTCTCGACTTCCTCTCCATTCAGCTTCCAGGCCAAAACTCGACTCCATAAGCCGAACAAAACCCTCCACATTGTCTGACCAGAAAGAGCTACTCAGGCTGATACGCTCTAAGGACGGGTCGCCAAGCACCACTTGTATCGGGTTACTTTTATTAAACTCTTCCACGATCTCCCCTAATTGGATCTTATCATAGTCTAATAGGCGGGGTTTCCAACGATGTGCTTCATGAATCTCCTCATCGTCTATCGAAGTAACTTCGACCACCAACAAATCATCGCGCAGGTCGACTTTGGCTCTTTGCCCGATTTCAAGAAATGCATCGGCTCCGGACTGCAAAGCAGTGAAAGCTGAAGCGACCGGTTTAACATTCACTTTGCCTTCAGTCACTATGACGTCCACCTCATCGTCCGAAAGCTTTACACTGAATACCGTGCCCACAGCGCGGACATCGACTCCGGCAACATTGACGATGAAGGGTCGGTCTGGGTTCTTGGCCACTTCGAAGTTCGCCTCTCCTTTAATCAGTAAAACTCGCCGTTCGGATGCCGTAAAGGCGACTTCTACTTCCGCCCCACGATTAATCTCAATTAGTGAGCCATCATCAAGTGTTCTCTGTTCAATCCTCGCTAACAACTCCACAGCAGGTTGTAGCTTGATTCCTGATGAATCCTTGGGGTTGGAAAACGAGACATATAAAACCAGGGCTATCACCGCCGCAAGGGGCAGCGCTGAAAACCAAACGACTGTCTGGATGAACTTCTTAGGCTTTCGCCCAGGCAAATTCTCTGGAGAAAGAAGATCCGGGTCGATCCTTGCGTGACTCTTAAGTTGAATCCCTGCCAACCTGTCGAAGTCATCCCAGTCATTTTGATAACGCGATAGCGCCCTGCGATGGGCCACGTCCTGCGCTAACCACTCCGTATAGCGATCTTGCTCCTCCGGCGTCAGTCCGCGATCCAAGCGAGCCAACCATTCCGAGGCCGCTGCCTCTACCGCGGAGTTTTCATCAAATTCTGATGGAAAATATTTCATTATGTATTTCGAGTTTTGTAACCTCGCTGGTGAAAGAAAGCGGTGCATTTGCGCATCCCGATACCTATTTGGGCTTCCACCGTATGCTCCGAAATTCCCAATTTCGCAGCCACTTCCTTTTGCGACAGTCCGTAAATTTTTCTGAGCGTCATTACTTGGCGACAGCGCTCCGGCAATGACTGAATCGCAGAGACCAATTGATCAATCTCCTCCTGGAGAGCGGTGGACTCAAAGGGGCCCGCCATTTCATCCGCCAGAATAAGCGGATCCAGCCTCTCCCCCTCGGGTGAATACTCCCGGTTCATGCGCCGCAATCTATTAATCGCCAAATTCCGTGATACCACAAAAAGAAATGCCTGTGGATTCGGAATCGGGCCGGATTCATGGGCTTTAAGAATGCGTGAAAAGGTTTCCTGAATAAGATCGTCCACATCCCGGATAGCTGAAAACCGGGATTTTATCCATCGACGCAGTCCGGCCTCGTGAGGCAGTACTGCGTCTACGAACCATAGGGATTGCTCTGTTTCTTTATAGGGCATCTTTATTCAGTGAAAGCATGCGAATACTTTTCCTCTCTACAGAAAACAGTCTAAAGAACCGTTTCCGTTAAGAGAAGCTGTAATTAATTCCACTTTTTTTTTGAGCGCCTCCTAAATCAAGCACATCAGCTGATCACTCAATACACACAAAGAAAGTCAAATCGACGATGGCAGCTCCTTGTCATAATGTTAACGAAACTATATCGGCTGATTTTTAAGTCTTACTGGATTGGTATAATTTATCTGAAAAGAACTAGGTTCGGGCCCGGCCCCTTGTTGACTCCCTATGGAGTAAATCCCCTTTCCCGGGCTCTCCTACTAACAACCTCTAGTTTAAACTGATGGCTGATTCATCCGGAAAATTACTGGCAACCGGCAATTAACAATACGAATGGGCCACTTTGAGGTTATTAAAAGGAAAACCTAAAAGAGTTTTCCAATTTGAACGTAGAAAGTAGAGAGAGTAATGGACAGCAATCACTGAGAGTGCACGTAGTTTCCCAAGCCTTAACAGCCGTAAATATGGGTTTACGGTTATTTAAATGAAAACCACAATCGAATTGCCAGATCCACTGATAAAAGAGGCGAAGCGTATTGCCCTGGAGCGAGGCCAAACACTCAAGGACGTGATGATCAGCGCCCTCGAAAGCGAAGTTAAACGGGTCAAAAAAGATGAGCTTCTAAGCTGGGTGCGCGGAACCCAAAAAGAGTTTAAAAAAACCGGGTGGAAAAACGCTGACCAGTATGTGGCGGAACAAAGGAGCGGTTGGGAATGAGAGTCTTTTGGGACACGAATCTTTTCATCTACATCTGGGAAAATTCAGTCCTTACAGAAAAAGCGATGCAACTTGTGGAAAGCTATTCATCGAATGGAGATGAGCTATGCACTTCCTCGCTAAGCCTCGGAGAAATTCTTGTGAAACCGTTTTCCGACGGGACGTTAGACATGGTAGAAGCTTATGTCCGCCGGTTCACAGAAATTGAAGTCCTCCCGTTCGGACAACAAGAAGCCATCACGTTTGCACGCCTCCGCAGTCAATTTCCTTCCCTAAAACCTCTAGATGCCATTCAACTAAGCTGCGCTTTGGAAAACGGAGTCGCCAATTTCGTCACAAACAATGACCGCTTGAATCGCTTGGACCTTGAAGCAATGAGTATATTCAGTTTGGAAGAAGTGCTCTCTGCTTTGAGCAAAGGAAGTCGATGTCTGATTTTGAGAAGCAGGTAAAAACGAGTATACCGAACGCAGCGGCACAACAACCAGCAGTTCACAGGTTGAGGTAAGAAAAGCTTCAGGACAAAAGCTAAACGACTCCTTTACCAAGAAGGGGTCCTCGCCTTTAGGGAACCGAAACTCGATAAAATACCGGGTCCGACACCTGTTGTGTCCTTTGACGTTGGTGGTTCGACTACGTGAAGAAAATGCAGACAAATTAGCCCAGAGAGTGTCTGAGGATTCATCGCTGAATCTAGATCAAAATTGAGGCGACCCAGTTGTTTTACGCGTTTAGAATTCAGGTACAAAAGGAATTGAATTCGTAAATGGGAGTATTGATGAACGCGGAAAAGGCAGTAGCCAAAGCTATTTGTGATTAAGAGCAAATTCACAATAAAAGACTAAACCACTAGGTCCGTCCCCTTGCCTTTACCATACTAGGACCGTCCCCATATATGTCCCCTTCGAGGTCGATGGGAGCACGTTTTCCCAATATCTTAACTTAGCGGTAAAACCACGAAATTACTTTGTTTCCTCGAAGCCGTAAAAGTCCAACCTTGACCGTATATCCCATGTAGATACAACTTGCGATCATGAAAGCCAAAATTGCCCGCTGGGGAAACAGTCTTGCTCTACGATTGCCGAAACAGTTGACGAACAGCTACCATATCTCAGAAGGGAGCGACGTCGAGATTGTTGAAGAAGCTCAAGGCTTGTTAGTTAAACCTCTTTCCGGGAGACATTTTCACTTGGAAGACCTGTTGAAAGGCGTGTCGAAAAAAAACATTCACACTGAGATCGAAACTGAAGGACCGCAAGGAAGGGAGATTTGGTGAGCGGGTATGTTCCTGCAGCTGGTGATCTGGTTTGGCTTGAATTCAACCCTCAAGCAGGTCACGAACAAGCCGGCCACCGGCCAGCCATTGTCCTATCCAGAAAAGAATACAACCGCAAAACCGGATTGGCAGTGTTTTGTCCCATCACTTCCAAAATCAAAGGCTATCCATTCGAGGTCCTGGTAGCAGATCAAAAAATAAGTGGAGCGGTATTAGCCGATCAGGTGAAAAGCTTTGATTGGAAGGTTAGAAAAGCAAAATTCATCGAACGGGCTGACTCTCACGTTTTCGAGGAAGTTGTCGGTAAATTGTATGCCATAATCGGTTAAGAAAAATTCGAAATCGTTCACAGATCAGAAAACACTACATCACCGGGTCCAGTATCTTGCTGTTTCTCCTATCAGCCTTCCTCCACAGCTAACCGGAAACAACCAAAGTTTCCCCGGCCAACGACGTGGATCGGACCTTCACCTGAAAAATCAAGGATATGCAGGTTCAATTCAGGAGCCTCCCGAAACTGCTAAATTGGCTATAAGGTGAGGTCTCGGCAGTCTGAGAAATACGCCGCTTTCAACAGTGTCAGGTCGAAAACTCAGCTTCACAAATTTGAGAACCCCCCTAAAACTTCAGTTAAGCATTTGTACAGAATCAAGACCTGACGTCATTTGTTTGCCGTGACGTCATTTGTTTGCCGACGTCATTTGTTTGC
Organism: uncultured Opitutaceae bacterium; assembly: GCA_964352065.1. Classification (GTDB taxonomy): domain Bacteria; phylum Verrucomicrobiota; class Verrucomicrobiia; order Opitutales; family UBA2995; genus UBA2995. Next base: position 62,000 of record CAYGQM010000030.1, read on the forward strand.
CTTTGACGTCATTTGTTTGCCCCATACAGCTCGTAGCGATTGAGGTACGACCGGTCTTACGGCTGATGGCAAAGTCGTGACACAACTCAGTCATCGTAAAGCGTCCACTCTTGGCCAAGTGAACGAATCTTATCTTCTCTTCTCTTCCATAGGTTCTACTTCTTTTTAGGGCATAACGCCCAGTTAAAAGTGTTACCTATGTCTTTAGACAATCTGTTACCGATCTGTTTAGATCATACCAGCGACTGTTTTTAATACCTTCAAGCGAATCAATCGTTAAGTCCTCGTACGTTTCGTTAATATTTTCACCAATCTGCTACCGAACAAAGAGACGCAAAGAATGAAAAGAATAACAAGTGCAGCCGGACGCTCTAACAGGTAGCCCCATTGACCTCCGCTTATTTGGTAGGAGTAAATCAAAGAATCCTCTGCCATACCTCCCAAAAGGATTCCGACAACCGCGGCCGGTACAGAATATTCAAAGCGCTTAAACAGCCAACCGATTAAGGAGAAAATCATCACGGTCAACGGACCCGACATGTCACCGGTTAATCCGAATGCTCCGAAAACAGCCATAGCCAAAACCGATGGTACGAGGAAACGCATAGGCACCTTAACCACATTCGCAAGGAGAGGAATAAAGAGTAATCCCAAGCCTATGAGCAAGATGGCTTGCGCAAAATTGGCAAAAATAATGGCATAAACGACATCTTTATCTTCCCGGATAAATTGAGGACCACCTGTTATATTATGCATTGCGAACGCGGCAAGCATGACTGCGGTCGCACCTCCACCCGGAATACCCAATGCCAACAAAGTTGCCATCGATCCCGCTTCCGAAGTGCTGTTGGCGGATTCGGAGGCTATTACCCCGACTGGGTTTCCTTTTCCAAAGGATTCTGGATCCCCGTCCCGTTTCTTGGCCATCATGTAAGAAATCAAATTGGCGATAGATGACCCTACTCCTGGTACCGCGCCTATGAATACACCGATCAACGAACCCCGCAAGATCACCCAAGGATAGGTGACCGTTTTTTTGAAGCCTGCTAGAATCGCCCTGATACTGACTTTTCGAGCCTCACGGTCCTCCACAAGGTAATCGGTATTTACAAGGCGGAAGAGTTCCGATGCGGCGAACATCCCGATCATTGCAGGTATCGCTGGAATGCCGTCTAACAGATAGGCACTACCCATCGTTCCTCGTGTGACCCCGGCTTCACTGTAGCCGACTGTTCCAATCAACAACCCGACTAACCCCGAGATGATACCCTTTAAGAGACTCCCGCTACTCAAAGTCCCAATTAGCGTTATACCCCAAAGAATAATAGCGGCCATTTCCGCTGGCCCTACCTTCAGAACCAGCTCCGAAATGGGACCGATAAGAAAGAAAAGAATCCCATAACCGATAATCACACCAAAGCACGAAGCGCCCAATGCAATACCGAGAGCCATATTATGCTCTCCCTTGCGAGTCATGGGGTACCCATCGAACGAAGTCGCGATCGATGAGGACGTCCCCGGGACATTCATCAAGATCGCAGGTATACTCCCGCCAAATCCACCACCTGTAAATATAGAGGTAAGGAATAACATAGCCTGCATAAAATCCATATAGAGCGTCACAGGAAGAAAGATCGCCATCGCCATGGAGATCTGCAAACCCGGCACCGCACCAAATACCAAACCAATCAGGATACCTGGGATGATTATCAACCACATAGACGGACTCGCAAAGAGCTGGGAGAGGCCCTCGTAAGCTGCGGAAAAATCGATCATGATGGAAAGATCAACATAGGCATGGGATACGGAAGCATGGCGGCAAAAAACAATGCGGCCAAGGAGGCAAAGCAAACCGAATAACCTAATACCCATGGCAAACGCCTTTCACCATGAGTCCACAAAGAAGCCGCAATAAATATACCCGTACCGACGTCAAACCCCAGCCAGGGAAGGGTCAGTATATAAGCCATAAATAAAATAACTATGGGAAAAACCTGCCTTACCGGCTCAGCTTCGGAATAAGCTGAACACTCGCCCCAAAACTGACGGCAGAATTGAAGCACGCAAAGCGCCAGCGTTACGCCGGTAAGCGGCAGAATCAGCACGAGATTAAGAACGTGAGAGGATGCGTTACGCGCATCGAGGAAATACCAAATCACCAAACCAGCCAACCCAAGCAACACAGTCAGGTCTGCCAGCTGATTTCCCTTCAATGATGTTTTTATGTCGGTCATCTATGATCCCAGCTCTACAATTTCAACAGATAGGCATAGTCCTTGAATACTGCAAAACTGGTCCTCATAATTTCTTCCGATTGCTCCGGCCCAATCCATCGCCCTCCGATGTCAGAGCTATCGAGCCGCAGTTGTAGCTCATCCTTCTCAAGAGCACTTCGAAAGGCAGAAACAAGCGCGTCGAATCGATGAGGGTACTGACGCTTGAATTCGGCGGTAGTAGCGAACCCCCTTACCGAACCCGGTAACACGGGAACCCTGACCCCCATGGGTTTCAGCGCCTCATTGATAGGAGGAGCATTCCACATCATATCCGTCTGGTGACTCACAATTGCCAGAGGTCGAATATATTCACGAATAGTTTCAGAACCTTCGGCACTAATAACGATAAAATCCACCACACCACCCGCAACCGCCGAACGGGCCAAACCGCCGCTATTGTAAGTCACCAGGTTAAGGTTTTCCTGCGGTATATGATTAACCTCAAGTAAAAGCTTGGCCATTAAATGACCGGCAGAGCCACGAACAACCGAGGCCCTCACTGTTTTCGGTTTTGTTCTTATTGCCTCCAGCAACTCAGGAAGATCCCGAAATGGAGAATTTCTGTAGAGGGCAATCAGGTCCTCATCGAACCACTGGAAGTTGACATAGGCAAAGTCGTTCAGCGTATACGTCGCATTCCCTTCGAGTATGGTATTCAAAAGATAGGGAGAAAAGGTATTAGCCAGTATGGTATAGCCGTCGTTCGGTTGCTCTAAAACGTAATTGGCCCCCAGTAACGTGCCTGCACCCTTCTTGTTGATCACATGAACCGGCTGCCCCAGCTCCTCGGATACAGCGTTTGACATGGCACGGGTCATCCGGTCGGCGCTCCCCCCAACTCCAAAGGCGACCACCATAGTGACAGGTTTCACAGGGTATTCTTGAGCCGTGCTCGTACCAGGAAATACAACCGAGAAGAATGAAACAATTAACAGATAATGGAAAGTGAGTCTCAAAAATATCTCTCCCCTAATTGTTGATTGCTTCATAGTGCCATCCAGCCAAGCGGGGTTGAACCCGCTTGGCTAGTCTTTTGGAAATAAAGGCAGGTGTTCCCTAGAACCTGAACGAATTGGATAAGTAAAGGGTACGAGGATTCGGAATCCTGATAACGGCAACCTGACCGTCAGGATTTGTAACCACAGGGATATCGTCGTTATCTCCAAATGCATTGCGGATGTTTAGTTGAATCCTCCAATCGATTTTGTTGTCCCAGATTTTCCGACTATAGGCCGCCCATAAATCACCACTGAAAAGTCCATCATCCAGAAACGGCCTGTTGGTATCAGCAAATGGGATCGGAACTTCTGCATTCGGGTCAAAGGTCGTTACGTATCCAGTAGCCGCTTTATCTTCCCAACGAATGGCACCTCCGACTTCAACACCTTTAAGTCGCCCTTCTTGAAACTCGTAGTTTGAGACTCCGGTAAAACGCCATTCTCTTTGTTCACCTGTCTTAGTACCATCACGGGCAGTCAAAGACACTAAGGGAATAAATCTATCTCTAAACCAAGTATCACCCTGAGTGCGGTCCGCAGCAGCTCTCTGTTGAGTCACCTCATAAGTACGGGATGCCCGGCTATTTGCCAGCGCCTCTTGCCATACTGCCAGCATAACCGGAGCCGTGTTGGAATTGACACTTTCCTGCCTGCTTATGTTCACCAAAAGCCGCCATCCGGCAGCTGGACTGGCTACCATCTCCACTTCCAAACCTTCTGCCACCAAATCACGCGTGGAACTCAGGTTTTGAATACCATCCCAATCAAAATTGTCCCATACGCCGTCTCCATCAGAGTCCTCTTGACGCGGATTTATTACCGACGCCATTCCCATTGGAAGATCGGCTACTGCCAATTGATAATATTGGTCATAGCTCTTAATGGGAAAATCTTCCGGGTTGCCATTAACCAGGCCAATATTTTCGGCCCAAGGCTTTCCACCGAGTTCCGCTTGGCGAAACGCGGTCAACTGGCCAATAAGATCTTGAGCGATATCGGAGCCAAAGCCCACATCTATATTGGTCAGACTTGTTTCGAACCAATTAACTTTAACGGAAAACCGATTATCTGCGAAGGAAGTCGTAAACCCATATTCCGTAGTCGTGCCAGTAGGCTGACCAATGGATTCTCCCAACGCATCGTTCCTTAGACCAATCGGATTGAAATTCTCTGACTCGGCATAGTGGACCTGCAAATCTATCCCTTTTGGAAGTTCTCCAAAAAGCTTTTCCGGATACCTTCCCACCACACTCCAAGTCAGGCTGTCTCCCGTTTCTACAAGACTTGGAGATGTTGACAATCTTGTAAAGGTAGGGTCCCAACGTCCATCGGAATCGCTATCGTCAAACCCCACCTCAGACTCGCTTGCTCGTCCAAAACTCTTGGTATCATCTTCCCGATAGCCCAATAGTCCGATGATATGTTCATCCAGCAAATAACTCTGCCAGGACAAGGCCTTGGATTCGATTTCTGTTCTACCAATGGTTTCTTCCAATAGGATTTGTTCGTTAAAATATTCACCCCTTTCCACTTTTCTTGGCGCCGGATTGGATGCTGAATATTTGCCGACGTTGAGTAACTCAACGTAAACGCCATCGTAAGCGTCCCCATTTTGAGGCCGACTGATATTAATCTGCTCGAGTCGAACGTCATCGGGTGATTGAAGACCCAGGAGAGAATCACTCGTGTAGACGACCGCATTCATCCATCTGCCAGATTGGTTTAATCTGCGATTTCTACCTGCCGAACGAGGATCGAATTCGGTGCTATTTAGCGTATCCATCCGATCTTTTCCATGCGTATTGAGCTCATAGTCACTAAAAAGACCCGTAAACCGGTGCTTTCCGAAATGCTTAAACCAAGAGTCTTTTTCTGAGAAGTCGATTTCTCCAAAGGCGGTGACCCTGAAAGTTTCCCGATCCTTCTCCGCAAAGTTGACAACCGGTGCACTTACACGGGTGTAAGCCCTTCCAAAATTGGGATTGGGCTGCCCATCGGTTAGGTATTCAGATATCGTAACATAAATATCATAAGGGCCACCTGTGCTTCCCCCCACTCCTCCTGCAAAAAAGAAATCCTGCGTGTATTCGTAATGCTGATCATCGTAGGCGATATCTACGCCGAACTTATTGTCAAAAAACGTCTGCTCAAGCGAGAAACTCTTTGCATAAAACTTTCGTTCCACCTGATCGATACCACCAGAATAGACCTTGTTACGGTAGTCAAAAACATCCGTGTTCTGAAGAGTAGGCACAGTAAAGCCAACAGCAAAGGGTTCTGCATAGGGACTATTCGTATGGTATTCAGTAACCCGTTTAACAACCGTACTCCCAGGCGCATCTGGACCGAATGTGGCAATCGCTGCCGCGGTTCCTGCCAAACCAGTACTATCAAGCGTATCAGAGCTTCCCCAAGGGATCGCACCATAATTAATCTGCAGTCCATCTCCTGTACCAACGTCTGGGATCGCGGAATTCGGATTAGTCCAGGTGACCCCCGGACCCTGAAAAATGGCTGGATGAACATTCGTGAATATTTGGTTTTCGTTGTTTCTTTCGAACGGATTATAGGTTTCCTGGAACTTCCAATTACCTCCTTCACTCGGTGAAATAACATTAGCTGAAGGATTCTCACCAGTAAACTGCACTAAATTGGCAGGTGTGGGCGCAAACCATCCATCGTAGGCAACAGATGGGGGAATAATCTCAACCGGGGAACCCTTGGAGGTGCCCGTTTCGCCATTGATCTTCAAACGTGTTTGATCGAGGAAGTTACTGTTTCGGTTCTCAAACAAGACAGCCGTTAAAGTGGCAAATAAACGTTCATCCCTATTCCAGGCGGGTTCCTGCTTAAACTCTGCATCGTCATAAAGGCCCGCAATTCTCAGGGCCACTCTGCCATTTGCGAAGCTCCGGTTGATATCGAGCTCCGACCTCAGGCTGCCGTAGTTGTCGAAACGGATCTTAACCTCATTGAAATTTTCATTGAAAATCGCTTCCTTCAAGCTGTTGTCGATCACTCCCCCCGGACTACCAATACCAAAGAGCAATGAATTAGGCCCCCGACTGATGGTGACGCGGCTGGTGTTAAAACTGTCGAAGGGAATGTCTGTTAAAAAGAGCCCTCGGGTGAGATCGGCATTAAACAGGCCTCGGACCCGTTGATTGTTTTGAGGATTTGCCCTCTGCGCGGAAATATCAATGCGGCTCGTATTCGAAATATTACCCCCAGCAAAGTTGCCTTGACTGCCCCCCACTTCCGTATTGGCCGTGTAAGATAACAAGGTATTTGCATCAGTGGCCCCGAGGTCCTCCATCAATTCAGACGTCACGACCGAGATAGCTGCACCCAGATCTTTAAGGTCCGTACGAATGCGCGTACCAGACAGAGTCGAGGTTGCTGTATACCCCGAATTCTCCGTAGCATCGACGGTGAAAGGGCTGAGTTCATAGATGTTCTCAGTATCCTCGTTTTGAGCCTTAAGGCTACTGGGATTTCCGGCAACTCCAATGGATAGCACGGCGGCCAGGGTTTTAAACCAATTGTTTCTTTTAGCGTTCATCTCAGTTTCTTGTATAGTTGGAGTTTCTGGGTTTTGAGTTTCCAAGTCAGGAGACAGAATCTCCGACCGGGTGACGGCAAACGCACCGGTTTCCGAATCTTCTTTGGAAACCAGCGAGGTGCCTTCAAGCATACGCTCAAGCGCATCCTGAGGTATCAACCATCCAACTACTTTGTTCGTTTCTATGCCTTCGGCTATACGCGGATCATACACGATACTGAGCTCTGCCTGCTTAGCGAAGAGCTTCAATGTCGTACCAGCATCACCCGCTTCCAAGTCAAAGGAACGGGTAACGTTAGCGATGGGATCTGCGGACAACATAGTTGATAGAAACGCCGCAGAAACCAGTATTCGCCAAAGAGGATGTTTTAATAAAAACATTATTGGGGTACGATTGGGCGACGTCGAACATGGGTAGTTTGGGTTGTTCAATAGTAACCAACCACGACGCCGCTTTTTCCGTTAAAAGTTTTTTATAGTTTTATACATTGGGGTTAAGAACAGATAGAAACTCGAGACCATGGATCGCGAGCAAGCCACCTTGGTGAAATAAAAAATGATCGCGTGGGGAAACAATCACAGAAAACTCAACTCGTTTTACAGCATAAGCTCCTGATGCTTCATCGAAGTCCACACGAAGCGGTGTATCCTCCAACATAATACGCAAGGCATCACCGGGGTTGTGGCTCCCCCGAACAGCATGCGTCTTTACACCGTAAACGCTTCGAGAGTCAAAGATGATTTCAACATCCGCTTGCCTGGCAAATTCCTTAAGGGTAGTTGTCGCGAACCCTTCGGGAATATCAAGTTCCTTGGTCTCAGTGTCGCTACACGCGACCAGACTCAGTAAGCCAACAACGATGAGAACGATTACGACAAACCTCTCTGGTATAATAACAGGTCGTGTCATAATCACCCGAGCTTTTTACTAATTTGCCTTATGAAGAACGATTTCCCGACTCCCACGCCATTCGGCCTTCATGCCAAAGCTCGATTCCATGAGGCGAACGAATCCCTCCACGTTGTCGGACCAGAATGAACTACTGAGACTGACCATCTCAAGATCAGGATCGCCCAAGACCACCTGGATTGGATTACTCGCGTTAAATTCTCCTACAATGTCACCCAGAGGCGTGGAATCAAAATCCAACAGGCGAGGTTTCCAGCGATGCGCTTTTACTAACTCAACGTCACTAATCGAACTCACATCCACCGACGGGCGTTTGTTTTCCAGATTCACACGTGCCCGTTGGCCGATCTCCAAAAACGCATCCGAGACGGGCTCATCATAGTCAAAATGGGCTGCAGTGGGTTTCACGCTCACCTTCCCTTCTGTAACGATCACATCTACTTCGTCATCCGACAATTTTACACTAAACACCGTGCCGACGGCACGCACATCGACTCCAGCCACATTTACGACAAACGGACGATTCGGATCCTTTTCGACCTCGAAGTTCGCTTCTCCCTTAGTCAGGTAAATCCGCCTAAACTCCGGAGTGTATTCGACTTCAATCGACGCTCCCCGGTTGATCTCCACCTTGGATCCATCATCGAGTGTCCGTTGCTCAATCCGGGCCATCAGCTCGAGCGCCGGTTTCACTTCCAGGCCGGATGGGTCCGTAGACTTTGGAAAGGCCAGATAGACCGCAAATGCGACAGCTGCAGCCAATGGGATGGCTGTAAACAGCCCTACGATCCATTTCCTCGATTTCGGTTTAGGAGTAAACTCACTGCCGGGTGCCAATAGATCCGGGTCAATATGGGCATGTTGCGTGGTTTGTAACCCTGTGAGGCGATCGAACTCGCCCCAGCCCCACTGATAGAGTGCCATGGCTTCCCGATGACGGGAGTCCCCAGCCAACCATTCGGTGTATGCGTCCTGCTCGGCAGCACTCAAGCCCCGGTCAATACGCAGGGTCCATTCGGCGGCTACTTCCTCAATCCTTGAGGATTCATTAAAATCGGGTTGTGACGGTTTCATTTTGCAAATCGGTTGAGATAGCCGTTCTGCCGAAAATAGTCGATACACTTGCGTAGGCCGATACTGCCCTGCGCCTCAACCGTGTGCACCGAAATCCCCAGCTTTTTGGCGACCTCTTTTTGCGATAAACCGTAGATCTTACGCAGCGTCATGACTTGACGGCAACGCTCGGGCAACGACTGGATCGCTTGTATTAAATGTTGGAATTCTTCTTTGGAAGCCAGCGACTCAGGGGGGCTGTTCACCTCGTCGATGATACTGAGCGGATCGACTTCATTGGCCCCTTGAGGGCGTTCATAACGCAGGTGGCGCAACTGATTGAGCGCGAGATTCCGGGCGACAACAAACAAGAATGCACGGGGGTTTACGATGGGTCCTGAGTCGTGCGCTTTCAGCAAACGCGAAAACGCTTCCTGAACCAAATCATCGACATCCTTGAGCGAAGGAAACCGCCCACCCAACCATGCACGAAGGTCTTTCTCCTGGGGGAGAACTTCGTCGATAAACCATCGGGCTTGTTCGGAATCTTTGGGTTTCATTGAGAAGAAAAAGCAGAGCGAATACAGCTCTGCTAACTAAACAACACCCGAACGGAAAAAACCATTAAAGAATTTTTGAGAAAAATGGCTTATGTTTCCCATATTCAGGACAAGCCTATTCACACCGAGTGATCCCCGAATTTAGGATTAGTATTCTCGGAGCGTTTTCCCCATGATCCCTGTTTTATTTTGAAACCGCTCCCTTTTGCCTAATTCAGCCACGCTAACCGACACACAGAGAAAACGGGCGCAGAACGCCGCTCTGCTCTCCCAGTTATTTGCCATCATGACCACCATGGTCGTGTCGGGACAGTACATCATTCTCTACGCGAATGACGTGCTGGGATTCTCACCGCAAAAGATCGCGCTGATTTTCAGTTTGGCCCCGTTCGCCAGTATCCTACGGCTACCGATCATTCCGTGGGTAGAACGCATTGGATTGATCAATAGTCTAAAGATCGCCCGCCTGGGACAGATTGTAGCCATCATAGGCCTGATTCTCATCCCAGCGGATCGGATGAGCTTCACGTGGTTGGCGTTATTGGTGATGATATTTGTTATGTTCCGTGAACTAGGGTTCGGGACGGTGTGGGGACC
>CAYGQM010000031.1:0-71743 GCA_964352065.1 uncultured Opitutaceae bacterium
GATCTACACGGATGCTGCGGAATTGGTGACCCTTCAAAAAGCTCAAGGCAATACACCCTCCTTCTCCGAATACGATTTGAAGATGATAAAGCGTATCGCAACTATGAAGATGAAGGGCGATTTCTCATCGCCCTGGAAGGTATTCGAGAGTGAAAATATCTCGGAAGACAATTACATCCGGGAAGCCCACGAAACCATGACTTGGATGCGCGATCGTGGCCCTGAAATGATAGCAAAGCTCAATAATGACTTTCACCAGGACGTGATGAGTAGAGCCAAAAACCCGGATCCTAAAAAACGAAACGAACTCTTCGGGTCGATCATGCGAATCACCTCTGCTATCAGTAACATGACTTTCGACAATCCTGAAATTGCAACTATGGTGGTCTCGAAGATCGAAAACGGGAAGGAACTGACAACCCAACAACAAGCCGATTTGATTAAGAAGAACCTTCAAGACGCTTTAGCGGGCAACCATCCCTCAGGAGAAATTCAAAAGGCCTACGATGCTCTGGATGCCCGGGACTTCGACTTGGAAGAGGCTAAGGCGAACGTTGATAGAGCGGTCGACATGGATGCTGAGAATCTAAGGAATCCTAATCCCGCCGAACTGGCTGAATTTAAACATGAAAAGTTGTTCAACTCCATTTTTGGGTACGCCCGCTATATTGTAGGCCAAATCGAATGAGATCGACCACGGGAAATAGGTGGCAACACTACTTGGAACTCACCCTGTTGCTCGGGATGAGTGCCCTCCTCTTCGCTCAGGAGACAACACCGGATTCAGAACCGGAATTCCCCGAATTTAGAGCCGAAGAACGCACATTCCCAAGCATCGACCTACCACCCCCCGGGGAGACACTTGAACTGGAATTGGTTATTCACCGCTGGGGAGAAACGGACGCGCCCACCCAAAGCTTCAATCTATCACTTACCGAAATTCCAAGGTTCTTGAGTCAAGCCTCCTTATCACAAAGTCAGATAACCTTTGATCAGATTACCTCCGAAATCCCGATACAGCTCACACTCTCGTTAAAGGACGGTCAGGAAGCGAAAGAAGAAAACCTCGTCATTGAGGTCCTATCAGAAGACGAATCAGTCAGTCCCAACAAGCGTAAGTTGATATTACCGCTCAAAAGTAAAGCTTCCGATGAATCCGAGGAAGAAGTGGCGGGCAATTACGATTTCGTAATCAGAACCTTAAAAGAAGGTTACGACACCCTCCGCAATGATCTGGATGATCACGTCAAAGAGATCGATACCGAAGCAGTTCCTATTTACACAGTCGACTACACTTTCATTTGTTTCACAGCTGCCAATACTGACGTTAATTTTTACTTCTATAGAATCAAGGACCCGCTGGATCGTCTCTGGCAATCGGGCGTCAATACCGGGTCATCCCATTCACTTTATTCAAATAATACCCTGAATGAAATGGAGGGCGCGCCGTATGAGGTGATAGTCCCCTTGCGCTACCGCTCGCAACCACAAGTCACCGGCGACCCCGGTCGTCCAAGAATGCCGGGAACTTATACCCTGGAGGTATCTGAAGCCAACTACCAAAATCAGGGTCTCTTCGGAATTCCGACGGAGCCGACTCCCAAAGAATGGAAGGTAACTGGAACCTTCGAACTCCTTGAACCGGTCTTCCATTTCAGTGGTACCGCCAGCCTCGTTTTCGAAAACGAGAATTCATCGGGCTACGTAAAACCTTACCTAGAACTCAGTCCAACCACTGGAGCAGGTCCCAGCGGAACCGCTACGTTGAACCTGGAATGGAAACTGGAAGACGAAGAACCCCACCGATCAAGCACGACCCTGCAGTACGAATTCCCGGATACCATTCCCTTCAATCACCTTTCGGACATTTCCAATTCGTCCCTGACTATTAACCCTAAAGACGGAGAGGATTGGATAGCCTATTACCGAACCATGCACGGCTTACAAATAAAAGCCGATGCCGGGGAGTTCTTTCAATTGGATCCTGAACGAAAGGATGGCAGTCTGCTTCAGAATCCTACCGTAGGAGTCTTTAAAACAGAAGCCACCGAAGCAGGCGGAATCTATGACTTTGATGAATCTGACCAATCGAACGTGGCCATATCCAGCAGCCTGGGCAGCTCCAACAAGAGCTTCGGATGGCATCTGAGAAATCCCGCTAATCATTACGGAATTGCGCACCAGGTTCACGCCAACGGCTCACGCAGTCCTTTAGGGAAAGTCGTCCTCGTTGGACTCTATACGATGAATGTCGGCAAGGTGGACCAAGTTCAACTGATGGAAAGAAGTCGAACGATGAACCGGCCGGATTTTTCTGCCACAGATCCGGATCAAACGGACAAGAATCCAAGGGCAGATACTGCAGCCCGGGACCCATCGGGAGAAATAGCAGGCACGGACCGAGCAGGAGGGAGTACTGGCAGACTGGGTACGGGAGCTGAAACCGATACCTTAGGCGATTTAACTGGAGACAACGGTACGAACCTGAGAGGTGGCCCGCCCGATCCGAACGCGCTTGATCCGAATTCACCTGACATCTCTGGGCTCATCACTACCTGGATTTCAATTGCCGAACCGCCGCCCAACGCCACCGAAGGAGCGAACCTGACCTACAACGAATGGGGCGTCATGCGCGGAACTACCCGAACTGGCCGGATTACAGAATCTCCCGGTAAGCCGGATGACGTAGGACTCATGAATTCTCCCGAGTATCTCTGGTCAAACCGCACCGAACTGGATTCAGTAAACCACTGCACGCTCGAAGAATATGTAATCGCACGACTAACCGGAGTTTCAATGGAACACTGTTTGGGTCGCTACCAACCTCCACCACAGGTTCAGGTACCCGGGATCATCGGAAGGACTCTTGATCAGGCTGAAGCCTTGCTCCTGGGACAAGAGCTCACTCCTGATTGGATCGCGGGTCCCCCAGCACCCAATGACGATTTGGCTGGCACCGTTGCCAGCCAAAATCCCGCAGCGGGGACCCGCCTGGAGACGGGTTCGACCGTTACCGTAGAAGTCTTTATAGAACCGATACGAATGATTGCACTGCCCGATGTGCTGGGAAAATCGATTGATGTAGCGGAAGGAGAACTGCAGGCATTAGGCCTCGAAGTGATTCTGGAAGTTGGAGATCCCGCCCGATCAGCAGCTCAGCAATTCACCGTCCAAACTCAGACTCCAGTGTCAGGAGAACAAGTAGACGACGGGGCCTCCGTTACACTAGCCGTCTTTTCCGAATACATACCGAACATCGTACTACAAGACTTCACGGGGAAACTATTTGTAGATGCTGAAAAGCAACTTACCGATCTTGAAATCCTAATTGAAACCGCAGTGGGCGAGCCCGCACACTCTGCAGAATCCAATAATCGGGTACAGTCCCAGGCTCCTCAGCCTGGGACGGTAGTAAACCCGGGGGACACCGTCGCCTTGACGATCTACTCAAACTACATTCCGCCTCCCACTGTTATCGTGCCGTCGGTCCTGGGGATGACCATGAATCAACTGGCTGATACCTTGAAACAAGCGGGATTGGCAGGCCGCTGGCGAAAAGGAGAACCAGCCCCCTCCCCGGACAAGGCTCAAACGGTTTACAAGCAAACACCTGCCGCTGGGACCGAAGCGCTGGAAGGATCCGATGTAATCGTAGACATGTATGACGATGCGCCTGCCGCAGTAGTCAGTTCTATTCCGACTCCACCCTCCGTAAAACCCACAACGAACCCAGAGTCCAAACCGCCACCTACCCCAACGATCCATCTACCTTACCTGCAGCCCGTTCAACAATTGGTTGTACCACCCGATGTCCAAGGCATCGGGTTGAACACCGGTAAACCAGTCATGAATAGAAACGAATTCTACGAATGGTATTTGGGAGACAAAACGACTCACCGCTCAGCTATGGTAGCCTACGGCAAAGGGGATCCTTTCGGGAATTTTTTTGAAGATGATACCGATGATACCACTCACTTTCTAGCAATCGCAACCTGGCTTGAAAATGGAGACAGTTGGGGATCCAACCCGCAATTTGCGCCCCCGAACAAAACGGGCGTTACCTCCAAAACCGGGGGTGACGTTTTCCTGAATCAAGACAATGATGCCGTCGCCTACTTCTACTTCAAAGAAGGTATACCCGCGACCGTGATATTGACGGTGACAAAAGTGCGGCAAAACGTCTTCAGCGAGACTTTCAGGCAGGCCTACGCAGACGATATATTTGAGCAGCTCTTGGGCAAAAAGGTGACTCCTGCAACACCGTCCACTATACAGACGTCGACGGTTTTACAGATTCAAATGGAGGATAAGATCGGTAGTAACGGATCTCTACCGCTACAAAGCGATCTCACCCAACCACTGCGGAAGGATGCATACGAATGGATGGACGTTGAACGCGGAGTGAGAAAGGCTAAGTTTGCTTACTTACATCCAAACAAACCCCTCAGCAACTATGACGGAAAAATTGACGTCGAGCTGTATTGGTTAGAAAAACAGGACGCCCTCACCGAAAACAATAAGCCATTGTTTGAACAACTCACGGACTGGAAACGCTTTGCTCCTATTCCAGGCTTCGCCGATGGGCGATTACACGATGGACCGCTTTACTTCCACAGCCCAGACACGATGGCGGCAATCAAACTAACCTCGACAAACGGATTTCTTTACCTGTGGTATTACGAAGCCGAGGCCTTCGCTGAGAGCCTTTTCGCGCAACTAAGGGGGCATGCGAAACCCAAAAACAGTGGCTACTCACCGATGCCACAATTTCGCCTCCCTCCCCGTATTCAGGAACTGATACCCCAAAGGTCGGCTGCCGATTTTAGACCCCGCTCAGAAACGAGGGATAGATGGATGACAAATAGTTATCCGATGCCACATTTTGATCATGCTCAAGGCTTTGCCCGCCGCATATCGTTTGGCTATTACACCGGTAATCAAAATACGGGCACTTCCACTTCGACAGGGGGTGAGTTGTTTGGAATTCCTTCCGGGAATGTACAATTTGCCAAAAACGATAGTATAAGCTGTTACTTCTTCTGGCTTGAAAAAGGAGATCCCTTCTCTCCGGACCTGAAACGTGCTTTCATCGGCCGGGATACAGTACTAATGGATAACAAGTTTACCGAGAGTATCGGAACCAACATCTACTATTTCCATAGTAGCCGTGTCGCTGCCATCCTCCAAGTCTATGTAGATAATTACAAGGGCTCTCAAAGAAAACAAGCACTCCAGTCCTTCGCGAATGAATTATTTCGACAACTGGAAGGACACGCATTGCGTCCTGAAGATATTCCAACTTCAGCCAACAATTAGACTGAACCATGAAACGATCGATCTTGTGCCTTACCCTCCTAATTCTCAGCAATTCCCCCAATTATATATTCAGTGCTGCCCGCGAGTTCCAAGGCGAGGTAAGTAAGAAGGAAGGCGAATCACTCACTATCACTTTTCAAGACGATTGGGCACCGGTGGTCGGAGATCCGGTGGAGATCACCACCTTGATAGCAGGACGCACCCTGAGTGGCGGAACAGCAGAAGTTGTGAAGGTCGAAGAAGGCCTGGTAATCGCCAAGATTCTGAGTGGAAAACCCAATATTCGTATGCAAGCAACCATCGTATCAAATAATCCGATACCGATTAACGTGAGTCCGGATGATGCGTTCGACGAAGGATTGGCCTTGTATAAAAAAGCCTTCGATCCAGAGGTTGATTATATGCAATTCGAGGAATTCGGAGACCCAGATTCAAAGGTCTACCAATCGGCCATTCCCTTGTTAAAGGTGGCGGCTGATGAAGGACATCCTTTAGCTAACTACCTTTATGCCAAACACTATGAATCTGCAAACCGGAAGGACCCTCCAGTCGAAAACTCATGGCTTAAAAAAGCAGCTGAACTAGGTATCGCACAGGCCCAATATAAACTCGGCATAGACTACCGTATTGGCTACGGGGTAAAGAAAAACGAAGTCCTTTCCCTGGAATATTTATTGCACGCAGCCGGTCAGCAACACGCTCAGGCAGCCCACGAGGCCTCCTTCGCGATCAAAGAACTTGAGAAATCAAAGTCCTACCGAAGAAAGGCTGCTGAATGGGGATTGATGGAAGCCCAATTCACCCTGGGAAAACACTACTTAAGTTACCCGGATGGACCTGGATTCGCACCTTACAATTTGGAACAGGCTATATTCTGGCTTGAGAAAGCAGCCACACAAGGCTCGGGTAGAGCGATGATCGAACTGGGTGACCTCTATCTAAACGGAGGAACCCACTTTCCTAAACATAATGACCAATTGGAGTCGTTTAAGCGTTCCGACACTATTACAGAGGAGATACGCCTTCAGCATGCGAGCCGGAGAATACCCAAGAACTATGCACTGGCCCTCAAATGGTTTACCACCGCTACGGAAAAGAACCCCGATGTCGGAGATCCCTTCGAAAGGCTTGGCGCCTTGTTCAGTGATTCCTCCTACGAAGGTTACAACTTGGAAACCGCTTTCAGTTATTACCAAAAGGGGGCAGACAGTGAGAATCCGGGCAGCGTGATTGCGTTATCCAAATGTTATCGCACCGGAGCGGGAGTTTCAGAATCGCCCGAGAAAGCCTTTTCGTTGGCCACTCTTGCCACGAATAAGTGGCCAGGGTTAGACGGAGGAGTTTTAGAGCTAGCTCTTTGTTATCGAGACGGTGTCGGCACCCCCATGAATTATCCAAAAGCAGCGGAGCTATTGCAGACCTTGGCGGTGAGAGACTACCTCCCAAATCCTTTCGCCATGCTCTACCTCGGAGATATGTACCACGCGAATCAAATCCCAATGCCCAATCCACGCCAAGCATTCGATTGGTACGAGAGAGTATCAAAACTCGACGGTTCATCGGTCATCGGTCAGAACGTCGAAGCGGCTAAGGCGATGGCATTCGCAAGACTCGCCCGAGCGTATGCCTACGGTGAAGGCGTCGAAAAAAATAACGAAGAGATCTATGTGAACTGCACAAAAGCCTTCGACCTAAACCCAAACGAACCTCTTGCGTTGCGATGCGGCGGGCTGTTTCTCCAGACCTTTCGAAACCAGGAAAATAAAATCAAGGCAGCAGAAGCATTTCAAAGAGCAGCAAAGCTGGGCGACATAGAAAGTCACTTTCTACTAGCAAAAATGTATGCCGCCGGGTCTGGTGTTAAAAAAGATAGAAGTCTGGCCACCTCTCACTACCAGATAGCAGCAAGGGCTGGTCATCAAGCTTCTCAGGCTGCCCTTAAGAAGTTGAAGGTATCGTGGTAGCGTCGCTAAATTAGTCCCCCAGAACTTCCCACTAAGGATGCCCCCTATTTCGTATTCAATTTTTGAAAATCACGATTCGCATTGCTACCCAGCCTCTAACACAATATTTTTCGGATATGTTCTCAACCGCGAAGCCGAGTTGGTAAAAAAGAGGATTCACCCGGCAACCGAGAGCTGATAGACCTTTATCTAAACTCCCGATAGATGAAAACAATCACACTCAGTTTTGCCGCCCTTGGAGCCCTGCTCGTAGCAGGACCACCTTCGGGACTTGCCCAGGTAAACGAACCGGTTCGGATCATTATCGATGACCAGGAAACCGGCTGGCAGATGCTGGGGGCCGAGGATTTCGTACTGGTAAACAGCGCAGCAGACACCTGGTCGTGGAACAACGGTATACTTCATTGCACCGGTCAACCCATCAGCGTGCTGCGTAGCCGGGAGCAATACGAAAATTTTGAGCTGGTGGTGGAGTGGAATCACCAGCAAGCAGGAGGCAATTCAGGGCTCTTCATCTGGACCCATCCGGCATCGATCGAACGACTTCTAAGCCCAGACAATCCCGGTCCTCCTTTGCCGGATGGTATCGAGATCCAGATGCTCGATCACGCCTTCACGGCTCAGGTGCAGGCAAGCGGAGAACCGACCGACTGGTTCACCACCCATGGAGACGTATTTCCTGTGCGCGCCCGGATGACTCCGTTTCCGCCATTGTCGTCTGTCCCTCACCAGCGGGTGGTTATGAAAGACTTTGGCCGAGGCCCCTTCGAAATCACCGGACGAGAAACACCGGGTCGAAGTTTTCCCCGAAAACACCTGAGCAAGGGCCATGGACAATGGAATCACTATTACCTCCGTGCGATCAATGGCGAAGTGCGACTCTGGGTAAATGGAGAAGAAGTTTCGGGGGGCTCCGATTGTGAACCATCGACCGGCTATCTCTGCCTGGAAAGCGAGGGCTCTCCTATCCTCTTTCGCAACTTGCGCATTCGCGAACTGCCTTAAATAGACACAAGTTAAATGAGATACGGGATAGTATCTCCAAAGGAGCACTTTAAGTTCAAATAGAAGTGATGAAAGCTCACTGGCCCCGTGTTCATCCATGAGATCATACGTCGCTCAATCTGGAACAATCAGGATAACGGAAAAGGTCAGGATTGAAGAAACTGAAAGACTTATGCTCAAGATTAGCATCACCCATAGTAGGACGCTTCATTTGCCAGTCTGGGTTCGTTTTTCATCTTAATGAGTCATGCGATGGCAAAGCTTAGTGTTGTTAATGGTTGCCGGAATGGGATTTTGGTTAGGGGCCTCGAACACCCACCTGTCCGATGTGGAATCGTTTGTGGAGGAAATGAATAGTCTTCGGGAAACGTTAGCTCATGGGGTAACCGGCGAGGTGAATGCCGATACCTTTGCCGCTGTTTGCAAACCCGTCGGCATGAAGGCTAAAGCCACGGCCGAGGAGAAACAGTGGCGGTTTCGCCAAGTATCGACCAAACACCGAAACCCGGCAAACAAACCCAACCAAGCAGAAGTCGAGGCAATCAAGCGATTTGAAGAAGATGCTGCCCTGCTCAGTTTCTGGGTCCGAGGGGATGATTTTTCCAGCTACTACCGAAGAATTACGGTGCAAACAACCTGCCTGGCTTGTCACGGAGAAAAGGAACAGCGACCGGATTTTATCAAAATCAAATATCCTGATGATTTGGCCCACGGTTTTAAAGACGGAGACCTACGCGGTATTTTCTCGGTGACTGTGAACAATGAAAAGCCTTAGGATAGTAAGCGTAACAACTAAGATTCTAGCGTAAAGTCACAGAGATGATACCCTTAGAAATGAAAGTTCTGTCACTGGTAAGCAGAGCGACCCAAACGACGCCAGACCCGATTGGCAGGAAGCCGGTTTCTGAATAAGCGTATTGAAGAGACTCTAATCTTGAGCTTCTAACACGGCGTCAAACCGAGTAAGGTAAGCCGCTCTTTCATCGGCTTCGAGGAAGCTACTCTCCCACCCTGCCCGGGCTAACCGAACCACCTCGTCCCTGGTAAGCTGAAAGGCATCGGATACCTCTCGGAATTCATCACGAACATCACAACCGAACATGGGAGGATCATCAGAGTTCAAGGTGATAACGCAACCGGCATCCATGAGTTGCTTTACTGAATGGGAGGCCATTGCAGGAAATACCCTGAGCAGGATATTACTAATCGGACACACGGTGAGTGGTACGCCAGTATCCGCAAGATGACGGACCAACTCAAGATCTTCAATAGCGCGGACGCCATGATCTATCCGCTCTACCTGACACAGCTGGAGCGCTTCCCAAATGTAGGCCGGTGGCCCGTCCTCTCCGGCATGAGCGGTACGGTGAAAGCCCAGCTCCCCCGCACACTCGAAGGCGGCCTTATGGCGAGACGGTGGAAACCCGTTTTCCTGGCAATCCAATCCGATACCAATAATGGCTGCCCGATCGCGAAGCCTATGGACGGCCTTAACCATATCTACCCCCGCATCGGCCGGCAACGTCCTGTCGATATCGGCAATAAACCGGGTATCAACCCCGTAGCGCGCCCGCGCTTCTTCCCGTCCAGACGCCAGCCCTTCGACGATGGCTTCGAAGGGGACCGCTGGC
This sequence comes from uncultured Opitutaceae bacterium, assembly GCA_964352065.1. Taxonomy (GTDB): domain Bacteria; phylum Verrucomicrobiota; class Verrucomicrobiia; order Opitutales; family UBA2995; genus UBA2995. Next base: position 9,917 of record CAYGQM010000031.1, read on the forward strand.
CTGAGGCCTGGGGTAAAAAACAGCTCTTGATACACCACGTTAGCCTCAGCTTGCTGTTGACCGATCCGCACGATCGCGTCGTGGTAATCCTCGGCCGTATTCAAGGTGGCGACCGTGGTTCTTAAAATCGAAATGAACTGATCCAGCGAGGTAAAGGCATAGTAGTCCTTGGCCGAATCAGCATCGTGAAACGGCAGCTTGATACCGTTGCGCTCACCCAACTTTAAAGCCAGGTCCGGGTACATCGCCCCCCCTTCAACGTGCAAATGCAACTCCGCCTTCGGGAGGGCTTGAACTAGAGAAGTGAGATCAGGCATGGGTTGCATAAAAGGGTGAAGATTATAAGCTGAAGGACAAAGGATGATCCGAGGAATCCAGTGACGACAAGATCGGATTTCAATGCCAGATCGAAACCTCGCCAAGGACTAATACGAACTCAGGACGTTTATCACAAATGTCACGGATTCAATGCCGAGCATACGAATAAGGCCAGTCTTCCCGGAAGAAGACAGGTTGACCCCTGACGTTATTTAAAGGATATTCTGTTGATGAGACATTACTTCAACCTGTTCATTTGTGTTCTACCGTTTGTTTTCAGTGGCTGTGGCAGCAAAGACAAAGCCGATACCACACCCCCGAAACCGTCAGCGGAAACAATCGCCAAGGAGTCGTCTCAGAGTTCGGTAAAACAGTCGCTGTTTGACGATTCTATTCTCACAGACGGTTTGCAGGCCACGCTCAAGCTCGCCGCCGAACGGGCTGTCGAGGAATTGAGTAAACCGGGAGCCTTTGCGAATAGTGAGGTTCTAAGAATCCACTTACCGGAATCCTTTGCACCCGTGAAGTCTGGCCTGAAGAAACTGGGACAGGAGAAGCTGGTAACGGATTTTGAGAATTCTATGAATGAAGCAGCCGGGAAATCCGTGATGGCCTCGCCAAAGATTCTCGGCGAAACCATCCAGGGAATGAAAATGGAAGATGTCCTCTCCATCTGGAAAGGCGGCGAAGATGCCGCTACCCGCTACCTGGAAAATCAAACCCGCAGTAAGATCGAAGAACAGATGCTTCCGATCATCGCGAAGCAGACCACCGAATCTGGATCAACCAAGTACTTCCAACAGATCGTCGATCTCATTCCCAAAAAACAGGAAGGATTGTTGGGAAACCTCAGCTCCATTACCGGTATGAAGATTCCCGAAGATTTTGATCTGAATCAGTATGTTTCGGATAACGCACTCAATGCCCTCTATGCTAAACTTGCGGTTGAGGAAACCAAGATTCGGGAGAACCCGGCTGCCCGCACGACCGAGTTGGTCAAGAACGCCTTCGACTACTTTAAGAAGCAATAAGAAGGGTTTACCGGGCCCCACCGGGATTTAAAGCCCCCCTAAACACGATTGTGAGCTAACAAAACCTGGCCCAGATTTCTCGAACCGGAGAAGGATGAAGCACACTTTGGAGATATAGGAATGGTCCGCCGCCCCGTTACCATCACCTTAGTCTGTTTCTCTCACTCAACTGTACCACACCCGCTGACGCGCATTCAGGTTGTTCAGGATATCGATCGTGATATTGACATCCTTGACCAGCTGAAAATCAAACATGCCCACACAAATGAAATCAGCGCCATTCTCAAAGGCCCAACGAAAGCCATCTTCCGGTTGGATAGCTCCGGCGGCCAGAACCTTGAACCCCATCACGGGCACCTTCGCTCGATTGACGAACTCGATTGTTCTATCAGGAAACAGGCAGAAGATATTGTCGTGAAACTGATTATGATCGAGACTCCGCTTCCCATCGACCTGAAAAGCAACGCGGTTTTCCCTCGGATGCGCTGACCAGTATTGGTCATGATGCATCGTCTTCATGTAGTAGTCGGGAATAATGCCTTCCTCTTCACATGCAATCAGTGCATCGACAGAATGCGCGCCGAGCCCGGCAACATAACCCTGACGCCTGATCTCGTCCAACATCAAGCCCACCTTTTCGGTTTTATGATCACGCACCAACCAATCACAGTGATTACCTTGCACCTGAATTATATCCGCTCCAAAGTCTATCGCCTTATTGATGTTTACGAAATAGTCGTCGCGTTCCATGTCCGGAGCCACCTGCGAGATCACCTTGATCTTACTACCGGTCACTCGTTTATACTTTTGCAACAGGGCATTGGAGGAAAACCCGATATTGATTGAATCGATCCCGGCCTGCTCTGCCAGGATGAGGGTTTCGAAAATCTTCTTCTCGGTATTGTAGGCCTTAAACAGCGAAGAGACATAGATAAGATCGCGGGAGTGGGCCCAGCCTCCGATCAGATTGCCCCCCAACACAAGACGGCTGAGTTCCAGGTTCCCCAGCTTTCCCTTGGGCAGCTCACCCTTGAGCTCACTGAGATCCAGTCCTCCCACCTTAATCGTCGCCCCGGTGATTCCGTCCATGGCATATTTTCGATGATTGTAGAACGCCCCATAACTCATCAATCCGAGCAGAGGAACCGTAACCAGATTCTTAAGGACTTCCCGCCGTCCCGGGACAGAAGTCTCTGCGTTCGAAGTTCCGCGAGCGGCATTCCGTAGCCTACGACCCGTCAGATAGCCGTCCAGGCCATACCCCTGATCCTTCAGAACGATAAGAACCAGCAGTATGACCGCTTCGATGAGGATCTTATTTACGATAAACAGATTGCCTTCAGGTTGCATCATATAGGAGGCCCCAAAGGGTGGATAGGCAAAGTAGTAGAGCATCAAAAGCAAGATGCCAGCACTGGCAGCCTTTCGCACCGCGATTCCAACAAACAAAGCCAACCCGATCAGAAGTAATCCATAGATATTGAGAAAATCTATAGCGACCATCAAAGAAGCCGAGGAAGCCAAGGTATGATAGAATCCCGCCATGAATCCGGTGGCACCAGCCAGATACTCCGTCGCCGTCCAGTTTTCAGCGATCAATTTCGACAAGCCTTCGTAGAGTAAATGCCACCCCACCATCAGGCGCAGAGCCGTCACTAAATAGCGTTTCCAATTGAGGGAATTCCAATAGTTTGTGTTCATGACGTTCCTGTTCCGTTTATCCGCTTACCGGAAATTCGACGGCTGCTTTCCGCACTGTTTTCCGGTTCCTCGGTGCATACAGGGCTGATATCCATCCTGAAGAAGCAAGCTGTTGTTTATCAGATTGAATCACCAGGCATTCCGTCGCATTCCACTGTTCGATAAACCGAAGCCCGTTCTTTGGACCCATGGCAAAAACGGTGGTGGAGAGCGCATCGGCATCCATAGTGGAGCCACACCTTACTGTCACACTACTTACTTTTGAGGGAGAACGCCCCGTATCCGGGCGGATGATATGATGGTAAAGTTTATCCTGATCGAAATAGATCTCATAGTTCCCCGAGGTCGCGATAGCTCCATTGTTCAGCTCAACGAGATCAATCACTCCATTACGCTGAACAGGATTTTGTATGGCAACTCGCCACGGACTCTGGTGGTTCTTTCCGCCTATGCCCCGTATGTCGCCACCGGCGTTAATGAGTCCGTGATCAATTTGAAGGGCTTTCAAAACCTCAGCGCCGCGGTCCACGACAAAACCCTTTGCGATACCATCAAGCGTGATATTCATGCCTTCCCGATTAAACCGTATAGACTCTCGATCGAGGATGACCGCCTGACCATCCACCAGCTTGAGACTCTCAAGAATACGCTGTCCGTCGGGGGGAGCAGCGGCCGCTTCGAAACACTCCTGATACAACTTGAGCAAAGGAGTGACGGTAATATCAAACACCCCTCCACTCTGATGGTGAAGCTGACCGGACTTACTTACTACCGTGTAAACCTCCGGCGGAATATCCTGAAGAAACCCATCTCGGTTAAGTACTCCAATGGCAGAATCTGATTCAAAACGAGTCAGGAGCCGGCATACCCTGGCCATTTCTTGAAAAGCCTGTCCAACGGCTTCCTCAGCCAGAGCCACAGACTCATGCAAGACAGTCACGTTAACAAAGGTGCCCATGAGATTCCGAGAATCCGTCACCTGAAACAACTTCGGATTAAAACGCATACACTCCGAAATCGGTTTGACCGAGCCCGCCACTGCAGCGACTCCGACCAGACCGGAGTATTTCAAAAAGGTCTTACGGTCCATGACTAACAAGGGTAATACTCAGAAGAACGATGACCGGATATACCAGAAATCGCCTCCCATTCCACAAGGTTTCACAACCTTGATTTATTATTAAACTAACGTTCTTTCGAAAACTTATTCATAACGTCGCATTAATCAAAAGTTTCGCTGCTCAATGCGGAAGATTTAAGCACTAGAAATAGCACTGAGAAGCAAACGTACACGGCTAGAAAATGTTTAAGGACTCAACTAACAGACACTGAAATTGAAAATCGAAACTGTAGCTTATCTGGATACCATCAAATTCGACACTACTTTACTCCCCAGGATAAAACGCCCCCTGCTCATCTGCTCTCAGGGTAACGACCTTGGAACTTTCGGTTAGCTCAGGTCGGCCGCGATCCGGTCAAATTCACCGGAGTAGCGAACCTGCTCGGGTCGTTCGATCGAACGAACGAACGCCATGATCGATTCGCTCCCCATGGCAGATTTTGAACGCTTCCAGGAGTGATATAAATTCAGACATAGTGCGTATTCATCGCAGAGGCAGAGCCTGTAAGCGTCAAGGTTCTACGCAGACTAAGTGGCGGCGTATTGCAGTAGAAGGGCAGGTCTAAGCACTAGAGCGACATATCGAAACTTAGAATCGCGTTCGTTACGGCGGAGCCGATGCCGTATTGCTTACGCAAGGCAGCAATACGTTCCCGAGCCTCCCGAGCATATTCCTGACCAAATACGTCTGCTTCCAAGCGACTCGCATAGATGAGTGACAAGATAACGGCATCACGAGTACTGATCGGATCAGGCCCGAATAAGCTGGCACGAATACGACTCCGTATCCGGTCTTCAATACGAGCATTGTCAGTCGGATACCGATCATAGGGAAAAATCCAAAGAAAATAATGGGCCTCCTTTCTCAGAGCTCCAAGGACGACCAACTTTTCCAAAAGGATCGTCCGCATGGTTCGATAGTCCTTCGCCAACTGCTGAATCCAATAAGACAATTTTTTGACCTTGTTCTTCCGGGCAAGTCGCTCGATAGCCGGATCCAAAATAGGATTACCGATCGGCTCCCCGGTCCAAGCAACCACTTTACCATCCTGAATTTCTATCTCTTTCCTTAGCACAAGCTCATCCAATAGAGCTCCCGCCAACACAAATCTTAAGATAATGGAATCGCTACTGACCAAGCGCCCCTTTTCATCATCCATTGAAAGTAATAACAATTCTTCCGGGATGGAAAGCGAGGCCGCTGAAACTATCCCTTTACCACTCATCTCATGAACTTTTCTGTTCGAGTCAAAGTTACCCGATATTCGCAAGAAGGCAACCGCCACTTCGAAGATAGAAGAAGCTCTTCTAGCCCCCAGCCGAAGACTCTCAGGATCGTTTATCAGTATCGTTAAACCATTCGCGCTACCGACTTTTAAGCAGACTTCGAAGCCACTACTTTTGTGAGCCGGCAAAGCACCTAGTCGGACTGCCAGTCTATTGAGCCGAGCTGTAAACGTTCAGCTGAGCAACCTCTTCTTCGAAAAGCGTAACGGGGTCGTTGTAGAAGATTATAAAGTCGTCTTTGGCAGCTTGAGGTGAGGCCGTGTGAGGCACGTAAGGCCCGGACCAGGAGGTATTGATCCAGGTGAGTACCCATGCAATATTTAATCCCTTGGGATCTGCTTTTAAGGGTTCCAGTATCCGGGTGGTCCACCAGTCAGGTTCGTCGGTTTCAAAGAGTGCCCCGCCGGGGGTGTAGCCTGTTTCGGTGAACGCGGCTACCTTGCCGCGTGTGGCCGCGAAGTCGATCATCTCGACCAGGCGCTCGACGCCTCGCCCGGGTTCGCCGAACCGATAAATATCGCGCCCACAGATGTCGACGTAATCGTCACCGGGATAGAATTGCTCAAAGTCCGTCTGTGATACATCGGGTGACCAGCAAAACAGCAAATACTCGGTGCGGGATGCCATGTAATCGACCAGCAATTGAAACGCGCGCCGGTAGGTTTCAGCACCCACCTGCCGTCCCCACCAGAACCAGTTACCATCCATCTCGTGAAAGGGACGGAAGACCATCGGACATTGCAGGTCGTTATTTACGATACGCAGAACTTCGTCGAGATGCTGATAAAACCAGGTAACGTCCCCGGTGCTATCGTCATTGTCCACGACGTGCTGTAGTATAAGATCATCCTGCGGATGGCTGGTGTGGCTGTTCCCATATTTACCTGGCCAGTGATAATCCATGGTGATGACGGCACCGTTTTGGTAAGCGGTGGTAACGGCCAATTTATGACGGGTGCCTTCCGCCTCCTCCTTATCAATCATAAAATGAAAATCTGAACCGTGGACCCCCGGGTGATCACCAACGACATCCTTGATATCCGACGTAGTCGGGTCATTGTCGCCGGCACCGCTCAAAGTGAAACTCAACGGGAACTCGTGCCCCATCATAAACTGATCGCCCCAGCCTATGCGGTGCAGGCTATTGAGCAGGTGGTGCGTTTCGGCCGTCACCGTCGTATCGACCGCCAAGGCATTAGCGGTAGTCCTCCGAATGCGAATAAATAGCGGCTGATCCGATACTACCGCCAGCACCAGGCCTCCATAACCATCCTCACGTCGATCATACTCAAAAATACTAATATTCGCTTCGCCAGAGTCATCCAGTTCCCAGCTCTCCTCACCCTCGCTAAATCGTAGGGCCAAAGGATCGGACCAGTCTTTCAAGTCGGAAGAGTATTCCAGCGCCAGCTGACTACGCAGTTCATCTTCCTGTACCTTGATTGTGAACAGAGCGCCGCCATCCACCGGTGCTATTTCTATCACTTCGCCCGGCTCCAGACCCTCTCGCGTGATAGGTCGACTGGTAGAGATGGGGATGCGCGTGGTGGTTACATAACCAATCACTGAGGTTGCCGATTCAGTCACGGTTCCCAGTTGACGTATGTATGACACTTCGAGTTTGTAGTTGGTATTCGGAGACAGCGTATCTGCTGGAAGCGCATAGGAGTTGACCGACGGATCTAGAAATATATCGACGGGTTCGAAATCAGAACTGTCCCTTAAGCCACCGGAGATCGAATTCGGGAGGAACCCCTTTTTGACAACGGGTTCGGGACCGACATCAGACGGACGAACGAACTCCCGATCTTGGGTAAGGATAAACTTATCAAACTCAAACCCATCCTCCCGCATCGAGAACTGAATCTCGTGCTCGCCCGGTTCTTCGATATCCAGGTAGATACTGTAGGGCACACCGCAGCTGATTTCCTCGGTTCGCTGCTTGCTTTCCCAACGCCAGCGGTTCTTCCCGTCACACCATTGCATCCGTTGACCGGACTCCGGCCACTCTCCGTTAAGTCCCACATGAATCCCATTATCCTCGGTGCCTGTTGAGTATGCCCGCACCCAGACGTAATAGCGCCCGGGTTTGTTGATGTAAACCTTGTAGGATAAAATTCCCAAAACACCTGGCACGTTTGAAAAACTAACTCCTTGTACTAATGGATCGTTACCATCCTGGCGCGTGTCGGGAAGTATCTCCAGGTAGGCCCCATTACTCGCATCTCCCAAGTGCTCAGGATCTGCATCGTCGTCGAATGCGGGAGTCTGGCCGGACGCAGTCACATACCAGGCCCGAATGTCCGTAAGGGTTTGTTTATAAAAATGCTCGGCTTCCACCGCAACGAGTCCATCGATCTCCTCAAACACGACGCCGGAACTGACAATCGGCATCGTAGAATCATCCACGGTTTCCGCCTCCAATCGAAGGCGAATTTGATCCATCGCGAATGCATCGGTAAACGGAATCCAGGAAATTTCATGGTTAACTTGGGCCTGCGTATAACGAAGCTCCTCTGCATTTAACACGTGCGGCGTGACCGGGTAGGAATCTCCGACCAGAGAAAACGACTCTGTTTCAACAACGGACCCGTCATCTACCAAGCTCAACACCACACCACTCGGGGGAAAAGCAACCTCAAGGGCCACCTGAGATGGATAAGCTTCGTATTCGGTTTCGAATACTCCATCCTTACCCGGCAGTTCAAAGGGCCTAAGAGTATTAGCCGCGTAGACCAAACTTACTTCCGTTAATCGCTCATCCCCAATCGCGCCGGCCTTGAAGCTCCACTCACTCGGCGTAATTGACAACCCGTTACCCTGTTGATCGTGTGCCTTTTCTTTATACGCGTAGACGAAATCAACCGCGGCAAAGCTTAGCGTGGACAAAGAGCCGGTTGTAAAAACCAAAGCCAATAATAATCGGTTCATGAAGTAAAATAAACGGTACAACTTCTTGGGGAGCAGATAACGAGGGGGACGTTTAGGTAAAGCAGGAAGATGATAGCAGCAAAGGTCGCTTAAAGTCTCGGGTCAACGGTTGTTTGCACGACGCTAGTTCTGAAACCCTATTGAGACGGACAGAAGAAACCTACGTCTCCGATTAACTTTGTCATATATCGACGATTCCACAATGAACGATGCTATGAGATGGATATTAAAGCTATTGCTAGGTCTGGCCGTAGGCGTCACTAATGCCACAGCAACAACTGAGCAGGACGTTCAGGTAGCCGAAGGAGTCGCAGGCAAACTGCTGTTACCAGAGGTCGGCAAGCAGGCCGACCGCGTAGTCCTTCTCTACCATGGTTGGACGGGTAATATGGATGAGGTGGGTGAGCTATACAAGCGTTTGGCGAATGACCTTGGTGATGCAGGAATCGCTTCGCTCAGAATCGACTTCCGCGGCGAAGGTGAGCGGAACGACCATCGATTGACCTCCACGTTTGCCACCCCCATAGAAGACGGCGAAGCTGCGCTCGCATTCGTCCAAAAAGAACTCCCAAAAGCGAAAGTCGGTATCGTGGGTTTCAGCCTCGGCGGAGCAACCGCTCTTGCCGTAACCGGGAGGAATCCCGAAGCCATCACCACGCTGGTCTTATGGTCGAGTTCAGATAACCTGGGAATAGACTTTTTCGGTGATCCTGCCATGCTCAACGGCCAAAAAGAAGCGATCGAGAATGGTGAGTCCGTGATACAAAGCTGGTCAGAACTTACCCTGACCCGAGAGCATCTCATGGGATTTATCGGCTACGATTTACTCGGTCCGATGAAGCCCTACAAAGGGGCCCTCTTTGCCCTAAGAGGGACTGAAGATTTTCTGAGTCGTTACGAAGATCAGTTTCTCGAAGCTGCCTCTGGTTGGCGGGAAGAATACCTCATCGTGAGCGGCGTAGATCACATTTTTGGAGCCTTGGATCCAGGAAGTATTCTCGACGATCGACTCATAGCGGAAACCTTGGAGTTCATTGAGGAAACCCTTTAAATACACTAGCCTGGCGTGAGCTACGACCAGCGAGCGCTCAAGATGATCGGAGAGTGCAAGACCTACGGACTGGACAAGCGTAGAAAGTAACTCGGCGTTGGAGGATCAATCAGCCGAATGGTGAGGCGATGGTATCCATCACCGTCAGCAGCATCTGAGATAACTTCGAAGTCGACGCCTTCAGCTAGGTCCCGCCATCCGGACATAGAATCAGACCCATGTAGTAAGTAGTCCAAGCCCAGAACAAAAGGATCAGAATAAAGCCACGAATAAGTAGTTCCTCCTTCTGCAAGCGGGTTCAATGCGATTACGGAATGCGAGATCGGTGAGACAGGATTCTGCCCCATGACCCATTCAAAGAAATCTGGAAGACCATCCTTGTCCTCATCATTACCCACAGGCGCACTGCTGATGCCAAAGAGTTCTTCCCAGGCATCCGGGACTCCGTTCCCATCAGCATCGACAACGATCACCTCTTCCACATTCACAGTCAGGAATGCAGTCGTGCTCAAAGGGTTCGGCGAAAAATTGTCGGACACGGTAAGTTCAAACACATGCTGATTCGCCTGCTCAAAATCCAAGGCGCTCGCAACGGTTACTTCACCCGTGACCGGATCCATAGCAAAGAAAGCGTTTCCGTTTCCTGAAGTAATCGAATAGGTTAATTGTGACTGATCTGCTTGTCCGGCCCGCACATCGGGATCCGTGGCCACTACCGTCGTAATCAAGGTATCAACCGCGACATCCTCAGGCGTATCGATCGTCCCCAATGGCACTGGCAAAACCGGGGCTACGTTGGCATAGTTGTCGATCCACTCAGAAATCAATGCGATCCCTTCCGCATCCAGTCGATTGGATGCCAACGGAGGCATTTGCGTGTGGCTATTAAAAGTGCCGTTAATGGCTGTCCGTGCATTGATTTTATTCCAAATCGCAGACTCCGCTTTGTTGCCCGGTCGAACGATACTGTCTGTTTCGTTCGGTGCTCCATCGCCTTTTTGATTTCCGTAAAGCATATGGGTTAAAGGCGTGGAGAGAAACGCCCGGCCATCCCAGGACTGCGGCGTTCCACCCCCCGGGAAATGACAGTAGGCACAGTTCACATCGAGGTAGGACCTCACCCGAGCCTCGAGATCAATTTCTGATTCATCGGGCCGGTAGTGGCGCGCCAATTGATCGGGATCAGCCTCAAAGCCGTCGAGGTAGCCCGCATCGGCAAGTAGCTCAAGCATGTTGCCCGTCTGCCCATGCAGTGACTGGGTAAGATTAAGCTGCCTGGTATTTGAGCTCAGAGCATGACCCGCCTCGGCGCTATGACAGGTAAGACATTCCGCACGGGAAGGGATTTGCCAGGTAAAACTATCCAGCTGTCCCTCTGCATCGGTAAAATCGATAACAAACGCCTCCCCTGCATTGTCAGCCAGATCTGCCTCAGATCCGTCTTCCCGCCATCGATAGGAAACCCCGTAGGCCCCCGCGGCATTGCGGACCAGAATACGCGTCTCCAATCGTTGAATACTCGTTCCTGGATTGGAGCGATCGAGATCGAAGTCGAAGTGCTTAACCCAAACCATACCCTCTGGAAAGGCCCACGGATTGTTCTCGGAGTAGCCAATGTTATCCGTAAGACTGGGAATCGCAAACCAGCGGGATTTTTCAGCATCGTCGGACCAGAACCGTAGATTAATATCGTAAGGGACAACACCCGGATTGGGTGACAAATCCGTGAGGTCAGCAAATACACCGGTCTCGGAAAGAGTCAGCGGATAATTAGCGGGCGGAATGGTTTCTTCGGTGATACGCATCACTCTGCCCGAAGGTCCATGCTCGAGAACGAATATCTCGCCCGTTGCAGCATCGAGTTCGAAATCAACAATGTCATTTCCACCAAGCCGGATAGCCGTCAATTCGGTAGACTCTCCCGCCCGCGTTATGCTAAAAATACGTCCCGAACCGTAATCGCCACAGACATAGGTGCCGGTGAGTGAACCTAGTGTCGAAGCGCGATAGAAGATACCCCCCGTCGCGGAATCTCCAACCGGACCATTCGTGGTATAAGACCAAAGTGCTCTGGTATGAGGTGTTTCGCCGGACGGTAGAGATGCGTGGGTAACCCCGGGCGTCCGAATCCCATCTTCAAAGTATGACCAACCGCCATTGTCCCCTTTTTCAAAGCGGTTGAACTCTTCCCAGGTTTCGTAGCCCACATCCCCTATCCAGGCTTCGATGTCTCCAGTGCCGTCTTCCTGGTCCATGTGAAACTTAAACGGGTTGCGCAAACCGAGAGCCCAGATTTCAGTGCGAATCGTATCAAGCTGGTCCGACAGGTCCGAGCCATTGAAGTCCCCACCCCAAGCTCCCCCGAGACTGGTGTGAATAAAGGGATTGTCTGCAGGCACTCGAAAATTAGGTGTTTGATTTTCTGTGTCGGTGAAAAATGGATACACGCCTCCATTGAGAGGACCCGCCGGAATCGTGTAGTGCGGGTTCGGTTTCGGGTTTGTCGAATCGGGGTCCACATCAATCCGAAGGAGCGAGCTAAAATAGTCCTTATTGATCCGTTGGCCGTTGCGATGGACATCCGGTTGGCCACCTTCGTCACCAAAGCTGAGGTAGAGGTAGCCGTCGGGTCCAAACTTACAGTCCCCGATTGTGTGGATCGAATTTTGTTCGGCCATATTGATAAAAGGAAACTCGGTAGCGAGTGCTGCCTGATTCTCACTGGCAGACATTCCATTCGCCACCACATCAGCGATGTGGTCTGCAGAAAGCGTAAAACGAGACACCCTTAGATCGGTGGTAAAACTCGCTGATGGCTGGCCATTAAGATCGAGATGGGGAAGCACGTCGTGAATGGACTGCCCTTCACCGGGAACCGGAAGGCGAGTTCCATCCCCCTGGTAATTTACCACAACATGTCCACTCGTTGCGAAATCAGGATAACACGTAAGGGAGAAAATACTACGCCCATTTGTGAAATTAGAAAGAGAGGTAATATCCAAAATCTGATGCCGGGTCGGGACCGCAGCAGTCGTATCAGGTACATACCAAATTGAACCTTTGATCGAGGCAACCATGAGTGCCTCTGGACTTCCAGGAACGGTTGTCATGGCCACCGCATTGGGAAAGACCAATCCAGGGAGGCCATTCTCTACAATCAGTTGCCCAACGGCTGAGGCCGGAGGTTCCAGTGGGACCGTAAGCGTGGTATTTTCCAACCGTAACTCGTCGGTAATAGAAACGGACACATCTGCCTCGCCCACCGAGTCCGCGACAAAATTGGAGATCCGGTAGCGAAAGGTATCTGTCACAGCCGTATTTCCCGTATGCTTGTAAATAACGACTCCGTGGTCCAGATCGACAGTGGCCGTGCCGAAGGCGGGATCTGTCACGATCTCCAGAGAGTTTTTGTTGATCGCGCCCGTGTCATTGTCCATGGGATCGAAAGCCACGGCTCCTTGCACACCCAGCTCGATGGAATCGTCTGCCGCGAAAACCGGCCCATTACCCCCGGTGGGGTCTTGCAAATTTTCACCCGTGGTATCGATCCAAAAATCGTCGAAGTAGAAATCAACGATACTCCTGTTGTTGATAACATAAATCGTTCTAAGTACATCGCTGGTACCGAAACGAAAGCTGGTCGGCGGCGATGCACTTAACAACTCAGTCTGCACCAGAAAATCAGGATCTTCATCGCTTTGAATATAGAGAGTCATCACATCGGTGCTGTTATTGGCGACCAACCACAGACGGTACCAAACTTCAGAGTTGTCCACGCTGTTTCCACCACCTGTGAGCGCTTGAAATCCGCCGCCATCCCGGGTGTCCATTATCCCTTCATAAGCCCGTGCCTGCGCCTCGAAATCGTTGAAGGTCCCACTCCCCGGTGTAGCCAGATCTGACAGTCCAAAATTTACGTTTAATGACCCCGACGCCATTCTGAAACGCAGAAAAAGCGTGACCACACTGCCGTCCACTCCATTGACCAAAGCACTGTCGTTGTAGGTTCGGTTAGTCTCCGTATCCAATGGACTCAGCAGGAGCACCTTATTGGACGCATTCGCTGGATCGACGGCGATTTGATTAAGGGCACTGTCGGAGGTCCAATCCCCCAGTCCGTCAATAGCACTACCCGCAGTGTAGCTCTCGAAGTCGTCAACCAGCGAAAAATCAGCCAGACAATAGACGGTGTGTAGGAAAACGCTGAGCGTCAGTAAAAGTAATTTGAATTTCAAAGTAACTGCTTGGGTTGGAGAGAATACGTCATCTGAATGCTACGACCGTCGATCTCCATCACAAAGAACGCGACCGCCTTTCTATCCCTTATTTATACAATTTTGATAGTAGAGGTTTGGGATTCAGGTACTGAGGAAGTATCCGCGACAATCACAGATGATTGGCCTCAACGTGAGGTTACTGATTTAATCTTATAACAACGCCCCTGTGCTTTCTCCATAATGATAAGCTCGCCGTCGAGGTCGCGCCCCAAACGCAGATCCACCCTACCCGATTGTGCCACCTGCTCCATCGTCGTTGGGTTTCCATTCATCCGCACCCTCAGTTTTTGGATAGGCAAGACCTTCCCTAAGCTGAGATCAGCGGCATCCACATAGTACAGATGCCCACTCACAATCTCACCAAATACATACTTACCATGAAGCAATGGGTGGCGACTCCCACCGTAGACATAGCCCCCGAGAACGGCACGTCCTTCCTGGTGATCAAACTGCGCGACGGGGTAGGTAAAACCGTCGTCCTTGCTATCCAGTGTCAGGAGCGAGAATTTGTTCGGATCGAGTTGAAATTCAAAAGTCCCTTCTCGTAATGGCCACCCATAATTGCGCCCCTTTTGGATAATGTTCAACTCCTCAACATTGTCCTCGCCGATATCGCTGCAAATAAGTTTACCATCGCCAGCCACGTCCCAGGTGAAACGGTGAGGATTCCGAAATCCGTAAGCCCAGATCTCGCCCAAGGTATTTGGGTCGCCATCACTCGCCCAGGGATTGGATGGAGGAATACCGTAATTTCCATTAGCACTGTTATTACCCGATGGATCGATGCGAATGATCGTTCCTAAGATACTGTCGAGCCGATTCAAGCTCTCAGCCTGCCCCATCTTCATCGCACCACCCTCACCTATCCCAACATAGAGTAGACCGTAGTCTTCATCTCCCGGGTTCGCCTCGGGACGAAAAGCCACTTGTTGCATCATATGCACGTGGAGCGGGAATCGGACGCTCATCAGAGTTCGGTGACTTCCGGTAAACGTATCGGACTGCGGATTGTCTGCTTTCCACTCCAGCAGGTAACTGTCGAGAGTACGACGATCACGGTGAGCCGGCCCGATAAAGTCGGTAGTTTTATTCTGTGGTTTCTCCGTATGCACCGTGTAGAAGAGTCCGTTCCGGGAAAACTCGGGATGAAACGTGAAGAAGTTTAGTCCGCCAGCCAGTCCATCTTCATCGTGAAAGTCAGGAAGGTGGTCCCTTGCATCCAGGTAGGTCTCTATTTTCCCGTCGCGGATGAAGTACAGCCTTCCACGAAGGTCATTTACGAAAAGACGCCCACTACCATCCATCGGCGCATCCATAAAATTGATACGCGCTTGAGGGCTTTCCCGATCAGTGGTCGGAAAACTTAACCAAGGCTCGAGCTCCAGCGTCAGATTGCCTTCCAGCACTGGTTCCTTGATCGGATCCATAAAAGGTAATTCGACACCGGCGCGGACACCGTTCGATAGACACAACGACAGTAAAACCAAAGACAAAAAAAGGAGAGGACGATTCATAGGGTACAAGATCAAAATGAAACAGTACCTCCAAACCAGTGCAAGGAGGGAATCCCGAGCTCGATCCTCTTGAATTACTCGTTCACCTGAGGCTTCTTCCTACCAAATTTATAGAGGCCGAACCCGATCCCTCCGATCACGAGCCCGCAAAAGAGGAAGCTCAAGCGACCAGTAACGGTGTTCGGGATTATGATTCCAAGTAAGGTAATAAACGCTCCGTAAATTAGACAGAGGACGCCCATGGCGAACCCTTGGCTATTATCGCTGTCTTTACCGCCCTCACCGTCATGGTCGACGGGTCGTTTTTGATTTTCGAAAAACGTCTCAACATGTTCCTCTGGTTTGTACCGGTATATACGCCCTATCCACACTGTTAAGAAAAACCAGATAGTACAGATGACTATGTTTCCCAGGCCGGAGAAAAAGTAGAGAAAGTCCGACTTTTCCCGCCCTGCGAGTTCACCCAGTCCAAACCACCCTTGTGTCTCCACCACTTTGGAAAATACAGAGAATGAAAACCCGACAACCACCGTAGTCCAAGCAGACCATCGGGGAGCCCCTTTGACGAAAAGCCCCCACACAAGCGGCATCGCAATCGGAATGGCTATCATCGAGCCAAACACCGTCATGATCTCAAACAGATCCCAGTCCTTGAGGTTCAACCAAAGCAATCCAGCAAGAATGATCAGAACTCCGAAAACCCCCGACATGATTTTACCTACCAGCAACAGTTCTTTCTCACCGGCATTCTTCCGGAGGATGGGTTTGTAGAAATTGTTGACGATGATCCCGGCATTTACGTTTAGACCGCTATCCATCGAGGACATCGTCGCAGCAAACAAACTACAGACCAACAGGCCGATCATACCAACCGGCAACACTTCCATGCCCATATAAACAAAGGCGCCTTCCGCGGGGTTCGCCAGATCTGGAAATACGGACCCCATATCCGGTTGAAGAACTCGCGCAGCCATCGGTGGAATGAACCAAATGACCGGTCCAACAAACATCAGGAAACAGGCCATCAGACTCGCCTTCTTGGCCTGTCTATCATCCTTCACACACAGGTAGCGATAGGAATCAAACATGTTGTTCAGCTTGAAGGCTTGAACGACAAAGGCGGTGAAAATCCAGATGTACACGAAGCGCGAATTCTCAGCCATACTGAACGAAAAGTGGTGATCAGGAACCTTGTCGATCAATCCGCTCAATCCTCCAATAGCCGGGTGGGACAGCGCCAACACACAGGTCACGATACTGATACACATCAACAACAGAACCTGAATGAAGTCAGAGGCGATCACCGCCCAGGCACCACCGGCCACCGACATAACCAATACGGATAAACCCACTACCCAGACCGTAACAATCGGATCGATCTTAAAAATACTCGAAACCACGATGGCTAAGCCGTTCAACCAGATTCCCCCATAAAGCACACGCGAGGGAATTTGAGTCCAGGTAAAGATCTGTTCGTTTACACGACCAAAACGAACCAAGACCGCATCGATCGGGGTCACCACCCGCATCCGACGAAATCGGTAACTGGTAACCAGGTAGTTTAAGAAATAACCCACTGCGTTTCCGAAAAATATCATCGAGACCAGAGCGCCGTCGGTGTAGGCCTTGCCGGCAGCACCGGTAAACGTCCAGGCGCTGAACTGGGTCATGAACGCAGAAGCACCCACCATCCACCACAGCATGCTTCCTCCTCCGCGAAAGTAATCACCGGAATCACTACTGAAACTCTTGTAGACGAATCCTATCGCAAACATGAAGACCACATAAAAGGCGAGAACCGCGAGGTCCCATTGGGTCAAATTAGTGCCGAAAACAGTATCCATGGTTAGCGTACGTTGGGGTTGTTGTTTCTGGTATGGGCCGACAGCAAAGGCTCAACAAAGAAGATTTCCTGCTCTTTAATATTGATGGGGTGACGCATTGGGGTGATGAGAGAATGTGGTTAATACTGGTCCTAATACTCGAAAACCATTCCAAGGATGGAGTCAGGATCTTTGGTTATTTCTTGGGTATCCTCTTCCAGAGTTTCAAAAGGAACCCGGTGGGTAGTTAGTTTTTCGACGGCCACTTTACCCTCAGCAACCAAGCGAAGGCAAAGCTCTAAATTACTGCGCGTATTCCAGCGAACCAATACCTCGTCATAGTCCCTTCCACGCTCCCAGGCCTTGTTGTGATAACCGGGGCCGGTTCGTGAAGATCGCCGTACATCCATATTCGTCAAAGACCGTGTAAAAGGAAACTCGGCGCCACCGACGATGACCATCGTTCCCATGGCATGCCCATCCCCAGTGACCTTCATGCATTTCTCTAGCGCATGGGCGGGCTTCGTAGCGTCTCCACCTAAGGCAACCACGCTGATATCAAGTCCTCGACCTCCGGTAAACTTAAGCGTCTTAGCTACTTCGTCTTCACTCAGAACCAACGCCGTCTCATCAATACCCAATTCGCGGGCCAACTCGAGGCGGGCAGCGATCGTATCCCATCCAATGGAATAACAACCCGCCAACTGAAATAATCGCGCCGTCAGGAGACCTACAATTCCCATTCCTGCCACGGCAACGTATTCTCCCATCTGGGGATCTGCCCGACGCAACGCCTGCATTCCGGTGGCCAGGAGCATGCCGTAGGCACCCTGTTCGAAGCTGGCGTTTTCCGGTAAATGAACCACCATATTCTGGGGCACGACTGCGTAATCCGCGTGCTGGGCGTAGCCCGCCCCAATCGCAGCGACCCGCTCCCCTTCCTTGACAGTTGTCACTCGGGGTCCCACCGCTGCCACATGCCCGGAATTCGCATACCCAAAGGGCTTCGGCTGCAAGGTCTCATCAGGAGTCAACTGAAGTTGACGCAATCCACGCCAGCCACCCGCGGCTTTACTTCCCGGAGCCGAGGGACCTTTTAATTCGGTGCCCGGACTTACCAGCGACGCTTTGGTCTTAATCAATACCATACCGTCTTCCAACGGAGGCATGTCTGTCTGCAGGTGTCGAAAGGTGCCGTCGCCATGGAGCGAGAGAACGGTTCTTTTTGTAGGCAATGCTGTGCTCATATTTTAAACGGTCCCGGAATTTATAAATTAATAATAGTGAGCGATCAGCTCCTTCAGAAATGCCAGATCCTCTTTTAACGGAGGTATCACGTCGTCTCCCGAAAGGCCCCTGCCCTCGGCATCTTTGTATTCACAGGTAATGCAGATCGGCTGTTGGTAATTTCGTTTAGCGAGTTCTTCGATCACCTTGCTCCACGAGGTATAACCATCGCGCCCCGGCACCCAGGTTCGCTTCCATATCGTTGCGCCGAATTGGTCTTTCCCCTCTGGATAGCGAACCGCATTTTTCAAATTGATTAACGACAGGCGCGGCCACGTGATATCGATCGCAATGTCCTCCAACTCGCCGTCCAGGCCCGTGTGCCCGAGATCCAGAACCGCGGTTACAGTTTCCTCTGGCAACGGCTCAATCGCATGGATCACACCAATCGCGCTGGTGACAAATTCATCGCAGTGGTTCTGAAGGCCGATCGTGGTTTTCGAATCCTTTAGTACCTCACCCACCGTAAGGCAGGTATCCCGAAACAACTCGACGTTCTCTCGGTAGCTTTTTCCCGCCTCAATTTTCAGCATCGTACGGAGGACCGGCACACCGGAAACTGCCAGCGCGGTTGCGGTGCGTTGGTCGAGGTCTCCAGCTACACTGCAGATCCTCAATCCCCGCTCCTTAAAACGCTTTACTGCAACCGGGAGCGTTGTGTCTATCGTCTCAGGTTCCACCTGAAAACCGGGTCTAACCGGAAGTTCAATTCCGTCGAAGCCAAGATCTGCAATCAGGTCGGCGAGCGCACCCATTTCCAGATGCTGCCAAGGCTTGGTAAAGACCGTTATGGGTGGTGTTTTCCTATCGTTTGATTCTGACATTTCGTAAATTTCAAAGGGGTGACCTAGCGTTCCTCGACTCTAGTACGGAAGAACTGTCCAGGTTTTTCGAGTATGTCGTCTGGAAGTTGCAACGTCGCTGTCTCTGCTCCCTCAGGAACGGTGATACTTCGTCCCAGCTCGCCATCAAGCATACGCCAGTTGTCCAAATCCACGCTCGTTTCTACAAAGTAATCGGCGAAGCTACCCCCCCTGACGCTCAGATTCATAGCGCCGTCGGCATGAATCACATTCACCCGGGTTCGGTCAGATGCGGAATTCGGATTGGTTTGATCGAGAAATTCCTGACGATTAGAGCGGCCGTCCTTATCCGGATCATCATCCGCGCCGCCCATCGTACCTTTGTCTGCACCAAATTGCTCATCCTGCCATTCTGAAAAGCTCTGATAATCACTGAGACTGGTTATCCAATCCCGAATGAGATCGGCGCCTGCAAGATCCAATTCGTTAGATCCGAGTGGAGGCATTCGTGTAAAGCCTTGCTCCGCCAGCATTCTTAGAAGGAGCGTCGATTTATCGGGATTTTCCCGAAGAACGATCCGCAACGAATCATCGCCGTTGTTGATACTCGGCACCTGATCGATAAGGCGAGTTTGCGAGAGCAAGCGCTCCGGCCGAACATCAAACGGATCTGCCTCCGTACCGCCGGGCTGGTGACAGCTCACACAATTGACTGCCAAATAAGACCGAGCTTTGAAATCGAGGCTAGCGTTCGCATCGTCCGCCGGGGCGAAATAAGGAAGCGCACCGGGGTTCTCCAGCTTCTCCTCGAAATACTCGTGATCACTCAGGTAACTGAGTAGGTTTTGTTCCTTACCGTCTATCACCTGCGTCCGATTCAACTGGCGGGTATTAAAACTCAATGCATGACCCGCGGTAAAAGTGTGGCACTCGATGCACTGGGAGCGGCTTGGAATAGACCAGGTTTGAGTGCGCTGTTCTCCACCCTCGGAAATGGTAAAGTCAAATTCAACCCCTGCATCCGGAACCAGAGTGGCCTCCGTGCCCGCTTCATTCCAGCGGTAGCTTACTCCGTAGGAACCAAATGAGGTCTTTACCAGAAAACGGGTCTCGACACGAACCGCTGTGGCAGGATTTCCCCGTTCCAGTTCGAGGTCAAAGTGCTTTACCCAGACTGAGCCTTCAGGAAAGGTCCAACTCCTGTTCTCTGAGAATCCGATCCGGCTTCCGACGGGTATGTACACCCATCGACTTTTCTTCGCGTGATCAGACCAAAAACTAATATTCGGTTCGTAGCCCAAGAGGCCCTCTTCGGGTTCAAGCGTACTGAGGTTTTTAAACGCACCGGTTTCGCTTAAAAGGGTTGGCCAGCCATTCTCGCCGAGCGGAACATTGAGACTCGTGTTGATTGTCCGTTGGGACGGTGCGTAAGAAGGCCCCACATCGGAAGCAGCCAGAGGACCGTTGCTAAGTCCTGCTTCGGCCGACCGTTCATCGGCACCTACGTCGGGACTACTGTCTCTCTCCTGACCGTCGATATCGACCGTCACAGAATCGTATACATCGGATGCAGCATCCACGCCGGGGCTTGCCGGGCTTATCCGCTGAATACCCGTCGTTCCATCCAACTCCAGTAGCGGATCGAGCACCGTAAATCCTTCGGTCAATCCACCACCCATTGGTCTTCCAAAAATCAGGTTTCCCGCCCAGGTATGATCCCTTGGATTTTGTCCGATGACAAAGGTACCTGAGGTTTGAGAACCAGCTACCATTACATTGTTGGCAATCACCATGCCTGTCGGAAGGAGGGTGCGATCACGATCACCGAATTTCGATCCGACTTCGATGAGCGGGCCTGTGTTGTTAAAAAACGTATTGAAGGCAACCACCGCGTTGTTCGAAGCGAAGTATTCATTCAGCGCTCCACCAGGCACTCCCGGATATAGCGTGATCGCTGCACCGTCCCGGGCCGTTGTACTCTCGAAATAGTTATTGATAATGACATGATCCTCCCCGATGACGCGCACGCCTCCGGATTCGTTTATAAAATTCCCGATAAAGTAATTCCCATCGACGACACACCGGTTACCGTGCCTCAACGTGAGGGTGCCACGGCACTCATAAAACGTGTTGTTACGGTATACATTCTCACCCGATTTGTTGGAAATAATCTCGATCTCACCGTTTACCCGATCGAACAGATTGTTCTCCACGGTCGTTCGTGAATCCGACAAAGACGTATCGCTCGTTCCGATACGAATAGTCTCCCACCCGTTTTCTCCGCCTCCGTCGATGCGATTCGCAAAATGATTATTATCGATACGGTGGTAATCCGGTTCCCCGTCAAGCCACACCACCAAGGTTACTCCGATCACATCGTGTCCTGATAAATAACAGTGGTCCACGCGATTCCGCTCGCCATAGAGCGAAACCCAACTCGTTTTCGCACCGTCCTCGGGCACATAATCAATGATGGAGGTATTGGTCAGACGGCAATCTGTCGCGACCACACCGTTTGCCCTGAACTGAATCACCTCATCGTCATTCCCTGAATAAGGCCCGGTAAACACCAGTCCGTCCACGACCAGCCACTGGCCTCCGATCTCCATACGGGATGCGCCCTGGAGAATTACCTGCCCGGCGGTTTCTGCCATGAATGTTATGGGAGCACCCTCAACACCGCTACCCTCGAACTCGATCACGAGATCCTGGTAGACGCCGTTTTGAAGCACCAGCGTATCCCCCGGAAGCGCGGTCTCCAAAGCGGCTTCGATTTCCGAACGGTTTGTAACCGGGTAGGTCACGGCCGTTCTAACCTCAATCGAAAACGTATCGCTATCGACCTGCCCTTCGTCGTTAGTCACCCGAACCCAAAAGTTAACATCGGCGGAAAGAGGATCGCTCTCGAAATCAGCAGCAGTTGCACCTGAGACAGGAGAAAAAACGTCCCCCGACGCTCCCTGATACCACCGGTAACTCAACGGAGCCCGTCCAACAACGTCTACTGACAGGCGAGCTGTGTTTCCAACCAAAACGAAATCATTCCCTTTGGTTTCAATAATCAGAGGAACCACTTGTTCAAGCGTCGTAACGATCAACTCATTAGACGGAGCTGACTTGAAACCGTTGTCTGCTACCACCCGATACGCATACTCAGTTTCTGGCAAAACGGTTTCGTCGATAAAACTCGTTACGTCAGTGGTGACCGTATTTATAACCGAGAAACTGGTTTCACTGTCCGACTTTCTTTCAATGACAAATCCCGTTTCGTCGTCCGATACATCATCCCAACTGATCTCTACAGAGAACGGATTGGCTTCTACCAATGCCAGCGATTCGGGCGATGCGGGAGGGCCAAAGATCTCATTGATCGGACTGAGGATGATATTATCAAATACGATTCCTCCTTGCCGACTTGTGTCTTGATAGATGGCCAACTGGCCAAGATCGTCGTCCTGCTCATTGAACTTGATCTGTGGCGCATCCACCGGATCGGGAGTTACATGAAAGTCATACTCATTCACCTTAGCGCCGTTTAGAAACAGATGCAGGGTGTTTGGAAGAACCGTGCCCATACCGATCCCGGGAAGATTATACTCAACTGAATTCAGATCATGGGAATTGGCCAGAATATCAATGTGATTGGTAGAATCAGTCAGGTAACTCTTTACCAACTCAGAAATCTCGAGCGCATTGACCCACAAACCACCGTTGTTCAAAATCCGCAGTTCAAAGGGCCGGAAGTCGAAATTATTGAGTCGATCTCCCACCCGCCCCAACGCTACATGAACCCGTGTATCGGTATCCGTTTCATCAACCGAATACGCTCTCTGAAAATCGAAACTCAGGCGCACCTCAGTCCGATTGGTGCCACCGTTAAACGGAAACCGCATGTGCGTGGGGTCGCCATTACTTTGATCATACACATACAAACTCTTTCCATCCAAGGGGTTTACGGGATCAGATGTGGAACTGATAACTTTCACGCCGTTCGTGGAGCTGTTTGAGTTCGGGGAAAAAGTCACGTCAGCGATCGTTGGTTGATTACCGACCATGTCATCGTCAAAAGACAGATTTATCAGCACTTGTCCGGTAACGGCGGAAAGCGGGCTCAAGATAAGAGCTCCCCAAAGAAGTCGTTTAACGAAAGTCATAGCTGGTAGTAACGGAACAAAACAGGGTAGAACAGTAATAATTTATATTTATTAACGACTCTAAAGAGCACAGTTTAGCAACCGAGGGGTCAACGTTAAAATCCAAACGGTTAAACCCACTTCAAAAGCAAGACATAGCTGATATCCCCGAATGCCCAGCCAGTTAGTTACCTCAAATACCTGAACTATCAGTCCAGAATACCGGTATCTTTCGTTTCGAAATAGAGCCAGGAATCAAAATTATTGGTTGCCACGCCTTTTATATTTATAAACCATCGAAACCATGACTACCCCAGCACCTCGCTTCTCAACATTTAAATGGGCATTTTCTACCCTTGGCTGCCCCGAACTGGACCTCGATGGTATCTGTGCGCTGGCCCGGGAATTCGGCATTTCGAACATCGAACTACGGTCGACGGAACAACGGGTCGACCTACCCAACCTGTTTGAAGAACGCTTCGGATCCCCCGAATCCTTGTCGGCCTACTTGAAGGATCAGGATATTCACATCTGTTCTCTCGATTCGTCCCTGAAATTGATCGGGAATGAAGCAAAAGACCGTGAGGAGTTCCTCGCCTTCCTCCCGTGGGCGGACGCGATAGGAACTCCCATCATTCGCGTTTTTGATGGAGGCACCGTGCCCGTTGGACTAACCGACGA
The DNA here is from genome assembly GCA_964352065.1 of uncultured Opitutaceae bacterium. Taxonomy (GTDB): domain Bacteria; phylum Verrucomicrobiota; class Verrucomicrobiia; order Opitutales; family UBA2995; genus UBA2995. Next base: position 33,874 of record CAYGQM010000031.1, read on the forward strand.
AACGTTTGGTCAAGCCGCAGATACGTTCGACTGGTGGAGAGAGGAGAAATCTCGGGCCGGATGGAAAGCCGACATGGGAATCGAAACCCACGACGCTTTGGTCAGGCATTCCGCAATCGAGCGCATTCTCAAGTCGTATCCTGATCTAAATATTATTTGGGACACTCACCATACCTGGAAAAAATGCGGCGACCCGATACCCACGAGTTGGGATGCTGTAAAATCCAACGTCTGCAATATTCACATCAAAGACAGTATTTCAAAGCCCTCCGCGAGGCATCCGTTTACTTACACAGATTTGGGTTCTGGGGAATTTCCGTTAGACGAAACCTTGGAACTCTTACAGAGCCAAAACTACCGCGGCCACGTGAGTATTGAGTGGGAAAGAATGTGGCACCCCTACCTGGGAGAGATGAAAGAGGCCCTTCAACAAGCGAAGCAACTCAACTGGTTTTAGAACCCTATCATTATGACAAATAAACTCGAAGGTAAACGTGTATTTATAACGGCTGGAGCCCAAGGTATCGGGGAAGCTATCTCAAAGGCATTTCTCGCAGCCGGCGCGAAGGTGGCCATCCACTATTTTTCCAGCTCCGAGAACGCGGAAAAGATTGCGGCGGAAGCCAAGGCGGCAGGCCAGACGGCTTTCACGGTAGCCGGCGATCTGACAGATGCTACGAAGGCCAAAGCGAGTGTTGAGGAAGCGGTTTCCAAACTCGGTGGCCTTGATATACTCATCAACAACGCGGGCTCATTGGTCGACCGTAAATGGTTGGGTGAAATTGACGACGCATTTTGGCGTAAAGTTATGGATATCAACATGAGCTCGATGCTTTACGTCAGTCAAGCTGCAGCTCCGCACCTGGCTCAGCAATCCGCCACTAGCATCGTGAATCTTGCATCGCTGGCAGGCCGCAAAGGTGGTCACCCAGGCTCCTTGGCCTATGCGACTTCCAAGGGAGCCATACTCACTTTCAGTCGGGCACTCGCGGTAGAACTCGCGCCCCAAGGCACCCGCGTAAACGCGGTGGCACCAGGTCTCATACTGGGTACCTCTTTTCACAACACCCACACTTCGGAACAATCAGCGAATGAAACGATCGCCGGAATCCCATTAGGCCGTGCCGGTAATCCCGATGACGTTGCCCGTGCGGTCGCTTACCTGGCGTCCGAATACGACGGATTCATCACCGGAGCGACCATCGATATTAACGGTGGGGTTTATTCAGCCTAACAGACGATGGCCTCCCTACGCTACCGCTTAACCTTCCTAGCCGTCGTTCTAGGCACGTCTGTTGCCCTCCATGCGGGCAAAGACTTTCTGGGAGCCAACTGGGAGTCCTACTCAGGATTCAAGGTGGACACCGAAGCTATCCTTCCTAAAAAGGAAACGCATCCGTCTATGTGGTTCGATGAAGACGGCTTGACGGCCTTCAAGCATTCTCTGAATGACGACGAGGCCATCCGAGAGTTTTGGGCCAAGGTGAAGGATCATCCACTACTCGATTCACCATTCCCTGAGGTTATTCCTGACGAAGAACTCTGGATTCCGGAATTGGCGAGTGCCAACAGCAAACGGATTCACAAATACTACGGTGATATGACCCAAATCCCCCTTTACGCGGGATTCATGGCTTGGATGACCGACGACAAAGCAGAAAAACAACGCTACATCGATCGGGCGAAAGCGGCCCTGCTTCGCGCCTACGACGGCCCCATCTACGGACTGGATCCCACCGGTTCCGGTGTAGACAAATCGGTCGACGAAATTTACCGGGGCATTTGGTCTCAATCGATATGCGCGGCCTACGATTTTGTGCAACCGTTCCTCACCCAGCAAGAAGACGCTCTGATACGAGCTCGTCTCATAAAGGAGGCCGTATACACTCACGAGAATCTCATGTCCTGGGCAGGTGGTCCTCACAACCACCTATCCAAACCGGCATGGGGATTGGCGGCATTCGCTCTGGCCTTGTCGGACGAACCGGGAGCGAAGGATTGGTTTCGCAATGCGATGGAAGCCGCCAACAAGAACACGCACTACCATTTCAGTTCGGACGGTATTTACCGCGAGGGCGGCATGTACTACATATTTTCCTGGTTGAACTACGTCCCTTTTCTCTACCACTACAAAAACGTTTCAGGCGTCGATTACTTCGAGGATTTTAAGAAAACCTTCGAGTGGGGTATTATAGGCAGAAATGCGAAAGGCTGGATCATGAATACGGAGGATTCATTTCTTCGCCCCGTTCCTACACAGATGGTTGCAAAGGCTTACCAGGACCATCGATCCTTTCTCGCCCCCGACATTCCGTTCTCAGAAGTCCTGCAATGGAATTTTCAGACAACGGATTACCAGCCTTTCAGAGACGTCGAAAAGATCAGCGGGTTTAACTACACGGGCGCAACCTGGGACTATCCTAAAGAGCTCTACGAACTGATAACTTACGATCCTTCAATCCGAGCGTCAGCCCCAACTGTCGATCCCACAATCTTCATGGAGGGTGGACAGACCTTCTTCAGAGACAGCTGGTTGCATACGGATGAAACCAATCAAACCTACCTACTCTTTCACAGTGTGCCGCAAGCAGACAATCATGACCACAGCGATACACTGAGTTTTATACTCTACGCCAAAAACCAAATGATGGCTTCGGACAGCGGTTACACCCGCTCCAGCTATGGTGAAGATATTCGCTACACCTACTACCGCAGGCCACAAGCTCACAACACGATCACGTTCGACGACATACCGCTTGGGGATTTCGTGGAAAACCAAGTGAACCCATCCGAGGACCGCCTCAATACCTCCTTCTTCGATTTCGAAAAGAAAACAGCACCGTTTCGCAGATACCTGGGCAACGAGTTAGGTCACGCCAAACGTTCCATCGCATTTATTCAAGGGGAATACTTCCTGATACTCGATGAAGTCAAAGGGCAGGTGCTCAATGGAGAAAAGCTGGATGGAAAATTCGACGTCTATTTCCACGGTGGCCGGAGCGAGCTCGAGCGCGATGACAACGCATTCACCTGGTCGTATAAGGACGACCGATACGGGGATAAGGCCATACTATTGAGCTACCAACTCGCACCTGGATCACAGATACAAGTTACCGAAGGAGAGAGCACTTACATAAAAGCGGACTTCGCTAATTTTCCAACGCTTCGCACAACAAAGGCCGGTCATGAAGCTCTATTCGGACAGATTCTCTACCCGCTAGGGGATGACGAAGAGCCTCCAGCGATTGAAGACTTATCTACAGAAAAACTTTTAGGCGCAAAAATAGCGAGCGATCTGAAAACTGATATCTTCCTCAAGTCTCATTCCGATAAAAAAAGCTCAAAAGCAGGACTCAGCTTTAATGGTGATTTCGCATGGGTAAGTCTAATCGAAGGTCGACTCACCAAGGCTGCCGGCCAATCCATCAGCCAATTTTCCTGGAATGAAACTCCTATACTCTCGTCTGACAAACGAGTCACGTTTGCGATCAACCTGGACTCTACTTCCGAGCTTGGATTACAGATCGAAAGCGTCACGCAAATCACCCTGCAGATTGGAAGACCCATCACGTCGATCAACCTGGACAATCATGAAATTCCGTTTACGACGGCTGGCTCAACCGTCGTTTTCGAAGTCAAAGAGAGCGGCAATTATCTGTTGAATTAGAGCCCCTTCTGAGTCCAAGCCCTCTTTGCCTGACTACCTGTTCGAGATAGGCTTCTTCCAGGATTGGAAGACATCATGCACGGGAGATCGATCGGTAGCATCACGGGTAGTTTCATATTGCTATTCAGCTCAAGCCTTATGGCGAACGATGATTTGGCTTTGAAGCTGGATCGGGCGCTTCAGTTCGGCGCCCTTCAAATGGAAACGCTGGCCGAGGATGTGCTGTCTGGAAACAATCAATTCGTAGACTACTCCAATACAGCAGGCGTTTGGAATATAAAGAATAGCAGTACGTGGTGCAGCGGATTCATTCCCGGCTTGTTCTGGTATCTATACGACCAAACCGGGGAAGCCATCTGGATGGAACGAGCCGCACTTTGGACGAACGGTGTCAGGAGTCGGGCGTCGGATGCCGATAACGATACGGGCTTTCAAATCTTCGATAGTTTCGGCTTGGGTTATCTTTCAACCGGAGAAACCAATCGAGACTACCTCGCGGTGTTGAGGACTGGAGCCGCTACCCTTTATAATCAACGATACCAACCCGTCATTGGCTGTTATAGATCCTGGCCAGGTGGCTCCAGCAATACGACCGATTTGCCCTTCGAAGTAAATATAGACCAAATGATGAACTTGGAACTGCCGCTCTTTATCGGCTACCGCGATTCCAACCAGAGCTACATCGATGCCGCTATCTCCCACGCAGACAAGACATGGGACAATAACGTGCGGGAAAATGGAAGCACGTACCACGTGGTTTCATACAATCTCGACGGCACCGTGGCTTCCAAACGCACCCATCAGGGTTGGACGACCGATTCCACCTGGTCCCGAGGTCAAGCGTGGGCTGTTTATGGATACACCATGGTCTACCGCTATACTCAATTGGATCGTATGTTGCAACGAGCTGAAGCCTGCTTTGACTACTTCGATGGCGCGACCAAGGCACAAAGCACTGATGCCATTCCTTATTCCGATTTTGATGCCCCCTTGGATTCGAACAACCCCCGGGATTCTTCGGCGGCAGCCATCGTAGCATCAGCCGCCCTTGAACTCTACGATCTAACGGATAATGAAAAATATTTAGATGCCGCCTGCGACATACTCTCTTCGTTGAGCGGACCTGACTACCTGTCCAAGAATACCGGATACCAATCCATACTTAGAAAAGCGTCAGAAAAATGGAGTCGACCCGAAGTCGCGGCCATCTTTGCTGATTACTTTTTCGTGGAAGCAGGCTTACGTTATCTGGAGCTGTTTCCGATTGATTCCAGCGCCGGAAAACTCATTAACATATCAACCCGCGGAAGAGTCGGAAGTGGAGACAATGCACTCATCGGCGGATTCGTTATACGAGATGGGACTCAGCAAGTACTGATACAAGCGATAGGACCCGAACTCTCAAACTCTGGTGTTACGACACCCCTGGCGGATCCAATGGTTACCTTGTACGATGCTGACATGGTAGCGATTGCGAGTAACGACGATTGGGAATCCGACCAGAAACAGCTGATCGAAGACCTATGGAAAGGTATGGCTCCCATGGCAACTGGAAGTAAGAGTGCAGCAATCGTTCAAACCCTCTCACCAGGAGCCTACACGGCAATCGTTTCTGGTAAAAACGATACCGAAGGGGTGGCCCTTGTGGAAGTTTACGAAGTCGACTAATACAGGCCGCCAATAATCAGTCTTCCAGATTTCCACTAAACTCACCGGCATCACTGCCGAGGCTCTTGGCGGTTCCATTCCCCCTAAGGTCGTTTTCGATGATTCGGTAGTCTTTGATCTCACTCGAAGTGACAATACCCGTCACGTTGCCGGTTATTGTGTTTTCTTCTACCACAAGACCTGCCGACCTCGAAGCCTGGATACCGACACTACTTCCCGTAATAGAGTTGCGACGAATGTATAGGCTATTGCCACTTCCATTGTGGATCTTCACACCGGCATCGGCATTGTCAGTAAACGTGTTTCCATCGATGAATTGGATATGCGATTCCTGGATAACCTCGATGCCAATTTGGTAACCGCGAACTTCGTTGTTGTGAATCCAATTGGCCGGTCCGGAATTATCGTGAGTTGCACCCGTATTCCCAATTCCGAATCCGGACGGTGAACCAACGGTAGAAGAGTCTCCGTCCCAGTAAGCCAAGTTAAAGCGCAATTCATTGCCATACTCGTCCTCGCCATGAAGGTCGTAGGCATCTTCCGTCGTTTCGAAACAGGTGTTCCCTTCAATCAGATTGTTGTGGGCAGAAAACTGTATCAGAATTCCATGACGAATCACCGGTCCGATAAAACAATTGGTCACCCAGTTATTATTGTTTCCCGCATCATTCAGCGTCACACCGTATCCGAATCCCCCACCCCCCAGTTGCAGTGCGTTCAGAATACGACAGCTTTCGATCTTCACGTGTTTTGCCGCTCTTACCTGAATCGCCCGCTTATTGAAGCGTTCGATACGCAGGTCCTTAATCCAAATTCTCTGGGGAGGCGTCGCATTCGTATCTCCCACAAAAACCCCATAATCCAAGAGATCATCTTCGCCGATAATCACTAAGTTGGAGACGGTTATATCCTGAGCTCCCGGGTTTATTTTCAGTGCAGTGGATGTCCCTATCGTATTCAATACGGACCCTTCGTTTTCCGCTCCGATGACAGTCAGTCCAGCAGGAATGGTCACTCTAGATTTAAGGTGATACTCGCCCGCAGCCACCTGCAAAACATCTCCAAAAGACATCGCAGCAAATGCAGCTGAGAAGGCCTCCGAGTCATCATTACTTGAATCGTCGACGGTGGCACCATAATCGCCCAACTTGAATATACTCCCTCCGCCATTCTCAGGCAGCTTGAATGCTTCCGTAAGCCCGATAGACATGGGGGGAACCGAAAAGCTACTCGATACAACACGAGCAAACTTTCGACCGGAGGCTCCCGGCTCAAGCCCTAGCTCAACAGACGTGTCTTCCAATTCCCGGACACTCCCCAAGTGATTCCAGTTCTCGAGATCTTCTGACTGCTGAATTTCGTATACCACACCTGAGCTTGCATTAAATAAAAGGCTCGCATTCTCATCTTCCTTATTTGCGCTTACGACCGGTACCGGTGCAACTTCAGCCTCAGCGAATGCCTCAGCGACTGCCTCTGCCTCAGAAACCAATTCCGGATCCCCCAGCGCCGTGACACGATAGCTGTAAGCGACACCCTCCTCGACACTCGTATCCAAATAATAGGTCTCATTCGCTGGAACTTCGGCAAGCACCGCAAAGGTCGAAGTAGTCTGAATACGGCGTTCGATACGAAAACCGGTTTCACTACTCGAGTTATCGTTCCAGTTAATAGCTATACTGCTATCAGGAACACCAGAGGCTACCAATCTGTTTGGCGGCAAGCTGGGAGGCGCATCCACGTCTCCAAACGCTTGAGTAACGGCTATATTATCCATTCGAAATACGCCTAATCCGACTGGATCCTCGAACTCCTCTTTGTGGCGAACAGCCACCCCTTTTATCCCAAGTGAAGTCCCGTCATCGACCGTGATACTCGTATCTGACTCGGAGGTCGGGTTTACGAAAAGAGATACGTTACTCTGCTCAAAATCTGTTCTCACGACCAACGACAGGCGGGTGCCTTCAATCCAGTTTTCAGGGAACCAAACAACATCCACGCGACTGCCAGCCGCTTCCGTGATACCGATTCTGAAATGATTGGGAATTACCGCACCCTCAGAGTCGACGGCAGTACCGATCCAACACCTTGAACGATAACCATTTCCTCCATTCCACAAGGAAAAAAACCTTCCAACCGTACTCTCCATGCCCGATGGCGCTTCTGTCACCTCGAGGTCAAAATATAAATAAAGCGAGCCACTGCTGATACTCGATGCACTAAATTCTGCACCATAAAATCCATTGTTAACAGGATCTGCCTGGGCCTCAGTATAATCGAACAACAATTGCCCACCGATGACATTGAGGTTCGGGTTCGCATCATCTGTGAGTGCAGGAACCCAGGCATTCGAAGACACGGCGCTCAATTCTCCGTCAGGATAATCAAAGTACTCCACATACAGAGCCTCAGCATGCACCTGCTTACAACTTAACCCTAAAAACAAGAAACAAAGAAGAAGTCTACGTAGGATATTCATGGGAATTGAATCAGCTTAATTCACTCGATGACGGAAGCGAGTCGTTGGAGATAACCCATTCGCCGAGCGCCGGATGTTCCAGTTTCCAACATGTAGAGTCACCCGATACCAGACTCCACGGCTGAGACTCAGAACAGTCTTTACCGGCCCAGCTCAAACAGCCAAAAAATCCGGCCTCGTCTCCGACTTTTCTCTCTAAAAACCGCATGGCGTGGTAAGGAGCTTGTATGTGGATACGTGGACCGGCGTCATTATTAACACGGTCATTGGCTCCAAACGAATCTCCGTCATGTAACGCCTGAAGCGCTATGCCCTGCCCCTCCGCCCAGAGAGCCACATGATTCGCATTCTCTGAGCTTTCCTCAAATGCGCCTGGTTCGACACTCGGCAACGCATAGGAACCATGGCGCAAGGTAGTCTTCTGCTTGGAGATGAAGCGGTGGATGACCAACTGCCAACCCGCATTCCACCAGAGCTGGGTTTCAACCGAAACCTGGGATTGCTCGAGTTTATGCCCCAGGCTGTAAAGACAGCTCATATGATCCTTCTCGACTGCGACAGGAGCCGTGTAGTGTCGCCCCACGATAATACCCCCATCTGAGTTCGCTGCGGTTAACCCAGCATCCAGCGGATATTTGAGTGGATCCCGCGTAATTAAAAAACCGATACCCGAGCGGTAACTGAGATTGCCCCACTTGTAAGGACCATACCGGGTGTTTGAAGAAGCAATCTGTGAACCTACGTTTATAATTTCGATTTCACCACCCACCGATCGTGTAATCAGGCCAGGCGCTTTAAAGGCAACCGCCTCGTCCCCCTTTTCGGCCGGTAACGACTCGGCAGGTGCCGTCCAAAACGGATCCTCAAGCGAAAGCAACAACGGTGCAAACGCTTTGGCGGCCCAATAAGGTGAACCACCACAGCTGTAGACCTCCACCATGTCCGGAAACTCGTCGTGCCACCCGAGAGAGAGACACCCCTGTTCCTGAAAGATGGGTTTCGAGAAGAAGAAATCCATATTGCGCTCACACACTTCTCGAGCGAGACCAGGATCCAGCGGGCTAGCTCCCATCAGATGCGCCATCGCGAATGGGGCAGTTGCATTAAAGCGATAGGTAATCGATCTTCCGAATGCGGGTTGCTCACCCTTTGAACTAAAGAACATCGGATAATGCTTCATGAAGAGCCGGGTCAGTTCTTTCCATCGCTCGCCTCTCTCCGGATCATGCTCACCGTAAAGCCTGACCCACCACATGGAATAATAGTGCCACGCGTACGCATTGTAGAAATCTACGGATTGATTCATACCATCCATGAACCAGCCGTCACCGAGATACATATTTTCAAGCTCGTGAAACCACCGATCTATGACGGCACGGTAAGAAGCGAACCCACGGCCTTCCTTTAACAAGAACTCCATGACAAAGATCCCGAAGAACATGTGATTGTTCCAATGGTGACCATTGCCAACGTCTGACTCCAACCAAGCCAAAACTTGATCACGCTCAGAATCCGAAAATTCGTTCCACAACCAATCCCTACTGATTTCCAAGGCTATCACCAACAACCCCATTTCCACGGAGTGTTGATGAAAGTTAGACGAATACCCCCAAAACTCCGAGGAGTCGGAGTTCGTTCCTTCCAGCAAAGCAGCCTTAAACCAAGCCTCCATTTTAACCGCCAGTTCGTCATCGCTGGCCTCCCGATTGCGGTTTAGCGAATACCGCCAATGAGCAAACAAGAGAAACGGCCGGGCATAAGACTCTAGTCGATCTGCATTCAAATCGTGGTCACTGGCCTGTCCGGCAATCGCCATGGAGGCCTTTCCGCTTTGCATCAAAGGCGCTAGCGGAGCAAGTAATCTAACCGCTCTATCTTGCCATGCCCGATAAGCCTTTTGACTCTCTGGTGATGTCTCTTTTTTCGAGTTCATCGAAGCCTCTTAGGTCGCCCGGTCGTACAAACCCAAATCGTAGGGATCCATCAACTCCTCGCCGCTCAAATAACGACGAAGATTTTCCAGACCGTGATCTCCCGCGTCACGCCGGCGATCAATCGTGGGTCCACCCAAATGGGGAAACAACATGACGTTTTTCAACCCTCTAAACGGAGAATCAACTGGCAGTGGCTCTACACCATAAACATCCAATCCAACCTGAATATCAGGCCTGTCCTTGGCCAAACGCGCCAGTGCTTCCTCATCCACAACCGCGCCCCGGCCCACGTTCACAAAAGCCCCCCCTTTTGGAATCATACGAAGTAACGCCTCAGTAATCATTCCTTCCGTCTTGGGTGTAAGCGCAGCCAATTCTATAATCACATCGTTTTTAGAAAACAGGTCTTCCAGTGTTGGACTTCTGGATACACCAAGATTCTCATAGATCTCGTCCGGCACACTTGGCGAAAATGCACTTATGTTATCCGTAAATGGCTTCAGAAGGTCCACGAGTTTCTGCGAAATCAATCCAAGGCCATGAAGACCCACCCGACGTTCAAACAGAGATTGTGTTTCCGTCTCAGGTGTTTTCCACCCTCCATTCAAATGCATTTCTTCCGTCCAATAACGTACTCGACGCATACAACACAGCGTTAGCAGCAGGGCACACTCAGAAATCGTCCGACTGATCGAAGAGCCCCAACTGGTGACGATTAAACCGTTCTCGATCGCCGATCTCGGAACCAATTTCCGGATAGAACCAGGCAAGTAGCAAACATACTTAAGGTTCGGAGCTATTTCGCTCAGGTTATTAGGCAACGGTGGAGTTTTCCAACCCGCCATCAAAATCTGCGGGTTGCATTCTTTTAATACAGCCAGCCACTCGTCTTTGGACGAAATAGTAGATGGATCTACATAATGAGACGGTTCCATCATAGCCTTCGCCCGGTCCAACCGACCTTCCGGCAAGAATGTCTCTACCTCAATTTCATTTAGACACATTACGTTTTTCATATTTTCCTATCTTGTTTAAAGTTCACTTACGTCCTGCATAACATTCCAACACCGTCATACCTGGATCAGAGCGATATTGAATATTCCCGACTCCTGCGGGACAAAAAAACCGGTCCCACAAGTCAAGTTTCACAACGGCCCCATCAATACAGACAGCACCCGCTCCTTCTGAAACGATACCAATATATCCGCGGGAAACCGCTTTATCAGCTTTCCCCGAAACGATGCTACGACACACCGAAAAACACGGTGTCCGGTCATAGCCTATCAACTCTTCAAAACGACTCCCTGAATCAAAGGTCTGCAGTATCTTGGGTGCACATCGAAAGGTGGAATCGATCGACTCATCATCGACGGCTTCAAAGTTAAACACATCCAATGCGGTATCGATGCCCCGCCCCATGAATCGGGCTTCCTCAGGAATCACATACCCGCCTCGCTCGAACTCAAATCTCACCGCCAAGTCGGAGGCCTCCATGATTTCAAGCATTAATATGCCTTCGCCGAGTGCATGAGGACGACCTCCGGGAATCATGAAAACGTCCCCAGGTTTGACCGGAATTTTAGTGAAGCAACGCTCGATAGACTCGATATCCTGAGTCAAGATCCACTCTTTCAACTGCTCTCTCGAAGGTGGCCTTTGGAACCCCGCATAAATATACGGGTTCTTAACATCCTCCCGAGTAGCCAGGATGACATACGCCTCCGTTTTACCTCGATTGCTGCCCAACCGCTCCCGGGCAAACTCAGCCGTTGGGTGGGCCTGAAAATGCAGTCGCGTGGCACTGTCGAGGTATTTAACCAACGGCAAAGCATCCGTCTGAATCACAGCCCCATCGTTTTCTCCCAGGTAAAAAGACGGATCCTTATGCACGAGATCCCTGAACGGAATTTCATGCCCAGTTGAATCTTTCACCATGGACAATCCTTCAACGATATCTTCCCGACCGATGTTGCGGGCCTCTACTACGGAGCCAATCCAATCTTCAGGAAAATGCGTGTCTGATGGAGCATCTCTCCCTTCGATCGTATCGAGTACCTTCCCCCCCTGATAGGTCCTCCAAACACGATTCGGTTTGAATCTAATTATACCCTTATATGTATCCACGAAGCGCTTATAATATCAGTTTCCAAAAACGTCGCACTGCCCAACGGACGTAGTTCACTTTCGTCTAGTCGATCTCATAAACTTCGACGAGAGCGACGCCCGTTGAGTTATCCTTACCCGAAATGATTGCGGTGTAGCTTCCAGGCTCGAGAGTTATCACAATCGCCGAACTCAAACTACCTGCAGTAAATGGAGGCGAGCCGTTCCACAAATCCGAGATCAGTGTGCCTTGGGTATCATCCCAATTGTCATTAGTCTCCAGTTCCTCACCGCTCGAATCGAGAATCGTTAGCACGGGGTCTACCAGAGCGCCGACCACGTTATCGCTGGCAAGCTCGGGGCCTATGGCTTGAACGAGTACTTGCTTGGCAGCGTCATCAATAACGAAACCCCCGATTAATACATTTTCGTCGGTACCCACTACACCACGTGTGGATATATTTACCAGATCACCCGCCGAAGATCCGCTGCCGCCGGACAAGTCCGTCGCGCCGACCACTTTAAATATCATGCCTCTCGATTTCTCCAACAGGTAGAGTTCATTCTCTTCGTCAAACCCGAAGCGCAAGTCAGCTCTGTTGGAACCACCAATCGTTTTAATCGTCGTCCTTGTGCCATCCAGGGAAAGACTCAATTCCTTGATTTCTGCCTGTGAACCGAAAGCAAGCGCATCCGCTTCCACAATATAGACTTCTCCACCCAGAACATCACCAAATACATACTTTCCTGTCAGTGCTGTGGCTAAAGTTCCTCGATAGACGTATCCACCGACGATAGCCGCTCCTTGATCGTGATCATACTGAGCAACCGGATAGGTATAGCCAAATTCAGCATCATTTTCCGGTAAAGGAAAAATGGTGAACCCATCCCCATTTCCAGGATTGTTGGCAAAATCAGGATTGATCCGAAACGTTCCTTCGCGCTCGTTCCAGCCATAATCTCTTCCAGACTCAATGAGGTTAACTTCCTCGATATTCCTTTCCCCGATATCCCCACTCAGCATCTTGCCATCACCGCCAGTATCCCAACTGATACGGTGGGGGTTACGAAAACCGTAAACCCAAATTTCTCCAAAAGTAGCCGGATCTCCATCATCTGCCCATGGGTTGTCTGCAGGAATTCCATAGGCTCCATTGGCGCTATTGTTCCCAGCTGGATCGATTCTTAAAATGGTACCCAATACCGAATCCAATCGGTGGGTATTTAACGGGTAACCTGCGATTGTCGACTGTCCGTCGCCTATACATATGTATAACTTTCCGTATTCAGAGTCCCCGGACTGCGCGTTAGGGTTAAAAGCAATTTCCTGCATGCCATGAATCGTTCCGGTAATATCCACGCGCAGTATTTCTCTTCGTGTACCTGAAAACGTTGCTGCACTGGGAGTGGATGCCGTCCACTCCGTGATGACGCCCTGCAATGCAATCGGTGTGACAACGGGATTTACGAAGGTTGCTACCCCCGTCCCGGCATTCTCTGAATGGGAAGTATAGAAGATTCCATTCGTCGCAAATTCGGGGTGAAAAGCAAAAGACGTGAAACCGGTTCCCAATCCGGGGGAGTCTTTGAACGCAGGAAAAATGGCATCGAGGTCTGCATACTCGCTGACCACACCGTTCGTTATGACCCAAAATTTACCACGCAGGTCGTTTACCGCCAGTCTTCCCTGACCGTCATACATCGGCTTAAGGTGGTTAATACGTGCTCTAGGAGCAGAGCCATTGCTTTGGGGAATCTGAGCAAAATCTTCGAGCTGAAGAATGATACCACTATTCTGCGGACTCTCTGGAACAGGATCCGAGATCTGGCCGTTCAGAACCGTTGCGCAAATGGATACGAGAGCAATCAGCCCTGCATTTCGGTAGCTAAAGATGGAATTCATATAGTATTTTAAAGTATAGATAAACGATCGAGAGGGAAACGATCTGGTTGGGGTCATTACACCTGCTAACAGGAAGAGCCCATAAAAAAGCTGGGCGGGTATTCCGCCCGCCCAGCTATCTTAAACTTGTATTCAAAAATCGAGTCTAGAACTCAATTCTAGTCGATTTGGTAAACTTCGATCAGAGCCACACCGGTAGTATTATCCTTACCAGAAATGATTGCTGTGTAAGAACCTGGATCTAATGTCCATACACCGCCAGCGCTCAAGCTACCTTCTGCGAATGGAGGATTTCCGCCCCAGAGGTCGGTGATCAATTGCTCTTGTGAATCCTGCCAGTTGTCGTTCATTCCGATTTCCACACCTTCAGAATTTCTGATGGAAAGAACTGGGTCTACGAGGAATCCGGTAACGCCTGCGAGCTCTTGACCAATCGCTTGGATTACAACCTGCTGAGCATCTTCACCGATTACGAAACCACCGATAAGCACATCGTCACCCGTTCCAACGGTTCCACGAGTTGAGATATTGATGAACTTACCTCCGGTAGCTGCTCCGCCTCCTCCTCCGCCGTCGCCGGTTGGAGATGTTAAGTTTTCAGCATTCACATCGATGTAAAAATCATCGAAATAAACCGGGTCTTGGCCCTTCAGAGCCGCTTGCGTTCCTGTCGTAGTAACAAACAACAATGAGTCCAGATTCGCGAAGGTAGCAAAACGGTAAGCGGCCTCTGTTTTATTTACAGGCATATCGTCAACCGTAATGGTGAATGGCAATTGAGTTAGCTCAGGGAAATCCGTTCCACCTTTGATATATTGGGTGAACGTATTGTTACTGTGATCAACTACGAACCAAATCTCATACCAAACTTCGGTATTAAGAGCCGCAGCCGTCAAATTCGCGTATGTCGAACCGTCACGAATATCGATGATTCCATCAATCTCCGTCCGGCCCAATACAGAATAACTACCATAGGCAAAAATCCCAGTAGTCGTATCGCGAGCTGCCTCAGAAACCATCCCCCAGGTTGTGTCTGACTGAGCTGGCACTCCTTCTACAATCGGCCGAGCGTATTTGAAGTAAAATGTAGACTTATTTGGATTCGCGAAGTTATCCACGATTTGCTGTCCCTCAGGAAGTGCTCGCTCGAGTGTCGTGTTTCCCTGTCCAAGATCAGAAGGCACTCCGGGATCGAGTTCCAGAACTTTACCTTGTACTGCGTCACCGAATGGATCTGTGCGAACACCAAAAAATGGTAGCACTGAATATTGATCATCAGCTGACCGATAAAAGTTCCAAACACCGGTACCCACGTTAGTAACGTCGGTATCCAGTTCAGTATCTACAGTGTAGGATTCCATGTCATCAATTACTTGCCATTGCGCAGAAAGCGACCCAGCAAGCAGGAGTGACCCAAGTGTGATTATAGTTTTATTCATATATGTAACTGATTTATGAGTTATTGGTTGTGTAATTTAGGTGGTCCGTTCCGATTTCTGGGGTCCTAAAAATTAATGGAGGCCGATAAGCGCCAGCTTCTGGGAGCATAATATATATCGGTTCGGCGCAAAGCCGTTCCTCCCTCGCCGTCGTCATAACTGACGATTGACTGGCCCTTTTGATCGTCCAGAACATTGTAAACATTCAGCCTGATATTGACAGGCGTATTCTTAACCGTCCAACGGTAATTAAAGGCTGCATTCACATTGTAACGCTCTTCCGTGGGCGGAGTTCCAAAACGGTTAGCCGCAAGATCGGTTCCACCGATCGGTATGGAAGTTTGCGCAGGGCCGGTATAGATAACTCCCAAGCCGGCACCGAGACCGTCAAGGACTCCTTCCTGAAACGTATACTTCGTCCACATCGACGCGGAATCTTCCGATCCGGTGTAAAGGCTTATGCCTTCCAGTCCACCCTCCAGGTCGAGAGGGCTCACGTCTCCTATTCCTATAGGCTGACCATCTTTAGTGATCGTATCGATAACTCCATCACCATCGGTATCTGTCTCAGTCAGCCCGAATGCAGCACGTCCGAAAGTGCGAACCCACTCATCGTATTCAGTGCCAAAAACAGCACCGGAGGCAGGATCAACTGCATCCACCAACTGAAAACTGCTCTTTGCCACTCTCTCCGTATGGGCATAAGAAAATATAAACTGCCAATTCTCCATAGGGGAATAGATGACCTGCATATCATAACCGGTAGCCTCATCCGTGTAGGAAACGATTGAACTAGTAGCTCCTGCTTGACTGGGAGTATTTCCCAAGGTGGTTCCCCGGGTCCGGGTGTATGGGAATGGTGGAAAGTCATCTGGACCCGCTTGGTCGTTAAAAGACGAAGAGTCTCGTCCGCGATCCGCAAATGCCCTCTCCATGTAATAACGCCAAGTTTTCCCGGTTGGATTGCCATTCTTATCTATAGCAGGTAAGTCAGCCTTATCGTAATCTATATAAACAACGCTACGAGGGTTCGTAGTATCAGAGCGTTGCCCCTCTATTCCCAATAACCCTTCGGGGAATGCCAATTCCCGCCCAATTGGATTTCCATTCTCGTCGCGGATGATTGTAATGACCTTTTGAAGATCTACTCCCTCGTCATTAAAATAGAACAAATCCAAACCATAGGAAAGCGGTGCTTCACCACTTGTGATAATATTGGGTTCGAAGCCTGAATCCGCACCCGGCTCACGAAGCGGATCTATAATGCCTCCCGCCCATGCGGATGGGGCTGGCGCACCTTCGTACTGCCAAAGAGCATTTTCTCTGGTAATCCTGTAGGCAGACACCGTTCCCGATAGTTTACCCTCCATCAAATCAAACTTTATCCCCAACTCCTCACTCGTTCCTTTTTCAGAAGGGAAACCGACAAGATTTCCATCACGGGCACCGGTGTTCGGGGTTAACCCTTCGGCCCGGACGCCATACACCGTAACGTCATCTGTGAGCTTCCAGTTCATCGCAATTGTCTTCGTAACCTCCTTCTCAGCACCGGTGGGATCCGGTGTGTATTCACTGATCCCTTCTGGAAGTGGGAAAAAACCGAAAGTCTCATTGTCTGGATTAACTGTCACGATGCTACCGGGAGCTCTGTCCAACGGCGCCCCTGCGTAGTCTTCTCCAAAATAAGCAATCTCATCGAAGCGGTCGTACTGTCGGTCCCGAGCGTGGTATCGGTCGTGACGAGCACCTAAAATCACTCCCAATTTCTCGTTAAACAGCTGGCCTTGGTAGAGAGCGTAATGCCCGGTAAACCACAACTCGACATTACGATACTCGTTACCTGGTTGGCCTAAAGGCTCCCCATTGTACCGAATGATACTGTTGTCATAAATATTGCGGAACTGCAACGGATCATCTGTCGCCAACTCCTGCCTAGATGCAAATTGGTCTGTCACCGTAGATTGGCCGATCGTAAAATTAGCTTCATCTTTAATGTCATGACGCCCCACCAAAAAAGTGTGTTTTGCAGGCGAACCCAGGATCTCATTTTCAATTCTGTAGGTCGCACGGATTCGGTATTGCTCGGTGGTCGTATCCTCGGGATCCAGTTCCCACCAATAGCGAACAGTGCGGTAATCATTGAGTTCCCGAAGGTCTCCAGGCACCACGGGTCCCTGATAAGGAAATTTGGTTACGTATTTGTCGAGGAATGCGACAATCTGCTCGGGATTCTCAGTATTCGGATCGTTTGGCCGCGGAACTAATACCTGTTTAACGTTTAGCGATTGCTCACGGTTCGTCAACGAAGCGATCCGCATATTGAATTCTTCCTCCTTGGCATCCGTGATGAAGGCGCCCGCAGAGATTGTGAGATTCTCAAATGGAGTGTAGTCTATGTTGGCCAAAATATTGGTCTCCCGACGTTGGGCGTAGGTATCGGGTCCCGTTATGCGGTAAGACTCCGGAAGCCCGCCAAAATCTTTCTGGAAATTGAACTGCTCGCCATACTCGTTGCGGAACCCAAGATCTACCGCTGCAAAGGTATTATCGTGGATGTGCTGCGCGCCGATACCAGATTCGAGTTGGTCTGCATACTGCGCCTCGAGAAGAAAGTTGATTTTTTCATTCGTCCACTGAAGTTGCCCTACATAGTAATTCAACTCCTTACCACGAAAGTCTGTCCAGTCGTCCCGCTCTTCATAGGCAGTCGCAAAACGGTAATTCAGCTGTCCGCCCAGAAAATTGTCAGACAAAGGCCCCGTAACATCTATCGTTCCGCGCAAATACCCCTCACTACCCATTCCAAACGTCACAGAAGAAGACGGGGCTGACAACGGCCGCTTGGGGACAATGTTCGCGATACCCGACAAAACTCCGATACCATAAAGCAATGAATTAGGGCCTCTCACAACCTCCACACGTTCAACATTCGCAGTATCCACGATCCCTCCCAAAACAACTCCGTGTTGGGCGATCAATCCGCCATAACGAAATCCGTCACGATTTTGGAACGGAACATTGAACCCACGAATGATTATACCGTTATCAAAACGTCCCCCGGTTCCAGCACGCGACGAAGCCGATCGATCCGCACTGGAAGTCTCATTTGCGCCCGGTGCGTTTGCACCATTAGCGCTTTGACCCGTACTTTGGGTAAACTCATCGAGAAACACTCCTGACGAATAGGCTAAAGCCTCATCAAAATTCGTTGCGCCCGTATCTTCCAAAAATTCCGCATTGATGACCTCAATCGACATCGGGATGTCTCGGATAGCGGTGTTCAAACTCGTTCCGGAAATAGTGTTCGTTGAACGGTATCCACTGTCCTCACTGACATCGATTGTAAACGGAGACAATTGGTATATATCGCCCGTTACTTCATCATCTTCCTGTGAAAAGACAGACCCCACAGGCAGCGCCAAAGCGGCTAAAACAGTCAAATACTTGGAAAAATTTCCAGGTAAGCGACGCACAAATTTAGATACGATCTTTGATTTAGAGTGCATAGTCATTAGAGTTAAAAGGTGTAGTTCGCAGACGAAGCTTCCTTAAGGAGCCAAGCTTCTAGTTTGGGTAGTAAATAGGTAAGTGTCGGGTATGAGGTAGAAAAATCGGGTAAATCTAGCCAACTTTATTTAATAATTATCACAAGCGATCAAGTAAAAAAAACATCAATATCCTGAATGAACGGACGACTTCAGGAAACATTTACCGAACACCCATTTATAGTTATTAATCAAATAAGGCTCTAAATCAGGCATTTCTTAAACACCCCTGACTGAACCTTTGCGCTTGATTTATAACTATCAGTCAATTTATAAATCGTTTCTCCAAACTACCCCAAACCATGCCCAATCACCGCCGTAAACGAATATCCCAGACGCAGATAGCGGGCGAATTGGGCTATTCGCAGGCCTTGGTTTCGATGGTGCTCAACGGCCGCAAACAAGGTATTTCGGAACTCGCCTATAACCGCATCTGGGAGTACGCCACGACCCATGGTTATTCCCCCCGAGGCATGGATATTGACAACGTCGCCAGGAGCACGACCTCTCCAACTATAGGATACATACTCCGCTCCCCCTTGAAACTGGCCAACAAAAGCAATTTTTTTAACCACATCCACCAAGGATTATTCGATTACCTGGATGAAAAGGGCGTGAAGATGGTCTTCCTCGGCTCCGAAAACCATATCGATATCGACCGGCTCCCCGAATTCATTCAATCGGGTCACAATATAAGTGGAATCGCCATTATGGGCGAAGTCCAACAAGCATTCCTCAGTGGCGTTATCAAACTCGGCCTGCCCTTAATTTACATTTCAGCGCGAGCCACAGGGCTCTGCCATTCTGTTCTGGCCAACGAACAACAGAGCGCCACCTTTCTCGTCGATCATCTGGTAGAACTGGGGCACAAGACCTTTGCGTGGCTTGGCGGCAACAAATCTATGGGACGGCACTCAGAACGGTATCAGGGGGTGGTAAACGCACTCCGCCTGCATGGCTTAAAAATAGACCCGAAACATGAGGCAAAAATAGCCGGAGCCGACAGAATGGAGGGTTACAACGCCGCCAAGAAAATTATCCATGCCTCCAACCATAATATCCCAACCGCATGGATCTGCCTCAACGGACTCATGGCGAGAGGAGCCATCAGCTACCTTTTCCAAAACGGATTACGGGTTCCCAAAGATGTGAGCGTTGCAGCAATCGACATGACGAATGTCTGCACCGAGGAGAATCCACAAATTACATGCGCCAGTGCTTCTCCAGAACACATGGGGCTGGAAGCAGCCCGCCTGCTTCTTGAGTCCATCAAGGAAAACAAAACTACGTTAACCGACATTACGCTTCCCTCGCAAATCAAGGTGCTCGAATCTACGGGCGTGGCAAAGCATACGAAAACGATAAATCCGATCACTGATTCGAATCTGTTGAAGATCGAAGAATAAGTACTCCTCGTGAGACAACCCCTCTCCGACTGCGTACCGCGGCGACCAAGGACGAATGTATACCCTTTAATCTACTCACGTTTTCCAGAGGACTTCTTCGCAAGGGAAATATTTCTAACAAACCCACCGCGATCTTCCATAGTCAAATCCCGTTTTTGTATGTAAAATTTGTGGACTGGAAACTTGATTATCCTAATCCTTTCCCCATCCATTTCTCTTTCTTTAGAAAACCTACCCAAAACCCATGAATAAAAAAATACCTTTTTCTCGTCGCAAATTCCTCGCCGCTTCGGCGACCGCACTCGCGATGCCCACCATCATCCCGTCGAGCGCCCTCGGCATGGGACACAAACCCGCTCCTTCCAATCGTATCAACGTAGCCTGTCTGGGTTTTGGAACCATTGCCTATACGACCGTTCCGAACTTCCTCAATAACGACGGGGTGCAAGTCGTCGCCATGGCCGACCCGAATCGTTACTCCGGCAGCTACGGCTACCAGGGTGAAAAAGTGGGCGGTCGGCTCGCCGGCATGCAGATGGTCAACGAGCATTATGCAAAAGACACCGGCTTACCCCATTACAAGGGCTGCAGAGCCTACGAAGACTTTCGCGAGCTTCTGGACAGTGAAGACGTAGACGCGGTTAATATTTCCACCCCGGATCATTGGCATGCCGTCATGGCGATCTATTGTGCCAACAAGAAGATCCACGTTTACGGCCAAAAGCCACTGGCTGTGACCGTCGCTGAGGGACGCGCTATGGCGAAGGCCGTCGCGAAAAACAAGATCACATTCCAGACCGGCAGCCAGCAACGCTCAGAATCCCAATTCCGGGAAGCCGTGGAATTCGTCCGCAACGGCCGTATCGGGAATTTGAAGAAAATTTCGATCCGGATCCCCGGCGGACATTCCAACTGGAATCAGATGGCCGATCGCAAGGACCCGGAACCCATTCCGGAAGGTTTGAACTACGACCTCTGGGAAGGACCTGCTCCTCACCGGGATTACCGACCTGCCCTCCTCCCCTTAAACTGGCGCCACAATTTTGACTACTCAGGAGGTATGATTACTGACTGGGGAGCCCACCATGTGGACATAGCTCAATGGGCCATGGGTATGGACAGGAGTGGTCCGACCAGAATCGATATCCACGAAGCAGATCTTCCTCCAAGCACAGACCTTTATAACACTTCAACCAAGTTCTCATTTACCTGCACCTATGAAAACGGTGTGCAGATGACGGTGAGAGACAACCGGGGCGAGCCCAACGACATCACCTTCGAGGGAGACACTGGTAAGAAGATTATGGTGCAACGCGGAAGTATTACCATGGACCCGGTCGACCTGAGACGTGAACGTATCCAAGAAGACGAATGGCATGCTTACAAGAGCACTGACCACGTCGGTAACTTTATTGACTGCATCAAAAGCGGTGAGCAGACGGTTGCACCGGTTGAAACCGCCCACCGTACCATTTCCATATGCCACCTGGCGAATATCGCTATTCGCCTTGGTCGCAAGTCTCTAAAGTGGGATCCCAAGCGCGAGCGGATACTGGACGACGCTGAAGCCAGCAAATACCTGTCGAAACCTATTCGCGGTAAATGGAAGCTAAGATAAACGACTGAGGCAAAGATTTGCCCCCAGCGATTAAGTGAATTGTTAGAGCGTTCGTATGCGGACGTTTCGTAGCTGTACAGATCCGTCACCACCTCCGTAGAGCAAACCGATCGCTCCTGAGGGTGCCGCACTCTGACGCACACTATCACTTACCACCCGGTTGTTGATCCATACCTGATGACGGTCGCTGTGAATCCGTAAACGGTAGCGGTTCCACTCACCTGCTTGAAACCGCGCGTGCCTAGCTGCATCAGTTCCTGACGCGGGTATAGAAACGCCATCTCCTGACGCTCCCCGATACGCGAGTCGAAAATCTCTCGCCCTGTCTGCCTTCACCTCCAACTCGATTTCAAAATTCTCGTAGCGACCTACGGATCCCAACTCAAACGCCTGATTTCCTGAAAGACGGAGGACACCACCGTGATACCGGATATCTCCATTTCCCGACGGCATTCGCCACGAGCCCATGGTGTTCAAAGAGGTCCATCGAGTTCCGTCCCGAAGCTCAATCAGTTGCTCCTTCAGGGCCTTTTTTATTATCGAAAACTCAGGCTTGTCGGCCAAATTCTTCCACTCAAAAGGATCTCGCAGATGATCGTACAATTCTTCTCCCCCATCGGAGGCAAGAGAGTAGCGCCATCTTTCACCGCGCACAGAAAAATGAGGAAAGAGTGAACCCTCATAAACCGTGTGCAGCATATGATCTTTTCCCGGTAGGGCCGTTATCGCGACCTCCGGGCCATCCCAACTCTGATCCGGATCCTTCAATAATGGAACCAGACTATAACCTTCCAGCGAATATCCGTTCCCTCCCTCATTCGGTTGCCTAACCAGATCGAAAAGTTCATTAAAGGTCGGATAAATGTCGATCAGTGAAACCGGTTTACTGCATACAGCTCCCGCCTTGGAACCCTCGACTCCGGCTATGATCAAAGGGATACGCGTGGAGGGCTCCCAAAGGCTCCCCTTGTAGAGAAACTCCTTTTCTCCAACATGAAATCCGTGGTCACTCGTAAAGAATACCACCGTGTTATCCGCAACCGGACTCGCTTCCAGAGCATCCAGAATCGTACCAACTTGATCATCGACAAATGAGACGCAAGCCATGTAGGCCTGAAGCCATCGCCGAAGAAGATCCTTCCCTTCATGCCGAGCAAGCATTTTGTACCTACGAAATCCATACAAAGCTTCATTGCCCAATGCCGAAGCGACGTCGTCCAGGTCGTCAGGGTCAATGTCCGGCAGCTCAATCGAATCCAGTGGGAAACGATCAAAATATTCCTGCGGCGCATAGAGAGGCGTATGAGTCCTGATCAATCCGGTGAAAAGCGCAAACGGTCTGTCATGATCTCTGTTAATAATTTCCGCCGACCAGGCAGCCCCCAATTCATCAGCCATGGGATCTCGATCCTCATCACTGTTATATTTCCACGGCTCGCCAAACAATCTCCAACCCGTGTATCCAGGAATTCCTTTCGATTGATCCGCTGGCCAAACCGGAATATCTGAAAGAGGGCCAAACACATGCTCCCACTTATAGTCGATATCCGCATCCGGTCCTTCATAAAGATAAAGTTGTTGAGGATGCGGCAGACGATAGTTTTCAGACTGCCCATCCCAGGGCCAAGGACCGACATCTCCAAAGTAACCAAACTCATCAAACAGCCCGTTTTGCCCACCGTGATATACCTTCCCGGTCCCAAACACCGAATAGCCACCCTGCCGAAGGTTGTCGTGCAGGGAAACGCTGTCTTTTAAAATCCCGTTCTCTTTCCAGTCTTCAAACCAATACAATCCCGTCGTTTGCGGATAGAGGCCAAATAACATACTCGCGCGGGAAGGCGCGCACAAGGGATCGTTGGTGTGCGCATTTGTGAACGTGACGCCTGAAGCTTTCAATCGATCAATGTGGGGGGTTGGAACCAACGGTTTGCCACCAGGCTGAAGCGGCATGTCATTCAAATCATCCACGATGATGAATACGACATTGGGTTGGCTGGCGTGGCTCACCACTAACGACGCGGCGAAAAAGAAAAAAGCAAACAGGTAATTCATAATTCAGCAACCAATACCTGGACGAGTAGACACCTTGAATGTAGAAGCCAAAAGAAAATACACATCAAGATTCACAAAAAAATACCCCGAAACTGATGAGGCCGCCGGCTAGCAAGCTACTGAACAATGGATGACCTAACCTGGGCAAATACTACCTGTCCACAGAAACAACAAAACGTTGACCCTTAATGACATTCAACCTAATTCATTACAGCAAGTAGTCTCAACCGAGCGCGGTTAGACTCGCTTGACCAAAGGCACCTACGAAAAACATCAACCTGAGAATTCAATCATTTCCATGTCGAACAAAGATACTCTAGATACTCCCTGCACCCATCCGATACCCCAAGAAGCGTTTGACTGGTACGACGAATACGCCCACGGACTCATTGACCGTCGGACATTCATGGCACGACTTGCAACGATTACGACCGCCAGCTTAACCATGGGCATGCTTCTTTCAGGGCTTTTACCCAATTACGCTGCAGCCGATCAGATTTCCTTCAATGACCCCGATATCCGGGCCAGCTATGCCACCTTTCCGTCTCCCAATGGCCACAAGGAAGGCCGTGGCTATCTGGTAAAACCTGCGAGCCTGTCGGGTACGGCACCGGTGGTTCTGGTAATCCACGAAAACCGCGGATTGAACCCTTACGTCAAGGACGTCGCCCGTCGTGTGGCCAAAGCCGGGTTCGTCGCATTCGCACCCGATGCCCTGCATCCTCTCGGCGGATATCCTGGAAACGATGATGAAGGCCGTTCTATGCAAGGATCGATGGACCGGGCCAAAATAGAGGAGGACTTCAAGGCAGCCGCTAAATTTCTAAAAGCTCATGAACTCAGTAGTGGTAAACTCGGAGCAGTCGGATTTTGCTTTGGCGGATATGTGGTCAATATGTTAGCCGCAGCGGTTCCGGATACGTTAGACGCCGGAGTCCCCTTTTACGGCACTCCAGCGGCAAAAGAAATTCGCAAAAATATAAAAGCCCCCCTTCTCATCCAGCTCGCTGAACTGGATAAACGGGTAAACAGCAGTTGGCCAGAATACGAGGCAGACCTGAAGGCGAATGGGAACGATTACACTATGCACATGTATGCGGGCGCTAACCACGGCTTTCACAATGACTCAACCGCTCGTTACGATGAAGCCAACGCCGAACTCGCCTGGAAACGCACTATCGAATTTTTCAGCAAACACCTCGACTGATCCTACGTGTCATTCTGCACAGTCATCCCGCGCGATGTCCGGGTAGAGGTCACTAAACACTAACCACTGGTCTTTCTTAAGCGACAGATCGTTGGAACGGGCTATATTCAAACTGATCTGCAATCTTTTGAGCGCGGTATCGAACCGGCTCTTAGTACAGCTCAATTCCGCCATCGCTAGTTTACGCAGATCCCCGGTAAACCAGGGTTCAACGCGTATATATTCAAAAATTCCTTGAGAAAGGGAGTCTAATTCCTCAACCGGCTGGTTATACTTCGGGTAGTGAACTGTTCGCAAATATTCCATTTCCATGAGGACCGCGTCGCCACCCGGAAGCTTCCCGTAAAAGATTTCGTCTGGCAACGTTCCCGGGATCTCATTCTTCCAAGCCCACACCGCTACAACCTTTTCACACCATCCCCCTTCTTTCGGTTTTTCTTCGGACAGGGCCGTGTTATCCCAAAGTGAAGGAAAGGGAGAGTTTTTACTCCCGAATATCGTGACAACTTTGTTCTCGAGCACGAAATCACACGCTTCCTCGAAGGTCTTTAACATAGCTTCCACTTACAACGCAGACAGCGATGAAGATCAAGTGGCAGATAATCGATTTTTTGCTGATGTATTTGCAAACTGATCATTTTTGGCTGATATAGACCGAATCAACGCCGCACCAGACCTAAACGTCGGCATTAATCACAAATACCTTCTATGAAAAAGATCCTACTATCTCTGTTGGGCGCCGCCGCCCTCACTCTGTTTGCATCCAGCGCATTTGCCGGTAGTCACAAAAGTGCAGCCGCTCCAACCTCTGTCATACACGTAGTAACGGTTTCCTGGAAGGCCGACGCCACTGAAGCCCAGATTCAAGCGGCTCTCGAAGGAGTTCACACACTCGCCAAAGAATACGACGGTATTACGCGGGCTTGGACGAAGACCATCAAAGCACAAGGAAATCGTTCACATGCCTTCGTCATGGAGTTCAAATCGGAAAAGGCGCTGAAAGATTACGCTGGTAGCGCCGCACAAAAGAAGTGGTATGAAGTTTACATCGATGCTCGCGAAGCCAGCACCACTTTCGATATTACGAACTAGTAATCCGGTTCCGCCCCTCAGATGCCCATTTGGCACCTGAGCCGAACAACACCATTTTAAAAGACGGCCCGATCCATGAGATCGGGCCGTCTTTTATTACGACAATCGAAGACCGTCGCATTGCCTCTCTAAATCCGGACGATTTTGAGTTGAAGAATCTGCAACTGCGCTAACAATCATCACATCAAAACCTTAGTTCATACCTCTTCTCTTTTTGCCCTTTCATTAATCACCTTCCTAGCAGGCTGCTCGCCCGCATCGAAATCGGGACCCGCATCCGACGGCAACGACAAAGCCGTCATCGCCGCTATCCCCAAGTCAACCGGTGGAGACTTCTGGGAAACGGTCGAAATGGGGGCTCAAAGAGCCGCAGATGAATTCGACGTTGAACTCAAGTGGGAAGGCACCGTGACTGAAACAGAGATCGCAGAGCAGACCAAGATCATTGAAAATATGATCAATCTGGGAGTCGATGCCATCGCGTTAGCGCCTCTAAACAACCAGGCTCAGCGCAAGCCTGTTCAGTCCGCAGTAGACAACGGAATTCCCGTGGTCATTTTTGACTCTGCAATCGACGGCGATGCTCATAGCAGTTTCATCGCAACGGACAATACCCTCGGCGGGGCCCTTGGAGCGAACTATATCACCGAACGATTATCTTCGAAGGGGAAGATCATCGTTTTCCGGTATGTCCAGGGGACAGCCAGCACCACAAAACGCTCCGAAGGGTTCATCGCACAAGCCACAAAAGATGGTCACGAAATAGTTGCCGACCCTTACTCCGAATCCGGCACTTTGGAGGGTTCCAAGAGCGTTGTGGCAAATACCTTTGAGCGGTACATCAGAGACGGTAAACTTGAGATAGACGGGATCTTCGCCGCCAACCTTACCGCCACGTTAGGGGTTTCCTCAGCCATCGACGATTTGCGGGACAGTGGCATAGCAGTTGATCTCACTTTTGTCGGCTTCGACAGCTCCAAGAAACTGGTTGAAGAAGTCCAATCCGGAAAGATTGATGCGTTGATCGTGCAGAGCCCCGAAAAGATGGGATACCTCGCAGTTAAATCCGCTCTGGCGGTTTCGCGAGGGGAACCCGTAGCACCACTGATTGACACCGGCGTGGAAGTAGTAACCGCGGAACGTCTTAAAAACGAACCTGCCATACGCGCTCTTGTTGGCCTGAAATAAGGCAACGGATATCCTTTACCCCCGACCCATTCGCGCCTTGAGCTCAACACCCCGACTGGAAATGCGCGGAATCGAAAAGCACTTTGGTGCTACCCGCGCCTTGGCAGGTGTGGATCTCTCTGTGGAACCGGGTGAGATCATGGCCCTTGTGGGCGAAAACGGTGCGGGAAAAAGTACACTCATGAAAGTGCTATCTGGAGCTCACACACCCGATGCTGGCAGTCTGTATCTGGATGGTGCGCCCTACATCCCATTAAATCCGCTACACGCCCGGCAATCGGGTGTCGCCATGATATATCAGGAACTCTCACTGGCGCCTCATCTCTCGACGATGGAGAATATACTCCTGGGAATCGAGCCGGCTAAGCGAGGCCTTATAGACTGGGCAAGCATGAGGACTAAAGCCGTCGAAGCGATGACTGCAGTCGGGTTGAAAGCCATCGCACCGGAAACACCCGTAAGCGAACTTTCGATCGCTCAACAACAGCTCGTTGAGATCGCCAGAGCTGTGGCTCTGGATAGCCGGGTGCTCGTCCTTGATGAGCCAACCAGTTCGCTTACGTCTGTCGACATCGAGAAACTGTTCGCACTTGTTCGTTCCCTTTCCAAGCGTGGGATTTCCGTCATCTATATCTCTCACTTTCTCGAAGAGGTTCAACTCCTCAGTCAACGATTTACCGTATTACGCGATGGAACCAGTGTGGGAAGCGGCATCACCGCAGAGACGTCGAAAGAATCCATCATAGCTATGATGGTGGGCCGGGATGTTAAAGACTTGTATCCACGTAACAAGCACACTTCAGGGAAAACCGTTCTCGACATAAAGAAAATATCCGGCGTCAAAAAACCGCGGTTTGCCAACCTTCAACTTCGCGAAGGAGAAGTATTTGGAATCGCAGGCTTGGTGGGGGCTGGCCGCACAGAGCTGCTCGAAGCGATCTTCGGTCTCGAACCGATCATAGATGGAGAAATCACCGTGGGAACATTCCAGGGTAACGCTACTCCGGCTCAACGCTGGGACCAGCGAATGGGCATGGTTAGTGAAGATCGGAAAAACCAAGGGCTGGCATTAGGGCTGAGTATCGCTGACAACGTCACCCTTCCAAAACTCCAGGGCCTTGGCCCCGGTAGATTGGTCATGCCGGACAAGCAGGAAGCCGCCTGCGACATCTGGATTCAGGAAATCCCGATCAAGTGTGAATCTGCTTCCCAACGAACCAGTGACCTTTCAGGGGGCAACCAACAAAAGGTTGCCATCGCCCGCCTACTCCATGCCAACGTGAACATACTGCTTCTGGATGAACCCACCCGGGGAATAGATGTTGGGTCCAAAGCCCAGATCTACCGCCTCATAGACTCATTGGCACTTGGAGACTCAACGATCGCGCGAAAGCCCAAAGCTATCCTACTCGTCAGTAGTTATCTTCCCGAACTCCTTGGCACCTGTGACCGCATCGCTGTAATGTGCCGGGGAGAACTCGGAGAACCGCGCGCCGTAGAAGAATGGGACGAACACTCGCTCATGACCGCAGCCGTCGGCTGAGCGATCTACTTATCAGCATGACCACTACACTGTTAAAATCAATGAGATCAAAAACCTGGCTCAATATTGCAGCCCGGTTTCTTGCTCTCATCATCGTATTTCTGTTTTTCGCCATCTTTGTGGAAGACGGTAAGTTTTATTCGCTTCGCAACCTTGAGAACATTGTCCGGCAGAGCTCGGTCTACGCAACGGCGGCGCTTGGCATGACTTTCGTCATCATCATAGCAGGCATTGATCTTTCAGTGGGCTCTATCATCGCCCTGGCTGTAGTCGTAGTGGCCTGGACACTCAACCTTCAGGTTGACGGAGCTGACGGAGAATTGGTGTATCTGGTCCACCAATACCCCGCACTCACTCCCTTGCTTGCCTGCCTCCTGGCGATTGGTGCCTCCACCGCGGTGGGAATGCTCAACGGCGCCCTCATCGTTCGACTGCGGATCGTTCCCTTCATTGTAACTCTGGGTTCGATGGGAATCATACGAGGCCTCGCTAAGGGCATCGCCGGGGAGCGCGATATTTACCCGCCGGAAGAGACCTGGATCGGCGGACTCATGGACCCCACTCTAACGAATCAGGCCAAGAGTTGGATGCTCCTGCCACCGGGTGTATGGGTATTAATTCTATGTATTGGAGTGGCCGCTTTCATCCTCAAATACACCCGTTTTGGTCGCCATGTATACGCGGTCGGGTCGAATGAAGAAACGGCCCGTCTTTGTGGAGTACCTGTGGGTCGAACCAAACTCATCGTTTACGGTCTTACCGGGTTCTTCTGCGCCCTGGCGGGCTTTATGCAGTTTTCCTATATTGGTGGTGTGGGACAACCGACCACCGGCGTCATGTACGAACTGTTTGTAATCGCGGCGGTCATCATCGGCGGTGCCAGTTTCTCAGGTGGGGAAGGCTCTATCATGGGAACGATCATCGGTGCGTTGATAATCACCATCCTATATATGGGCGGCCAACAAATGGGTTGGCCCAAATGGGTTCAGGAAATGGTCATCGGCGGAATCATCATTCTTGCAGTTGCGGTCGATCGTTTGCGCCACAGGAAGCTTGCCTGAACGTTTTGCACACCCACAAACCCACATCTAGAAGGTCCAATTACTTCGAACCGTTCTTGAGTTCCCATAACAAAAACCGGCACACTGGTTGCTTAATGTGAGAACCTGGCTTAAACCCACCGAAAATCCTATGATCCAACGAGGGCCCAAACATACCACTTTACGCAATCTTTCTATCTGGTTATCTCTACTGCTCGCCTCTGGTTTCTTTGGCGGCTGCAGATCCATTGGCTCTAGGGAACTGACTGGAACCCACGCAGCCTATAATCAGGCAATCGCTACCAGCCTCGATCGCCAACTACTGCAAAACCTCGTTCGTCTACGTTACCGCGATAACCCCTATTTTCTGGAAGTGGGCAGTGTCACGGCATCCTTGACGCTCGAAGCTTCTGTGGGAACCGACTCCGAAATCAATACAGGCCCGGGCGGAAATATTTTCATGCCCAATGCGAGCGTCGCTTATTCGACGGGACCAACGATCTCGTATTCTCCACTCCAAGGGGAAGACTTTCTTAGAAACGTACTGACTCCTATTTCCATCGACTCCCTCTTCATCCTGATGAATTCGGGCTGGAGTGCGAAACGAGTATTTGGTGTTGCGGTAGAAAGAATCAATGACCTGGAAAATGCTCCCACCGCATCGGGTCCAACACCCACGATCGCGCCTCCCAATCAGACGCCTTTTCTTCGTTTCCTCGAACTCCTGGAACGCAAACGCGCCGCTGGAATTATCCAATCCCGCATTGACCCGGAATCGGGAGCCTTATCCATCTATTTCGACAACAGCGCTGTCGTATCCGAGGTCACCGAAATTAGAAATCTCCTCAACCTGAACCAGGAACTCAACGTATTCCAAGTGGACGGTGAATTTTTCACGCCCAGCTCCGATACCATCTCGATAAGAACCCGCTCGATCATGAGCATACTCTTCTACTTGTCCCAGAACGTGCAGATACCGATCAAAGACGAAGCCAAAGGGCTTGTAACCCTTACGCAAAGTCCTGGCGGTGGAACCTATGATTGGGGCAAGACAGCCGCAGGTTCGCTCTTCAGCGTTCTCGTGACCGACAAGGAGCCAAAAGACGCATTCCTCTCCGTGCCTTATCGCGGACATTGGTTTTATATCGATGACACCGATTTGGACTCCAAATCCAGTTTCTTACTTCTATCTCAGCTCTTTAATCTGCAAGCCGGAAGCATCAGTCGCCCTGGCCCTACACTGACCATTCCAGTAAGCCGGTAAGTTTCGAATTCCGGTGGTCTAAGGATTCAGAACTCCGGATAACCATACCGTGCGAGTAAGTCACCGTAAGTATCTGTAAACTGCTTTTTTAGAGCTGGAGAAAACAATTCCCGCCACTGTTGGCTTTGGGGATTTCGAACGTGACCTTTCTTAGCCTCTTTCTTTCCCGCTCTATAACGTAAGGCGTCTTTGCCAGCCCTATCTGCGATCCACCTGGGTTTCCCAAAAAACGTCAGAATCTCTTTAAACGTTTCGTATTCATTTCCGATTACATCTTCATATTTATAGGTCTTCACCCGTTCATCTTTATGGGGCCAACGCATCATACTCTCAAAGTGTTTTCTTCTAAATTGTATCTCAGCTTTGAGGCCTTCTTCGAGACTGACTTGGTTTAAGTATCCTTGGAGTGACTGATCGGCAGGAAGATTCTCTGGCACAACTCCATTGACCACTTCGTAATCTATATTCGAAGGATCTTTGTAAAGACACCAGTGCTCCCCTCCCCGCTTATGGTAAAAATAACCGGAGACCACAAGATCCCGCGGATCACGAATAAACCGGACAACCCGTATATCTTTAAATTGATCAAGTTTCAATGAATGCCCACTCAACGAACTTACACCATAGCGCACGCAATCCTCCATCCAAGCATCGATTCGGTGAAAATAGTGTCTAAAGCCTATCGGTGGATTTCGAAAGCGCTCTGCAGAAAACATCATAGCGATAGATGCCCTACGATATATCTTTCGCGTGTACATCGTCAGGCACTTGTGGAAACCACAATGCACACGGACCGAGCCTCTTATAATTTTTGGGAATTGAGGATTCTCTATTCTCAATCCTAGTCGATCTTTCCCTCCCGCAATCACCCGGTAAGAAGCATCCCTAAAAGTCAACACATCACCGACCTCAAGGCATGCATTTACACTCGTGGAATTACCATTCCGGAGTAGCTTGTTTCGTCGAGCCAACCACCTGGCCTCCTGTCGCTTTAATATACCGGTTGCAACCAAGACATACTCTAACTGACTGGAAAGATCCGATCTCAAGACAGATACACCCTTTCAAAATCGATTAAGTGTACTTCAGACGTTGGCTTTAACGGGAAATATTTTCTTTTCATTTTATTATGATATATAGATACCAAGACTACCGGATTCGCGAGTTGCTACCAAATATCGTTTGACTCGACTTCACCATTGAAAGCGAACCGTCATAATTAAGTCAATGTGCAGGCAGAATAAATTGTTACCAAAGAAACTTTCGCTTAAGTAATTATTGCAATGATCTTCTTTTTTCTAAACTATTATATACCTTTCAGTCTATAGAGCGATACTCTTACCACGTTCCTCAATGCCGATTCTCTCCATGCATTTGAAGTATTGCTGTCTCAACCAACGGCAGTTGGTTGATCATATTCCAGCCTTCTGGAGTGAGTTACGGAAAAAACAGAAGGCTCACAACCACATCTTTATTGAAAATTACTCTTAGAAATGAAGCCCTGTTCTAATAAGATTTTCACATTCTCCTTTTCCATCCTCCCTCATTTATACCCTCACAAAGCGAAGTCATCTAATCCCGTTCAATGAAGAGTCTGTTGTGTGATTCAGGGTCCTTATTTAAAAATAAACCGGCAACCAGAACCGTGCTGGTGGGAGAGAATGGAGAGGCGTGGACCTTCGGCAACCTGAGGAATTTTGTAGATTGCTTAAGAGAACAGGATCTACTGGAAAACCAAAATGTGGGTGTGCTGATTTCAGACCGGTTGATAGCCGGAGCACTCACTCTGGGTATCATGCAGATCGCGACCTGTATTCCGATTAATACTCATTTATCTACCAGCGAAATTAGCGAAACGATAAACTCATTGGGGGTAAGCATTATCATAACGGATGACCACACAAGCGTTGAAGCGCTTCCGTTATCTGGAGTGGGGGTGCTAATCTTAACCGTCATTGAAAAGCGGCCTATTTTCAAAACGCTAATTCATGCTAAAAAACTTCTTTCGAGTTCGTCTTTAAAAGCGCTTGTATTGCAGACGTCGGGATCCACAGGGAAACCTAAAGCTGTCGCTCTGAGTCACACCAACATCAACCACACGGTAGAGTCTGTAATTCAATCCCTAAATCTGGGAGCCGATGACGTTACATTAAATCTTTTACCCGTAGTACATATCGGTGGATTGGTAGACCTACTCATCGCACCTCTCGCAGCCGGGGGGAAAGTGATTTTTTCGAATTCACGAAATCTGGCCAAAATCCATCAGCTTATAACTAGACACGGTGTTACCTGGCTCCAAGGATCCCCAGCAATCCTGAAAAATATAATACAATTCCAAGACGAAGCACCGAAACATAGCCTACGATTTATTCGATCGGTATCAGCACCCCTTCCCAATGAACTTTATCATCGAATAGAGAAATACTTTAACACACCGGTGATCGAGATCTATGGGATGTCGGAAACCGCTGGAGTTATCACTAGTAATCTCCTACCGCCAAGTATACGCAAAATCGGTTCCGTCGGTTTGCCCGTTAACTGCGAAGTTTCGATCAGAGGTGTAGGTGAGGTGTGGGTACGGGGTCGTAACGTATTCGACGGTTACGGGTTATCATCCGATACAATCTCTGAGCATGTAAACAATTGGTTTTTCACAGGAGATGAAGGATACCTAGATGATGACGGCTACTTGTTCCTGACAGGACGCATCAAAGAGCAAATAAACCGTGGGGGCCAAAAACTTGCACCCCGAGAAATTGATAGGCTTGTTGAAAACTGGCCCGAAGTAAAGGAAGCCGCTGCGTTCGGGATAACCCATAGTTCTTTGGGAGAAGAAGTCGCACTCGCAATCGTCATCGAAGATGGCGTTACCCTCACAGACTCGGAAATACGAGAACGACTGAGTGGTTCTCTAGCCTCCTATAAACTCCCCAAGCTGATTTTTCGGATGAGTGGACTTCCAAGAAACGAATCGGGTAAGCTACAACGGCACCTGATTTCTAAACAGATCCCGCGGGAAAAACCAACGATCTCTCTGCCAAAAACTGACACGGAAAAAAAGATACACAAGATCTGGAGTCAACTACTCCAAGTTGATCACGTGGGATTGGATGATGATTTTTTCGAACTCGGTGGAGATTCAATCAGCGCCACTACGATGCTTCGTTCGCTGGAGAGGACCTTCGCAAGATCATTTGAAACATTGATTTTCTACGAAAATACTACCATCCGAATGCTCTCTCGCACCATCGATCAGCATTCCACTAAACAACTCAGGAAAAAGAAGCCAGTGACGCCCCCTCTCCACCCACGGGTTCATCAAAGACTTATAAGGCTTATTTCGTCAGGAGAAGGTATTGCTCCTTTTGTCGGTGCCTATTGCAAAGAAGTATCTCCAGGTCGTTCCACCAAGTACGGAAGGTTCTTTTGGTGCGCTAACAGTCTGCTAGAAATCGAAGGGTTCAGGAAGGCAATGAAAGACAATTTTCAAGTTTTGGGATTCCGAACATTGCATCGGATTCAAAAGAGATATTTCAGAGATTATCCTCGTTTAATCAAAGCCTATGCTGAGCAAATAGAAAAGATCCAGCCGACCGGTGATTATAATTTGGGTGGGTTTTGTGAAGGCGGCAAAATCATGGAAGGTGTGGCAATGCTTCTCGAAGCCAAAGGGAAGACGGTTCGTCATCTGATCCTCAATGACTACATACCAACAAAGATCGTAAAGGCCCATGTTTCCATGATCTTTTCCAAACAATGGAAGAACAACCCACTTCGACTATGGAACAATCCTCACCTTGCATGGGAAAAATACTTCGGCGATCGCTTCGGAGTTTTTATCTGGAATGGAACCCACGTAGGCTATGGTGACGATTCTTTTCACTCTCAAATAGGAGACTTTATAACTAGAGAAGCTGAGGAACTTCAGAAGAATGAAGCTGAGGAACCACGCAAAACGATTAAACCCCGATGCAAAGTGGAGCTCATCGGAAGAATACCAACCATTACGCAAGGGAATAGAGATCTCCAGGCCCGTTTCAAAATTATCAATCGAGGCTCAGATACTCTCTACCCACATGATGGCGTCCTATTGCACGCGAGGTGGAAAGATTTACTCGAACCGAAGTATGGGAAACCGATGCATACAAACCTTTTAAAACCGCTCGAACCGGGCGATTCGCAGGAGCTCAATCTAACGATTTATACTCACAAGAAATCTCGATGGTATTGCCTGGAAGTAGGAATGCTTGAGGAAGGTCAACCCTGGCCAGACCGTACTCTACGGTTTAGTAAACGTATGATCCTTTACTAAACAACTCTAGCTAGCAGACCGCCATGATTAAATCACAGTCGCGCTCGCCCTACTACGAAGCACTACGAAAGAAAGTCAAAGAACTGGGAGGTATCTTCAATGCCCACCTCCACCTCGACCGCGCAGGAACATTTGATGATCATTATTTCGCGAAAGCGAATCTCAATCTTTCAGATTCCGATCATATTCCACTAAGTAAAAAACACGCACTCATTGCAAAGATTCACGATGGTCCTGCCTATGAACCAGAAGACTTGGAGAGACGGGTGCGATCCGTAATTGAAACCATGATCGATATTGGCACACGGCGCGGAGATACTATGGTGGACGTTACTGCAGATCGGGTAAAGACACATGCACTAGACCTGATAAACGAACTCAAAATAGAATACGCAGATCGATTCGAATTAAGGACAGCGTCCTACACTCCCTTGGGCTTTAGAAATGACAATCCAAGCCAATGGGAGGTCTTTGAAGAAGGTGTCGCAAAGGCGGACTTCATCGGCGCCCTACCTGAAGCTGATGATCAAATCGATTATCCGGACAATATAGGATTCGAAGAACATTGTCGCCGCGTACTGAAAATCGCTACAGAACAAAACAAGATGGTCCATTTTCATACTGACCAACGAAACGAACCGAAAGAACACGGTACTGAACAGGTCATTGAGGCGATCAAAAAGTATGGAGCTCCGTCAACTGACTCTGAGACACCTAAGATTTGGGTTGTGCATATGGTTTCTCCATCCACCTACTCTGAGGAACGGTTCTCTTCGCTTATGAACGATCTGGTGGAACTCAACATTGGAGTTATCTGCTGTCCGTCTGCGGCAATTGGGATGAGGCAACTCCGCTCAATACCAACTCCAACTTATAATTCCATACCCCGTGTTCTTGAACTACTAGCTGCTGGAGTAAAAGTTCGCTTAGCTTCAGACAATATCGCCGATATTTGCTCTCCCAGTACGACCGCCGACTTGATAGATGAACTATTCATTCTGTCGGCCGCCATCCGATTCTATCATATAGATATTCTCGCCCATCTTGCAGCTGGGGTCGACCTTACTGATAGGTATGTTAAGATCATTAAATCCCACCTTAAACATAACCAGCTGGAAATAAAGAAAGTCGTCGACAAATACCATGCTTAAGAAATTTTGGAATCTATTTTCTGCCCCAGACAGCAAAATGGAGGCGGATATGTTTCCTTTCGATTCAAGCGAGTTCTACCAAGACCCTTACCCCTATTACCAGAGGCTGAGGGAAAAAGCCCCTTTCTATCTAAGCAATAGTAACGGTATCTGGGTCCTCTCACGCTACCGGGATGTCGTCGATGCACTCAGTCACCCCAGTCTTGGTAATGCCCCCTCCCGTTTTTCAACACTGCACGATAGTAAAAGCAACCGCTTCATCTGCGCCAATGTCGCAAACAATATCATGCCGTTTCTGGATGGTCC
This sequence comes from uncultured Opitutaceae bacterium, assembly GCA_964352065.1. Taxonomy (GTDB): domain Bacteria; phylum Verrucomicrobiota; class Verrucomicrobiia; order Opitutales; family UBA2995; genus UBA2995. Next base: position 70,794 of record CAYGQM010000031.1, read on the forward strand.
CAGACACAGGGACCAACGCAAACTGCTGGCGAAAATATTTACTCTGGAACTCAAACGAATTGAGCCCATCCTTCCAGAAATTGCCGAGCGACACGTCGACAATTTGACCACTGAAATAGAGGCCGTTCAGGATCTCGGTACACCGTTCGCCATGGATGTGATCTGCGAGATCCTCGGCATCCCGACCGAAGACATCCTTCGAAAGTGGAGTAACCATTTCTTTTATCTCTTTACTCAAATACCATCTGCAGCAGTGCGCGAACAGGTGGACCAAAGCCTCAGTGAATTTCGGGCATGGTTGAAGAATGCATTCGCGGATGTATCCGCCGGACTACTGGGCCAATTAAAGACTGCTATCAATAGTGGTGATATTCCAGAGGCCGTAGCGATCGATAGTACTATCCTTTTCTTTGCGGATGGTCTGGAGAACGTTGATAGTGGCATAGGCAATCTATTTCATGTATTTGCAAATCACCCGACTGCGTGGGCAGGACTTCGCGAAAACCCAGCTTTAATAGATACAGCAGTCAGCGAATGCCTGCGTTACGAATCTCCCGCCCAGTATATAGCACGCACTTGCATCGAAGACCTTGAATGGAAAGGTAACTTATTCAAAAAGAATACCAATATAGTCCTGTTACTAGGATCCGCAAACCGTGACCCAAACCAGTTTGACAAACCAGATCTCTTTGACCTTACAAGAACTCCCAATCGGCATGTATCTTTCGGTCTTGGACGCCATTCCTGCCTGGGGGGAACCCTTGTTGAACTGGAGTTTTCGGCTATTCTCAAAGCACTAACTGCGCGCTTTTCAAAAATTGAAAGCGCAGGGACAATTCGGTGGCAAAAACGAAAAGGCCACCGTTGGATAGAGGAAGGAAGATTTCTGCTAACGTCTCAGTAAGACACTTCGGCTCCGGGAAACCATTTGAGGACATTATCATACATGA
>CAYGQM010000032.1:0-71023 GCA_964352065.1 uncultured Opitutaceae bacterium
TTTTCTAGCGCGCCATTTTTGACGAAGTAGGGGCTGAAATAGTCGTTTGTTTGACGACCGATGGCCTCCATCGTCTCCAGGTTGTATCCCGGTGGCGCGAGTAATCGGCAAAATATTTTTGCTTCCTCTCCTTCAGGTAAATACTCTGCAGAAGGCGTAAGAGTTAAAATGATGGTGGCACTCAATCCGACAGCTGCCAACACGCCGATTACGGCACTCTTGGTTGAAGTAACGAGTTTCTGAATAAACGCCTCAAAAATGTCATCAATCCCGTAGTCGTCAGGCCCTTCTTTGGCAGCTCTTCCGAGCCTCTTGAAATATACGCTTGCTGTAGGAATGATCGCGATGGCGACCAACATGGAAGCGAGAATCGAGCCTGAGATGGCAATGGAAATATCGGAGAACAGCTGTCCCGCTTCTTCTTCAATCAGCCAAACCGGGGCGAACACGATGATCGTGGTCATCGTTGACGCTAACACCGAAGTCCATACCTCTTTTACGCCGGCAAGAGCCGCATAGGTTCTGCTGAGTCCAAGGCGTCGCTGTTTTTCAATACTCTCCAAGACAACGATTGCGTTGTCGACGGTCATGCCGATGGCAAAAGCAACACCGGCAAGTGAAATGACGTTGATCGTCCTCCCAGCTGCCATTAGTCCGATGAAACCGGCTATGGTACACATAGGTATACCCGCAACGCACAACATTGTGCCTGAAAACGAACGAAGGAAAAGCCAAAGAACCACGGTGGCCGCAATAGCTCCTATGATCAGGTTGCGCCATACATTGCTTATCGATGCTTCAACGTATCTTACATCGTCACTCGTTTTGTAGAGTTCGAGATTCACAGGACCGAGGACGTCCTGATTAATCTCCTCCACAACTTCCATCACTTTGTTGCGAATATCGATTACGTTGGAACCTGTTTCACGTGAAACCGAAGCAAGAATACTGGGCTTACCATCTTGGTAGGCCAACGTCTGTGCTTCATACAAACCCAATTCCACTTCGGCAACGTCGCCCAATCTTGTTACCGAGTCTCCGGTCCTTCGAAGAATGATTGAAGCAAGCTCTTCCGGAGTTTGAAGACGTCCGATAGTACGCACCAGGTATAGCCGTTTTCCACTGGTGATGTCTCCCGCAGATATGTCCCGATTCCTATCGCGAACCGCATTTCTTACCTCCTGCATGGTGATGCCGACGGCGGCCAGTCGCGATAGATCAACATTGATTCGTATTTGCTGCTCAGGCGCTCCTTGTATACGAACATTCGATACGCCGGGAACTCGTTCCATGCGCGGTTTGACGCGCTCCAATACGAAATCGAACATTTTAAGAACGTCTTCGGGCGTACGCTCGCCAGACGTATCTGAAATCGCAAAATAGATGAATGAATTAGAAGAGAACGAGGTGGCTATAACCCTCGGCTCATCAACATTCTCCGGATAACTGGGCACCTGACTCAGTGCATTGAGGACCCGAATCAGCGCGTCGTTAACATCAATCGTTGAGGGAAACTCTAATTCGATCTCCGCGGAACCCCTTCCGGACGTCGAAATCATACGTTGCATGCCTGGCACGTTTTGCAAGTAGTCTTCCTGTTCGATCAGGATTTCTTTTTCGATATCTTGGGGTGTTGCACCCGGCCATCGCGTAACCACCGAAATGGTCCTCACGTCAAGATCCGGTATCATTTGAATAGGAATGCGGAGAGCTGCTACGACGCCGAGGACGCATATCAATAGCGCGATTACCGCTACCTGAGTCGGATGTTTAATGCACCAGTCAAACATCTCAGTCCTTGATAAAAGGGTTCACGGAATCGACAACACGCAAGACTTGTCCCTCCTGTAGCGATTCGTTTCCCTGGTAAATGATCTGGTCATCCTTGTTCAGGCCTTGCAAAATCTCTATGTAGTCACCGTTGGTCCGTCCAGCTAGGACTATTCGTTTGGATGCTTTCATTTGACCATTATCTGTTTCAGCGACCCAGACACTGATCTCTGAATTTTCGCTGCGCAGAATAGCATCGCGGGTAATCAAAATACTGGGTTGATCGCTCTTTGGTTGGAAAACGGCCTGGGCAGACATACCCGGTTTTATATATTCGGGAGGCGCATTGAGCCTTACTCGAACCACAAACGTACGCGTTTTGGGGTCTACGGTTGGAGTGCGTGCTTCGATAAATGCTTCGAAGGAAAGGTGCTCATAACCAGAGACAATCACTGTCACTGTAGTTGAGTTTAGAACCATATTGCCTTGCTCTTGCGGTACTTGCAGGTCCAATCGAAGGTTTTTGGTGTCAATGAAACTGACTACGGCTCTGCCAGTCTGAACCCATTCACCTACTTCTGCATATTTCTCAGCAACAATTCCATCGAAGGGCGCTGGAATCCGATGCCTTTCCACAATCTCCTTTTGGCGGGTCACAGCCGTCTCCCGCCGGTCTACCGTGAGTTGCGCTTTACGATAGTTAGTTTCGCGATTCTCTCTTTCCGTTCTTGGAAAATTATTGTCTCCCAAAGAAACGGCTTCATCATACAGGCGTTTGGCGTTCCGTAGTTCTTCTTTGGCTGCTTCAAGATCGATTTCCATCGATCTAAGATCTATCTTGGCCAAGGTATCGTCCAGAGAGACCAAGAGGTCTCCCTCCTTGGCGACAAAACCGAAATCAGCATCCGCTTTGACCATGAGTCCGGCGATGCGGGGAGATATTTCCGCATTCCTTTCCGAAGTGATGGTTCCGGTATATAAGAAACGGGCGTCATTTGAGCCGACAATAGGCTTGGTGATAGATACTGGAGATGCCTCAGCAGAGAATACAGAATGGGAAGCAAGGAGTAACAACAGGGCCGTAAGCCAGCTGCTTTTGTTTTTCAGGAAAGAATTAGGGTTCATAAGAAATGTCTGCGATAACTACCAGGCGCCCCCGAGTGCGCGTATCAAATCGATCGTATCTTCAAAGTAGGCTCTCTTTACTTGAACATATTGTTGTTCTGCATCAAGGGCCGATCGCTCAGCATCAAGGGCATTAATAAAATCAGAGATGCCGCGTTCAAACTGGAAAAGTGAAATTTCGCGAGCTCTTCTAGAAGATTCCACTACACGCAAGATTGCCTCTTCCTGGGATTCGATGAGGCGGACTGATTGAAGAAGGTCCTCCACTTCAGTAACTGCAGAAATCACTGATTGCTTGTATAGGATATACCTGCGCTCGTACAGCGCGATGGCTTGCTCCTTGTTGGCACGCAGGTTACCTCCCTGAAAGATGGGGATCGATATCCCGGGTCTGATACTTTCCAATTGAGCATTCGAATCGAATAACTCGTCCCAATCGCGAGAGGCCTGACCGATGGTACCCCGAAGTGTGATACTGGGGAAAAAGGACGCCTTTGCTACGCCGACCCGTTCATTAGCTTCCGCCAAAGCTCGCTCAGCAAACCGGATATCCGGTCTACGCTGGAGAAGATCGCTTGGGATACTCGATGGAATTTTTGGTGGGCTTCCATCGTAAGCGTGAGGTTCGAAGTTGAAGGAAGACGGAGTTTCCCCGAGCAAGAGTGCAAGTGAATAGATTAGGCTGTTTTGTACTCTTCTAACCGAGAGTAGCCGGGATTGAGCATTTGCGAGGAGTGACTCTGTCCTTACGACAGCCAATTCACTTACAGTTCCCGCTGAGAACCGTTCACGGACTAGCGCCAGCGACTGACTCCGTGTCTCTAGGCTTTTCTCCAACACCTGCACTTCTGCTTCCAGCAAATTGATGCGAAAGTAGAGCTGTGCAATGTCGGCTTGTATATTGAACATCAAGTCTTGGTAAAGTGCCTCCTGCGCCTCGATGGATGCTTCGGTTGCGTTAATGCTCCGGCGGATACGGCCAAATAGATCGATCTCCCAATTTGCGACGAGATCGGCGTCAAATCTCTGACTTGAGCTACCAACTCCCGTGGAAGATAGAGCTCCTGAGCTTTCAGAAAAATCTGCTCTTAATCCACCATTCAGACTGGGTAGAATGTCGGATCTAACCCTTCTTAGTGCCGTTCGTGAGGCAATCACTGATTGCCAGGCCGCCTGGAGGTTTAAGTTATTAACCTCAGCTCTCTCGATGAGCGTGTTTAATTCAGGGGAATCAAAAAGACCTCGCCAACCGTCTACCGGCATCGATGCGCCAACAGGGGATGCATTGATAAAGCTTTCTGGAGTCTCCATTTGAGGATCCTGGTAATCTGGACCTACCATGCATCCATGAAAAAGCATGAAAAGTGATCCGGTAATAACGAGAAGGATTCGTGAGTATAGGGTATCGGTGGATTTGCGTAGCATGCGTTGGTCGGCAAGCGAGTCTTAAGGATGTTTCTTTTTTACGTACTCAGAGGATCTTTGAAAGCAATAAAACCGTGAATGCCGACTAAGATTGTTAAAACGTGAAATTATTTTGATGAGGTAGGTATTCGACAGATATCAGAATTCAGCTACAGCTAAGGCATGAGTTTCTTGAAAACGACCGGGACGATCGAATCTGTGAAGGATATATTGATGTTGAACAGGGACGCGGCACTTGCGTTGCTCAAACTGCATGCTGCAGTGCTCCGACAGGAATCGGAATTCTCCATTGCCGAGAGAGAATTAATCGCGGCTTACGTTTCAGGAATCAACAATTGTCAATACTGCCATGGTGTGCATTCAGAAACAGCGAAGGCCTTCGGAGTAGAGCCCGAACTATTGGAATCGTTACTTGAGGACTTAGATACTGCTCTGATTGAAGACCGATTTAAACCCGTCTTTTTGTATGCACGGCAGTTGACAACCGAACCGGGGAAAACCCGCCAAGAACAAGTAGACGCTATTATTAGTGCAGGGTGGAGTGACCGGGCCGTTCATGATTTAGTTCAAGTCGTGTCGTTATTCAATCTTATGAACCGACTGGTTGAGGGACATGGCGTCAAAGGAACGTCGACTCTATTCAAAGAACGGGCCAGGGCCTTGAAAACGCACGGCTACGGAGAGTTGATTCGTCTTTTGGAGGAATCATGTTAAAGCCTAGATCTTTAGCCTTATACCCAACTTATTCAGTAAGCCTGTTATCCAGACGATCATCAAAGCGAAGACCAATGCACTAATTAGCCCCAAAGTTCCAGAAGTCAGCATCGTGGGCAGCTGTATCCCGATATGGATTAACGCAGGATAGACGAGGTAGGGAACAAGGTAACAGGTAAGGGTGACTGAACCTGCTGGCTCTATCCCGTTAAGCCACGTCTTCTTACCCCGTATATCCACCAACCAAAAAAGCACGGCATAGCAGAGTATGCTAATGCCGGTGCAAATCTCAGTCCAGGAGGGTGTTGAATGAATTTTGGAAATACCACCGAACGGTCTTTCCAGTATTCCAATGGTCAATACCATCAGTCCAGTGCCCAGTAACATAAGAAAGAATCGACTTAGGTTTTTTTCCGAGAATTTTTGGAGATAAAGCGTGGATACGAATACACCCGCCATCGTCAGAGCCGGTATGGAACCACTCCCTATGATCCATACAAAACTTCGCACGCTATTCAGCTGAGTAAGGATGCCTGAGGCTTCTGCGAGATTGAAAGCCGCAAAGAATATCCAGGCGATTAACATGATCGGCCACCGCAATTTTCCAAAGAGAAAGATAACAGAACAGATTAGGTAGCCCCAACCGATAAGCCCAAGAATACCCCACCAATGGAGTTTCATCCAAGCCGTGGGTTCACTGGCTCCTTGGTAGGTGACAGCAAGGAACGCTAACAAAATGAATCCGAGTATCTTTAGTAATATTACGGTTCTTGGATTTGTCCTTAGCGACGAATAGTGATTCCAGATTAGAAAAAAACTGATGATCATTAAAACCTGCCACCATAGCTTGCTTATGATCATGTTACGATCTTGCATCGTTTCCAGATTCACCATAAATATACCCATCGATAACAGCGCAAATGTCCGACTGCCGATGTGTAAGAGAATAGCGTTGGTTGTCTCGCTTCTCAGTCTTCGCTTCTGAATGGCAAAAGGTATTGAGAGCCCTACGATAAACAGAAATGCGGGGAAAATCACGTCGGAGAACCCTAAATAATCCTCGTCCGCGGTAGCATGCTGTAGCCATTTGGGAACTTGAGTGAGAGACCAGAAGCCATTTACCCAAATCATTAATAACATCGTCAGTGCACGAAAGGCATCGATGGAGAAGAGTCTTTCTTGTGAGAACTGTGCATGAGCCGCTTTCACTTGGAAAGTCGACTGAACAGTTCATTGAAGCAGGAGACTTGCCCCGATTCGTCTGTCTGACCATCCCGATCAGCATAGAAACGGTTCATAAAGTCCTCAGCAGAACTCCAGATCGTCTGAATCATCCCGGCGTTTCTTTTGGCGAGTAATTCGTTGGAGTGTTTCTTGAATCGGTTGAGGTTTTCAAGCTGAGCAACTGCGACGTCTGCCTTATTCCAAGCGCAGGTTGCGACCGTGAATCCTTTAAGGGCGAAATAGGCGGCGGTGTTTTCAGCCCTCTCATAATGCCAATCACAGATCACAACGTCTTTTGGGATTTTGTCTATGGCGGGGTGGGTATCGTTTGTACTGGCTTCCCACATGCCTAGACCTGTCGTTTCTCCGTCGAGCAAGCGATCTCCCCAAATCCAGAGTTTTGCATCTCGCTTAGCAAGATGGTTTCTGATTTTGGCGACTTCATCTGCGAAAAGTTGCGCGGGATCCTTACCTGCACACCGCTGGCATTGATCGTCCGCAATAAAAAACACCTCGTCCATACCCGCATGAAATGTTTGGGCTTCAAATACGTCCATTATTTCATCTACCAATGCAAAGATGACTTCATGCACCTCCGGGTGGAGTGGACAATAACTTTTGCAATAGAGACCGTCCTCATTTGGCCATTCGTAGTTTTCTGGTAATTGAACGTGCGGGGTTTCATCAAATTCCGGATAGACTTCCAGTAATTTTTCAAGTGTCGAAGCCCATGACTGGTGCCCTAACAAATTGATTTGCGGGATCAATTGAACTTCATTTCTCCGACAAACTGTCACGAGGCGTTTGATGTCCGATTCAGTCAATGCGCCTGATTTCGCCAACTCAGGGTGACTGGTGTAGCGATAGTCGTAATCGACTCTGAGAATTAATGTATTTACGCCTTTAGGAGCCAGCACGTCGTCAACAAACTTTAAGAAGTGGTCGAGACCTTCGCGAGTAGGTAGCTTAATCGAAAAACCTTGAATTTCGAATTCTTCATGAGACTCAGCTGCCTTTCCCAAAATAGGAAAAGTCAGAGCTACCAATAAAACCAAACAGAACGATTTAGGCATACTTCGAAATGATTATAAAGGCTTCGGCACTGATCAATCAGCAAAGTTGAATGGAGTCGTTAACGACGATAGCATAACCACTTTCTGTTAAGTTTGTGCCGGGCTAAACCACTTGAACAACCTTCGCTTTGCTACCGCCCAACTGGATATTGTCATCCTCAGATTTCCCAGCGATGGATCCTCCCAGAGGGGAGTGGAGCGTTAGGACTGTTATCTGTTGCCCGTCGACCTCTACATCGGTTCCTCCAGCGCCAGGCCCAAGCATATACCAATAGGATTCCTTCCCCTGTTCGATATTTACGAGGGAACCGAGCCCCACTTGCCTGGACGGCGACTGAATGAAGTGATTCGCCCTCATTAAGCGAAATCCTTGCAACGCCTGTCCCAATTCCTTAACGAGTTGCGCCTGGCCTCCGGCTAGATAAGAAGATTCGAGGCTCCTGGTGTCGTACTTACCGTCTGAATACGCGTCCTCATCGGTTGCAGCATCGAACGTCTCACGTTGAGCTTTGGACGCTAAGTCCACCTCTTCTTCAAGGTGCTTTATTATACTGTCAATAACCGTTAGTTTATCCATGAGTGTGTGGTGTAATCTTGCCTCAAATGAGATACGGTTGGAGTGGCTTTGGGTTTTCTATCTGAACCGCCGTGGTTTCCTCAATGAGTGTTTCTTCAAACCAATCCCGAGCCTCAGGATCCCCGTGCGTCAATAGAATACTTCGCGGCTCCAGAGTCTTTGCGTAAGCAATGAGCTCATCTCGGTTAGCGTGTCCACTCAAGTCGAACTTTCTTACTTTGGCTCGAAGCGATAATGCTAGATCGAGTTGTTCGAAAAGAAACTTATCTCCTGGCTTCGTTGAAAGTAGCTGACCGCCTGGGGTATCCGGATCGCAATACCCGACGAAACAAATAGTATTCTCGTTGTAGGGGAGGAGGCTGGCCGCGACTCTCCAGGAGGGAGTTTGTTCGACCATCATGCCACTACTGCATACGAAGATGCCCGGTATCGGAACCCGTTTCCCTGGTTGCACATTCTTAACAGGCTTAACATGCATCTCCCGGATCACTTTGGTTGAGAAAGAACAAAGCTCTGTGCGCTTGGTTATTTTGTCTATGTAATCGGCAAGGTCCATCCCCAGGCCTGATGAAAAAACTGGTGTGATTGGGATTTCACCCCGCAATCGGGCTCTGTAGATCAAGTTAAGGATTTCCTGCGTCCGTCCGAGTGCGAAAACGGGAATAAGAACCGAACCTCCTCCTTTTAGAGTATTCGCTATGGTCTGGATCAGGGATTGAATTTCCTCGCTTCGTTTGAAACGGGGATCTGTAGGCGTTGCACCGCGAGTCGTTTCCATAACCAGGGTATCTACTATTCCGTTCGGGAACTTAGCTCCTTGCAGGATACTCTGGGATTCAAAAAGAACGTCACCGGTAAAAAATATGCGTCTATGCTTATATATCAGTTCTACTCCTGCAGCGCCTATGACATGCCCGGCCGGGTGAAGTATGACACTTAACTGTTCACCTTCTTTCTCCAAAACCTTTGGCACGCCAAACATTAGCGGGTGCACATGATTGGCCAATCGGTCAATATCCTCACTCCCATACAACGGGTAGCCTTCTATATATTTTTCTTCGCGCTGGCGTCTCATGACGCTAACGGAATTCCTCAGCATCCTCTGATACAGCATTTGGCTGGGGAGACTCATAATGATCTCGAGGTCAGGTATCCTGTTCAGAAGCATGGGGAGCGCACCTAAATGATCCAGATGACAATGAGTGAGGATTCCGAGGTCGATCTTTAGACCGTCAAGTAGCTCTAATTTTGGAATTGCGCTAAGGCCGAGTAGCTTCGGGTTTATTCCACAATCAATTACCAGCTTGAAGGGTCCGATTTCAATCAGGGTACAGTTTGCGCCCATACCCTCGGAGGGATTCAAGTCTGTGTAAATCATTCAGTGTGGTTGGGAGAATTGTTGTGTATGTGCGGAAGAATTGGAGTCCCCAAGCGATTGATAAAGATCAATTAGGGAAACTGAGCACTTCGCGAGAGTTCATTGCAATCCAGTTTTTCGTGCATTGCTTCGACAGTCGCTCGCATTTCGGCGTTGTTCTAAAAATAAAAACTCCCACACTCACTTTCGATGAGTAAATTAGCGCTCCTTTCAGTATTCGATAAAACCGGCTTGGTTGATTTTGCGCGGATACTTACAAGCAAACATGACTACACAATCCTATCAACCGGAGGAAGTGCACGCACACTCCGGGATGCTGGAATCCCCGTGACGGATGTCAGCGAATACACAGGATTTCCGGAAATGATGGAGGGTAGGGTAAAGACATTGCACCCTAAAGTCCATGGGGGCCTACTTTGTCGCCGAGATAAACCAGAACACTTGGCGGAAGCGGAAGCCAATGGAGTCTCTATGATCGATTTGGTTGCGGTTAATCTCTATCCGTTCGAGCAAGTGACGGCTGATCCCTCCTGCAGTTACGAAGATGCGATTGAAAATATCGATATTGGTGGACCTTCAATGTTGAGGAGCTCGGCAAAAAACCATTCCAGTGTAACTGTAGTTTGTGATCCAGCTGACTACGAACGCGTTCTTAGAGCGATAGACTCCGAAAATGAAGCAGCAAAACTTTCGCTGCGTAAGCAACTCGCTCTAAAAGTGTATCGGCGCACGGCCGAATATGACAAGGCGATCTCCAATTATTTGGCGAATCAACAAGATGAACCCGATATGGAGTCCATCACCGGTTATCCTAAAAATTGGGAAGTATCTCTCCCGAAAGTCTGTGATCTGCGTTATGGGGAAAACCCACATCAGTACGCCGCTCTCTATGGAAATTTCTTTGAAGTTTACGAACAGCTCCAAGGCAAGGAGTTGAGCTATAACAATATCCTCGATATCACTGCTGCAACGTACCTGATCGGTGAATTTGAGGAAGCAACCGTTGCGATCTTAAAGCACACGAACCCTTGCGGTGTCGCTAGTGCTGACTCAATTCTCGAAGCTTGGCACAAGGCTTACGAAACGGATAAGCAGGCTCCATTTGGTGGAATTATCATTGCCAATCGCACTATCGATGCGGAATTGGCAAATGCGATCTCCGAAATTTTCTGTGAGGTTGTCATTGCGCCTCGCTTTACCGAAGAAGCCCTTTCCCTATTCGGAAAGCGAAAGAATCTCCGCCTTATGATAGCGAAAGATGGCGTAGGTCCAGAGGGCCTGAGGGAGATGCGTTCTGTAATAGGAGGATTGCTCGTGCAGGACAAGGACATGAAGAAAGCCAATGCTGCGGAATATCAGGTGGTAACAAAACGAAGGCCGACCGATGAGGAATGGGCTTCGTTGATATTTGGGTGGAAGGTCGTTAAACACGTGAAATCGAACGCGATCGTTTATGCCGGAGATAAACGAACATTGGGAGTTGGCGCGGGCCAAATGTCGCGGGTGGATAGCTCTCAGGTCGCAGTCTGGAAAGCCGGAGAATCGAATCTGAGCTTGGAAACATCCATTGTTGCTTCAGATGCGTTTTTTCCCTTTGCAGACGGATTGGTTGCCGCAGCAGATGCTGGCGCCACGGCAGCCATTCAGCCAGGAGGATCGGTTAGAGATGAAGAAGTAATTGCCGCTGCGAACGAAAGAAACATGGCCATGGTTTTTACCGGAGTTCGGCACTTCCGGCATTAATGGCAGTCAAACACATTGATTTTATCCCAAAGTAATATGAAAAAAAGTAGTTCTCGTAAAACGCCTTGGATATTAGGTCTGATTCTAACAATTGTCCTTGTAGGGTGTTACACGGTCCCTGAAACCGGCCGCAGCTCTCTTAATTTCATCTCATCAGGCGAAGAGCTTGCCCTCGGAATATCTGAATTCGAAAAACTGAAGCAGCAGGCACCGATATCGTCAGATCCGGTTTTGAATGCCCGACTTCAGAACGTTGGAAAACGTATCGCCGATGCCGTCGGGGACGCGCTACCAAGCGCAGAATGGGAGTTTGTTCTTTTTGACGATCCAAACACGATCAATGCATTTGCCCTTCCGGGCGGAAAAGTAGGCGTCTACACTGGTATTATGGAGTTGGCTAACACTGATGACGAATTAGCAGTGATTGTAGGTCATGAGATCGCCCACGTAACTGCACGCCACGGTTCTGAGAGGATGTCGCATGGCATGGTCGCTGGCCTTTCCCAAGTGCTCCTAGGCGCAGCGGTAGCCGATAGCGACAACCGCGATCTTTATATGGCGGCATTCGGAATCGGTACTGCGTATGCCGTGATGCTTCCCTATTCAAGAAGCCATGAATTGGAGGCAGATGAGATTGGAATTATTTACGCAGCAAAAGCGGGATACAATCCTCAGGCGTCCGTCGAATTTTGGATGAAGATGAATCTGGTAAAGGGCGGCAATGAGCCACCTGAGTGGCAATCGACTCACCCATCAGACCTCAATCGAATAGACCGTTTAGAGGCGATGATGCCTCGCGTAATGCCCATCTACGAAGAAAATAAAGTACGCTATCAATGATATTAGATCCTCTGACAGTTCTTAAGGACCTCGTTCGATTTCCGAGTGTCTCAGCAGATTCCAGTTACAAACAGGGACTGAGCGATACGCGCGATTACCTGGAAGCGAAACTCCAGGGAATCGGGTTCTCGGTCGAAGTTATTAGAACGCCGGGTCATCCGATTATTCTGGCTGAAAGGCTAGTGAGTCCAGAGGCCCCGAAAGTGGTAATATACGGCCACTATGATGTACAACCACCGGACCCAATTGACCTTTGGAAATCAGCTCCGTTTGAGCCGGAAGTTCGCGGGAATCGTATATATGGACGAGGGGCTGCTGATAACAAAGGACCGGTCTCCGTCTACTTGGGTGCGTTATCCGAGCTATTGGACGAACAACCTGAATTGCCACTCAACCTCGTCATTCTATTGGAGGGGGAAGAGGAGATCGGGAGTCCAAGTTTCGTGCCAGCCCTGAATGCATACAGCGATCGCATTCGAGGAGACTTTGTATTTGCCTGCGATACGGGAAGCTTGCGGGAAGACCAACTCAGTGTAACGGTCGGTTTACGCGGTATATCCTGTATTCAGGTAAATCTCGAAGGCGCCGTGCAGGATTTTCATTCTGGTATTTATGGGGGCGCGATACTGAATCCTATCCACGCACTAGCTGATATTTGTCATTCGTTACACAACGAAGACGGGACGATCAATGTTCCCGGATTCTACGACGGAATTGATGGGATAGAAGACTGGGAACGGGAGGAGCTAATGCGCGCTGGTGACAACCTGGACGATCTCAAGGCTTTTCTTGGCGTTGAGGATTTCTTCACTCCGCCAGGTCTAAATGCTTCTGAGGCTCCCCGTATGGCGCCAACACTGGAGTTTAACGGAATAGGTGGAGGTTATCAGGGAGAGGGGTCGAAGACCGTAATTCCAAGTAAGGCGTTCGTGAAAATCAGTTGTCGGCTCGTCGCGAGTCAGGTCGGGGATCGGATACAGAAACTTTTGATGGAGACGATCGACAAACGCTGCCCCAAGCAAATGCGCCTATCCTTTAATGTAGAACACAATGGAAATCCCTACCTGGTGGTTCCTCCAGGGAAGCCAAACACACCCGAGGATATTAATCCATTTCTGGCTAAAGCATTCGCATCTAACGAAGTTCATGGCGAAGTTTTATTCGGAAACAAGCCGGTTTATCTGAGAGAAGGGGGCAGTATTCCAATAATTGGCGATATCAAAAAAATCCTGGGAATGGATACTCTCTTGGTGGGATTATACCTTCCCGAAGATGGTATGCATGCTCCCAACGAAAGTTTCAACCTGACCATGATGGCCCGCGGGAAGGAACTGATTAAGCGCGTGCTTTACGATATTGCCCAATAAAAAAGCCCACCCCAAAAGGGGCAGGCTTCTTGAAAGTGTTCTGGAAGTGAGACGTCCTACGGAATAAGAATTATATCACCACGCCGATCCAACTGGCGTCCCGCATCGTCTGCACCCTCAACGGCATCCAAATCTCCTTTCGAAAGTATTTCAATGCTTGAGGGACTGACACCTAGTTGCACCAAATAGCTTTTTACGGAATTAGCCCGACGGTCGCCCAGAGCTAAATTATAGTCTGTAGTGCCTTTCCAGTCGCAGTGACCTTCGATCAAGACTTTTTGACCAGGATTCTGGAGTAAATACTTTGCAGTTTCGTTAAGCTTTGAACGTTCTGATTCTCGAATGTAAGAACGATCGTAGTCAAAGTAGACCGATTCGTAGGCATCTGCGCCTGAAGGAATGTAGCTAGTCCCGCGATCAGGTAAGGATCCATCTGCGGTATAGCCGCTATCAAAATCGACGTTTCCTGAATTTGAGGTATCAACGTTGGATCCGCCTGTTCCTCCTTCGCCGGCTCCAGGACCTGTGCCTACCCCCATGCGAGTCATATCGGGAGTAGGGCGGCCGGAGTTTTGGCAACCCATCCACGATAATGTGATGGCGAATAAACAAATAATGTAGGTGATTTTTTTCATCCTTAAAGCGACAGGTGTTAGGAATGTTAGCGTTTAATACTCTAAATGGTTCGGCAAGATTTAAAGTATTAGGAGTAGACTTTTCGCATGGGGTTGCGCAACTAAGATTTCCTCTTTTTTTACAAAACCATGATCTTTCTTGTCGATAACGGCTCCATCCGGCCAGAGGCCTACCTGAATCTCTGCAGAGTTGCGGCTGAATTGTCCAAGGCAATCGACACGCCCGTGAGCGCTGCTCCGCTGCTTCATGCGAATAAGATATCATCAGATTTAATCGGTGGAAAACCCGTTCAAATCCTTGAAGATCAACTGACGCGAGCAATAGAGCAGGGCGTTCAAGAATTCGTTGTTCTGCCGTTTTTTTTCGGAGAGTCTGGTGCGCTCTCTGATTATCTACCCAAAAGATTAAAACGATTGACCGCAATTAAGGGCTCCTTTCGAGCTAAAATCCTTCGACCACTATACCTGAATCGTTCCAATGGTGGTGATCTCTTAGTAGAAATCTTAAAAGAACGCATCATGGAGACCGCCACATCCCGCGGAATCAATGGAGGAACCGTCTTACTCGTTGATCATGGAAGTCCACTTCCTATCGTTACTAAGGTTAGAAATGAACTTACAGAACTCTTGAGAAATACTTCGATTGCCTCTCGCTACAATATCGTAGCCGCCTCGATGGAGAGGCGCTCAGGCGCAGAGTACGATTTTAACGAACCTCTGCTTGCAACGGCTTTGCAATCAGTTTCCGCGGCATGCAAGCCCATCGTAGTTGCACAACTCTTTTTGTCACCAGGTCGTCACGCCGGCCCGGATGGGGACATTGCATCTATTTGCAAAAGTGCGGAAACGGAAAACCCTCGTCTTCAAATTTTCAGAACAGAACTCGTGGGAAATCATCCCAAAGTAGTTGAACTTCTCAAGAGGCGTTATCAAGAGGGGTTAACCATCCCCATGACGAATTATTCGGGTGCTAGTTAAATACCGGCGCCTTTTCGACGATTCCCATATCGAAGGCGTAACGGGTCAAGCCAGCGGCATTGTGGAGATCAAGTTTGCGCATGAGGTTTGTTCTATGGTTCTCAGCAGTCTTGATCCGGATACCGAGTTTTTCTGAAATTTGCCGCGTGCTTAACCCTTCCGCAATCAACTGCAAAGTCTCTCTTTCGCGGGCTGTCAACAACTCCGCTGGTCTTACGGCCTTTTGATCTTTCAACGCCCGGTTCAAAATCCTGGTATTGTCTTCTCCAAAAGCCGTGGATCCTCCTGAGATTTCCAGAATAGCAGACTTCAGAGTTTGAAGGGTAGCAGATTTTTCTACGAATCCATGAGCTCCGGCAAGCATGCAGCTTTTGAGGAGGTTTTTATTTTTGTAACCACTGAAAACCAATACGCGGACTCGTTTCAAATGCCGGCTAAACCGCTTCAAAACTTCGACACCGTTGAGACCTGGAAGCATGATATCCAAAATGACCAGATCCGGTTTTTTTTCCAGGCAAAGGTTGTAAGCGTCTTGTCCGTCTCCCGTATCACCCACGACGCTACACTGCGGGATAGTTTCAACTAATTGGCAGATCATCTGCCTGACTGCTGTGTGATCCTCTACTACTATGACTCTTATCATTCTATGCTGACTGCTTAGGTTTTAATAACGAGAGAACCTAACTGGAAATACGCATCAGTTGCCGATCTAGTTCAAATCGATAACTCGATTGTACATTTTTTTAAAAGAAACGAGCTTCTCAATTCTCATTTGCCTTTGCAATCCGCTCGGGAGTGAAGAGAGAGTTTCTCAAAATACCCGCGCCAACTATAAGACTAACCAGTATCATGATAGCGGCCACCTTCCATCCGAAATAAGAGACCATCGGAGTTCCAATTCCAGTCACCGTTGCGATCGCGCCTGCAAACGAAACATTTCCAAGAGAGGATAGTGTGCCGGTCCGAGAAGGGTCCTGCGGTATATAAATGCGCCAAAAAGCCATACCAAAAGACCGATCACTCAAGCTTAGTAACAATAAGCACGTTCCGATTAAAACAACCGGGAGCTCTACGAAGATTAATATCGATACGAATATGAACGTACCGACAACACCCCCATTGAAAGTCATCCGTGGGCCAAGCTTACCAATAATGACTACACTGAGCCAACTCCCGAATATCTCCCCAAGACCATAAACCAAGATCAACAGCGCCCGTTGAGAGACTTCCATTTGATAGGCTTCGAATAGCCATAGACTCGTAAATACGAAAGGCGCTGATCCCGTAAGTCTCACGAGGAAAAAGCCGGTTAATGACAAGGCGATGCCCGGTAATTTTAAAGTTTCCGAAAAGTGAGTGAAGATGTTCAGGCTTCCATGCTTTCTGATAGGCTCCGGTCTAGTTGATGTAAACAGGTAACCGGAAAGAGGTAAAAGGATAGCTGTTCCCAATAGCAAAAAGGTAGGAATCCAGCCAATCCAATCAACCATCTTCATCACCAAAGGAAGACCTAATACAAGACTATAAGCCCTCGTTCCGGCCATAAGTCCAATCGCAGTGTTAAAATGCTTTCTTGGGACCTCGTGAATTAAACCGGACCAAATATTCACTGTAAGCATCCCTCCAAAGAACCCGGCGCAGAATCGAAGAACAAGTGCAGTGGAAAAACTTTGTGTGAATGCGAAAATCAGTCCTGATATCGAGAAGAGAATACCCGCAAAAAGAATAATTCTAAATCGACTCAGGACGTCACCCAGCGGACCAAATATCACGGATGAAATGATGAAGCCAGCATTGTAGAGCGTTACCAGTTGGGCCGCTTGCACAACGGTTACCCCTTCGTAAATCTTCTGGATATTTGGCAGAAGCGCTGCAAGGCAGGCATCAATCAACCAAATCGTCATTAAGAATCCGACGCAGGAAAGAGTATAGAGCCAAACTCGCAACAATCCTATTTCTTGTCTTTTTTCCACGTCGTAGTTTTCATCAATCATAAAAGAGGGTTATCCGTTGCCTCTATCAAGATTCGATTTAATCACTCGCTAAAAAGGTCTACTGCAGCACTGGTGGCGGGGAGTTGAACGAGTTTTCAGCAACAAAGACCTTTTGCAGACCATCCGAGTGTTATCAGTTGCGATAACTTTGATTGGCCGCACACTAAGAACCAGAAACTATGTGGTAGACCGGCGGGGACTTGAACCCCGAACCAAGTGCTTAAAAGGCACCTGCTCTACCGATTGAGCTACCGATCCATAAACACCACAAAAGCTCACTTGAAAAGCGAGAAAGCACGGAAGAAATGGGTCGAAGGAATACATGTCAACGCCATTTTGGGAATAGTTGTAGTCAAGCAGGAGACGGTCGCGGCATATTGAACGTTTGCCAAAAATTGAACGCAAGAACGGTTTCCTCATCTAAATAAGCAAAACAACCGTATTAGTGTGAGTATTATCGAATCAAATCTTGAAACTCATATCAATAAAAGGGGTTTTGCTTAAAAAGAGTGTAAACTCTGAAAAGCCCCACTCGCAAAGGAACAATCCTTCAATAATCATTTCCAACCCAAGAACGTTATGACCAATAAAGCTCAAGAAGTAGCCATCGACCGAGTCCTTGTTGAAAAATTCAAGAACGGCGATGAGGACGCATTTACCGAGATCGTTTCCCGCTACTGGGATCGTATTTATTCTCGCGTCCACCAACTCCTGAAAAATAAGCAAGATGCAGAGGAGGTTACTCAGGACGCATTTGTTCGTGCACACAGAGGACTCGACAAATTCAGAGGCGATAGTGCCTTTTCCACTTGGTTATTCCAGATTGCTACTAATTTAGCTCATAACAAATATTGGTACTGGTTTCGCCGCAAGAGGGGAGAATCCATCTCTTTGGATCAAAGTCTTACAGAAGATGGAGATTTTAGTCTTATTGATATTTGCCCTGTTGAGGGCCAGTCCCCCAGTGAGGCTACTGTCACTCAGGAATTTGTTGAAAAAGTTGCAGAGAACATGAATAATCTTTCGGATAAGCATCATGAAATACTCGTGATGAGAAACGTGAAAAACATGTCTTATGATGACATAGCCAATGAACTGAACCTTTCAATTGGGACGGTTAAGAGCCGCATTGCTCGTGCCCGCATGAGCCTGCGAGAAAAAATGGGTAAAGACTTTCAATGACGGATGAAGTTTTCGAAGACCTCGTAAATCTTTATTTAGATAAGGAAATTAATCCAGCCCAACTTAATATCCTAAAGGAAGAGTTGGGACGGAATCCTTGGCGCCAAAAAACCTTCGAAAGCTATTGTCGCATGCATCAGGCGACTCATTTCGCCGTTCTAAGTGCAAGCCCTGTTATTCCACGCTCAACAAAGAATGTTCCAGGTTCACCCATTTTTCAGAATTCGATATGGGGATTCAATCGTCACGTAGTTGCTGCTGCAGCGATTGCCGCTTTACTAAGTGCGTTTGCAGCTGTGTACTTTAACGGACCATTCGGATCTGCTCGCATAATAGCCAAGAGTGAACCGAACCTCGAGAAAATCGAAACCTTTGTAGAGGCTGAGTCAGTTCGAGGCGCTCAACCCCTAGAGTTTTTTCGGGCAATGAAAGCGGAAAATGGAGCTCAAAATTGGTCCTATGTCCAAGAACTGAGACACGCCCGACACAGCACTAGTCCTCGCGATCAAAATCCTCCGTCAATGTACTCCTGGGCAGATCAGAGCCGTGCTCAAAACGAAAGCCTAGTAATCGGAGAAGATTTTGAGCTGGAATACTCTAGCTATGAATTCAAGCGTTAGGAGATTATATATTAAGGATTTAAAGCTCCCTTGATTATATCCTCCACGCTTACTGAAGGACCTAGTTTATTTATAGCCCTATTGACTGCCTTGTCTGCTTCAGGAAGCTTATAGCCTAAAGCGGTCAGCGCGGCAATCGCGTCTTGAAATTTGCTAGAAACTCCATCTTCGCCAGCGGGAGCGTGATCTCCGGCAGTTGCCCTGTAAGTATTGGAGCCAATTCCAGGCTTAACCTTATCCCTTAGTTCAATAATAAGTCTTTCCGCCGTTTTTTTCCCAATTCCCGGACACTGAGAAAGCAGCTTCGCGTCTTCATTTAGTATGGCTGTTTCGAGCATGCGAATACTCAGCTTGGAGAACAATGTTAACGCCATCTTGGGCCCAACACCCGATACCTTTTCTACGAGCAATTTAAAAAACTCGCGATCCTCTCTGTGCAAAAAACCGTAGAGGGCCTGCGTATCGTCCCGATAGACCGCATAAATGAATAATTTTGCCGACTTCCCAATTCCCGGAAGTTTTTCTGAAGTAGTGATAGGAACGTGCACCTCATAGCCAACGCCTCCAGCCTCTATCACTACCTGTAGAAGCCGACTTTCAACGATGATGCCATTCAGTGATGCTATCATTACTATTTAAGACCTAAAACGTCCTGCATATTGTATAAGCCAGGTGATTGCCTGACTAGCCATTCACCGGCATGAATTGCGCCCCTGGCGAAAATCATCCGATCGGAAGCTTTGTGGGTGAGTTCCAAGCGTTCGCCACCAGAAGCAAACACCACGGTGTGATCGCCCACGACATCTCCACCCCGAAGACTATGCACGCCGATTTCGCGGTCTGTTCGTTCGCCGATAACACCTTCGCGACCATGCAGCAGCTTATGATCAGATCGCGTATTGGCAGTTTTTACGCGTTCGATAAGGTTCTCGGCTGTTCCACTTGGGGCATCCTTTTTAAAACGGTGATGCATCTCGATAACCTCGACATCATAGTCATTCGGAAGGATTTCCGATGCTTTTTGAGTTAAATAAAAAAGCAGATTCACACCCAATGAATAGTTTCCGGCCCAAGTAACCGGAATCTTGGAAGTGGACTCCCGGATCAATCGTTTCTCCTCCGCAGAATGACCTGTTGTTCCTATCACTAGGGGAACTTTTGCTTTTCCTGCGCAATTTGCCAAATCTACCGTTGCCGAATGGTGGCTAAAATCAATGGCAAGGTCGATACCCTTGATGTGATCCTGCGGGGAATCACCCATGTCTATACCAGCAGCAATGACATGGCCTTTTTCTGCAGCTGCTTTTGCGAGCGCTTCACCCATTCGACCGAGCGACCCTTGAACAAGAATATTGAGACTCATTGACTAGATTTTGGAATTTAAAGTGCTAACCGTGCCGCGAAGCATTTCGTAGTTCTCCTCACTCAGGCCACACAGGGGACGTCTTACGTCAGCAGAGTTTATAATGCCCGCCCGTTTCATCATGGCTTTCACGGGTGCGGGGTTGGGCTCGACGAACAAATCAATAAATAATGGATAGAGGATCTCCTGAATTTCTCTGGCTGTGGCGTAGTCTTCACGCAGGGCGGCGCGGACCATATCCACCAGTGGTTTAGGATACAAATTTGATGCTACGGAAATCACACCCTTAGCCCCAACGGACATAAAAGGGAGGGTTAAGCTGTCGTCACCGCTTAGGATGGTCATGTCGTCACCGAGGGCTTGACGTATTTGGCAGACACGATCACAAGAGCCGCCCGATTCCTTGATGATATTCACGTGCGGAAACTTTTTCCGAAGTCGGACAAGAGTATCAACTTCGATTTCGATAACACACCTGGAAGGAATTGAGTATAGAATAATCGGTTTATCGGTGGCTTCAGCTATCGCAGCGAAATGGTTAAACAGACCCTCTTGACTAGGCTTATTGTAGTAGGGAGTTACCACTAACATGGCTTCTACATTTGCATCATGAGCCGACTTCGTCAGATGAATCGCTTCTCTTGTAGAATTCGAACCCGTACCAGCAACCACTGGAACTCTCCCGGCTGCTGTATTTACAACACTCGCGATAACCTCCGAATGTTCAGCGTGATCCAGCGTTGGCGATTCACCGGTTGTTCCGACAGCGACCAAACCGTCAATTCCTTGTTCGATTTGCCATTCAGTGAACGATTCCAGGCATTCCCAATCAACATTTCCGTTCCGAAACGGAGTAACCATCGCTGTAAGGACACCGTAAAAATTGTAAGCCATAATTCTTTCTATTTAATTATTTTGAGTGAGTAGGTTGGGTTTCACATGAAAAATCAAGCAACTCTTTAACGCTAGCTGGCCGGAACTTGCTTTCGAAATCCTCATCCTAGTTCAATCCCATTTAATATGAGCGCAGAAGAAATCATAAACAGCCTACTTGGTCTAGCTGTAGAAAACGAAGCGAGTGATATCCACATAAAGTCAGACAAGCCGGGAATTTTGCGGTTAAACGGTATTCTTCAAGAGGTCGACATGGAGCCAATTACTGCGGCTGAAGCCCGGGACTTTATAGCCGAAACAGTCCCCTACAAATTTAAGGATGACTGGGAGCGAAACGGTCAAATCGATTATAGTTACTCTCTGGATGGACTCGGAAGGTTTCGTGTAAATGGTTTTTTTCAAAGAGGCTCGGTCAGTATCGTATTCAGGCATGTCAAGGATCAGGCACCTACGTTTGATGATTTAAATATATCCAATGCCGACGTCTTGGAAAGACTGTGCCAGCTGAAAGATGGTATCGTATTAATCTGTGGAGCCACCGGCTCCGGTAAATCTTCGACCTTAGCTTCGATGATGAACTGGATTAATAACAATCTGAACCGTCATATTGTTACCCTCGAAGATCCGATTGAATTTAACTTCGAAGACAGGAAATCGGTCTTTAACCAAAGAGAAATCGGAATCGATGCGCCAAGCTTTACACAAGGTATGCGCGCGGTTCTCCGACAAGATCCCGATATAATTCTTATCGGAGAGATGAGAGACAAAACTACCTTTGAGACAGCTTTATCAGCTGCCGAAACAGGGCACTTGGTGCTTTCGACTTTACACTCATCTGGTTCTCAAGCCGCAATACAGCGTATATTCGAATTTTTCCCACCAGAACAGCAGATCATTATGCGGAGGCAGATAGCAGGGTCTCTGAAAGCCGTATGCACCCAGAAACTTGTCCCGTCGTTAGAGGGAGATAAACGTTACCCTGCGATTGAAACGTTCGTCATCGATTCTCTTGGCAAAAACGCCATACAAGAAGGAAAATTTGAAAAAATTGCTGCGATCGTTGAAGCGGGTAAGGACAATGGCTCCAACACTTTCAATCAGAGCCTTTATGACCTCGTTCAAGCCGGGATGATTAGCAAAAATGACGCCTTGAAATTCTCACCAAACGCGAAGGCTTTGGAGATGAACCTGAAGGGCATTTTCCTGAGTACAGGCGGAATCGTTTCCTAAGACCGTACTGTCTCCAAATAGCCGAACACTGAATTTATGGTTGAACGGAAGATCTAATTCTGATGCCTGAATGGCAATTATGCCAACAGCGTTACTATTTTCTGGACAAGGCACTCAAAAAGTGGGGATGGGGAAATCTCTCTACGAAAGCAGCTCCCTTGCAAAGTCTCTTTATGACAAAGCGAATGAGGTACTTGGTTACGACTTCAAAAAGGTCTGTTTCGAAGGACCCCAGGAGGAGCTGACCAAAACCGACGTGTGTCAACCTGCGCTTTATGTTCATGGATTGGCGGTTTACCATATCTGGCTTCAGGAAAATAGTGGCCAATCGATGGACACCGCATTAGGTCTCAGCCTTGGAGAGATCACCGCACTTGCAGCAGCCGATGTTTTCGATTTCGAAGTCGGACTCGCAATTGTCGCAGAAAGAGGCCGCTTGATGCAAATGGCCTGCGAGCAAACGAATGGCGGAATGGCAAGTGTGTTAGGCGGGGGGAAAGAAGACGTCATCGCCTTGGCAAAAGAATTCGACGTAGACATGGCCAACCTGAATTGCCCTGGTCAAATCGTTATTTCTGGAGAGGCCACAAAGATTGATGCAGCAGTAGAAGCAGGGAAGGGTAGAGGCTTCAAGAGAATCCTTCCTCTAACGGTGGCAGGCGCCTACCACAGTAGGCTTATGGAGCCGGCTAGAGCCTCATTTGAACGCTATCTGGAAAATATCATGTTCCGAGCTCCAAAAGTCCCTGTCTTCTCAAATGTAGATGCAAAGAGCACCAAAGATCCGGATGAGATTAAGGCAAAGCTCATTAAGCAGGTCGTTTCTGCTGTATTATGGGAAGACTGTATGCTCAACGTTAAGTCAGAAGCAGGCATTACCGATTTCGTGGAATGTGGCATGGGGGGAGTTTTAAAGGGTTTGGCCAAACGCATTGATAGGGAAATGAATGTTGTGGCATTTCAAGAGTTTGAAGATCTCCAAGTTTCCTGATCTACTAGGGAAAAACCTTGCTTAGGCTGGTTTTTTCCGTCCAATTCCTCCCTTTGTTTATATGCCTGATTGCCCTTTGGCAGTGTCGCTGTAAGCCCCAATGATGTATCCTTTAGACCACATTAGAAACTTCTGTATTATTGCTCATGTAGATCATGGGAAAACGACTTTATCCGATCGGCTTTTAGAAAGTACCGAAACCGTCGTAAAACGGGAGATGAAGGAGCAACTGCTTGACTCGATGGATCTCGAGCGGGAAAGAGGCATTACAATTAAGTCTCACCCAGTTAGCATGCTGTATACTGCAAAAAACGGAGAGAAATACAGATTCAACCTTATCGATACTCCAGGACACGTTGACTTCTCCTACGAAGTTTCCCGCAGTCTGGCGGCGGCGGAAGGTGCATTGTTATTGATCGATGCGGCTCAAGGCGTGGAAGCTCAGACCGTAGCGAACGCTCATCTGGCTGTTACTCAGGGTCTGACGATTATCCCGGTAATCAATAAGATAGACCTGCCAGGTGCCAACCTCGAACTGTGCCTCCAGCAACTCGAAGACATATTGGCTATCCCTGCGGAAGAGGCGGTATTAGCCAGCGCCAAAGAGGGGATCGGTATTCTGGAAATCCTTGAAGCTGTCGTTAAGCATGTCCCGCCGCCGAAATTAGCGGACTATCCTCAAGCAAGGGTGTTGGTTTTTGATTCAGTATACGATTCATACAAAGGCGTTATTTGTTATGTTCGTATTTTCTCTGGAACGTTGAGGCGCGGTGATAAAATCATTTTGATGAGTGATAACGTTAAGGCGGAAATAAAAGAAGTCGGAATCTTTACTCCTCAGATGAAGGAAGTCGACGAACTGACTCCCGGCAACTCCGGCTATATAGTCACGAATATCAAAGCTGTATCGGATATTAAAATGGGGGATACGATCACTCTGGAAAAGGACCCCGCAAGAGAAATGCTTCCCGGATATCAGGAAGTTCATCCCATGGTCTACAGCGGTATATATTCGCTGGATACATCGGATTACCAGAAACTTAAGGTCAGCATGGGGAAGCTTCGTCTCAATGATGCGGCATTTACGTTTCAAGCAGAAAGCTCTGTGGCATTGGGGTTTGGCTTTCGATGCGGCTTCCTCGGACTCCTTCATATGGAGATTATTCAAGAGCGAATAAGACGTGAGTATGATGTGGATATAATTGCAACGTATCCAAGTGTCGTATACAAACTTAAGACGACGGACAATCAGTTCATAGAAGTCGACAATCCAGTAAATCTCCCGGATCCAGAGACAATTGATTACATCGAAGAGCCAATGATTGTCGCGACAATTCACATACCCAGTATCTACGTCGGAGACATTCTGGCACTGGTCATGGAGAAACGCGGCATCTGTGAACACACAGAAACCTTGGATGAAACCAGGCTAATGCTGACTTGTCGATTGCCTCTGAACGAGGTGCTCGTAGACTTTAACGATAAACTGAAAAGTATCACCAAGGGTTATGGCTCCATGGATTACGAATTTGCGGAGTACCAACGCTCGAAGTTAGTGAAGCTGGATATCCTTGTGAACGGGGAACCCGTCGATGCATTTTCTTCCATTGTACACGTAGACAAGGCAGAAGGAAAAGGTAGAGAGCTGTGTAAAAAGCTAAAGGAGATCCTTCCTCGGCAGATGTTTAAAATACCGGTTCAGGCGACGATCGGCGGAAAGGTCGTTGCACGCGAAACCTTGAGTGCCTTCAGAAAAGATGTGACCGCTAAATGTTACGGTGGTGATATTTCGCGTAAACGAAAACTCCTCGAGAAACAGAAAGAAGGAAAAAAACGAATGAAGCAGATCGGTAAAGTCTCTATACCTCAGGAAGCATTTATTGATATTCTAAAAAGCAGTAGCTGACCGAATTATCTGGAATCTTTCATAGAGCAATCGGTTTATCTATAAATTACCTCATATAAAAGTGAACGTCTTTCTTAAAAAAAATAACCACAAAAACCTTCGTGAACAGGCCGAAAACTGGCTTAGATTAGCTGAAAAAGTCTATCATTTCCGGAAGGACCTGATCGATGAAGTAGACATGAAGGAGCTCCACGATACGTCCACGGAGCTGAATAAGGCGCTCAAGAAAAAGGGCGAAGAAGACTGGGGAAAGGTCAGGCTGGCATCTGAAGAACTTGAAGCAGTTCTCAAGCGCGTTGGTGGGTATTTCTATCCGCAGAATTTTTGGGCTGAGAATGCAGAGATGTTTCTAGTCGCAGCGATTGTCGCGTTGGCAATTCGAACATTTTTTCTGCAACCGTTTAAGATTCCTACGAACTCGATGTATCCATCTTACAATGGCATGACTCATGAAGTATTTGAACCTAATGATGCACCCGGTGGCGTCAAAAAATTGGTTCGATTTCTTGCGTGGGGAGCTACTCGCAGGGAGGTTGTTGCGAGCCATTCAGGTGAGATAAAGATCCCAGTGGATCCTAACTCAGGCAGGCTTTACGCTCAACAGGTTCCCGGTAGAAAGTGGCTTGTGTTTCCAACTCAAAATGCTCAATACAATTTCTTTGTCGGAAATCAGATGGTTTCCTTCACGGTTCCAGGGGATTTTACGGCCAGTTCCGTTTTTAAAGATGCATTTTTTCCGGATGAACAAGGCGACTGGGAAGATGTCGTTAGGAAATTGAGTCGAGAAGGTAAAATCGGAAAGACCGGGAGGTTTTATACTGTAAACACGGGTATCGATGTTGAAAGCGGCGATAAAGCCTTAGCTTTTGATGTGCTAACGGGAGATGCCTTATTTGTTGATAGAATCTCTTACCACTTTATCAAACCGGATGTTGGAGACGCTATCGTTTTTAAAACTGGAAATATCCCATCTACAAATGATGATAAATATTACATAAAGCGACTCGTTGGTGTTCCAGGAGATGTATTACAAGTAAAGGCTCCAGAACTTTATCGAAATGGCGCACTCATTGAAGGAGCTGAGGCTTTTGCCAAAAATGCCTCACGGGAGGATAATTACTCAGGATATTCCTACAGAAATCAAAGTTTTATGAGATACTTGAAAAACCCAACGGATAAGGTCACCATACCTGAGGATTCGTTTTTTGCCATGGGTGATAATTCCCCGCACAGCTCCGATAGCCGGTATTGGGGTTTCGTTCCCAAAAAAGAGATGGTTGGACGAGCCATGTTTATCTATTATCCATTCAGTCACCGTTGGGGATTAGCAAACTAAACGACATTGCATGATGCCTGACATTAGTAACCATCGAGAGACTGCGGGACCGACAAAAGCCTCTATACCCGGGTTAACATAATAAACGCACAATATATATTATGTCCAATATTCGTAAAGTAGGTAAATCCCCTATGCTCATGGTGTTTACTGGTCCCAACTAGGAAACCTGGGGCGCGGCGTTTTCGTTAAACATTTCGAATTTTACAGTAACAACTTACACTTCTAGTTCATGCCACTTTTTAATTGGTTAAAAGACAGAGGCGCCGGTGTCCTCCTCCACCCAACTTGTTTTCCCGGGAATCAGGGAATTGGAACCCTCGATCATTCTGCCAGATCATTTATCGATTTTCTGGCGAAATCCGGAATGAAATACTGGCAGGTTTGCCCCTTAGGGCCTACCGGATTCGGTGACTCGCCTTACCAGACGTTTTCCGCATTTGCTGGCAATCCGTATTTGATAGATCTGAATGCACTTGTTTCGGTTGGCTTAATCAATGACGCAGATCTCAAGCCATTTCACTACCTTCCAGGCAGTAAAGCTGACTTCGGGATGTTGTACCAAACGAAATGGCCTGTCCTGAAAAAAGCGTATTCTAGGTTTGCAGCCGATAAACACAAGGATCCTGCTCTTTATAAGGCGTTTAAACGATTTGTTGATGCAGAATCCAAATGGCTGAATGCCTATGGTTTATTTATGGCACTCAAGGAGAACTTTAAGGGGAAAAGCTGGATGGACTGGCCCAAAGGATTTAAATGCTATTCAAGGATGACAGAGAATACCCTAGATCCTCAAATCTTAGAATCAGCCGAATCTCATAAATTCTATCAATTCCTCTTCTACAAACAATGGTCTGAATTGAAAGCGTATGCAAATAAACGAGGCATACAAATCATTGGCGATATCCCAATATTCGTTTCATTAGATAGCGTCGATGTTTGGTGTAATCCGGAGTTTTTTCAGATTAACCAGAAAACCTATAAGCCTCTTGCTGTAGCAGGTTGCCCGCCTGACTATTTTTCTAAAGACGGTCAGTTCTGGGGAAACCCGTTATATGATTGGTCAGCCTTAGAAGCAGATAAATACCGCTGGTGGATTGAACGTTTCGAAGCTTCTTTTTCACTCTACGACATCGCTCGTATCGATCATTTCAGAGGGTTTGAAGCCTACTGGTCAATCCGCGCCAACGCAAAGACAGCAGCCGAAGGAAAATGGATCAAAGGCCCCGGTCTGGCTCTATTTTCTGCCATAAAGAACGCCTTGCCTGATGCGAAGATTATCGCTGAGGACTTAGGGCTCATTACACCCGAGGTTACGCAATTACTGAATGATAGCGGCTTGCCTGGTATGGCTGTCCTTCAGTTCGCATTTGGCGGTGACAGTGACAATATCTACCTGCCTCACAACATCGAAAAAAATACGATAATTTACTCAGGTACCCATGATAACGATACAACCATTGGCTGGTATAAATCTGCCGACGAGAACATCAAGGATCACGTAAGGCGATATTATAATGTTTCCGGAAATTCCGTTGGTTGGGATTTTGTGAGATCAGCCTATAGATCACCCGCAAGACTCGCAATCGTACCACTACAAGATCTCATGAGTTTAGGCAGCGACGGTCGGATGAATAAGCCCGGCAACGCGCTTGGTAACTGGCAATGGCGTTACCAGTCGTGGCAGCTCGAGGAACTTAACAATGGAAGCGCCCACTACCTGGCCGAACTGTCTGATCTTTACGGTCGTTAAGCCAAACAAAAACCTAAGACACCAGAAATCTCTCTATCGCTGGTATAAGCGTATCCTTTTCGTCCTCAAGTATGTAGTGTCCGGAATCTGGGTACGCTATCGTTTTGGCATTGGGGAAAAGCGCTTTCCATTTCTCCAAAAACACTTTGTCGAAACAAAAGTCCTTTAACCCCCAACCGATAAGCATCGGATGGTTTTGAAGGCTAGGAAGAAAGGTTTCGATTCCTTGAAGGATTTTATATGTTTCCTGGCTCGATCGCGTGGGGATATCTTGAACGAACCGGAGATTTGCCACTCGGTCATGCCAGCTCCGGTAAGGAAGAAGGTAACCATCTTTTATCTTTTTACTCAAAGGCTTTGAAACCGCCATCTTAACTGCGGGTCCCGCGAAACCGTTAAGCCCTCTTATGAGCAGATCTCCCAAGACTGGGATTTTGCAAACAGCAATGCGTTTAGGGATTCGATCCAAGTAAAACGCAGCCGTATTCAATATGACGAACTTCCCGGTTTTCTCAGGAAACGCCTTCGCTAAACCCATACCGATTGCGCCACCCCAATCATGTACAATCAAATCAAACGACTCCAGGTCAAGATGCTCAATCCAGGCTACCGCATTTGAAATGTGCTGTCTCAAGTTATAGCGATACTTTTGCGGTTTATCAGACAGGCCGCAGCCCATGTGATCCAACGCTAGACAACGTCGGTTAACGCTTAGCGTTTTCACTACATTCCGGTAGTAGAACGACCACGTCGGATTCCCGTGAATCATCACGACCGCCCTGCCCGTTCCTTCATCTACATAGTGTATCCTGTTATCTCCGATCCGAAACCAATTCGGTTCAAATGGATACTCGGATTTGATTGGAGTCGTTATATTCAATCTAAAATTGGAGACCTAACATTAAACAACTCAGCCCACTCCCTATTCCCAGCAATGCCACTTTGTTTCCCGAAACGATAGCGCCCTCCTCGATGGCCATTGCCAAAGTTAACGGGCAAGAAACGGAACCCACGTTGCCCCAACTCGGGTAAGTAATATAGTCCTTATTGAGATCGAGATCTAAAGACTCAAAGAGCTGCCGTCGGTGCGCAGAGCCCACTTGGTGGCATATAAATCTATCTATGCTGCTCGCGTCCCAACCGCTATCCTGCGTAAAAGCAGTCCACGTGGATTGAGCGAGTTGTATTCCTGCTTTTAGGAGTTCTTCTGAGTCGGTTAACATTTGTAGCTCACCCTGCCCGGATGAACCTCCTTCACAGAGGAGATTACTGGCCGAATCAGTACGGACGGTTCCTGTAACTACTCTGGGGCATTCTGAGGCTAAGTCAGCTCTACAAAGTACTGCAGCAACTCCTCCAGCGCCTATAGTCAGGTTTGCAAAGTAAGGTTTAACTGATTTCCGCGTTTGTTCGGGTTTGCTCAATTCGCCTAGAGTCCAGTCCATTAAAGACCTTCCGTTTTCACCTGAGCAGATCAACGCTCTTCGTATCTGCCCCGATTCAATCATTCCACCGACAAGCGTTATGGCATTAAGAAATCCCAGACATGCATTTGATAGATCCCAGATTTGAGCTTGAGAGCTCATTTTCAATTGACCGTGAATATAGGAAGCTGTCGCAGGTTCCATGCGATCTCTACAAACCGCTGCATGCACGACCAGATCAAACTCATCTCTTTCAAAGCGACTTTTTTGTAATGCCGCCCTTCCCGCCCTCGCACTTATCGCGGATGGAAGGGTATCGGACGGATAGAACTTCCGTTCTTGAATTCCTGTCATTAATTCCAGCCTGCCTTTTGGAAGCTTTAGGCGCCCGTAGGCCACACTTAGATGCTCCTCAATATCATCCGAAGACAATTTGTCAGGAGGTGTGTCATAGGCTAACGTCTCTATGGCTACGTTTTTAAAATGCATAAGTTCAGGGGTCGTTTCTCTCGGGGCGCATTGCCAGTCTCACAACATCTTTGTCGAAATAGTTACAATCCATTCCTGCATCTACCTTTATGCTCCCTCCATTGATTCCACTGGATCGTGGACTGAGCAAGAATACTCCGACGTCTGCTACTTCCTGTGTCTTAACTGCTTCACCACGGAACGTAATTTTTTCTGAATACAAGTAACTTTCAAGATATCCAGGAATACCGGCAGAAGCGCTGGTCTTAAGCAAACTGGGATTAACGGTATTAAAACGCACTTGCGAATCAGCGCTAAAAGATTTGGCAAGGTATCTCATCGTACCATCAAGAGCGGCCTTGATCGGTGACATATAACCGTAATTTTCAGCAGTCACCAAATGCGAGGAAATACCGATGGCCAAAACCGAGGCATCGTCTGCCAAATGGGACTTGAATGCATTCACCACCTCGACGATGCTAAAGCAAGATATCTGAGTCGCCTGAAGAAAGTCCTCTCTCTTTGTTTCATGAAACGGCTTGATCCCTTCGCTGTAATTTGCGAAAGCAATGGAGTGAACAATTCCGTGAAGCACCGGATAGTCGACAGATACCTGGCTCGCCAAGGCTTGAATTTCTTCTCGGTTTTCAACGTCGCATACATAGATCGGTTTACCGTTGATCAATTTTTCGAGGCTCTGTTTTCTTGCTTCAGAACGGACACTGTAAACAACCGTTGCGCCTTCTTTCTCCAAGGTTTTTGCGATGTGGTAGGCTACCGATTTTTTATTGGCAACGCCCATGACAAGGACGACCCGGTTCTCTAGTTTCAGGAAACTCATAAGGTTATAATTATCTTATTCCTCCTCCTTTAAAGCTAGGGTATATTCGATGTTTAACGAACGCTTATCTCCATTCTTAACGACTCCTTTGCACATGAAAAATATCCCGACTTTCTCCTGGATACTCACCTCAATCGTCAGGACGTCGCCAGGTTTTACCATTTCCCTGAATCTAGCGTTCATTATCCTACCAAGAACCGGAGTGATCTTCTTACCAGCGTACTCGTCCTGGTATTTCTGCACGAGAAAAATGGCTGCACTTTGAAAGACTGCCTCGCAAATAATGACACCCGGCATGATCGGGTTCCCCGGGTAGTGACCTTGAAAGAAATCAAAATTTGCTTTGATAGTCAGTTGAGTGATCGCACCATCCTGCCGCAGTTCCAGCACTTCATCTACAAAAAGAAACGGAGGTCGATGGGGTATGGCCCTTAACACTTCTTCGGATGCTGACATACTACAATGAGACGGGATTGAGGTCTTTATTTTTCTTCATCCTGTAAAGATGTTTATCCATTTTATTGGCCGTAATGATTCCATAGTTGATAGCGCCCAGCCAGCCTGACATTATTATACCTACTGAGCCGGCGTGATACAGGCCTGAGATCTCATCAGAAAGTGCCATCGAAACAGGCAAGCCTTCAAACTTGGTTCCAAAAGACGTACCGCTAGGGTGTCGGGTATAAGCTTCTACCGTCTTAGGAGTAGCCGCTTCGATATGACTGATCTTCTTCCTAACATCTGGGATGAACGCTTCAAGCGCCACCAGCGACTCTTCAATTATCCGTTCCTTATGTTGCTGATATTCGTTGTCACTCAATTCTGCCCAGTCGGAAAAGGTTGCATTGATCGATGTCACGATCGTAGTTCTCCCAAGTTCAGGTCTCGTATCGGGATAGTAGACCGAGAACGTCCTGCTAGTTGTATACAGGTGAACCAGTTCATCGCTGCTAAACTCGGGGGATTCGGAACAAAATACCAGATCGCCGATATCAGGAATTTCTTCGCCCGGTTTTATGCCGATGTAGACCTGACAAGAACTGCTATTTATTCTTATCGGTTTGGCTTTATCGAGAAATTCCGGTGTAAACTGGTCTTCGCCAACCAAGTCTTTAATGGTGGTGATTACATTGGCATTGGAAAGCACAGACGAGGTCCTAATAAGCCGAGTGGTTTCACTCTTCCGTGACCTAACCTCAACGGCCGTTACAGAATTAGATCCGTCGATTTCCGCAGTATGTATTTTTTCTACCAATACGTTCTTCCGTAAATCAACTCCGTTTCTTTTCATCTCTTCCACCATTTTTCCCACAAGCACGTCTGTTCCGCATTTGAATGTGTATACACCTTTACTCATGAAATTCGAAAATACGATTCCGTAGGTGATGGCCGGATCATTCAGAGTTGATCCGTTTGCATAGGTGATTGGTTCCATCAGCAACCTGTGTACGTCTTTGCGACCGGGAAAAAACTCCTCGAACAATTCACCGGTGGTACGGGTATCATTATCGAAAAAATCCATCCCACGCAAATGATCGTAAAACCCCTCAACCGTTTCATTTTCGAGCCCGAAGACGTTAACCAGCTTGTCGGTAAAGTCTTTCCTGTCGAAGGTTGTCCATATGTTAAACTGGGGGTTGATAAACCGGACGTTCTTCAACTGCACGATCATATCTGCGATTTCTTGCGTCCAATACTTTCGACAGGACTTTTTCATTCCGAAAGGGAATCCATGTAATGAAATGTCAAATATATGGCGTCCGGGTCGCTTAAACCAGGTTGCAAGTCCCCCATATTGATAGTGATGCTCAAGCAATAGGACTTTATGCCCATTCTTAGCGAGGTAGTTTGCTCCCGAGAGACCTCCTAGACCGCTCCCGATAACAACTACATCATATTCTTTCTCAACGCCTTCTAACCAATCCTTTGCCATGTTCGAGCTAAAATCATTCAGGAAAATCCCATGCCGTAAAGGCAAAGTCTCAAACTCTTCCCGCGTGATTCAGAAAAAAACTATTCACCACGCAATCCATAGAGATTTGCGATCGTAATTCCACTAAGCATGGCACCAACGATTCCAAGGAATCCTTGGTCCGTCCCGCATAAGAATAGGTTTTCCAGATGGGTTTTCCCAGTTTTATTCTTTTTCGGTGAACCATACACAGCGCCCCCGATTCGTCCGGTAAATTTGTGAACCGTCGTTGGGGTAAACATGTCCGTGGCAATCGTTCGCTCCTTTATTACATCAAAGGAATCAATCGGTAAAAACGATACCGCCGCCTTTCCTAGTTCGTCAAACCACCGAAGTTTTTGTGCTTTGTATTCTCCTTCTTCAAAAGATTTCCAAATCTGGTAGTTGGCTTGGGCTGTGAATCTAACCACTCCATCTTCGAGCTCTCGACCACCGGAGTATTCATAATTGTTTGGAATACAAATAACTCCACTCCTGACATCTACAGCTTCATTCGGACGGGCAAACTCGAAGGCTTCAGAATCATTAAAAAAGATGATAGTGTCTTCTACGCCTAAATCTCTTGGGGGGGTGTCCAGTATGTTAATGGTTTCAACGAAGCTTAGTTGACCTAAATTTTGCCTGGGATTCGATTCAAGATCAGTGCATAACGCCAGAGTCTCTGGCCATCCGACGCACGAAATCACCTTATCGGCTGAAATCGTACGTCCATTGTCGAGTTCCAGCGCAGTCACCCGCCTACCGTCAGCATGAAGTTTATTAACCCCTAACTTCATACAACGCTCCACTCCGGCTTCTTTCAGTTTCTCCCGCATCACTCGAAGCATCAGGCGTATCCCTTCGAATGGACGGGCGAAGCCTTCATAGAATAACGATTTGAATAGAATAACGAATTGACCGAACTCCATGTCATGCTCGCGGGCATTTCCGTAAAACATGAGCGGACAAAATAGCATTTCGATCAAAACCGGATTTGATATGCATTCAGCCAGGACTTCACGGGCGGAAACATCAGGATAATCCAACTCATTGTCGTTCCATTCATCGATTCTTCGAATTAAGATTTTAAAGCCGTCAGTATCTCCCGGAAACTCTCTGGCAATTTCATCCTCTATCAAAGCAAATTCGTTGCCGAAACGGATGTCCTTGCCAGGAAACGCAATCCTCGATCGTGATTGGGGGTTCAGGTCGAGCTCATCTCGAGATATTCGAAGTTGTCTTAGTATTTTTCCGAGTGGAGTCCCCTTTACTCCTGGCGATACATAATTCGTCAGTGCGTGTAACCCAACATCATATTTCCGGCCGGCAATACTGTAGAAACTATTGAGCCCACCGATCGCATTGTGACGTTCGAGTAAGCAAACGCGTTTTCCAAAATGAGAAAGTCTAATCGCGGCAGCCATTCCCGACATACCGGCCCCAATGATGACCACATCATAGTGGTCTTTCCTGGGCTTAGTCTGAGCTGGTTTCAATTAGCTGCCTTGTAAGGCTGCGAACTTCGGCTCGAGGTAGTTGGCGCAGCTATCGAGTGAAGCCAGTTCCTGGTAGTCTGCTTCAGGGACCTCGATCCCGTATTGCTTCCGAAGCTCCATTACAATATCCAGAAAATCCATGGAGTCTAACTCTAGCTGATCTCTTAAGCGGACATCCGATGCAATGTCAGTAAGGTCCTCATCTGGAGCAATTTCTGCGATTATCTTTAAAACGATACTTTTGATGTCGTCTTTGGTCATTGTATATAAATCTGCTTAGTCCTGGAATCGAGTCACCACGAGAGAGGAATTGATCCCCAGCATACCAAACGAATTGTTGAATATGGCATCCACGGTGTCTAGTTCCACGGGTTCTCCGATTACAAGCTTTCCCACGTTGCACTGGGGGTCCAACTCGTCAACATTAATTGTGGGATGCACCATTTTATCGCGGAACGACGGGATATTTCCGGCTAATTCCAATGCACCCGCAGCCCCCATGGCATGGCCGATAAAGCTCTTCGTATTGTTGATATAAGTAGAATCACTTTTGCCAAATACTGAGCCGATTGCCTCACATTCTTGTATGTCGCCTTGCTTCGTCGAAGTGGCGTGGGTGTTTACTATTTGGATGTCCTCTACGTTCATTCTGGCCCGCTTGAGAGCCAGTCTCATGCATTGCGCCTGTCGCTCGGGATTGGGAAGTACGTAATCCGTTGCATCAGAATTCATGGCCCATCCAGCGATCTCAGCGATAATATTTGCCCCTCTAGCTTTGGCGTCATCCAAGC
Source organism: uncultured Opitutaceae bacterium (assembly GCA_964352065.1). GTDB lineage: Bacteria > Verrucomicrobiota > Verrucomicrobiia > Opitutales > UBA2995 > UBA2995. The sequence continues at coordinate 35,090 of CAYGQM010000032.1, forward strand.
GTTCAAGCGTGTACAGGCACCCACCTTCGCTTACGACGATACCATTTCGATTCATGTCGAACGGGCGGCTTGCTTTGGTGGGATCATCATGTTTCGCCAAAGCATTTTGACTGTTGAAAGCAGCAAAGATTCCAAACGTGTGAATACTCTCACTGACCCCTCCTCCGATTGCAAAATCGATCTCCTCCAACTGAAGCATCTGGCAGGCTTGGATAACTCCTGCATTTCCAGCGGCGCAGGCAGCTCCGATCGCATAATGAGGCCCTGTGATTTTAAGATTGATCGTTATTTCACCCGCTGGGTTGTTCGCGACAGTTCGTGGGTTGTGGTGATGAGTCCAGAACCGGGTATCATAATCGTATTTTGAGATGTTAAAAATCTCATTCTCCGTTTCAACATTTCCATGTTCGGTTGTTCCGACATAAACCCCCACTCGACTTTTATCGACATTTTCCCAGTCGATTCCGGAGTTTTCAATGGCTTCATTTGCGCAGTAAATGGCGATACTTCCAGCCCGAGTGCCGATTCTAACGGACTTTTTCGTTTGGTATTTAAGGGGATCGTAATCACAAACTCCCGCATGGACGGTTCCCATGTAGCGGGTTTCTATATTTTGGATAGTAGAAACCTTATTGAGTAAATTGCTTCGATACTCCTCTAAGGTATTTCCATTTGGCGCGGTAAGGCCAAGGCCAGTGATAACTATTCGATGTTGGGACATGCTAATACGAACAGCCGATGAAAGTTAAAGATTCAGCAAATTAAAAGGTTAATATTGCTCAGTCCCATGTCTTCTGATCCGATTTTCACTCACTACGCTATCAATAATCATTCTTAATGAACGTACTCGTTGTTGGAGGAGCCGGATACATCGGCAGTCACTGTGTCAGGCTGATTAAGGAAGCTGGTCACAATCCCATCGTTTTGGACAACCTTTCTCTCGGACACAAGGGAGCCGTTGCAACCGATATCCCCTTGTACATCGGAGACTTAGGGGACGAATCCTTCGTAATTCCCATTCTGAGAAAAGAGAAGATCCATATCGTAATGCATTTTGCGGCCTACGCCGCAGTCGGCGAAAGCGTGAAGGAGCCATTGAAGTATTATCTGAATAATGTAGGCGCCACTTTTCACCTATTAAATGCCATGAAAGAGGTAGGCGTTAATAAATTTATCTTTTCGTCCACCTGCGCGACCTTTGGTGTACCTGAAATACTCCCTATTTCGGAAAACTTACCACAATCCCCCATCAATCCCTACGGCCAGACGAAGTTGGACATCGAAAATGCGCTTAAGTCGATCGCTGCAGCTGACGACTTTAGATTTGCCGTATTTCGTTATTTCAACGCTGCCGGAGCATCAGAGGACGGCACTATCGGAGAGGATCACGAACCCGAACTTCATTTGATACCGATAGCGATACAAACCGCCTTGGGGAAAAGAGATGTATTGAAGGTCTTCGGCACGGACTACCCGACTCCCGATGGTACGTGCCAGCGTGACTACGTCCATGTCGACGACCTATCACGCGCGCACATCGCTGCATTCGATTTACTGGAAAAACCTGGCGCACAATGGTTCATAAATCTGGGATCGGGAGAACCGTTTTCGGTAAAACAAATAATCGATGCAGTCGAAAAAGTAAGCGGTTCTAAAATAAAGGTTGAATACAGTGAACGTCGAGCAGGTGATCCACCAGCGCTTTACGCAGATTCAACGTTGGCTAAGGAGCTTCTGGGCTGGGAGCTTCAGTATAAAGATGTCGAAGCTATTGTAGCGTCAGCATGGAAGTGGCATTCGCGCCATCCAGAAGGATTCGCCGATTAAGACAGCTATTTATAGAGATCTATTCGTTTCCTTAGTGTAGCGCGCGTGATACCAAGTATTCCTGCCGTCTTCACCTGATTTCCATCTGACTCAACCAGAGCTCGTTTAATCATCGCTCTTTCTATCAGGTCCAAGATCCCCTCCTTGCCTTCAGATCGAAGTATGTTATAAAGTTGGTCATAAATATCTTCAATAGATGCCTCACCGATTATGGGCTTTCCGATGGGGGCTGCTTCTACATTGGAAGAACCGGTGTCTGGGGCTTTTCCCGGGGAAGTCGCTGAGCTTTTCGGACTCAAATCGTTTTTACTAGCCCATTCATGGATTTCAGGCGGTAGATCCTTCAGGAGAATCGTATCGCCCTGAGCAATGACTGAGGCCCGATTTACAACGTTCTCAAGTTCGCGTACATTTCCGGGCCAAGGGTAGGCGATCAGCAAACTCTGAACATCCGAGCTGATCCGCTTCACTTTCGCCTTCCTTTGCTTTACCAGACGTTGAAGCATAAAGTCTATGAGTTCAGGAATATCGTCGCTTCGCTCGTGGAGATTCGGAAGACGAATTCGGGCGACGTTCAATCGATAGTAGAGGTCCTCGCGGAATTCCTTTTCTTCGACCATCTTCTCGAGATTCTTGTTCGTCGCAGCCACAAGACGCACATTTACCTTGATCGTTTCGCTTCCCCCGACCCGTTGAATCTCTCCTTCCTGAAGTACCCGTAGAACCTTTGTCTGCGTCGATAACTCCATGTCACCAATCTCATCCAGAAAGATCGTTCCACCATCGCATAATTCGAATTTTCCTTTTCGCATTTGGGCAGCTCCCGTAAATGAGCCTTTCTCGTGTCCAAACAGCTCACTTTCTATTAGATTCTCAGGAATTGCGGCGCAGTTTACCGCAATGTACGGACCTCCGGACCGCAGACTGTGTTGATAGATCGCCTTTGCTATAAGCTCCTTACCGGTTCCACTTTCGCCGGTGATCAAGATGGTTACTTCGCTGGCTGCAAGTTGACCAATCTGCTTAAACACATCCTGCATAGGCTGAGAACTACCGACGATACCTTCCTTGTAGTCATCGCTATTGAGAAGCGGCTGATAATCCTCGGTACTTTCTCTATCTGCCTTTGCCTCCATCACGGCATCAATCAGTCGAAGCACTTTATTCATATCAAAAGGCTTCATGATGTAGTCAAACGCTCCAAATTTCATGGCCTCTATTGCCGTTTGAGTCGTTCCGTAAGCTGTCATCATGATAACATGAAAGCTATCACGCTCGCCCATCAGGTGCTGAAGTGTCTCCAATCCGGACATACCCCCCATTCGATTATCCAGGAAGATAATGTCTGGTAATTCCTTGATCGCGACTTTTATGCCTTCTTCGCCACTCCCCGCTTCGATGACTTCAAAATTGCGACGCTGCAGCACCCGTGCAAGTGAGTAGCGAACTTCATCGTCATCATCGATTATCAATATTTTGGCTGATATTTCCTTCATAAACCCCTGGTTGCTCTCGAAACGTTTCTTCCTCAACTATCCCGAAAATTGCATTGCATAAAGTATAACACCCATGGGTCAATGCCGTTATAACATCAAACAACGGTTGTTTTGATCCATGAATACACTTGCCGAAGATTCAGATATCCTGGTCGTCAATAAAAGTGCCGGATGTGTCGTCGAAGGACCTTCTAAAAACGGCGTTTTATCGCTGGTGGATTCTATCAGGAAAGAATACGGAGTGACGGTGTACCCCTGTCACAGGTTGGACCTGAATACAACAGGCGCAGTGGTTCTTGCAAAAAATAAAAAGGCATTAGTAGCTATCAACGAGCAGTTTGCGTCAAAACGCGTCAGAAAGACCTATTTAGCAAGAGTTGATGGAAACTGGGATCCTTCGTGGAACCTCGTAAGGACGTTAATTTCCAGAAACGCCGACGGCTCCATGCAAAATGGGGAAACTGGTAAGGAAGCGATAACGACTTTTCGGCGTTTGGCCAACTGGGATAATAAAAGTCTGGTTGAAGTGCTCCCGAAAACAGGCCGCACCCATCAAATAAGACTTCATACCGCTCTTCACAATTGCCCTATCTCAGGAGATACCCGATACGGAGTTAAAACGGAAGTCACTTATCCCATGGCGCTCCACGCACGTAATTTGAAACTCAAACATCCCAGAACACAGGAACCGCTCGATATTTTTGCGCCACTCCCGGATTACTGGTACACCTACTGGTTAAGAAACTGTCCTCTTGAGGTTTAAACCCGATTCAAAGCGAGATTCCGCGTTTCCAAGGAATGAAGTCGTCCTGCCCTAGCCGGACAGCATGCGGTTGAGCTTCACCACTCGCAACTCGAATGACCAATTCGAACAATTCATCCCCCATTTCTTCAATGGTCTTTTCGCCCCGGATGATGGGACCTGCATCGAAATCGATAATGTCTTTCATTCGTTCCGCCAGTTCAGAGTTGGTTGCAACTTTCAGAGTTGGAGAAATGACGTTACCGGTGGGCGTGCCCAGCCCTGTTGTAAATATGATGATGTTAGATCCTGCCCCAGCCAACGCCGTGGTTGACTCCACATCTCCCCCGGGCGTGCACAACAAGTTGAGTCCCGATTTTGTTGCCATTTCTGGATAGTCCAATACATCAGTGATGGGAGACGTGCCGCCCTTCTTCGCCGCTCCCGCAGACTTTACGGCATCCGTTATCAGGCCATCCGCAATATTCCCGGGAGACGGGTTTGCATAGAATCCCGAGCCGGCTTCCTCCGCTCGCTTGGAATAAACATTCATGAGATCCTGAAAACGCTTGGCCGTTGCATCGGATACACAGCGATTAAGCAACTCTCCTTCGACACCGCACAGTTCAGGGAATTCAGCTAAAATTGGAGTTCCTCCCAGTCCTGCCAAGGTATCAGACAGGTGTCCCAGTGCAGGATTCGCGGACAATCCTGAAAAACCATCTGAGCCACCGCACTCGAGGCCGATAGTAAGCTTGGACAATGGAGCCGGCTTGCGCTCCAGTTGATTGATATGGTGTAATCCAACGAAAATTTCCTTCAAAGCAGTGGTCAGCATGTCCTGCTCAGAGCGGCTTTGTTGCTGCACGTGGATATGTAAGGGTCGGTTAAACCCGGGATCTCTTTTTGCAATTTCTTCCTCAAGAATCCTTACCTCCGCATTTTGGCACCCCAGGCTAAGTACGGTAGCGCCCGCTACATTCGGATGCGTAATATAACCAGCTAGGAGTCCACACAAAGTACGGGCGTCATCACGAGTGCAGCCACAACCTTGATCGTGCAACAGGAATTTAACACCATCCACATTGGGAAATAACCGGTTCTTTGATTCGTCAACCGTTTCAAGGTTTTCAGCGAGCCAATCTTCCTCTGGAGCTCCCTGCTCTCTTAGAAATGCCATGCGTTGAAATAAACGCTCGTAATGACTGCTCTTTTTTACGCCCAAAGCCCCTGCGATCGCTTCCCGCATCACAGTCAGGTTTCGGTTTTCGCAAAAGACCATGGGCACAACGATCCAGTAGTTAGCGGTGCCCACGCGGCCATCGGAACGATGATAACCTTGGAACGTACGCCCGTCCCATTTCGAGAGATCATGAGGTTTCCAACTCGAGGCGTCTTTACGCTCTGATGCCGAATACGCATCTGTCTCGTGAGTCACGTTTTCAGTCGTAATTAAGCCGCCCTGAGAAATGTCTTCGCTGGCCCTCGCCACAGTCACCCCATACATATGAATGCGGTCACCTTTTTTAAATTGCTTTAAAGCGACTTTGTGTTTTGCCGGAATCCGTTCGATGGTGGTCACGGCTTCCGCTACCGCTGAGCCTGGCTCTAGGTCTATGAGTGCGACCGCAACGGTGTCGCGGGGATCAATCAAAATGGAGTTTTTCATTACAGACAGGAAATATCGGAGGTGAATTCTTTGAAGGATTGATAGGCTTCAAGTTTAGCTCTAGCATTGCTGCAGGTTTCAAAGTCACAGATCCCAGTTGTTTCTGCAAGAAACAGAATATACTCAGCAACTTTTTTCGCAAAACGTAGACGCCCTTCATTACTGATCGAGTAGAATCGCGATCGTTGTTGATAGCCCGCCGGTGAATGATCGCCCAGGGCAGCTTTCTCAGCCCGACCACCTGCTGCGAGGACATACAGGAAATTAAATTCGAACCAGAACATGTGATCCGGGCTTGGAGTAAGTTCCATGAGCGCTTTACGGCAGATCTCAATGCTCTGAAACACCTCAGAATTTTTATTTTCGTGCGTCAGAGCCGCCACAATAAATTCGCGCGCCATTTTCTGCTCGGTCGAATTTTGGCTAAAGGCCCCCGATACAGCCAGGTCGATTGTAAACCGATACCAGTCCAACCAAAGAGCCTGATCCCCGGGATCTGACGATTCACTCAAGGCCACGCCCATTTCGTACGTATACCGTCCGCTGGTCTTGATTTCCAAATTTTGTCCCGTAACAGCGCCCATAACTCTATAGTTTTCCGCAGACTTTCCGGAACCGGAATGGAAGCCGATACTAACGCCAAATTGTTCACAAACCGACCACTGCTTCGCGATCATCGAGCGAAGATCCTCATTATCAGGATATGGCATGTTCTTCTGGAATCCAAACGCCGGAGCTACGAAATCAACTGGCATGTCCATAGCCTCACAGAGGGCGAGCATGACAGCGGTGGTTTCCTGGGTGGTCAGCCCTGGAAGTTCATCTATCGACAATTCCCGTAAGTATTTTCTTCCTTCTTCTGTCGTAAATGCTTCCTCTCGAGCCCTTCGATATTTCGAGTCCCGGATCTTCATCTTTTTCATCGACGGCCACACATAACACAGCAGCTCATTCAATCTGGATTCGTTCAGCGACACCCCGGTTTGATCAACTCGTTTCCGGACGGTTCTGACCAGACTTTCTTCGATTTCAGTTTTTACGAAACATTGCCTGGATTCTTCGGAGTCAGGTATAACGGTCACTGCCAATTCTGGGGACAGATCAAAAGTGATGTAAGACGCAAATAGACACCCCGCTACCAGAGCGTCTTCCCGCTTATCATACTTCCCTCCAATCGGTTGGTGATCCGCATTAAAACTCCATGGGATTCGTCTGTGATGGAAGCCTCCTTTAAGTTTAGCCAGAATACAGCCGTGACTCATTCCTTCTACCGATTGTCCTTGATGTCCTTCCGGAACATCGGAACCGATAAATGGAAACGGCACCGTCTCCAACTCCCCTGCCAGCATCACATTCACATCGTAAACCAATTCACGTGGAATACTGTTCTGGTTAGCGGTTATGCCCTTGCCAAGCTGCGCCATGGCCCAATCCACTCCAGGCCAATGTAATGTCGTAAATCGGGCACCGATTCCCAAAGTGCTATTACCTAGCTGTTCCGAAGTTTTTGGAAATATGGTGCACTCACAAGTGCATGTTTGGGCAATGTTTTTAACTATTATCAGGTTTTCATAACTTGCGGGGAAGTAGTAACGATCGCCCAAGCGCACACCGTCGATCAATACGCCTTCTCCACCAGATGCGTCGGTTTCCAAACACCACGCATGATCACCATACTGATTCTCCAGGAGTGTCCAAACACCTTCGTCCGTCGTAAACTTACTGGCACCATATCGTATAATGTCGGTGTCAGAGGCGATATTCGCTTTGAGGGAATCCCAATCCAGACAAAAGTCCGGACTGATACAGGGATTATTTGAGATGCGGAGATTATTCTCTAGCAGGAACTGATTGATCGCTGTCATAGGGTTTTTACCAATAACTAAGGTGGTGATCAAAATAACAGAAGAAAATTCTGAAGATCGTCGCCCCGGCATTCTGTCAAATCCGGATCTCTGTTCGCTCTTGGCTCATTTTGCTTGTAGGGACTTGACTTAGATTAGATATACCCTTTCATCCCACATTTTCAAAACGCCAGGGTAGCTCAGTGGTAGAGCAGGAGACTCATAAGCTCTTGGTCGGCAGTTCAACTCTGCCCCTTGGCACCAATTTCCGCAAAGGCCTTCGATTCGTCGGGGGCCTTTTGCATTACTTCATTTCACGAAAGCAGAGCTGAACACCGTTCAATGTATTGCCTCCGGCAATAGCTGTCGTCGCTACGCTCCTCGAAACTGCCCCTTGGCACCGGACTTCCGTTATAAGGAGCTTCTATGAACGACTACTCTAACTCCACAAGGAAGTCTACCAAGCTGGCTATTTGTTGGTCAGTCAATACACCGGAAAAATCTGCCATTGGAACCTGTTCATAGCCCTTCACTATTGCGGCCTGAGGTTTCATGATGGACTCGAGTATATAGCCTTCATCCACGGTGATCTTTTCAACTCTACCGCCTCTAGTCACGATCTGCTCACGCCCGAGAAGTCCTTTAAAGGAGGGGCCTATCAACTTCGTTCCGTCTGTGGAATGGCAGGTACTACAAAAATTTTGAAAGACTTGGGAGCCTGTGTATTCTGGAACCTCTCTATGAAATACTTCATCAGTTTCGCGCAGCGTTAGTGATATCGTGGCGTCCGTCACTGTTGAGGGGATCAAAATGACCTCAGGTGATACCCACTTCAGCCCATCGCTAACCTCAACTCGTTTGTGAATGATGGAGTTGAGCTTGTAGAACACATCCTGAGTTCTCGTCTCCGGAAAGATCATTCTTATCGATAGGGTGTCTGATGTGTCAGATGAAATCAACTGCCTCACTGAAACGCCATCTACCGAAAAAAGAAACATGGGCGCTCCGGTGGCATTATCCCGACGGTATCCGTTGAATTCCAGGTTCTGTGGAAGTCTTTCAGAGTCGGAGACCCGCAGGGGGATTTGAGCAATGCCAAGGGGTCTGCGAATGCCAAGTACCTTGCACCCCTTACCTCCTCTACCATTGGTTTCTCCACTGAAATCGAGAAAACCTCCATACCAGGCAAAGACCAGAGCACAGTTTACTGCATCGAATGCGTAATTAAAACCACCTGGATGACCCACTGCTATTGTTCGCGTGGATACACCTTCTATAGAACAACGTTGAACCAGCACCTTGTCAGTTACAAAGATGTCTCCGTAGTTTTGAGCGGCAATCGGTGTCAGCATCATGGAGACCGATAATAAGAAGACCAAATACTTCATCGAACAAGCTGGTTGAGAGTATAGACGCCGAAGTTGTTTTCCAAAATCAGACCGGAAGCAGATTTTAACGCAGGCAACTCAATTTGATAAATGGCCCCTTCCCGTCGTTTCAATTCTACAGAAAGGGTCATGCCATCTGGCGATCGTTTGACCTGTCTCACATCAACCGTTTTTTCATTTACTGGCTCTGAACCATAGCCATCCCAGTATTGATATTCGTATTCAGTAACAAATACGTCTTTTGGGGCAATCACGCCAGCTCCAAGCGCTTCGGTAAAATGAATATCGAATCCTTTGGCCGTAAGCGCAATGCGATGCATCTCAAAGGGCGTTTGGGTGGAATCAAAGTGAATAATCTCTAGCGCTGGATCGCCGGCTGTCCATCCACGTCCAACGGATCCGACCCATAGATTTCCTTGTTTGTCGAACGCGGTGGAATAAGAGGAACTGCTTAAAGGGCGAATAAACGGAAATACAGCTCCCTGGTAGGCACCTCCTACTTTATCGAGGGCTACGCGGACAATATTTCTGTGGGCGATGTCAGCGATAAATACTTGTCCACCGAACGGACCAAAACCTTCCTCGGGAGCAAACGAGGGATGTCCGGGCGAATTGGTAAGGTCCACATGGGCCAACCATACCGCTGGCGGTTTCCTTCTCGGAGCAAATTCCTCTATATGCAGAGGCGGCACCTTTTGGGGCATCTTTTCTACCGTGGCGTAGTCGAGGGTTTGAGGAGTGAGTCCATACTCAGGTAGATCCCACAGGGACGCTGGATGCCCCATAAAATCTCCCTCCTCCACATGACCCAGGTAGGACGATGCAACCCAGTCGCCCTGATTGTCAGTGATGAAAAGTTCCTCCTTTGCGTTCATCGCTATGCCCGCCGGTGAACGCAGACCCGAGGCGAATGGTGTAAGTTTTCCTGAAGTATCCCGTTTCATGACCCACCCACGGTAGCCCAGGGCTGAAGTCATTTGATTAGGATATCCGTTTGGCTCTGCACTGAAATGAGCTCCCGCACTAAGTCCTGTCGAAAAAAACATCTCGCCCTTGGCATTGATGCGCGGGCCGTAGGCGAATTCATGATAGTTTCCGGTATAGCGGAAGCGGTCTTCAACAGTTTTGTAAAGGTCGGCAATTCCGTCGCCATCGGTATCTTCCAGGTAGGTCAATTCAGGTCGTTGCATGACATAGACGCCTCTGCCATCAGGAGAAACGCGAATCCCATTCATTTCGTGAAGTCCGTCAGCAAAAACCGACCATAGTCCGTCTTTCATTTTCCATACCTGACCCGTGCGGTTCGAAGTATACACGTCACCGTCCGGACCGAAATCAATATCTGTAGGCTCAAAACGAAATGGAGGTCTTGGAGAGGGTACTTCTATGGATTGAACCGAGTAGCCGTGAGGAATGGTTGGCGTTTCTTTCCGCCGGTAGAATGATATCGTGAATTGCGTCTGATCAGGTAAGAGGTTCTTCAGCAAATTTCTCTGATTTTGCTGCCCATTAGTCGAAACACGACGAAAGTCCGTTTGGTGGAGCCAGTAGTTCAGGTATTTCTCACTCGGGCCACTCGGCTGAATATTGAACATCAAGTGCTGCAACTCGGCGGATTCGATGAATAGGCTTTCCTCAACTTCCCAAAACATATCGCTATTAGGATCGTCTAATCGATATAGAAACCAGATTTGCTCTCCGCGATATTCTACTCTACGCCAAGTACGTTCCAATTCTACTCGCGGCTTCTCGCCATAGGTCCAGGGAGCTCTGTCCAATGAAAACGATTTCAGATTTTGCAGTTTCGGTTCGAATTCCCCAGTTTCTTTGAGTCGACCATATAACCCGGTCCAAAATCCCGTCATCGCCGGTTTGTTGGGATCGTATAGGAAATGCTGCCCGGAGCTGCTTCCAATAGCCAGTAGGGGCCGAGCCTTGGAACTACTTTCGAGTTCATTCACGATGAAGCCCCGGGTTACGACAACCTCTCCCCCCTCGCCCATTTCATATTCTCCATGCGTTTCCTGAGCATGAATCGGTAAAGCAAGGAAAAAGGCGACACCACCGAGAAGACCTAACGATTTTAATATACAGGCCATTGAATGTGAATGGATCTTAAAGACATACATAAGCACAATTTAAGGTCCTACTAGTTTCCGTGATTCGGATTACTTCTTCCTCCGAAATATTTATCCCGTATCCATTTCGGCTGCCATATATCCAAGGTACGTTCATCGTTATTGTAATTGGGTATCTTCGATTCCGGGTTCGCAACGAAAAGAGGATCCCGATCTCCATATTGCGTGCGAGTCGATTCCATCATGGCCATCATTCGATTCAGTTGCCCTTTATGCGCGGAATCTTCAGCCAGGTTCTTGGTTTCATGAGGATCATCTTTCAAATTGAATAGTAGTCTGTGATTTATTTTTGGGTACACGTGTAGCTTCCAGGTTCCATCGCTTACTGCTCGTTGATTATCCTGAAATGGCAGAAATAACCTATCCCTGACTTTCTCCACCTTGCCGTTCATAATGGGCACAAGCGACAAAGCATCGGTATCCGGCGCAGGCCTGAGTTCGGCAATATCCAATAGGGTGGCATAGAGGTCATGCACATAGGTATAGGATGAATTGGACAGACCCTCTGGTATGCCTCTTCCATGAATAATCAATGGTGCTCGCATGCTCTGCTCATAGATATTTTGTTTTCCCAATAAGCCATGACTCCCCATAGCAAGCCCATGATCAGCTGTATAAATGATAATCGTATTTTCACCCTGTGGGCTTTTCTTTATAGCTTCTACGATCCGGCCTATCTGTTCATCCAGATGAGTTATCAAACCGTAGTATTCACATAGCTGATCGCCGATCACCTCAGGCGTTCTTGGCCAGGGAGCAAGTCCCTCGTCCCGACCTTGGGTAACTTGTGGAGCATTTACAAACGGATGGTAAGGCAGAAAATTCTCCGGCAAGGGCGGACGATTTTTGTAGTACAATTCACGATAAGCCTCTGGGGGATTCCTCGTATCATGAGGCGCCGTCAAGGCCACATACAGGAAAAATGGCTGTCCTGTCTCAGCTGATTCTATGTATTCAATGGCAGTGTCGGCGAAGACAGTGCTCGAAAATCCTCCGGCATCTCTTTTATCACTGAGTATTCCGTTATCGTAATCCTGAACTTGAAAATCAGCATGATTCACCATGCCGCCCATGTAGATAGACTTCCCATTCGAAAACGCGCGCTTGAGGGTGTCCTCCCCATTATGCCATTTTCCGACAATGAAGGTACGATACCCCCCGCGCGCTTTCAATTCAGACGGAAGTAGAGGCAGATCAACCCAGTTCCTGGATTTGTTTCCAGGCGGCAAACTCATCCAATGCCTTCCGGTCATTAACATCGATCGACTGGCCACGCATACGGCGCCACTGTAAGAGCCTGCACAATAATTTCTCAAAAAACTAAAACCAGTTTCAGCAAGACGATCCAGATGAGGGGTTTGAATATGGGGATTGCCATGTGCGCTTATGGTATCCGCTCTCTGATCATCGGCAAAGAGGAACACAATATTGGGCCTTTTGCCAAAGTTGTCTTCGTGCTGATTGCTCCAGGCGTTAGCTATTAGGAAAAGAAAAAATGAGAGAAATAAGCAGTGTCGCATTCGTTAGAGATTACGCTCAGAAGAAAAGACATTGCCAGTCGGATTTTCCGGTAAACTATCTTTCCAATCGGCCAACTGAGCCAACAGCTGATTCACGTCCTTGGGGTGCTTGCTTTTAAGATCCTCTCTTTCATACGGATCCGCAACGATGTCGTAAAGCTCAACATAGCTGGAATCCTTATTTGTTACGAGCTTCCAGTTTTTATCCATCACCGCGTAAGACACCCAATGTTCGGGTTTAGCTTTTTGTGCAGGCCAAGGTGACTCATATTTCCAAAAGAGCGGCTTTTCACGAATAGGTTTTTCGTTTCCTTTGAGCACAGACACTTGGCTCAAACCATCTCCTTGGTAAGAGCTAGGAAGTTTTACACCTGCAATCTCACAGAATGTGGGAAGAAGATCTACTGCCGAAATGATGGAAGAATCGTCAATGGCACCTGCGGCGATCTTACCCGGCCATCGGGCAATGAACGGAACATTGATGCCGCCTTCGAACAAGGAGGCCTTGTAACCTTTTCTGCCCGCAGTAATACCTTTGGAGGCTGCTATCCCCCAACCTGCTCCCGTTGCGGTGTCGTACATGAGCGCCAACTCTGCATTGGGAGAGCCACGCGCAGGTCCGTTGTCGGAACTGAATATCACCAGCGTGTTGTCTGCGATATTGAGTTGATCAAGCGTTTTCAATACTTCTCCGATTCGATCGTCCGCATGCGAAAGCACCGACGCGTATATACGATCCGATTCATTATCCAGGTGACGAAATCTCCACTCATACTTGGGAACCGTGTGAAATGGCGTGTGGGGTTCGTGTATCCACAGGTTCACAAAGAAGGGTGCTTTGGCGGCTACGGCATCTTCGATAAACGCGATGGCATGGTCCGCATCCTCATGGACGGGCATCTGCTCACCTGCACAATTATATGCTCCGTATTCATCGTATCCATACTCGCTGGGAAGGGGTGAATCAGGAATCATATTATTTGCAAGGTGCCACTTGCCGAAATGGGCTGTCCTATAACCCGCTGTTTTCAGAAACCTTGGTAAGGTCGGCGCTTCCGTTGCCAGCCAGTCAGGCATATTTCGTTTTGCATTACTTGGCACCCATGCGAAATGGCCGTCGATATTGTAGCGTCCCGGAAAGTGCCCCGTCATAACGGCGGTTCGACTCGGAGAACAAACTCCGCTGGCTACCGTAAATCGATAGAAATCAGTTCCTTCTTTCGCTAAGCGATCGATATTCGGAGTTTGAACGTAAGGGTGCCCGTGGCAGCTCAGATCTCCCCAGCCCCAATCGTCTGCAAAAATAAAGACAATATTCGGACGAGCGTCATTGGCGTTGAGCACAAAACTGACCGCATAGAGTGAGGCTAACACCCAGAGCGTTCGTTTTATAAACCCATAGAAACTAGTTTGGGATAGGGAAGTTTTCATAGCTTTTCGTGTTACAATGATAGGGAGGATTATTCGGAGCCGATACAAACAACGTGCCTCAATCCCCGATGATAAAGTTTTCCATTTGCATAGGCCGGGCTGCTTAAGCTCCAGGTGCTACCTGCGGACCCAAGGTCATTGATGGAAACAAGCGCGGATTCATCGAACACGGCCTGCTGAGAATCAACAACGTAGGTCATCCCTATCATGGTGGAAAAGTATACATAGTCATTCACAGCGATAGGGCTTCCTGCTGTCACGTGCCCCCAGCCATCGCCAGTGGAGCGCCTGTCATTCGCAGTCTTCATGCCCCGGGAGTTTGATCCATTGCTCGGTATATGACGATTCCAAAGAACTTCATCGGGTGAATTCGGAGACCGGACGACCTGAACAGGGACCTGAAGGTATTCTGTATGACCATTTTCAGTATTTACCCTTCCGATACAATGACCTTCGTGGGTCAGGAACAGGAAGTATTTTCCGACCAAGATGGCGGTTTGATTAGTCGGTTCCTTTTTAAACTTTTCAACGACCACTGAAAATGGCGCCTCGCGATGGAGGTCATACTCACCCAGCCTCGAATTCCAGGTTCGTATGGTAGCTATTTCAAAAACAGGGAACTCATCTCTTAGGCTTCCGTTCGTCGCGTCCAGTTTCAATAAAGATCCTCGGTCGAATCCGTAGGCAAAGTGTTCATCGAAATGAGAAACCGTGTAAGCTACGACCCCGGAAGAATTATGACTCCAAAGGGTTGCACCTGCCCGGTCTCCGGAAGCAACCGACAGGCTAAAGCCGAAAGGAGATTCGGGCGGTTGGTGCCCTCCACCTCTGGCATGGAATACCACGGCTTGATTGCCGACGTAACCAACGCGTGGAGTATTGTGAACTGACGTCCCGGCCGACTCGTTCCATAGCGGTGTACCTGAATCAGCGTCAAACGCTCGAACATACGTCCAAGGCCACCATTCAGCAGGTGTGTTTCTATTGCCAGGCTCCGCTTTCATCGGGCGTCTTTGGGGGTCTCCGGGATCCAGCATCATTACAAACAGAATTTGATTATCGACCAGAATCGGTTCGCATTGTTTGGCGTTGTGCCGACTTCTGGACTCAAAGGTTCTGGACCAGATGGGGTTACCTTGCATATCGAAACAGGCCATGAGTCCACCGTGATTGATGAACCAGACCCGCCTACCATCTGTCATAGGTGTGGCACTGCTATTGTCTGAAAACAATCCGGAATACGGCATCGTTTTATTGCTCGGTAGTTCGACGGTCCACAATACTTCACCGGTATTACTATTCATACAATAACCTACAATATCGGAACCTTCAGCTTCATCCAAAGGAGTACCGTCAGGGAGTGGACGATTTATGGTCAAAAACAATCGGTCGCCCCAAATGGCAATACCACTCTGCCCTCCTTCTGGTAACTCGGTTTTCCACAGAATGTTCCTGTCGGTAGAAACACTCCAATCCGAAGGAATAACTTCATCCGTTGAAACCGTCCAGGTTCCGTAAGGTCCCGAGGCCATCGGCCATTGATCTTGGCTGTCCGGAATAGGCAACCCACCCGCGTTGGCAAACGTCAAAAAGGCACTAGCCAGGATGTATACCAAGTTTCGCTTCATAGTGATCTGACTACTTCGAATAATGGCTTTCCACAAGGCATTTGATTACTGTGTAAGGATGAGTAGTGGGAGCATTGGCATCACGCATTCACTTCCAATCGATTTTCGCTGACTTGCTCTCAAGATCCACCCAAATCTCTGCAAACTCATAGGACCGCGTAAAGCCCCACCCTTTCCTGAAAGCATCCTCCTTGGGTGGTCCTAGCTTGCGGTCAAATTCATCATACCAATCGAGAGATCCATCTTTCTCCCGGTAACCCCACGTGTAACAGAAATAGGAATGCTTTTGTGCTGCGATGAGAAAGCATGCCAAAGGAAACGTGATGTTTTCCCGGGCGTGGGTTAGTAAAGTCTCGTAGGGTACGTCACGAATGCCTGGCTGCGTAAAGTCGAAGCCCGGCCAACCTTTTAAAACGACCAGCTTTCCTTGTTTTCCAGCGGTAATCATATCTTCAATATCCTGAGCCATGCTTTCTTTGGATGTGCTTTGGAAATGACCAAAATGTTCTATCGTAGCAGCATCTGTGTAAGGAAGGTAAGACATTCCCAGATTCAATGAATCCGTATTTCGAATACCATTAAACATTATGATGGGATCCGCACCGATTTTTTTGCGAGTCAACTTGAGTGTTTCGATCAACCCTTCCTGAATGGCGTCATACTTTTCCTGTCCCCAGATTTTGATATTCGCGGGGGAGGCAATCTGAGGAAACGCATCAGCAAATACTCCATCGCAGGGACCGTCCACGACGGCCTTCTTGACTTCTTCAGTCCACCATTCCCGGACTTCCGGGTTCGATAGGTCGTAGCGTTTTAGCCTGCCATTCTTCATGTCTGGTGAGCCGTCCAATGTTTTGAGCCACCACTGCGGCTGTTGCTCATACACCTGATGAGCATCGAACATGGGATAATCTAAAAAGGTATTCCAGTAATAGATGAGCTTTAGGTCCGGATTGATTGCTTTTAAACGAAGACTGTCTGCAAAAATACCTTTTTCCGTCGAACCATGGACATCCACGCCATGAGCTTTTTCAAGGCATACAAGGTTTGTTCGAGCTGCGACAAACGCTATTTCATCATCACTCAGACCTTCGTTGGCTCCAAAGTGAATATAGACGGGGACAGTGTCCCAGGAAAATTTGGGATATGCGGCTGATACATTTCCGATAATAAGCGTCGAAATAGAGATCACTAAAATTGGGATGCCAGCGATTAACCTGATCATTTATCGATCGTTGGAAACGTTACTTGGTCAGGATGAACTCGGAACTCACCATTAAGCCCCGTTCATCCGTAGCTGAAAAATAAAAGGCCGTTGTTCCACTCGGAATCGCGGCTGTCAGCATGGAAGCGGAGAGCGTTGAGGAGGCTTCCTCCCACAATCGTTCCGGCCAGACTGAACTTTCCAAGGTGTAATAGAATTTGGCTTCGTCCACCTTTACTGAGGATTTATAGGAAACAGAAGCCCGTTTCCCTAATACCTCCGGTTTCTCAAACTGAATTAGCGGATCTCCCTTTTTAACGATACTATCTGCAAATGCATAAATCTCTTCAGGAGCCCATCCCGGTCCGTGCCCATGTCGCATTCTCAATTCATAACGCATCGTCGCCGGTCCGTTTACGGCTAGTGCAGACTGTTGCGTAGAAGGCATAGGGAAATGTTTATCATTCGTACCGTTCACCCAGAACGTAGGTATATTAACATTCCCAAAGTAAGCCGAGCCATCGAAATAGGTATTCACGACCTCTGTGTATTTTCCCGGCCTGATTGCCACTCCCTGATTCCCGTCCGAGTCTGGCAGGAATCCGCACCCATAAACCGGGATGGCAAATCTAAAGCGGGCGTCCACCCCCATGACCGTACTCGTGAGCGTCCCTCCCCAACTGATACCCGTGATACCTATTTTTTCAGCATTCACCTCCGGAAAAGATCGGATGAGTGAGTGCGCCAGAATTACTTGAGCCACTGCGTGGTAATACCATTGGTCTTCTATCGGATCATTGAAATTTTGGAATATACCCAATCGTCTTAGACCTGGATTCTCAGTCGGCAAGCGAGGCCCGCGTGGTTCTTCTGACTCTCGAATCGGATAGTGCCCTTCCAGATCCATGCTGATCGCCGCGTAGCCATGGTCATTCCACTTCGCTACCCATTCGTTGAACGCCGTTCCACCGCCACCGTGAACACAGACCACAGCTGGCCAACCCCCAACAGGAGCCTCTCCTTCGGGCACTCCGTAGTAGGCAAACACCTGCACACGCTTCCCATGCACCGGAATGGAATCATAAAGAATCCCAGTCATCCCCTCCTGAGCTGCCTTATCGGTTTCCTGCCATTCAGGAACTGAGAATAATTCATTCAAATTCCAAGGCCCGACTTCAGTTGCATGAAGGCTGACACAGCCCCATAGCAGGGAAAATAAAAGAAAACTTTTTCTAATCATTTGAGAAACGGAGTACATTAATGACGGAAGAAGAATATCACATCCTTACTAGAAGCCCATCCTCTTTTTACGGGATAAATCCCTTTTCAACTTGGTTTATAATGCGAGTTCATAAAGAGTCTTCCTATCTAGAAAACCAACTCCAAATACCCTATGAATAATCTTATTCGCGCACTCTGTTTTTCTTTGCTAATCATCAGTTCCGCATCTGCCCGGGATAGCGTTCAACCCGGGAAATTTATTATCGAGCCGCCCACCCTTCAGAATCTGGGGTTCGAATGGTATATTGATGGGGATGAAAACCGCAATGCCACGGTGCGGGTAGAGTATCGGATCGCTGGATCGGGCAGCCAATGGAAGAAAGGAATGCCTCTCCTTCGAATCGGGGACGAACATATAGAAAGAGCGGGTATTGATTACACGACTCCCCATATGTTCGCCGGAAGTATTTTAGATTTGGATACCGCAACCGAATACGAGGCTCGTTTTACCATGGAAGACTCAGATGGCGTTGATGGGGAGGCCGTAAAAGTGGTCACTGTTTCCACCCGGGCCGAACCTAAGGCCTATCGCAAGGGAAGAGTAAGGCATGTTTATTCCCAATATTACACCGGAGAGAAAGAAGAACCGAATTACCCGGGTTTAGTCTCTGCGTATCACGGATCGATCAACACAAAGGGAGATTGGTATGTTGTGGGTGAAGATCCTGTACAGCCAGGTGATATCATCAAAATCCATGGAGGGCTCTATCAGGGGAATCTCCTCAATTATCCTGATTGGCATAATATACCTTTCGATGGAACTTATTGGTTTACCCAAAAAGGTACTGCGGAGCGCCCCATCGTAATCGAAGCAGCGGGAGATGGCGAAGTCATCTTCGATGGAGCAGGAGCCGCCAATCTATTTAATGTCATGGCCACCGATCATCACATTTTCCAAGGACTCACCTTCAGAAATGCCGATCGGGTGTTCGAAGCCGGGCGGAAACATCTGGCAGGAGCCAGCAACTTAACCGTACGAAATTGTCGTTTTGAGAATGTGGGCGAGGGCCTTCGAACCGAATTTGCCGGTTCCAAAAACTTTCTGATTCAAGACAACGTCATCATTGGGCGCGATGATCGTTACAGAGTCTACGGCTGGGCTGCCCACCGGGAGGGTTTAATCCCGTATGGAACCCACCTGTTGGATTCCTACTATGGCATCAAGGTGTATGGCTCCGGGCACGTAATCGCTTATAACTCCATCGCATTCTTCCACGATTCCATCGGCATCTCAACCTACGGCACCCCGGAGAAGGAGCAGGAGTTAAAAGCGGTGTCGATCGATATTTACAACAATGACTTACACCTCCAGGTGGATGACTTCGTGGAAGCGGATGGCGGAGTACACAATATTCGCATCATGCGGAACAGAGGGGTAAATACCGCACAGAGTGGGATCAGTGCTCAGCCTGTATTTGGCGGTCCTGCCTACTACATTCGGAATGTACTCTACAATATTCAAAAGGGAGGAGCGCTTAAAATCCACGGTGGAGTACCGGGGCTCACCGCTTATCACAATACTTTCATTGCGGAAAACAACGGCGGTGGTGGACACCCCAATTCGAATTACCGGAATAATTTATTCCTGGGTTCGGATGGGCCCACACACATTGCCAGATTTCCCTATACAACCACTTATTCGATCGCGGATTATAACGGCTATCGGCCCAATCAAGGTCCTGAAAGCCCTGAATCTCAGTTCCGGTGGCTGGCGCCTAATGGGGAGTGGGAAGAATTTAAGACGTTAGGGGACCTCAAGAAAGCGAGTGGCCTTGAAGCTCACGGCATAGTCGTAGATTACGATATTTTTGAGGATCTTCAGAAACCAATTCAAGGACCGGTAGGTACACCCCTGGGTGAAATGCCTGGCCCGGTCTATCACGCTGTGGATCTTAACTTTAATCTCAACCCGAACGGTAAGGCGGTAGATGCAGGCGTGGTCATTCCCAACGTAAATGATAACTTCCATGGCAAAGCACCCGATCTGGGAGCTCTCGAAGTTGGCGCTCCTCCGGTGGTCTACGGTGCGCGTGGTCTCGATCCGAATCAGGAGTTCTATCGTTGATCTGATTGAGGAAACATTGCCCCTGGCAAGGCTACGAAACTATACGCGAAATCTGCCCTTGCTAAAATACTCATCCTCTCCCCTCTGCTCTCACCGCTGATCCTTTGCTCAGAGAACATGTCCAATTACTCCTACTCGCCGGATTACTCTGGCCCTGCCATTTTTGCATTTATTGGTAGGGCGACCGCGCCCTCGCAGCACCGCTTTTTGAGACATTGTCTTTTCTGCAAGGCAGTAGTTAATGATAATCAATGATGGACGCATTTTTTAAGGGGTTGGGGAAAAAGGCAGGGGAAACTTACAAAAAGTCCCGCTGGCTCTATGATTCCTTGCTCGGCACTGAAGCAGAAGCCATTGCCTCGGAATACAAGCTGGGGCATCAGATGGCCCAAGAAATCATAGCCTCAAGTGAAGGTGTCGAAATCGAATTTATAGATGGGCTCACTAAGCGCCTGGCTGCTTGGATCAATACAACTCACCGCTTCACCTGCACGGTTCTAAGGTCGGACGATGTGAATGCCTTTGTCCTGCCGGGCGGATTTATCTTTCTAACCGATGCCCTAGTGAATCACTGCGAGAACAATAAGGACGAACTCGCCTTTGTTATCGCTCATGAAATGGGCCACGTCGTAAAGGGGCATGCGTTCGATCGCATGATCGCCGAACACTCCATTCAAGTAATCAGCACCTGGCTGCGGGCCGGTGGCCTCCTCGGAAATGCCGCCAAGCAAGCCACCCTGAAATTCCTTAAGACGCAGTATTCGCGCGACAACGAACATGAGGCCGACGACTTCGGCATACGACTTACTATGGCAGTCGGCTATGATCCGCAGGGAGCCGTTCACATGTTTGAACGGCTGAAGGCATTGGGGAAATCGGATATCCCTGAATATTTCTCTACCCACCCTGCTTTTGACTCACGGATCGCCCAGATAAAAAAAACCGCACGACGCAAGCTGCCTCGATGATCGAACGGACTTGGCAAAAGACGTAAGTAGAGTTTTGGATTCCCTCCCATTTGCGCTCCCCCGGACTGTTCCTTACACTTCGGATATGCTCCGAGGATTGTAGAGACGACATCTGCTAATTCTATGACTCATGCACAATATGACCATGTTGTTCTGCGCTGCGCTTGTTGAGGTGTCGCTACACTCGTTTGGCGTTCGTAACCATCCAACAAGCGTAGATCAAATCATGCTGACCGCGAAGGTTGATTAAGCCTTCTAGTACTCGCTGAAGAATTTTAGAGCAGATTAACTATTCTGCATCTTAATTCACCGCCGCGCTGATGATCTTCTGAAAGGTCTCAACCATGGGAGTCTGGCTGGAGCCCCAGTTGTTTCGCAGGTAGATGTAGACCATGTCATTGGCTGGGTCCGCCCAGATGATGGAGCCGCCGGAGCCACCATGACCGAAGGCACCCGGATTTAAACCGGTGGTCCTCGGATCGGACGCCTCCCGCACCACGCGGAATCCCAGGGCTGAAAAACAATTCTCGATATGGTCGCCCTTTTCCAGATGTCCGCAAGTGATGGTGGTCAGTTGCTTGACCGACTGTTTTGAGAGAAGCCTCTTTCCCTGGTAGCTGCAGCCATTGAGCATCATCTGGTAGAAGCGGAACATATTTTCTGCGGTCGAATACAGTCCCCCATCCGGTCTGAAATACACAGGATCAAAGAATCGGTCCACCTTCCATGCTTTCTCCCCCTGATTCCTTTTATAGTGCTCCACCAATCGATCTTTCGGAACCTCCTCCAGCATGAAGTAAGTATCCTTCATTCCCAGTGGATCAAAGATCCGTTTCTGGAGAAAATCCGCATAGCTCATACCCGAATATTTCTCGACGAGGTAGGCCGCTACATGCAGGCCTTCGCCTCCATAGCGCCATTTGGAGCCCGGTTCCCAATCCAGCGTGCTGCGGGCGGAGGCCATGACCCGTTCCCGAATACTCGTTGCGCCTTCCGTTCCCTCTGTGGCTGGCAATCCATGAGTGTGGTTCAAACAGTCCTCTACGGTTAGGGGTCGATCTGGCATAACCAGCTTTATATCCGACGATTCGAAGTCGTAATCCGGCACCGATCTGAGCATGCCCTTAAACTCGGGAATGTGCTTTTCCACCGGATCATCCAGCTTCAGTTTGCCTTCCTCCACCAGCATCATGACGGCCACAGCCACATACGGCTTCGACAGGGAGGCGGCCCAGAAGATACTGTCCTTGGCCATGGGCACCCCTGCTTCAACCGATTGAAAACCGATGGCCTCATGCGAGATGACCTTGCCCTTGTGAGCGGCCAGGACAACGACGCCGGTCGCCTCCCCTGCATCCACAAAGGACTGCAGTCTCGCAGGAAGCTCAGGCAGTGAGTTTGAGGTGGAATTACTTCCGGCCAGGCTGCTTGTGAGCAGGGTGAACGAAACTAATGCCGCAAAAATAAGGGCATGATGGGGAATCCGAAGAATAGACGATTTCATGGAAAAGTCATACCTCCGATAGTTCGTTCCTGTAAAGCGCTGCTTTTGGATTTGAACCTTTCTCAATTTTGAAAGCAATGCTCTAAGATGCTCTCTTTCCACCTGACATGAACCCATAATTTGAGCAAATGCCCACAAACACATTCACTCTGAATTAAGAATTTGCTTTTTGTGTAGCTGGATATTCATTCTGTGACTTGCTACCCCCAAATGATGCCCTCTCTACCGTTCATCCGATTTAACCACATCACTTTTGTCCTGCTACTTTCAGTGCTTCTACTAAAGAGTGCATCCGGACACATTAACTTACCCAACCAATTAGTAAACCACGTTGGGGAGGAGATCAGCTTTAAGATCCCTACGGATGGAGAACCAGCCACCTACGGGGCCAATCATTTACCTGTCGGGTTGATGGTCGATGCGAACACCGGCATTGTATCCGGCACAATTCATGAGGCGGGATCCTTCGAGGTGCGTTTTCACCAGTCCTGGACTAACGCGGATGTCATACACAGCGCGTATGTTACCTGGCATATCCTGGAGAAAGATGAGCTAAGAGAATTTCAAGTCTTCACCAAAGTTTACGAGGTCCAGGTAAACGACGATCTCTCGAACATTAGTGGGGTTCTCAATGATCGATATCAAGTGAGCAGGACGGGAACCTTTCCAGGCAACGCTACCTATAACGCTGAGCTCAATCGCTTTGGTGGCTCCATCAGTACTGCCGGTATCTATGAAGTGAAAATTGAACAGACGGTAGGACCAAGCACCTGGTACACCACAATCGTTTTCGTGGTGAAGCCAATCGGGAATGTATCCCGGCTTTCATTACCTTTGTCTGGGGCTTATTCCGGGATGATACAATACAAGGGTAGCTATTATTGGCCATCCTTGGCAGGCATATTAATTACCACGAATCTATTCGGTGACTGGCAACCGGCCGGTTTTCAACCAGAGGGCCTGATATATGACTTGGAAATATTTAAGGATAGACTCATCGCAGCCACTGATGGTGGGGTATGGATGTCTGAAGATGGCGTTCAATTTGAGTTCATCGGCGTACCGGATATTGAAAATGTAGAACGAATTATCCCCGGACCCGAGGGCGTATTTATTGAATGCAATGCGTTTAATCAGGCAAGACTGTACTATTCAACAGACGGAGCAAAATGGACCTCTGTTGAATTCCCAGCCGCAACCATTGCGAGCTTGTCACCCTCAACTCTGAATCGGTTGGTAAGCGTGGGAGAGGAGTTCTACGTATCAGAGCATCCCGATTTTCTGGTGAGTAGTGATGGAAGCGCCTGGGCGCGCATGACAACTGAGGGATTGGACGCACGCCTTCCGGACACAGGATTTCAGTATGGAAATGGAAAGTTGGCATTTATCCAGGATGGGGGCGTTTACTTTGGAACAAGTCTCTCGGATTGGTCATTTACCTCATTGCCGCCGGGATATGTATGGCATGCATTGTTGTTTCGGGGAGATCGGTTCTTTGTGGTTGGCCGAGATGCGGGTTTCACCGGAGCGTCGCATGTCATTTATTCGAGTAAAAACGGAGAAAATTTCATTCCTGTCGATCCCGGTGATAATATCCTTTTCGTACATTCCATTGCCCTGATTGAAGATCGGCTGATCATAGAAGAAAGAGCAAATAGTGGAGCCTCAAATGGAGTCCTAGTCACGGGAGAAGCTGCGGTTCCCTCCGCATTCTTTTCTGGTGTAATACCCTTCGTCGCCGGTGAACCTTTGTTTGTGCCACTTTCGCAGACTTCGGGTAACTTTACCTCCATCAAAGCGTATGGTCTTCCATTGGGAGTTAAATTCGATGAATCAAGGGGGGTAATATACGGCGCTCCCAAGCAACGGATAACCGGAACCAGAGAGGTGGTTTTCGTACCGGAGGCGAATGGCATTCCCGGGATCGTCAGCCGGGGTGAATACGTGATAAGCGGAGGTCCAGGTGATTTTCCCCAGTTTAGCAGGGATTATGTTTCTGGCCTGGTAGGCGAACGGTTTGAAGAAAGTCTATTCCTGTGGCCACATGCTGGTCCGAATGATACAACCAGTAAAGTTACTCTAAGTGGTCATCCCAGTTGGTTACGATTTGACTCACAAAATAGTAAGCTGATTGGAACTCCCACTCAAGCCACGATTTCATCTTTTACCGTACATGGAAAAAACCTGTATGGCGAAACCTCCAAGGAGATAGCTTTGGTAATCAGCTCAACCGTCTTCGACCGCCTGCCTTACATCTCAAATAGCAATTACTCGACGGAGTTCTTTACCGACGTAGGGGGACTCGTGTTTTCCAATTCTGGAGATGGATTGTTGTGGAGCGAAGATATGGAGATATGGAAAGCTGCCACACCCTATAAAAGAACAGATAATGGGGTGGTGTACTTTAAAAATCGATTCTACGTCTACGATCAGCCCGGCATATACACAAGCGATGATGGTAAAACCTGGAGCGCAGAGCCCATTTCAGGCATCGACTATTTTGAAGACCAAAGTCTCTTTGTCTCGGGAGAACATATGTACCTGGTCGCTAACAACCAATTGCTTTCGACTTCGGATGGAGAAAATTGGGAACCGGTGGGAGGTAATCTTCCTGCCAACAATCTGGTCAAGCACGTCGGAAATTACTTCTTTGCCTATAACCGGGGCTTTAGTACTATCATTCACCGTAGTGCAGACGGTATCAACTGGGAGAGAGCTTCCGGCACCAGCGGCGGTCTGCCTATTGCGGATATCGTTTACGGAAACGGTGTCTATGTCGCAGCCACAGCGAATGGTTTTACCATATCAGATTATGTGCTTCGAAGTACCGACGGACGGAATTGGACAAAAGTCACACTTCCTATCCATGAGGCGATGGATTTGAGACCCATAGCGTTTGGCCGTGGGAAGTTTCATTTGGTGACCGATAAAGCAAGCTACATGAGCTCGCCGGATGGATTGACTTGGGAAGGTACCACCTATCCCGAGTCTCACCTGCCGCCTCACATTGATTTTATTAACTTTGTCAGAGGAAGGGTTCTGGCAGGAGGAAGTTTTGGAGAGTTATACGAAATCAACGAGATTCAGCCAACCGTTGAAATGCCGTATTCCGAAAGCTTTAAACTGGGCGAGCAAATTTATGTCCCGATTGAAACGACAGGAACGGTCACTGACTTCACCCTTTTAGGCCTTCCACCTGGATTGAGATTACTCAAAGGTTCCGGCGGAATATTCGGAACACCGACAGAACCTGGAAATTATCGCGTGACCATTATTGCTCATTCAGAATCAACCTTTTCCCAGCCGGTTACTTATTGGGTCAACATCTACGAAGGAGACCCTCAGATTAGTCTAAAAGACAGCCCCTATTTCGAGTATGAAGAGGTCCACATCAATTATCCGGTTCATACGCCGGACAACTATTCCGAAGATTGGTATCTACAGTCTCCGAATTTACCACCGGGGCTGACCATTACGGGACTCGATATTGATGGAAGGTTGGATAACGGAGTTTATCCATTTATTCTCGATCTCATGTCTGAATCAGGCAAGTTGATTGAATCGAAACCGGTAACACTCTATGTGTCAAAAAAGGTTTTCCAAAATTCAGGCTACCAATTCTCCGAGCTGAATGCCGAGGTAGGAATCCCAATGACGGAGTCCTTTTTATTCGAGAATCCAGATGTCGTTTCCGGCGTAACCGGTCTGCCAGAAGGTCTGAGTTTTAACAATAGCACGAAACAGCTGGCGGGCACACCGACCAAGGTCGGGAAATTCGTGTTGGAGGTTTCTTTCCTGTCATCGTCTGATAAATGGTACCTGGAATTGGTCGTAGGCGAAAACTTCGGAATACTAAACACGATAAACGGCACCTTTAATCCCGGCACTCATTTTTTCGAATTCGAATTTCCATCGAGTGAATCCTCCGGAGCAACGTTTCAATGGTATCAAGGCGATGAACCCCTGGATGATGGTAACGGAATATCCGGTACAACAACATCGAAGTTGTCCGTGGAAGACATTTCAATGCTCAACCTGCAGCAGCTACGATTGAAGTTAAGCAAGAATCAGACAGAGAAATTCGTGAGAGCTGGTTTCCCCGTCGGTGGAGCGGAATACTATGGGTGGGCTTCCAGGGCAGGGTTGTCGGGAGAACAGGCTGAACCGTCCCATAATGGACTCAACATCGGGTATCCAAATTTATTCGCCTTTCTACAAGGAGCGGAGAACGCTAAAGACATAATTCATCCACAGACCTTCAGGGAGGGAGATTTCGCCGGTATCCGATTCACAACCACTGGAATTTGGGATCAGGAAAACCTTTCTGTCCTCGCGGCCATGGATATACGGGACGTGCGCCACAAGCTGGTTCCCAAAATGATCAGTGAAGAAAATGGAATGTTGGTCTGGGAAGCTCTTTTCTACGCGCCTGATAAGTCGACAAGTTTCTTTGAGCTGCAGGTGCTCATTCCAGATTAAAGGAGACAATCAAACCGGTAATCCCTTGAAACGTAAATGCTCCTTTGTACCTGTAGCTTGCTTACACTGAATAATTCCGGAATGCGAAGGAGAATCTGTTGCGTGCGGCAATACCTCAAACTACCTTCTTAATCCACTTCTTGTCAGAGGTCTTGTCGGTACCGTGAATGAAACCAAAGCGCCCCTTCCCTTTTAGGCTGACAAAATTACCCAGCTGTTTTTCTCTGGATCAAAACCACCATGAAATCACCCCAGATGACACACAGATCCAACCTTTCGCGCCGCACCTTTCTAAAGAAATCGGCGGCAAGCACCTTCGGGTTCACCGTCCTGCCTGCTTACCTGGCCTTGGGTAAAACCGACAAGGCAGGCAATGTGCCACCGAGTCAGCGACTCAACCTCGGTTGCGTGGGTGTGGGGAATCGCGGCAATGCGGTGATCACGAGTCTCTGTGCAAAAGGAAACGCCAGGCCCGTGGCTTTCTGCGACGTCGATTTCCAAAGTTCGGAACGGGCGGCTAAGACCTTGGAAGCTTTTCCGGGGGTTCGCCGGTTCGCTGATTTCCGCGTGATGCTGGACACCATGGGTGACGACATCGATGCCGTGAGTGTCGCCATCCCGGACCATGCCCATTTTGTCGTCGCCATGGAAGCGATGCGCCGGGGCAAACACGTGTATGTGGAAAAGCCCCTCACCCACACGTTCCGGGAAGCGGAGCTGCTGATCCAGGCCGAGAAACAGTACCAGGTGGTCACGCAAATGGGTAACCAGGGTCACACCTCCGGAGGAGCGAGCCAGTTTCAACAGATGGTCGCGGGTGGCCTCACCAAGGACATCCACAAAATTGAAGCCTTCTTCAAACCCTTCAAACATCCGGGCATCTGGTTCTACGAGAAGGAACTGCGCATCGAGGATTATCCCGCCGCCGGGAAAATGCCGTCCTCCCTGAACTGGGACCTCTGGTGCGGCCCGGCGGAAGTAAAGCCCTTCAACTCCTTATACCATGCCCAAACCTGGCGCGCGTTCTTTCTCTATGGTTGTGGTATCTTTGGTGACTGGGGAGCCCACATTCTCGACTTTGCCCACGACTTCTTAAAACTGGGCTTACCCACACGGGTTGAAAAAGTCGATATGCTCGACCACAACCAGATCATCTTCCCACGACTTTCACATCTGGTCATGCATTTTCCGAAGCGGGGAAAAGATCTTCCGGCTGTCGAGCTCACCTGGAAGGATGGCTATGGCGTGGCCCCGGAAGTGCCTGAACCGTATTGGGACAAACAGGAGGATGGATCGTTTGCCCCGCCCAAACTGGATGACACGGGTTCCACCCTGCTCCATCGCAAGGATGGTAAGTTTATCATCTACCGCAGTAGTCACGGATCCGCATCCAGCCTCTATCCAAGAGTTGCCATGAGGGAATACTACGAGCAGGTGAAGCAGCCGCAGGTTAAGGAGTCTCACATGGAGAACTTCGTCCAGGCGTGCATGGGCCATGGAAAAACCACCTCCCCTTTCAGCATCAGTGGTGAACTCACCCAATTGCTTCATCTCGGTGTCACCTGTCAGTATTTGAACGAGAGTTTCGAATTTGATCGAAAGACCAAACGCATCCGGGGCAATGCCCGGGTGCAGGCCGTATTGGACGGTCCCGAACCTCGCGCAGGTTGGAGGGACTATTACAAACCCATTTCCTGAAGGAAGGCGCCAAAACAGCTGGATTCGCACCGGCGAAACGAAGGGTGAAACAGAGTTATACCTTTATTTTTATTTTACGCATGGCCCCTTTTGGCCGCGCCACGGTTTGGGGCCTTTCCTTGTTAATCAAGAATCAAGGAATGACGCTTTTGGGCTTCTCTGTTAATCAAGAATCAAGGAATGACGCTTTTGGGCTTCTCCGCTTTTGGGCTTCTCTGAGCGACTAATTGGAAATTAGCTGACAAATGAAGGAACCTTCAAAATTCGACTATGGCAGGTCGGATGATACCCGCTTCACTTTGATTGAGCGAGTGAAACAACAGTATGATGAAAAAGCCTGGAAAGAATTTGCCGAAATCTATAAAGGTTACATCTACGCAGTCATCCGGAACCTGTCTCTATCTGAGCCAGATGCGGAGGAAGTTCATCAAAAGGTGATGGTCAGATTATGGAAAAAACTTCCGACCTTGGATACCAGCCAGATTCGAAGATTCCGGAGCTACCTGGCCGGTGTGGCGAAGAACGAGGTCAAACAGTTTATTCGATCCCGTGAGCGTCGTAAGGAGAGGGAAATGAAGTCCTTGGGCGGGGATGGTTCCGATTACCTGGACTCGATCCGCCTTCCTGAGATCGAGTGTATCGCGGAGGAAGAATGGAAAGTGCACCTGACAAACCTGGCTTTTAATAAAATCGAAGGAGATTTCAGTAAAAAAGCCATTGAAGTGTTCAGATTGAGCGTGGAGGGACTCACTCCTGATGAGATCTCGGAACAAACCGGTATAGCCCGAACCTCCGTCGCCACGCTTAAGGCTCGTGTAAAAGCGCGATTTTTTATGGAGATTGATCGCTTGAGGGAAGATCTCGAATGAGTTGCGAATGTAGGTTTAGTTTACTCGGATGAGTTCCATGCGAGGAAGTAATTCCTGTAATTCTTTGTCGGGTATACTCAGGCTATGGATCAGGGTGTGAAGGTTCAAGTCCTGAAGGAGTTCCAATTGGTATTGTGGGATTTTATCAATGCCTGTGAAATCCAATTCTTTTATTCCTGACCCCTCCAGTTGAATCATATCCGGCAAGTCGGCTTCTGATAATTGTAATGAATAAAGTTCCAGGCTGTTGAGCACGCAGGTGCTTCTCTTCCGAACTGGTAATGGGAGGTGGTAAATATTGTAGTTTTTACCAGTCAACGATAAGACATAACCTTGTGGATGAATCTCAAGCTTAAGCGTATTGGAGCGTTCTTTCAACGGGCCTTTATGGTTTAGCCGATCAAGAAGAGACTCAACTAATGGAAGGAGTTTCTCTGATTGGTTCTTTGATTTAGGGACTCTTAAAAAATAGAAGGCGAGGGCATAACACACATTGTCGTATCTGGACGGAATTTCATTGATAATATCCCGCAGGTCTCTTGGGTCCAACCAACGATCATCCGGTAAGGGTACACTTTCATATTTCAGTGTGAGTCGGTAAAACATGTTGTTCGAGGGCGTCTCTTGAGAAATCTCAAAATAGGTTTTAGCCTGTTCAAATTGTTGCCGAACAAAATGGAGCATGGCCAACCGATGAGCAAGAGCCGTCCTATCGTCTGGATTTAAATTTCCCTCCTCCAATTGAAACCGCAAAAGGCGCGTTTTCGAGGTGGCGTCA
Organism: uncultured Opitutaceae bacterium; assembly: GCA_964352065.1. Taxonomy (GTDB): domain Bacteria; phylum Verrucomicrobiota; class Verrucomicrobiia; order Opitutales; family UBA2995; genus UBA2995. The sequence goes on from CAYGQM010000032.1 coordinate 65,619, forward strand.
AGGTAGTTCTCGTTACTTTGTAGTTCGTTGGTCACCGATCGCATATGATCATCAAGTTGCTTGGAGCGGGCTGTTTCTTCCGTGTAAAGGCGCAGGTTTTCTTCGGCCAGATCCCGAGCTGCGAACGCTTCGCGGCGAGATTGATCAATTTGAACTGAGGAAATGCCAAGAGCAATCACCAGAACGAGTAATGAGACTCCAGATATCAGGAATCGGCCTGGCCGACGTCTAAACAGAAGATGAAGTCGATCGATTGGGCCCGCTCTTTGTGCTCTGGTTGGGTAACCCAGCAAATGCCTATCCAACTCTTCGCGGAGTTCCCTGACTGATGGGAAACGGTCCCGTGGATTGAGGGAAAGAGCCTTCATGGCTGTTGCCTTAAGTCCTTTGGGAATTTCCGGTTCTGGGGTAACTTTACCCATGGGCTCAAGGTAACCCTTACCTGTTTTCTCTCGAATATCGGCTGTGCTGTTGCCCAATATCGGAGCTTGAAAGCTCAGCAGATAATACAGGACCGCGCCTAATGCGTAAACGTCCGTTTTTTCGGAAACCCGGGATACCCCATCGGCTTGCTCCGGTGCCATAAAGCCGGGTGTTCCTTTGGCCAATCCACTTGCCGTAAGATCGTTCAAAAGGTCACTGTTGGGAAAATTATCTGTTGTCGCTTTGTTCGAGGGAATAGCATCGAAGCCAAGAGTGAGTATCCGTGATAAACCCCAGTCGCATAGGTGAACTTCACCAAAGGGCCCCACTTTGATGTTGGCTGGTTTTATATCAAGGTGAACGACGCCTCGTGAGTGGGCATAGGAAACCGCATCGCAGACTTTAATGAAAATCTCCAGCAGGCGTTCGCGGGGATACTGTTTTAAGTAACCTGACTCGCCAGCAGCCAGTTTTTCGACAATTTCTTTGAGATTGTCACCTTGGACAAGCTCCATGGTAAAATAGGGAATTCCGTCTTCATCCACACCCTGGTCGTAAATGGTCATGATGTTGGGGTGCTGTAGGCAGGCGGTTAATCGTGCTTCCCTGAGAAACTCTTCTTTTTCTTCATCCGTGGCTCGAGCCAGAGGTTTGGCCATAGCCACCATACGGTCGGTGCGAAGGTCGCGAACCTTCAAGATTTGTTTTTCACCGCCTTCACCAATGAGTTCGGGTTCGGTGTAGTGCAGAGTCATACTGGTCAAACTGTGAAAAATGGGATTAAGGGCTTTCCGCTCCTCATCGTCCAACTGGTGGTGCTTAGGGTCTAGAAAGTTTCCCAGAGAACGCCACTTCCGGTCCAGTTCCGCACGTAATTGTTCGTAATCTTCGTTCAATTTCCAAGAACAGTTAAAAATTTTGCCTATTTGTGTTCATCTTTCCGGAACCTGCGGCATCTATAAGTTATGGCTGATCAGTTTCATCTATCCCTAGAGCATGGATCATCTAAACACTGAATTTCCAGTTTTAATTCTACATCCCCAATAGGGAAATTTCCAAAAAGTTGTTTTTCATCGGTCAATAAGTTATGAGATATATACCTAAAATAACAGTCCTTCTGGCCCTTTTAATTTCTGAAGTGGCAATATCGGCTGCTTCCCACGGTAGTCAAAATGCCCAATTCGATCAATATGGTGGCTGGACTGGAATAAAGGGAAAAAAGACTGGCTTCTTTCACCTTGAGGAAATCAATGGTCGGCATTGGTTTATTACGCCGGATGGGAACGTTTTTTATCCCGTTGCCCTCAGCCACATGCTTTCCGGTGAAACCCGGCAAGCGGCTCAAACGCTGTTTGGCGACGATAAGGAAGCCTGGGTTAGGGATTCCGTGACCAAAGCCCGTGAATTGGGGTTTAATTGTGCGCTTGGGGGTGCAAGTAGTCCGGAGCGCAATCTCAACGGTTTCGTCGACCTTCCCCTTGCTGAGAAGGTATTCGAAGAGGAGAAATTCCCTTACGCGGTGGGCGTGATCCTGTTAAAGCATCCTTGGGAGTTTGTGGAAGGAGAAACATTGCCGGATATTTTTGCACCTTCTTACAGGCAGTTGATTGAAGACCGAGCCAAGGCCGCTGTCCCACCAGTAAAAGACAATCCGCTTGTTATCGGATACTACTATGGCTTTGGTGCGTTCAATCATTCGCAAGATTGGGTGAATCATCACATGTCCCTGCCAGCCAATAGCCACGGCCGAAGCGTAATCACCGATTTGCTGGATAGGCGCTACAAAGGCAATGTGAAAAAATTCAATGAAGTTTACGGTATGTCGTTGAAGAAAATATCGGACCTGAAAACAACAGCCGAATTGGTTTACGAAAAGAATTTTGGTAACGCCAACTACCCCGCAATCGGTGCAAAGCTGGATCCGCGCAAAGTGGAGGATTTTAACGCCATTCTTTCCCACATGTGTATTTATTTATACAAGATGGCTCACGCAGCTATTCGTAGGTATGACAACAATCACCTCATTCTCGGCTCGTTCATCAAGGAGTGGGCCCTGACCGGTGAATCCTGGAAAGCCGCTGCACCCTATCTCAGTCTAATTGCTCCCCAGCACTGGAATGAATCCATTTCCAATAACGACTTGTCCGACGCGGCAGGGCTTCCCATGATTATTTCGGATGAGGATGTCGGGTTCCATTATCCCCACGGACGGGGAAATCTTTATAAAGGCCTGGTTAGTCACGAGGCGCGCGGTAAGGTGTACGAGGCAACTCTCATGCGGCACTTTAAAGATCCTCAGACGGTGGGAGCCACTTTTTGTATGTGTCTCTACGATCAGGAACTGGCGGTTGTGGATAAAGACCAGGAAACGGGTATCTACACGATTGATGGGAAGCCGCGTCCCGATTTAATGTCGTTGATCCGTGGAATTAACACGCAAGTGTATGAACAAGCTGCGCATCCGACGGATCGTCGTGGGCTGGCCGCACTCGACGAAACCCTAAGAGAACTCTGGCGCAAATACGACGTCAAGAAACAATAATTTTCAGATTCTCAATCTACATTTTAGCCCATGACTTCTCGAAGAACGTTTCTCAAATTCGCAGCGGCCGGGTTTCTGTCATCCACTTTACTTCCCCATGCGTTCCCGGCATCTCATTCTAGTTCGTTTTTTACCTTGAAGAAGGCAAGGGATCGCTGGCTCTTTCAAACTCCAGACAAGAAACCATTCTTTTCCCTGGGATTGAATCACTTTGATTCCGCCACTTTGCGGTACCCGGAAAACGAACACATCTGGCAGGAAAAATACGGGAACGACCAGTTTCGCTGGATCAGGGAAGGCGTGGTTCCTCATTTGAAGGATTGGGGATTCAACAGTGTCGGTTGGGTGCAGGAAGTGACAGTGAAACAGCAGGCTCACTCGGCAAACTGGAGTTACGAGGAATATCAGGCACTTGACATGCCGTATTTCCACATGCTGCCGTTTATTGAAACCCATTCCTGGAATCCCTGGCATAAGAACCAGGACTTGCGCAGTTCGGAGTTTGCCGACTGGTGTGATTACGTGGCGCGTAGCAATTGCACTCGCTTTCGTGAGGATGCCAAACTCATCGGTTACTGGTACTCCGACTGTCCTACCTGGACTTGGACCCGACCTCATAATCAATGGCGTGGTCCCATGTTTGATCCGGACAAGCTAAAGACATCAGCAGGAAGAAAAGAGCTCTACGATCTCGCCCGCCACTACTATCAGGTAACACATGACGCCATCCGCCGCTATGACCCAAATCATTTGATCATGGGCGATCGTTATGAAGCCAACGCTCCTTTGCCCGATGAAATCGTCAATGCTTCTGAAGGACTGGTCGACGTGCTTTGTTTTCAGGACTTTAAAGACCCGGTGACACACCTTGCCGAATGGTATCGAAAAACAGGTCGTCCGATTCTCTGGGCAGACGGAGCTCAAGGCGCGGAAATTGATGACCATACTGGTCGCTACCCAACAAATTCCTACAAAGAAAACAGCGGTGCCTGGTATGGAGAAATGCTTAAAGGACTTCAGGAAAATCCTGGAGCGGTCGGAGCACACCTCTGCGGTGCCTTTCTGCGCAACCGTCAACGGGCTCGTGGCCTACTCGGTGAACAGGAAGATCAGGATGTGGCCAATAACGACCTCATTCGTGCCGCCAACCGCGAAATGCAAAAGTGGGTGACAAATTTTTCGAAGGAGTAGATATGTCAAGGGAGGAGCAAATAGGGTCATTCCTGGAGGAGCAAATAGGGTCATTCCTTGATTCTTGAATTTAATTCCTCAAGAAACTGTTTGGCCTCCCTAAGTTCTCCTTTCAGGGTTTTTTTCGCCAGTTTGCTCACACCGGATTCACTACCCATGGACAGAGCCTCAGCCAACCATCCATTGGAACAGAGCTGCTTCGTTTTCATGTGGCAGGCGATGGCGCATTTCCAGGCAGCTGATTTCGGCTCTACGGATATGTCCTTTCGAGTTTTATTAAGATGCTTCAGGCATCTTTTCAGCCTTCTTTCCCAAGCCAATTCCCGCGCCTCACGGGCACTGCCGGTCCCCAACTCCAAGGCGGCCACCATATGTTTCTCCTCTTTTAGCAAATTCGACCGGAATTCCTTGCCGCCCAGCGCCCAGCCTTTGCTCATTGTTTCAAAATGCATCGTTTTCTTTTCTGCGTCCGACTCACGCAACCACTCCAAGTATTGATCGTATTTGTTTCGACCATAGGTGTTGTCCGCCAGACCTCCGGCTCCTTCAAGACTACATTCCAAAGACAGAAAGGGAGGCCGTTTTCTCTTGTTTCGCAAATACCAATGGCTGCTGTGGCGGTACTCCTTGAGTCCGCTTACTCCGCAGATGCCAGCCCGCACCGGATTGAGATGAATGTAATGGCATAACCAGGATAAACGGTCGAAATCTTCAATCACGATACTCTTGAATCGGCCCTGGAAGAGCTTGCCATTCTCTTTTCTGAAGCGATTGAAGCGCATCGCGAACACACTCTGCAACCAGCGCATGCCTTCGCTTAGGTTGGGTTCGGGTGTTTCTAGGGCTAAATGGTAGTGATTACCCATCACCACAAATGCATGGAGTTTCCAGCCAGCGTATTCACAAGCCTCAAACAATGTTTTCTCAAAGGACTTTTTGGCGCCTTCGCTTTCAAAAATCCAGCTGCGGTAGTTCCCCCGGTTGAGAATGTGGTAGATCGCCCCCGAGTACTCAAAGCGTAATTTGCGGGACATGGAATTCAGGAAAAGGGAGACAAAATTAAAAGTCAAGAATCAAGGAATGACCCTTTAATCCCTCTCCTCAAAATTAAAAGTCAAGAATCAAGGAATGACCCTTTAATCCCTCTCCAAGAATCAAGGAATGACCCTTTAATCCCTCTCCTTTAATCCCTCTGGTATGATAGGCACATCGGTTACAAACAAACCGGACACATCGGTTACACTTTGTG
>CAYGQM010000033.1:0-70185 GCA_964352065.1 uncultured Opitutaceae bacterium
CTTTCGGCTACCTCCGACTTGTCAAGAGTCAAGACCTGACGTCATTTTGGTTCTTAACAAGTTAAAACCAACACTTGTGAAACTGAAAGAGGAGCATGGGGGTGTGGACCAGTCACATTGGTTACAGTTAAAAGACCTAATGCTTTGGGAGAAAAATGAACTACGCTATCAAAGTTTAGTGTCATTTATTGAATATAGATATATTCATTTCCCTTCAATATTTCTCCTTAAAGTTGGTCTTTCGATGACGTCATTTCGATTTCTGATCTAGCTCGTGTCGTATCTCTTCATTATTTTTAGCAAGTAGAACAAACATACGTTCTATTGCTGATTCGGATGCTAGACTCTTTAATCCTTTGTACTTATTGACTGTCCAAGCTAGTAAAGAAGTAAAGTCGTGCCCTCGTATGCATAACCTAAAGTCACCAGAGACCTTTTTACACCAATTCGAAATATTATTAAGCAACAACTCCTTTTTTGAGGCCAGGCCATTCCGCTTAAGCAATCGATCAACAAAGTCATCTAAATTGATTGAAACTGATGATGCTTCTTTTATCAAACATCGATCAAATGATATCCATGAAATCTGAAAATCAAGTTCTTTAAGTGCTAAACGGATGCAATACAAATCCCGAAGAACTTGGTAGAATGAATCCAAAAAACCTTCAAAATTGGAAATTCGCACTTGGCATGTTAGTAAAAGCAATTCATCCAAAAGATCAGGAGTAAGGAAATGTAATTCTATCGAACAGTATTTCGACCAACGCAAACAATGTAACAACTCGATGGCTTCGAACCAATGATCCAAATCCTTATCAACATAACATATACAGGATATGTGTTTGCCTAAAGCTTTGTTTAACTCTCTCGCAAGAACAATTACTTGCTGCTTATTTCCCTTAGTTAATTTGTGAGCTAGCAATAAAGATTGAGGGATATAAATTGAATCTATTTCATAAATTGCTCTACGGTTCCAGGTTTTGCCTTTAAGCGCAGAAGAAAAGATATCACGATCAAATGTTCCTTCAACATAAACATCATCTAAAGCGGGCTCTAATTCGTATCGTGCGATAACCTCCTCAATGGATCTTTTATCGTCACAGTTCATACTATGTTAGTAAGCTTAACTACCCTATCTCTATGTTGGGTCAAAAGTTCGATTGAGTGGGACGCGAAAACAAACTGTATAGTTGCATTTTCTGATACGTCTAGTAGGGATTGAATTAACTGCCTCTGCCACTTAACATTTAAAGATATCTCGGGTTCATCGATCATAAATACGCTTGGTTGATCGCGAGCTGTAAGCACATAAGAAAAAAGTAGCAGTAATTGTTGTTCTCCTGATGAAAGCTGGGAAGGTTCAAGGGAATTTCCAAGCTTGCTAACGATGTTAAAGCCCTGACTAAGCTTGAACGCTATTTCTTTATCTCTCAAAAAGGTATTTAAAGTTGTTACAAACCTATTGAGCACATGGTAGATAGGTTCAACAGCCTCAAGTCGGCTTTCTAGGCTTCGTACATACGGTTGTAATAATTCCACAGCCAAATCACTTTTAGTTTTACTTTTTGAAAGAGCACTTCGGAAGGGAGCGGTCGATAACGAAGTTGCTAGCTCATAGGACGCTTGCTTAGCCATTTCTGCCTCAATTTTCTCAAGTCTCTGAACCAGCGCAGTTTGAATATTTTTCTGAGGAGTAGTCTTTCCTTTCGTAGCTGGTACCATCAAGTGTTGCAAAACATCTACGTAAACTGAATGCACATTCATTGATCCTTGGTTAGTACCCTTAATCGCACGGCTACCAATCCAACGAGCTGCGGAATTGAGAGCTTGGGACAAAGCAATTTCTCGAGATCTTACAACCAGCTCGTTGATTCTCTTGGGCGTATCATAGTGCATATACCTTCGAAGTTCCATTTCATCACTGGGATCAGAAACAGTATCACTATCGAGTTTTCTTTCTGCATTCAGAATGAACATCTTCGGAACGTAGTCAGACAACGCAGATAAGTAGGCTTCATTCCCTTGGGGGACTGATTCTTCTTTTTTTGAACGCACCTTTGTCCGCTGAGTTCTGATTTGCCCCCTTCCGTACTCAGCACCCTCTAAAATCATCATCGCTCTTTCAACTTCAGAGCGAGGTTCATGCCGAGGAAAGTATTCCCATAGAGCGATTAATTTCGAAGCACTACGGATCTCAAGGCGCAATATATCAAGCTTTTCGCCATTTAAACGACGAGCAACAAGAGTAATGTTGGAGGAAAGAGTGACATAAAGTGATTCAAAATCTGCGTTATATAGCGCAGTTCTATGCCCTCGGTCATTTGCCGTGGACATCAAGTGAAAAACCAGTCGTAAAAGTGTGCTTTTACCAACTCCGTTATCGCCGTAGAAAATTACAGCGTCGGATAGATCACCATTATTTGGAAGATCGTAATTGTACAAACCAAATAACTTTGTAATTCGGATTTTAGTTATAAGTTTTTGTTTCATTTTGTGTGCAAGCAAACTGGGAAGGTGATAGTGGGTAAGCCTTTGAGGGCTTGAATTACAGTTTACTCAAGTTAAGTGAAGGCAAGATAACGGGACGAGTGAGAGAAGAGGACAGATCCCGATGTTTAGTTTTCTATTCTCAAACCTCCGCCAAGGTATTCGTACTATCGGCGAAGTGGTCGGTTTCGACGCCGAGTTTGTGGAGCATGGTCAGGTAGAGGTTGGACAGGGGGAGTTCCTGGAAGTTGATGTCGCCGCGCCAGCCGGCGTCGGTGGTGATGCCGGAGGTGGCCTGGTTGTCTTCGTTGCCGGAACCGTACTTGAGGTATTGGCCGTGTTGGAATCCCATGTTCTTTCCGCCTGCGAGGATCAAGGGGTAGTTGCGGGAGAGGTGGAAGGCGCTCGATGCGGAACCGAAGAAGACCAGGGTGTTGTCGAGCATGCTACCGTCACCGCCGGGCTCGGGAGTTGCCTTCAGTTTGGAGGCAAAGCGTCCGAATTCTTCGCTGATAAAATGGATGTAGGTGCCGAAGTTTTCCCAGCCGCCCGGTTCTTTGGTGGCGTGGGTGAGCTGGTGGGTCAGGTTGAAGCCAACCGCCCGGGCCAGGTAGTCGCTGATACCGACTCCATTTTCACGGCCCAGCTGGTAAGTGGCGACGCGGGTGGAATCGGTCTTGAAAGCGAGGTAGATCAGTTCGTACATCGTTTGCAGATAGTTGCGCGGGTCTTCCGGAGTCACGTCGAGGTTCAGGTGATCGACATTGACCTGGGCAAAGGGAATATCCATCCAGCGTTTGGCCTTCTCGACCTTGATCTCGGTATCGCGCACCGACTGCAGATATTCGTCCAGCCGTTCCTGATCTTTGGTGGACAAGCTGCGCTTCAGGGAGCGAGCATCCTCCATAAGGTCATCCAATGCGCTTTGGCTCATGGCCAGCTTGCGCGCGGCGTCTTCATCGCTGGTGGCAAAGAGCATGTCGAAAATGCGCTTGGGCCGGTGTTCCGCCGGGATGGGACGACCACTGCGGTTGAACGACATGGTCTGCGTGCCACGCGGCGATCCGGTGCCACCATCGGTGGACAACACGAGCGAGGAGAAACGGGTTTGTTCGCCCACTTCCTCGGCGAATAACTGATCGAGGGATATGCTGTTCTTGTAATCGCCATCCGCGCCGGTTGGCGCACCGGTGAGAAACTGGTCGGCATTCGAGTGACCGTGCACCGTCCGTGCGGCCGGGTGGGATAACCCGCCTAAAACGGTCAGGTCATTTCTCAACGGTTCCAAAGGTTCGAGGCATTTGGTGAACTGAAAATCCTTACCCGTGATATGGGGAAACCAGGCCCAGTCATGATAAGCTGGATCCTCTTTCAACGGCATCGGCACACCGTCTGGAAGATAGAAGGCAGCAAAGCGTTTCTTGTTCTTTGGGGTAGCGGCGTTCGCCAATGTGGAAAAGGATTCAAAGCAGGGAAGGGCGAGGGCGAAGCCACCCATTCCTCTGAGGAATTTTCTGCGGTCGAGTGTGGAGAAGTTGAATTTCATGGGGAATATAAAATTGGAGATTTGAAATTGGAAATTTGAGGGAAGAGCTAGATAGGCTAGGTGTTAGAGCTAAAGGGTGGCGGGCTTATTGGTTATTGGGGAACGGGGATTTGGTGAGTAACGGTGTGTATTTCCTATTAGCTGATAACATTTAACAAATAACTGGCTTATCTGGTAAGAAAAAGATCTGAAGTGACGATTAACAAAATCAAATCGCGGAGTCGATCCTCTTTGTTGCGGAGCTGGACGGTTATCTCGTCGATACTGGCGCGGTCGCTGAAGGTAAGGGGACGGCCGAGGGCGTAGGTGGTCAATTTGTGAACCATGGCGTTGCAAAATTGATCCTGGCGATTGGTCAGCAGAAAACGTTTCAAGCCATCGATGCCGTTCAGTTCCTGTTTGTTGAAGAGAAGGCTTGATGCATCGATGGGTGTATTGTGAATCTCGGTACGCCAGGCGCCGGTGGCATCAAAATTCTCAAAGGCGATTCCCCAAGGGTCGATCTTGGCGTGGCAGGAAAAGCAAGCCGGGTCGTTGCGATGATTTTCGATGCGTTCTTTCAATGTGAGTCTGGCGATCTCGGGATCAGTCAGGTCTATCTCGGGAACGGCCGGGGGGGGTGGCGGTGGAGGGTCGTTGAGCAAGCTTTCCAGTAGCCAGATGCCCCGCTTGAGCGGGTGGGAATCCTTGCCATCCGAGTTCATTGCCAAGAGCCCCGCCTGGGTCATGAGTCCACCCCGCCTGTCTGCCGCGCTCAAACTCACCTTTTGGAAGTGATTGCCATAGACCTTCGACAGCCCGTAGTGGCGAGCGAGGCGCTCATTCACGAGCGCGTAATCCGCATGCAGAAAGTCCAATACACTGCGGTTGTTTTTCAGAACCTCCTGAAAAAAAGCGATGGGCTCCTGCTGCATGGCCTCCTTGAGCTCGGAGTCGAAATCCGGATAACTTTCTTCTTCAACCTTCAAATAATCCAGTAACTGCATGCCGAGCCACTGTCTGACGAAGTGCCGGGCAAATCGCTCACTCTTTGGGTCAGCTAGCATACGCTCAGTTTGACGCGTCAATACTCGCGGGTTGCTAAGTTTGCCTTTTGCGGCCTGCTCGAGAAGCGCATCGTCAGGCGTGCTCGACCACAGGAACATGGAAAGACGGGTGGCCAATTCGTAATCGTTTAAATCATCGACTCCCTGCGTGTCGGGATCTTCCTGCACGAGGTAGAGGAACTTGGGGGATGCCAGCACGGTGGCCAGGACTTCGATCATGGCATCCTGAAAATCATCACACAGCGGTCGGACCTTGGAGAACAGACTGACTTTCTGACCGATCTCGGTATCCGTCACCGACCGACGCCAGGCACGAGGCATGAAATCCGCCAATACGTCTTGGGCATAGGCCAGCTCATCGCTTCGCTTGTCGGCATTGCCAAAGATGCGTGAATGCGACTCAGGGGGCCATTGCTCGTAGTAGGGCGTGGTTATCTCGAGATAGTCGATCTGAACATCCGCCCGGGCCTGCTTATCCACGCTTTGCGTAACATTCTGAAATACGATGTACTCTCCGGGATTGGGTGTGACTCCCAGCTTGGTTACACCACGGTACAAGTTTCGCGGATACTCACTCAGTGGGACCTCCCACTGATACCATTGGGGCTCGTCGTGCGAAGCTCGAATCGCGACATCCGGAAGCTCGACCCGGACGGTCGTTTCGGAGTTATTACTGGGTTGATTGCCGAACAGCAGTCGAAGACTGGGAAACCGACCGGCTTCATTCGAGGCGTGGGAGGCGCGGGCGCGAATGCGAAGGATACCGTTATCCGGTAGGAAATCACCGAGATCGATGGTCTGTTCCTTTCCGATGGGAATAATCAATACGTCCGGCAGTGGAGCGGGAACCTCGGGTCTACTGCGAGCGGGCTTGAAGGCCTGTGTTGCCCGGCTGTACCGCCAGGTGGCTTTGATTCCCTTACCGGTATCGAGATTCAAAAAGTGGGTATTAGTCGGGTTGAATGCATGACGCTGATCCACATTCTGAAGTAACCTCTCCAATGCATCCGGATCACCGCCGCTTCTTTTTCGGGCGGTTTCCACGTCCTCATTATAGCGAATTCGCATCTGCCCGGCTGCCTCGTCCATGGTGATCCCGTAGTAGAGGGTTTCGGGTTGCGCGCCTCTGACGGTCGCTTTTTGCAAGGCCTTGCGGCCCAACTCCCGGTAGGTCTCAAACTGCATGACCGACATTTGCAGCATCTCGGAACTGTTTTCAAAACCATCTTCCGAGTGAGTCTCGGGGGGCAGATCCTTTGCAAAGTCGTAGGGTAAGCCCAGCAAGTCCTGCAGCGCGTAGTTGTATTCGTAACGGGTCATGCGCCGGAAGGAGGAGTGCCCCTGTTCACTGCGCCGGACCTGGGATGCCACCTGAATCTCGTTGGAGAGCCAGTCGATGACCTGGCCGCGATCATTACCCGGCATTTCCTCCTCATCCTCCGGAGGCATCTCGCCATTGCTGATCACATCCACCACTTCCAGCCACCAGGCAACATCTTCACCGCGCAGGAGATTCGGGTCCAAGGTATCGAGCCGGAAATCGCCTTTCTGTTTTTTCGGACCGTGGCACTTGAAACAGCTTTCTTCCAGGATGGGTTTGATGGACTGGTGAAAGGTTTCCAAATTCGCTTCGGGAGCTTCGCTGCTCGTAGGGAGCGTCTTGTGATTCCGATAACTGGAATGCTTGGCGCCCTCGGCTCTCGCCTCGTCCAGCGTCAACAGGGATAGGTCATGCCTGGTAAGTTCGGTCTGGGCGATCACCAAAGTTGTCACAAGGCATGTGGCAACGATGGTGATGGAAAATATTCTCTTCATGCTTAGGAGCAGGGTGGGACGTAACGCTTGGGTCTCGGTAATTCATTGGTTACCCGTGCTGGAATGTCTAACTTTAAAACAGGAACCGGTAGCTAAATCCCTTCTATCAATTGATTAATGCCAGGGTTTCGTTTGGGGAGTAATTCGTCGTGTGACTGTCGGACCTTCTCAGTTTCTGGAGCCAGAAGAGTTTGAAATCACTGCCAATACGAAAGGCGACATCACCCCATAGATTTCAATGCAGATACAAATACATCCAATTCCTCTGTGCTGGTAAACACATTGGGAGAGATGCGGCATCCGTGGACCCCACTGCCGTTGATTGCCACGGTGAAGATTTGGTATTTGTCCAGGAGGGTTTTTGCCATGTCTGCGGGTTCCATTCCTCGGATGCCCACGGTGGCGATCCCGCAGGAGCGATGTCTTTCTTCCGGAGTGTACAATACGAGGTGGTTCATTTTGCGGGCTTTGTCTGTCCAATAATTCTGAATGTAGCGGAGGCGGGCTTCCTTGCGGTCGCTTCCGATCCTATTGTGGAAATCAATGGCGTTGGCTATGGCGAGATCGGTGTGGGCAGGATGGGTCCCGGTATGATTGAGCTTGAGGATGTCGTCGTCGTCTCTGGGAACGTCGGCAAATAGAGGCCAGACTTTGCGGGCCGCTCCCTGTTTTACGTAGAGAAACCCAGCTCCAAGTGGGACGCTGAGCCACTTGTGCAGGCTGGTGCCATAGTAATCACAATTGAGATCTTGTATCGAAAAGTTAAAATGACCAAACGCATGTGCGCCATCCACCATCACGTCGACGCCTTTGGCGTGTGCCATGTCGCAGATTTTTCGAACGGGAAGTATGTGTCCTGTGATGTTGATGATATGAGGCACCATGAGCAAACGCGTCCTCGGCGTGATGGCCGACGCATAGGTATCCACAATTTCCTGATCCGATTTCGGGTGCTGGGGCACGTCGATTATTTTCCGCACCACGCCATAGCGTTTTTCGACCAGTTCGAACATGTTGCGCATAGCCCCGTAGTCCTGATTTGAATAGACAGCTTCATCCCCTGATTCCCAATGGAGGCCAGCGATGATGGTGTCTAGTGATTCCGTGGTATTCCGGGTTATAATGAGTTCTTCGGGAGCGCAGTCCGCCATCTCTGCGAGCTTGGCGGTGATTCGCGCTTTGTTTTCCAGTCGATAATTACGCATGTAATAGGAACCATGATAATTAACTTCGCGGACATGCTTTATGAAGTGCTCCAACGTTTCTTCGGGCTGGATGGAGTAAAAGCCGCTCTCCAAATTAATGTAGTCCGGTTTCAATCTGTAACCGGCTCTTATTTTTGCCCAAAAATCGGAATTCTCAGCCAGCGCTAGCGGCGACAAATGGTTCGCAGCGCTGACAAGGCTTTCGAGCTTTGTGAAGGCGGGCGCACTCAGGCCGACCAAAGCAATGCGTTTTATGAAATCGCGTTTATTCATGAGTATTCGTAAGTTGAAATTCTTGGAGTCGGTTCTTGGTAGATAGGGATGCTGTTTCTGTTTTGCAGACAGCTGCTCCGATTTTTAGTCTACAGAATCTCTGCCGTGGAATGGAAGGAATTTAGTAGCTGCCTCATTACCCAATTTTTTTTTCTACATCACTCCCAACCGTTTCTGCGAATGATTCTTCCGATATTCTAGGGTAGACTTTCTCAAAGAGACAAATTTCTTCGGCCTCGTTATTTAATGTAATTGATACGCGCGGGGCATCGTATGACAGTGGTGCGAGATGGGGTTGTTCGATTTTCAATTGAATGGATTTGGCGGGGTAGACTTTCAGTCTGACGCGTTGAGCGTGGGCGGGATGAAGCAGGCGGTCGCTGCGCTGTATGTATGCGAGTGTTTGAAGACCCTCCAGGCGACTCGCGACGAAATTCGTATCGTGGTCGGCTGTGCTCCCTCGCAAGATGAGTTTTATGAACACCTGTCGTCTCTGCCTGAGTCCAGGGAAGTGGATTGGGGAAACATTGTGGTATTCCACATGGACGAATATGTCGGCCTGACTGCGGACCAGTCACAGAGTTTTCGTGCTTACGAGAAAGAGCATTTTGTAAGTAAGGTGCCGTCAAAGGTTTTTCATGAGATCCGCGGCGAAGCGTCCGACCCCGAGGAAGAGTGCCGCCGGTTGTGTCGTCTGCTTGCGGAGGCTCCTATCGATTTGGTGTGTTGCGGGATTGGGGAGAATGGGCATCTGGCGTTTAACGATCCTCCGGTTGCTGACTTCGACGATCCGTTGGAAGCAAAGGTGGTTGAGTTGGATGACGTGTGCCGTCAGCAACAGGTGAATGATGGCTGCTTTCCATCCTTTGACGCCGTTCCTAAGCATGCCATTACGCTGACACTCAAAGTGTTTTCAAAGGCTGCGATGCTCACCTGCGTCGTTCCCGCAAGTACGAAGGCCGAAGCGGTGGCAGCGACGCTGAAAGGCCCCTTATCTACGGACTGTCCCGCAAGTCTTTTACAACAGCATCCGAATGCCCGACTATTTCTGGAACCGGATTCTGCAGCGTTGATTTGAGATGAATGTATCTGTTTAAGAATCGCCTGAACCACAAACTGAATTTGAACTATGCCTATTGAATCGAATACCGCCATGATCATGGCTGGAGTTCCAGAAATCCACGCGTCTCTCTACAGGAAAATTCAGTTTTCAGTGCACGATCCAGTGGTGCTGATCGAATTCGATGGCGGGAAAAAGCGCGTGCTGATTGTTCGTGATATCGAGATGGAAAGAGCAAAGCTGAATGCTCGCGTGACGGATGTACATTGTCCGGCTGACTTTCCGCCGGCCGAAGGTTTATCCGGGGATCGCGCGACTGCGACTGCGCAAGCGGCAGCTGAATGCCTGCGGCGATCTGGTGTGCACGTGGTTCGGGGAGACCGATTACTGCCTTTGATTTATGTTGAGATGATTCGGTTGGCTGGAATCGCGATCGAGTATGATCCGGATCTGGGTGTATCGGACCGGCGGCAGAAAACAGAGGAGGAGATTACCTGGTTAAGAGAGTCGCAGAAGGTAACCGAAGCCGCCGTTGAATTGGTATGTCGGACGATTGCCAATGCCACCGCTGCATCGGATGGCGTGCTCGTCGCTCAAAGTCGGCGTCTTAGCTCGGAATATCTTCGTTTGGTGGTAGATCAATATTTTTTGGAAAAAGGATATATCAACCGACCGGCTATTATTGCCGGTGGCCCCTTGGCGGCTGATTGCCACAACTTGGGATGGGGAGAGCTGAAAACAAGCACCCCGGTTATCGTGGATATTTTTCCTACGAATGGCGCGACTCACTACTGTGGTGATTGTACGCGTACGGTGGTTCACGGCGACGTTCCCGATGAAGTCGTCCGTATGCACCGTGCGGTAGCGGAGGCCAAACAAGCCTCAATTGCCATCACTAGGACCGGTGTTACCGGACAGGCGGTTCATGAAGCGACCTTAAATACTCTGATCTCGCATGGGTATTCGGTGGGCCTGCCGTCAGAAAGCGATCCCGACACCTATTGTGGTATGACTTGCGGAACAGGGCACGGAATCGGGTTAGAGGTTCACGAGCCTCCACTACTTGATTTTAAAGGTCCCGAATTATTGTCGGGGGACGTTCTGACGATCGAACCTGGATTGTATTGTAAGGCGATCGGAGGGATTCGTCTGGAAGACATGGTGGTGGTCCGCGAAGACGGGTGTGAGAATTTGAATTCCCTGCCCGAGGGCCTTAGCTGGAAATCATAGCCGGCTCCTGTTGTTTAATCGTCTGGTTTTCTGGTGACGGATTTCAGTCTGGTAAATCGTTCAAAAAGAACCGTTACGTTGGGCCGTTGGCTGCGGATATGGTGTTGGAGTGCCTTGGATGCGGTGTCCAAATCTTCCTTGATCAGAGCTCTCAGGATCTTTCGGTGTTCAGCCGCTTTTTCTTCGATTACGGACGTGGCGACGGTGGAGTAAGAAAACAGGTAGTTGTAGTAGATACCGAATTTCGCGAAAAAGGATTGGAGGTATCGGTTTCCGGATTTCTCGATCCAGTATTGATGCAGTCCGTTGTCGAGTTTCGGTCTACCTCGGGAATCGGGGGAATTGGCTGCCAGAAACTCTTTCAACCGTTTGGGCTCCATACATCCTCTCGCGAGCTTGAGTGCTTTCAGCTCCAAGGTCTCTCGAACATCAATGTAGTCCAACATATCTTGCTCGCTGTAAGGGTGCACCTGCCAACCACGCCTTGGTACCCGGTCGATGAGTCCCGCCCCGGCCAAGCGATTAAACACTTGTCGAATGACTGTTCGGCCTACGCCATACCGCTTAGCCACCGGCTCTTCCCTCAGATAAACCGGGTCTCCTTGAACGCTGAGGTGGATAATACCTTCGGTGATCAGTGCGTCCCAGTTGCGCTGTTGAATTCCAGTGCTAACGGTTGGCTTCTTGGTGATCTTTTTTGCGCGACGCCTGGTATTGATACTTAAACGACCATTCTGACCCTTGATGATAAACTTCGATTCGATGAGGCTCTCGAGAGCTACCCGGACTGGAGTTAGACTGACCTCGTATACTTCTGCCAATGCCGTCAGTGTCAGGCTGTCGGGTAACGGTCCTCCGTTTCTGATCTTCTCGATCAGGTCGCTTTCGATGTGTTGGGAAATATTCACGTAGTGTATGGGGCCTTAGTTAAGAAAGTACTGTCCATCCAACTTAACGACCGGAGTATGAAGAGTACTGCAATCGTTTGGTCGGGACTGTATGTTTGCGGTCGATCTGCGCAGGGAAAAATTTCACAAATTCTCTGTTCGTAGTCGTGGATGATCGCAGCGCTCGTGCCATGATTCCTACCGAGTGGTTTTCCTGAGATGAGCCTACCGGGGCAGCGGACCCGTCTTTAAGTGGTTCATGAGATACCAGGTTTTCGTTTTCAGATTGTGTGCGTTTCCTTGGCCATCTCCCGCAGATTTTATGGCGTGGGTTCCGCCCGTGTAGGGAACTGCGGTGAACAGTTTATTGTGCTTTATGAGCTCGTTCACGAGTTTCTCAAAGTTTTGGTAATGACAGTTGTCATCCTGAGTGCCGTGGTAAATAAGCAAATTGCCCTGCAGGTTCTCGACGTGGGTGATGGGCGATCCATTCTTGTAACCGTCCTTGTTATCTTTGGGCAAACCCATGTAGCGCTCCTGGTAGACCGTGTCATAGAGTAACTGGTCGCTAATGAAGCCGCCTGCCATAGCTAAGCTGTATAGGTCCGGGTAACGGAACAAAAGGTTTAGGCTCATTGAACCGCCGCCACTGAAGCCCGTAACGGCGATACGATTCGCATCCAGGTAAGGATGCGTTTCCAATAGTTTTCTAACGGCGGCGGATTGGTCCTCAGAGGAATAGATGCCGATGTTGTGATGTAGGTGGTGACGCCACGCACGCCCGAGTGGAGTGGAGGTTCCCCGATTGTCTATCGACATAACGATGTAGCCTCTTTGAGCAAGGTACTGATACCACAAGCTCTTTTGCCAAACGTCTTTCACGGTCTGTCCAACGGGTTCTCCATAAACATAGAAAAGAACGGGGTATTTTTTAGAAGGATCAAAGTTATAGGGTTTGATCATGTAGGCCGGCAGTTGCACACCGTCTCCGATATCGATATCCAAAAACGTGACTTTCTGGAAATGCCTCTCGGCCATTTTAGTTCGAGCCTCTGCATTGTCTTCTGTTGTCTGGATTACGGTGTGGCTGGGCAGTTCGACGAGATCATAAACCGGAGGTGTGTTAGCGTTCGAGAAAGTATGGAAGGCGCGGGTTGCGTCTCCAGAAAGTCGGTACGCATGCGTGCCGTTCAGGTTTTCAGGTGTGAGTCTTTCTGCTGCTCCCGTTCCATCCAAACGTTCTCGGAACAAGTAGCTCTGTGCCGGGTTGGATGGGGACGCCATGAAATAGAGCCAGCCATTCTTTTCGTCGAACTTCACCAGTCTGATGACATCGTAGGAGCCTTTGGTGATCAGGGTCTCTTGTTTGCCATCACGGGTGATGCGGTAAAAGTGACGCCAGCCATCTTTTTCGCTCTGCCAAAGGAATGATTGGCCATCCTCGAACCAGGTCATGTGGTCGTGGACTGAGATCCAGGTATCGCTTTGTTCTTCAAGAAAGATATCCAGCTTGCAGGACTTAAGGTTCGCCATCCAAAGCGCACTGGAGTTTTGACGACGATTTAATCGCTGGAATACCAATTCTTCCGAGTTGTTCGTCCAATAAAAGCGAGGGATGTAGTTTTGCCGTGGATCTCCCGGAAGGTCGTCCAGCCAAGTTGTGCGAGCGCGTGTAGAACTCGTGACACCGATCCTTACGGAGGAATTGGTCGTCCCCACTTTGGGGTAGGGGAGCGGAAGGATTTCCGGGTAGTTACCTGCCAGATAGTTTGCCAGGTGAAAGGTTCCAACGCCCTCCGTATCGAACTGGAAGTAGGCTAACGACTTACCATCGGGACTCCATTGGAAACCGTCGCGGATCTGAAACTCTTCCTCATATACCCAATCAGTTGTTCCGTTGATGATGCTGTCTTTCTTGCGAGTTGTGAGTTGTTTGATCCGATGGTTTTTGAGATCCTCCACGTAGATATTGCCGTCCTGAACGTAGGCGACGCGTTTTGAGTCTGGGGAGAATTTGGCGAACATGAGAGTCGCTTCCTCAAAACTGGAGCCAAGTTGGCTGAGTTTATGAGACTCCAAGTCGAGCACCCAGTAGTCACCCCGGGAGTTTGTGCGCCACACCTTTCTCGTGTTGGTGTAGATCAAAAGCTTCTTCTCGTCAGGTGACCAAATGAGGTTCTGCTGGTTCTCCAGTTTCAAAGGTTTATCCAATCCGGCTGGTATGAATGTTTCCGCAGAAAGGAGGAGCATTTTTTCATCCGTTTCCGGATTCCAGTCAAAAAGGTCCTTACCATCCTCAACGGATTCTGACTCTTCGAGGATCAGGCAACTGGCTCCGTTCGGTCGCCATGCGGTTTGCGACTCCTTCATAACCGGAATAGCTTCCTCGTCGATTACTTCTTGAAGTGTGATGAGTGAAGGGTCTTCAACCGCTTCGGGGATTTCTTTCCATTGGCTCATGAGATTATTTCCGAATGAAGTAAGGTTGGGCATAAGCATTGAAGCGAGGAGCGAGGCTGAAAACAGGGTAAGTCTCTTTAGTGTTCTGGATTCCATAGTTCACTGGGATGGAGGGTCGGAGTGGTGGTGAAATGTGATCGAAACGGTTCTCGAAGACAACTCTTTGGGCCTGGCTGTTTCAATCTTTAATTTGACATTGTGTGCAAAAATAAAAATTCTTTCGCCAAAGAATAAAACCGATTAAATCAGTATCGTACCGTGTATGGCTCACCAAGACAGTAATGCTCAAACAAAGTGGTCAGGAGTATTCCCGGCCACTACGACTCAATTCAAGCCGGACGGATCGCTTGATGTGCCGGCAACTCTGAATCACTTGGATGTGATGCTCGATGCCGGGGTGCATGGATTCGTCATGCTGGGAACGGTGGGTGAGAATTGCTCTTTGGAGAAGGAGGAGAAACTGGAGTTACTTCGCGCCACGGTGGAGCATATCGGCGGTAAGGTACCGATTCTCACAGGGGTTGCAGAATACACGACTGCCCAAGCGTGTCGTTATGCGGAGTCCGCCAAAGAGGTCGGCGTGGATGGGCTTATGGTGCTGCCCGCCATGGTGTATAAAACTGATGTACAGGAGACGGTTACGCATTTCCGCACGGTAGCGCAAGCGACTGACCTGCCTATTATGATATATAATAATCCTGTGTCTTATGGTGTCGATATCCAGCCGGAAACCTTTGTTGAACTGGCTGATGAACCCAATTTCACTACGATCAAGGAATCGTCGGAGGATCCGCGACGTATCACTCAATTGAGGAATTTGTGTGGAGATCGGTATCAACTTTTTGCCGGGGTCGATGACCTTGTTTTGGAGAGTCTGGTACTTGGAATTGACGGCTGGGTGTCAGGATTGGTGAATGCGTTTCCGATAGAGAACGGCCTGATCTGGGATCTCGTGAAAGCGAACCGTTGGCAGGAAGCCAGAGAGGTCTATCGCTGGTATACACCGTTGTTAAAGTTGGATACGGATCCGAAACTGGTTCAATATATTAAATTAGCCGTTGCTGAGTGTGGTTACGGTTCTGAGCTCACTCGCGCTCCCCGGTTGCCCATCGAAGGTGAGGAGCGAGAACGCATCTTAGCGATCATTCGGCACGGAATCGAAACCCGGCCTGATCCAGTCCTTTATGGAATCTAAATATCCCGCCTGGTTCAACGACGGTAAACCTTTATTGCTTCCCCCTACGGCGATTTAGTGTCAGAGATCAGAAACCACCCCGCCGCGACCTTACCATGAGTGACTCCAATCATATACCCAGTATCTTTAATGATGTCCTCGGTCCGGTTATGCGTGGTCCATCCAGCTCCCACAGCGCTGCAGCCAATCGCATCGGTCGCCTATGTCGGGATTTGGTGGAAGGGGATTTACGTCGGGTGGTCATCGAATACGATCCTAATGGATCTCTCGTAACGACTCACAAGTCGCAGGGAACAGACATGGGGCTCTATGGAGGATTCCTCGGTTGGGAGCCCGATGATCCGAGGCTTCCGGATCATGCAGCGCATACTAAGGTTGCCGGTTTGGAAATCGAAGTCCGCTATGAATCCTATGGGGCAATGCATCCGAATAACTACAAAATATCATTCGAGGGTGTGAATGGCCATGAACACAGTTTGCAGGCTATATCGACGGGTGGCGGCATGATCGAGGTGACCGAGATTGATGGCACGGCGGTCCGCATGGCTGGAGATTATTTTGAGACGCTGGTTTATCTCAACAATGAAGCCGATCCGGGTGCGGTGCTCGCTGAGTTGCTGACAGGCTTTGAATGCGATAGTAGCGAGGTTTGTTTGGGAGAGACGAATCTGCTAAGGATTTCTGCCGTGAGGCATCCATCAACAGAGACTTTGGATGTTCTGCGAGGCCATGCCTCTGTTCAGGAGATTCGAGTTTTAAAACCGGTATTGTCTATTCTGTCCCGTAAGAATCTGTCGGTGCCTTTCCTAACAGTGGAAGCCATGTTGGCGTTCAACGAGGGAAAAGACCTGGCGCTTTGGGAGTTGGCTGTGGAATACGAAAGTGCCCGTGGAGGTATTTCCCATAGCGAAGTCATTGAGAAGGGTAGGGCTATTCTGAAAATCATGGAAGACGCGGTGAAAACCGGGTTGGCTGGAACGAGCTATGCCGACCGTATTCTTCCCTGCCAGTCAGTGACCTTGCTTGAGCGTGAAGCCCAGGGTTGTTTGATCCCGGGTGATGTAAATATCCGGATGATTGGTTACATTTCAGCCATTCTGGAGGTGAAGTCATCCATGGGGGTTATCGTGGCAGCACCTACGGCTGGTTCATGCGGTGCCATGCCCGGGTCCATGTTGGCGGTGGCCGATTCGATGGGAGTCGATGAGGAGGGCAAGATTCGCGCTCTTCTCGAAGCGGGCCTGATCGGTGTATTTATTTCCAAGCACGCCACCTTTGCAGCTGAGGTAGGTGGCTGTATGGCCGAGTGTGGATCGGGGGCTGGCATGGCGGCCGCTGCTATGGTCGGGCTAGCCAAGGGAACCCTGCACCAACAACTCGCCGCTGCCTCGGTTGCTTTGCAAAATTCGTTTGGTATGACCTGCGATCCTGTGGGTAACCGTGTTGAAGCCCCTTGCCTGGGAAAGAATGTGTTGGCCGGGTCAAATGCCTTGGCTTGTGCAAACATGGCATTAGCCGACTACCAACACCTTATTCCTCTGGACGAAGTGATCTACGCTATGAATGAAGTTGCTGGTGCTATTCCTCATGAGCTTTGTTGTACCGCCAAAGGAGGTCTGTCGGTAACCCCGACATCCAAGGCTATCGAACGGCGGTTGGCCGAAAATGAGAAATAACGGAATGTTAGAACAGCCAATCTCGACGAAATCCTGGTTCGGCCATCCTGCGGGCCTATCGACCTTGTTTTTTACCGAACTGTGGGAGCGATTCAGCTATTACGGCATGCGGGCCTTGCTGGTGTTGTTTATGGTTGATGCGGTGAAGTCGGGAGGTATGGGGCTTGATGATAAAACGGCCAGTTCTATCTACGGATTGTATACGGCCTTTGTCTATCTGGCGGCATTGCCCGGTGGATGGATTGCCGATAGGCTCCTGGGCGCACAGCGTGCCGTCTGGATTGGAGGATTGGTTATTGCAGCCGGACATTTCACTTTGGCGGTACCGACGACTGCTACGTTTTTTATCGGTCTTGTCCTGGTCGTCGTTGGTACGGGTTTGTTGAAACCGAATGTGAGTGCGATTGTAGGTCAGCTTTATCCTGAGGGCGGTGCGCGACGGGATGCGGGGTTTACCATCTTTTACATGGGTATTAATATGGGTGCCTTTCTTGGCCCCCTCATTTGTAGTTACCTTGGTGAACAGGTCAATTGGCATGCTGGATTTGGCGCGGCCGGAGTGGGCATGTTATTAGGTGTCATTCAATATAAATTTTCCTCAGGACGTTTGGGGGAAGCCGGACTTCATTCCTCAGCGCCCATCGGTGGAAAGGCTGGATTGGATAAAGCCTGGTATCCTGTTATCGGCGGTGGTGTGGTCGTGCTGATGGTAGTTGCGCTCGGGCTAACCGGCACTTTGACCTTTAACGCAGTCGCGCTCGCTCAAAATACGACCTACGTAATCGTTGGGTTGGCCTTTGCATTTTTCATATACATTTTTGCATTCGGGAAACTGACTTCCACGGAACACAAGCACACCCTTGTTATCGTAGCATTGTTTATTGCGTCAGCGGTGTTCTGGTCAGGCTTTGAGCAAGCTGGGTCTTCGTTGAATCTATTCGCGGACCGCCACACCGATCGCCATTTATTCGGTTGGGAGATACCGGCTGGATGGTTTCAGTCACTCAACCCATTTTATATCGTGGTTCTCGCTCCGATTTTCGCAGCGGTCTGGGTAAATTTGGCTAAACGTAATTTGGATCCATCCATGCCCGGGAAATTTGCGATAGGCCTTATCATGCTGGGGCTGGGGTTTCTCGTGATGGTAGCTGCGGCAAATATAGTCGTGGCTGGTAATCAGGCGGCTCCCTACTGGCTGATTCTTACTTACCTCTTACACACGATGGGTGAGCTTTGTCTCAGTCCGGTCGGATTGAGTTCGGTTACAAAACTGGCGCCAAAGCGATTTGTAGGTCAAATGATGGGCATCTGGTTCCTGGCAACTTCCTTGGGCAACTTGATGGCTGGACTCATGGCCGGTCGGTTTAACCCCGAGGCTCTG
The DNA here is from genome assembly GCA_964352065.1 of uncultured Opitutaceae bacterium. Taxonomy (GTDB): domain Bacteria; phylum Verrucomicrobiota; class Verrucomicrobiia; order Opitutales; family UBA2995; genus UBA2995. The sequence goes on from CAYGQM010000033.1 coordinate 18,262, forward strand.
AACGAAATGCCCGATCTGTTTATGCAGATTGTCCTGACGGCCACCTTGGCGGGAATAGTGCTATTGGTTTTGACGAAGCCCATCAAGAAGCTGATCGGTAAAATTGTGTAGGGTAGTAAACGCCCGTTTCTCGGTCAGTCTTTGTATTGCGGCAGTTTACTGGGTTATTTTACACGCCCAAAGTTTGTTGGAAGCTCCCCATAGGCCGATTCGACTTAGGATCCGTAGTGGTGGAGAGGGAGAATGTGTAAGAACCTGGCCATAATTGTGCGATTATTTCCACAAATGAACGGGGCCCGTCTACCAGTCTCCGTTAAAGAGTCCCTGATGCACAAAGGACAGAGGAGGAGTTTAGATGGTGCTCAGGGCGGGACTTGAACCCGCATGCCGTTAAGCACACGCCCCTCAAGCGTGCGTGTCTACCAATTTCACCACCTGAGCCCATAAAAAGGAACGGGAAATAAGAGAGATTCGCAGAGGGCATGCAACTAAATTGTAACAAAAGTTTTTTCTTTTTAATCTCGAATATAGGGGGGATGGACCTTTTCATGTGCACCTTCTTTTAAGACGACAAACAAACTACAGACTCTGGCCTAGATTATGCATCGTTTAGGTGGGCTTTCATAAATTAGGCACCTAAAGCGAATACAAGAACGGTATGGATAAAGAACTCAATCCAGACGAACCTACCCCCGAAACTCCCAAAGCTCCGGTCGAAAAGCCGGTGGATTTGAGCGCTTTGCAGGGGTTTGATTTCGGAACCAGTTGGAGCGAATCGAAAACTTCGCGTGGCTCAAACCGTTCCGATAACAGAGACTTCAATCGAGGTGACCGTCGCAGTAGCGGTAAACCGGCGGATCGGAAAGACAGGCGTCCCTTCAAGCCTGGAAACTTTCGTAAGTCAGATGATCGTCGACCGAAAGCGGGTCCAGGTGGCGAGGAGCGGCGTTATGGGGATCAAGGTAGGAAACCTTTCGGTCGTCCCGAGATTCCCAAGACCGTGGCTGAGGTCTCCTTTTACCCGGATGACAATCGCTTTAAGGCTCTTTGCAAAGCGCTCCGTGTGTCAGCGATAACCTACGAGTTGTTTGAGATAGCGAAGACCATGCTGGAAAAAGAGGATCGATTCTACATGGTAATTCGTCCTGTGGATGAAAAGCCCGTAGCAGACGATTCATCTGAAAAATCGTTTTATGTGGTAGAATCTGACAGTCTACCCTTTTTGAATAAGGATGCGGCGATGCAACATGCAATGACCGATTGTCTGGATCATTACTTTACATCAGAAACGAAAGAAGTAGAGCCACCAAGCGGCTCATTTACCGCGATTCAAAAGTGTGGAGTTACTGGTGAATTGCTCGGACCTCCTAATTACCACCGTTTGAAAAAGATCATGGCGGATCATCACGCCTCTCGTCTTTCGCACATGCCATATGCCAAATTTGAGTCCCGGATTGAAACGGTAAAGGAAGAGGAAGTGATTGCTGAGTGGCTGGAGAAGATGAAAACTCAAACGACGTACACTTTGAAGCCGGAATTTGGTGAAGTACGGGAGTTTGAAGACGGAGAGACTGCCCGTGCCTTTGTGAGAGCCAATCTTTCAGATAAGTTGGTCAAGGAAGTTAAAAGTGCCCGTGTAGAGGGTACCCAACTGGCCCAAATCAAGGATGCCAGTCTCAAGGCCTATCTTGACTATGCATGGGAGCGTCAAAAACGGTTTCCTCTTGATTCTGCGAATTTGTTACGCGGTCGACTTCGCCGGCAAAAGTTTGCTTTGTATAAAAAGGGAACGAAAGGGGTTTCCTACGTGTGCGCCGTTAAGCGAAGGTTCCGTGAACCTCATGAGGCTTTGTCTGAACCCGTGAGTAAACTCATAGATTTTGTAGAAAAGCATCCCAAAATCCCTGCCAAGCAGTTGCCGCAGCAGTATCTAGGCTTTTCTACGTTTGCTCCAGAGGGTGAACCTCAACCGGAGATTACGGATGAGCAGAAAGCAGCCTTCAAAGCCTTTACGCTGGATTTTCAATGGTTGCTTAAAGAAGGATATATTGCCGAATACTCAGACGGAACTGTCTTTGCGCACCCTCCTTCGGTTGTTACCAACGTACCTGTTAAGACAAAGACTCCGGAGCGCACAGCAAAGAGTGATATTCCCGCAACACCAGCGTCCACACCGGAGGCAGTCGGGACGGAAATGAAGGTGGAAGAGCCGATTGCTGAAGCGGTGGTTTCTGCAGTCTCGGAGGTGACGCCAGAGAATTCCGAGGATCTAACGACGATTCCTGAAGGGGCAGGTGATCCTTCACCTGACGAAACGGGAAAAGCGGAAGAATCGGAAGGAAACGAACCCCCGGTTGAAAAATCGCTTAATCCGGAATCTGCGAAGGTGACTGCTGATGAGCCGCTGGTTTCTTTGGATGATGAGCCAATGACCCCTGAAGAGGTAGCTCCGGTAATCCAGGAAATATCTGCGGTTGAAGTAGAAGGAATTGCAGAAGACTCTGTTAAGGAGGGCCCTGATTCGGAGATGGAGGTGGTCGTCGATAGCCAGCCGAAAGAGATGACTGAGGACTCCGAAGTTCCAGAGGAGGAAACGTCTGGCTCATCAGAGAAAACTGAGGCAGAAAAAGAGGACGACGATTCAGAAGACATCACCAAGACCTGAGTTCTTTTAGGGACTGGAAACTAGCATTACCTTGTGTTTTTTCAGACCTTCAATGGAGAAACTGAGATACCAGGCATCTTCTTCCATCCACCCTTCCACTTTTTCGGGCCATTCGATTGCCAGGCAGTAGGGAGGATTGAGAAATTCCTCAATAAGTAAGTCTTCAGCTTCGGAAGGATCTCCCAAACGGTATGCGTCGAAGTGCACCAATTGACGGCTTCCTTTGTAAATAGAGTAAAGGTTGAAGGTGGGTGATTTTACGGATTCCGAGATGTCCCATCCTTTGGCAAGGCCTTGGATAAAGGTTGTTTTTCCCGTCCCGAGCGAACCCGAGAGTTTCAGGATTTGATTTTCCGGAAGGGCCTCAGCAAATTGCTCCGCGACCGCTTGAGTTTCTTCAGGCGAATCGGAGAGGATTCCTTTTTTTAGGAGATCAAAAATGTGCATAGCCATCCTTCAACTGGGGAATTGATGAACCGACAAATCGAATTTTAGGCTGATCGATATTGTCTGATTGCACCAGCTTGCCGATTTTTGTGACAGACAGATTATTGGTATCCTTCCACTGTTTCAAAAAAACCTTCGAAGAAACCGATCGATCAAGAGTGAATAGAAGTTCATAATCTTCACCATCGGTGAGTGCGTGTTCAATCGGGCTTTTTCCAGAAAGGGCTTCCAGTTCGAGGCAGGCGTTGCTCAATGGGAGAAGATCTGTATTCACTTCTGCTATACAGCAATCCGGACATAGGTGTCTCAAATCGGTCGCAAGACCGTCGGAAATGTCCATGGCCGATGTGACGGAAGGCAGATTGGAAAGCCAGGCACCTTCTGCTAGCCGCGGTTCAAAATCCAGGTGCTTGCCCCGGATGCTTCCTCCGAGGCTTCCGGTCACCCAAATAGAATCTCCTGATTTACCGGTTTTGCGTTCCAGGATGCGGGTTCCGGGTTCACCCACTAAAGTAAGGGTAAATGCAACATCGCTGAGAGTTGAGGTTACGTCGCCTCCGACGATTGAGATAGAGAACCTGTTTGCGCAGGTACTGAGCCCTTCGTAAAATGCCTGTATCCAGGCTAGGGAGGTATTCGGAGGAATCAGGCAGGCGATCACAGCAGTGGTAGGTTTTCCTCCCATTGCCGCTATATCACTGATGTTCCGTTTTAGGAGTTTGGTGCCTGCCAAACGAGGGTGTGTTGTCTCGTCGAAATGTTTTTGGAATACCAGAGCGTCCTGGGTGATCACTGTCTGAGTTTGTGACGAAGGGATGACTGCTGCATCGTCTCCGATTCCATGAGGAGGTGGAGGTGAGCAAGCTCCCAGCCAACTCGTGATGGCTTTGATCAGTTTTCGTTCTCCGAGATGACTTACCTGGTCATCCTCCTGAGTAGTGATCGGATGCATCCTAGGCCTCGAGAAAGGTTAGGATTAGCAGAGTGTTGCCATTGAATAAACCGTGGAGGATGATCGGGACCCAGATATTGCCTGATTTTTCGTAGCTTCTGCATAGCCAAATCCCCAGAATGAAAAGGGGTAGTAAGCTTAGCCAATTGAAGTGCATACAGGCGAATACCAAGCTAGACGCAACGGCGGACAAGTTGGGTGACATGTAAGACTTCAGTCCACGGTATAAGAATGCCCGGAATAGAAATTCCTCCGAAAGCGGAGCGATAATGACGGCGAGTAGGACTATCAACAAGAAGGTGGGCGAAAAAGTCATGCCATCTACCTGCTTCACGAGATCCTGCGGGTCTGCCGGCAAGTTGAAAAAATCGAGAACAAAGGGCCAGAGAAAACTACCAATCATCAGGAGTGGCAGAACGGCCAGAAAATAATAGAATGCTTTTCCCGCGAGACTGAAAATACCGTAACGGACTGGATTGAGTGGAACATCCTCGCTAAGATTAAAGTACTTAAAGAAGCCCAGCAGGCTGAATATAATAGCCAGATGCATGGGGAATCCGAAAAGAAATTCGTGCGCTTCAGCGATCTCTTCTGTTTTAAAAACGAATTTGTAGGCTTCTACAGAGATAGCGCCGGCACCAAATACTAACAGGTAGACGAAGATAAATATGAGGGCCATGTCGAGTCCCTTGATTTTCCACGGGTCGAGTGAAAATGGTCCTCTCAAGTCTTCTGTTTCCTGCTTCTTAAAAAATAGGTGATGAACGAGACATAGCAAACCAGCGATAATCAGAAGGTTGTAGAGTATCGCCACGCTGGGGCTTGCAGATTCGATGGTCATTGCGGATTAGTGACAGTTGGAAAAGCGTGAGTGAATGCAAATCAATTGGGAAAACGGTCGGCTGGAGGCCGATTATAAACACGACGTTATTCGGCGTCTTCTAAGGATATCAGGCCTCGGATTCGGTCGAGGGTTTTAGGGCCTATACCTTTGATCTTAGTCAGTTCGTTGATCGAATGGAATGGCCGTGCTTCGATGATTCGTTTGGAGTAGGTGGCTCCAATTCCGGGAAGCAGTATAAGCTCTTCCTGGGTGGCTGTGTTGATATTTACCTTTTCCCTCAGGTCCGGGAGGGCTGCTAATATTTTTTCGTATTCAAAGGGATCCCAGACCTGAATATCGTCCCTCCAGGCTCCTCGTTTCTTTTCTTTGGCCTCCTTTTCGAGTTTCCAAAGTTTCCTCCGAAAGGCATCTAGGTTCGGTTCTTCGGGCCAACTTTTTGTGTATCCATAGATACGTGCCAATCCATTATCAACGAGTGCTTCTATTAAATTCCCCTCTGAAGAATTGACGATTGCATAGTAACGTTGTCCGTTTCCTTGGCCGTTTTCCCACTGTGTGAAAACGGTGATCTTCCCTTTCAAAAACTCCCGGGTGAAGAGCTTGGCTTCTCTGCCGATTTGCATAACCTCCCAATCGGACAGATTAAAATACTCGGCCTGATCATGGAGGCGGTCGTTATATTCCTTACTCGTCTCCGGGGTATCTATCCAATACAGTCGAATGACATAGGTAGTCGCCTCATGTTTGATCATGAAGCTGTCACCATCGTTAATGGAGTTGGATATAAAACGACTGTTTTCTAACCTATTCCAGCCATCGGCTGTTGCTGAGGTTGTCAGGCATAGGGACAAAAAGCAAAATTGCCAAAAGATGACCGTCCACGATTGGAATAAAAAAGTAAGCCGCATAAATAGGTGAATAATCGAATAGATCCGGATCGGGTTTCGCGAGTTCAAATAAAGACAAAAAAGGCGCGGAACGCTATTGCAGGCGTAGTCTTCATCCGTTTAATTTTTCAATAATTACCAAAATATCATTTTGTCCTTTCTCTTAGGACATCTTCCCAACCCGTTGCATTTCCATTCTGATGAGGCTCATAAAGGTCTTCTTTTTATCTACCATAATACTAATCGGAGTTTCAATTTCGTTGCTTACTGCTCAGGAAGAAGTCGAATCCATCGAACCGGAAAGTGGTTTTATGGACATGGCTTCGATTGAAGCTTTTCTGGATGCCGCGACTGCTGAATCGGAAGAACTCAGCGAACTGAGGGATCGGCTGCGAGAAATAGAGTCCATGCTATTGGCTCAAAAAGATCGCGAAAATGAACTACTGAGGGACTTGAACAAATTTGTCATCTCAACTCAGGAGAAACCGGACGAGGCCGAAGCGACTGAGAGAGAGTTAGCTGCCATCAAAGAGCTCTTCCGTTCGGAGGCCGCTGCTTTGCAAGTGAAGATCGCCGGGTTGGAAAACTCCGTTGCAGAAGGTCACGCACGGGATATTCAAATGGGGCAGGATATGAACAAGACGATCATTATCACGGTATCTATCGTTGCAGGGCTTGGGCTTGTCGTATTTTTTGTCACCGTTTTTCTACAATACAAGTTAATGAGCCGTCCCGTTCAGGCTGTTTACATGCAATCTCAACCGTTGGCACTTGAGGGGAGGCGTCCCCAGTTAGCTGAATCGGATCCATCGGGCGTCAGCACGGGGCTCGTGGAGAATACAAAGGTGAAGGATACCAATGATAAATTTGTGTCTGCTATCGAAAGGCTGGAGGAGAAAATTTCTCAAATGGAAGCCGGCCTTGCCCATGCAGGTGATGTTCTTGATACTGAGCCGGATCCGGTTGCGGTGGATGCGGAAGTCGAAGAGGTCTATGAACGGCTTTCCGAAGTCGAGAATGTGCCAGTTAAGGTTGTGGATATTTCAGAAGAGATGGATGTCTCGATTCTTGAAGCGGAGGGGAAGCGCTATCTCCAGAAGGAGGATTGGGAAACTGCGTTTTTGTATTATGAGCAGCTAGTGATGTTAGACGATGGGCGCGTTGAGAATTGGGTGAACCGTGGGCGCGCGTTGGAGATGCTGAAACGTGAGGAAGAGGCTATTGCTTCCTATGATCGAGCGATTGAGACTAATCCGGATTTACCCTCTCCCTTCCTATACAAAGCAGCTCTTCTGAGCCGTATGGAGCGATTTGAGGAGGCTCAGAAATTCTACAATGAGGCTTTGGCAAAAGTTCCGATTCAAAAGGGAGAACGGGCGACTGCGAATGCGGTAGGTTGATCTATGCGTCGAAACCCTTGGCGGTTCGTTTTTCAAAAACGTCTTCGTTATCGAGATCATCAAGCACTTCATGCATAAGATCGATAGGTCCTTCTTCATCGACGATCTCTGAACGGTTTCCTCCAGGGAAGGGTACTGGCGTGGTACCGGTGCTGGCAGGCTCTTCTTTTGCATTATTCGAACTGGAGACCTTGTGCGCTTTCAGCGCCGCGATATCTACACCTCTTTGTTTGAGCTGTGCTTCCAAGTCTCTGATCTTTTCTTCATACGCTCTGAGCTTATCGAAAATTTCGGGTTGCATGCGGGCCAATCGGTTTTCCATGGCGGCCACTTGAGCAGTGGCAGACTCTTTGCTCTTTATAAGCTCTTGCCTCTGTCTGAAAAGAGTTTGGGTGAGCTGTGACGAAAGAGACTTGATAAAACTTTGCCTATCTTCTTGCAATAGTGCCGGTGAATTTTCGGCCAGGTAATCTGGGGGGCCGCTCCTAAAATGAAGAATCACCAGACCTGATACGACCACCACGAGCCCGATTCCAATTACCCAGATGTAAAATGAGCCGACTAAGGAGGGCGTGGACGAGGTTGCCCTGTAGTTTCTGCCAGCTTCGGCAGTAAGCGCATTTTCGGCAGGAGAATTGAGCATGGCTGCGGACTGATTTTCTTTCAGGGACTCAGTTTGAGCAACGGTTGTTGGGCTCAAGAGCGGGGGGAGCATGCCTTCTTTTTTATCTTCCTTGGGCAATGGGGCCGTAGAGTCCAAAGTGGGAGTGCTTTCTCGCTTAGATTCCGGTTCAGCTAGTTGGTCAGAATTGGTTTTTGGACTCTCTTCAAATCCTTCCTTGTTTTCTTTGGCGAGTTCGATTTGAACTGAAGATCTGAGGCGAGAAAAACGCAGGTTGATTATCATCAGATCCAGAGCCTCTTTGATGACGGGAGTGATCGTCTCTCCTTGAACGACGATTTCTTCTCCTTTTTGAAATATGGTTTCGTGCTTTGTGCTACCGGAAGATCCGTACCATCTTTCAAGGGACAATTGTTCCAGGTATATCGTGTTTGGACGAACAAACTGTAGGACATATTTTTGAGCCTCACTACGGTAGATCGAATTTAGTTCAGAGAATCTTTTGCGCGCTTCGGACTCGGAAATTAGCTGTTGAGAGGCCAACTTTACGAATGTCGGATTTGGTAAGCTTACCAAGTTTTGTGGAGCAGAGCCTGATAGAGAAATTAGGTCTACGTTTGGTAATTCGGAAGGTGCAGATAAAAGCGCTTGGTCTGAGACGATGAAATAAGAGGTCATGAAGGACTCAAATTCACCCTCGAGTCCACCGATTACTTCGTCTGCACCGTCTCCCCGAGCCCAACGTCTGGCGATATTGTCGTCTATAGGGAATCCATCGTTTCTTGCCTGAAAAACTGAAATAAATTCTTTGAAGGGAGGCGCAGAAATCTCAATATTTCTGAAGGTTCGCTTGCCGAAAACCTTATCCAGGGAGTTAAGAAATGACTCCCGTGTCTCGCCCCAGTTATCGACCATGGTTCTGGATTGAGCTCTGACAAAACCTTTCTGGTAGCCGTATATGGGGGGAATGCTACGTTGAGCCTTTGCTAACGATTCTTTTGAAGTATCCTCACCCTGGATGCGCAGGGTCTCGTTCGCATAAATAGTGTGTCTTGCACGATCCCCCACGCTGTATTGGAGCGATGTTTCATCGTATTGCGCAACTGCTAGAGTCAGAAAGACTGTTCCGGAAATCAAAGTAAAGAAAACGGAAGACGATGCGAGACGGTTGAGATAACGAAAGCGCATGGATAGGATTAAAAAAAAGGTGGTATCTTAATAACGGTTTTGCAACGGCTAAGACACTTCTTTGTGCAAATGTTTTGCATTCGATCGTAGCGACGTAATACGTTTAAGGCATAGTCCGGGGCGTAAATCTCGTAATTATTTTTTGAGGTAAGGCGACTACCGAGAAAGTTATTATTCTGCAAAAATATACTTATGATTCGCATAGTATTTCCTCTGCTTATTTTGGTCGGCTTTTTCCCGACGCTCTCTGCCGACGAAGAACTGGATGAGCGCCTCAAGGCGGTGATGCTCTTGTTTGATAAAAAGCATCAGGAACTCACTGTTCAGATTGGTAAATTGGAGATTGAAAAACAAAAGATGCGGCTCGAGATTGAAAATCTTAGGGAACGAAACGTATCGCTCGTCGCAGAGAACCAGTCACTTAAGAAGCAGCTTGGGTTGCCAGTTGAGAAGCAGATCGAAACTGCAGCGACGCCCAAGGTTCTTGGGTTAGAGGCCGGTTATTCTTCGTCAGTATACCCTGAAAATTCTGAATCGGAGGAACCCGCTCTAACGAATGTCAATGTTGCGGGTTTGGCTGAGTTGCAATTACTTCCAGGAGTGGGGCCAGTTATAGCTCAACGGATTATTGATAATCGTCCTTACCAAGAAGTGGATGATCTATTGAAAGTGCGTGGTATCGGTAAGACGTCGATTGAGATACTGCGACCGTTGGTACGAGTCGAGTAGCACTTGATCATTTAGTGCGTTAAGTATTTCGATCAGGTAGGTGGAGAAGGCTCTCACTGGTCGCCGTTTTGTGAGTCTCATGCAATGCTCAGCAACGACTTCGAGGTCCATTAAAAAATGTAATAGCAGGTGATAATGAAAGCCACTTATCTCTTAATCGGGTTCTATGCCTGCTATAAAAAACAGGAAAAAATCGTCATGTGTCGTTTGAAAACCGATTATTTCTTCATTAGTAGTGAGGTTCTGAAAACCTAGAAACCTATGAAAATTTTAACCGCTGCGATACTGATTGGTTTAACTGCCTCCTTAACGGGAGCTCATCACAAGTCTTCTGAAATGAAGTCTCATGTCCATGCCGGGACTCAGACGAAAAGTTCTCAGGCTGACATGACGCCCAAGGAGGCGCTTCAGCGTTTGAAGGATGGTAATGCGCGTTTCGCCAAGGGGTTAACAACAAGCCGGGATTACTTGGCCCAGGCACAAGTCACGGCATCAGGACAGTATCCGTTTGCGATCGTGCTTGGCTGTGTTGACAGTAGGGTGCCAGTGGAAGTGGTATTTGACCAAGGAATAGGTGATATTTTCAGTGCTCGTGTTGCGGGGAATATTGCGCCGTCTGATGTGATTGGCAGCATGGAATTTGCGACTGCAGCGGCTGGTTCGAAGGTTATTCTGGTAGTCGGCCACAGTGCCTGTGGCGCTGTGAAGGGCGCAATAGACGATGTGAAGCTAGGAAATTTAACAGGGCTTCTCGACCAAATCCAACCTGCCGTCAAGGCGACAGATACTCACGCTGGAGAGACCAAGTCGTCGAAGCATGCAAAGTTCGTTGATAGAGTTGCTCTCAACAATGTCAAAATGACCATGGACGAGATTCTCAAAGAAAGCCCGACGATTGCCGAAATGGTGAAGAGTGGCAAAGTGGTCTTGGCTGGAGGCATGTATAATCTAGAAACCGGCAAGGTAGACTTTATCAACTAGATCTATTACCAGATTTGATTTTCGCGGAGTGGTCCGCGAGTGAAGGTCCTGTGGCTTAAGCCGCAGGGCCTTTTTCTGTAAAGAGAGCCGTATTCGGATGTTGCTGAGACAGTGTTCATTATTCCATGTGCGTTCTCTAGTTTCCCTGCTTTCACAATCATTTTTTCGGCTTCCTCTTGACCTTGGAATTGAACCGATCTGCACTGGCGACCATGCAGGATGATGGAGGAGTAAGAGACCGTGTGGATGTCGGAATCGAAGCAGTGAAGGCCCAGATACCGGTTTTTAAAAGACTATTTGGTCGTGTGGAAAGTCAGTGGAAAGAGGACAAGTCTCGTGTGACAGAAGCAGACCTGACCATTTCTCGGGAAACCGAAACGCTAATTCTGAATGCGTTCCCTGAGGACCAGTTTTTTTCCGAAGAAACTCAGGATCAGGAGGAGCCAGTGCCAATGACTGCAGAGTTTGTTTGGATTATTGATCCGATTGATGGGACCAATAACTTTGCATTGGGGATGTCGATGTGTGCTATTTCTCTGGGGCTATTGAGGAATGGTATTCCCGTCTATGGAATCGTCTATGATGCCTCGCGGGATATGTTGATGCACGGTGGGAAAGATTTTGGAGTTTTCGAAGGAGACTCTGGGATGATACCGAGCAGTAGAATGGAATCGAAAGAGCTGTTCGTTGCGTTTGACGGGTTTTCGGCGGATAGACTTTTCTCTCTTTTAACGGCGTTGAAAGGGCAAGGCTTCAAGATGAGAAATATGGGAACCGGGACCCTTCACTTGGCTTACACGGCCAACGGGTTGATGGATGGATCGTTTAGTAACCGTGTGAGCATATGGGATATCGCAGCGGCCTACGCATTGTGCGAGGGAGCGGGTACGGAATTTCATTTCTTCGATGACTCGATTTTTCCGATGAAAGTGTTTAACTTGAAAGCTCCAAAGATTTATTACTATGCAGGTACGAGTCACTTTTGTCGTAAAGTAGAGCAGGTATGGAAAACCGCAGGAGTTTTTCCTAGTTCCAGCTAATTAGCGTTGTTCATGAATATAGATGCTATTTATATATCGCCCGGTCATGATTTCTACAACCGATATGGGATCGGTCGTTTGAATCATGAGGTTTACAGCCCGGCTTTAGTGCGTTGTATCGCGGGTAGTGGGCTGGAGGGGGATCGATTCTTCAACTACAAAGAAAATTTCAAGGGACAGGCGACCTTCTTCTCTTCAGAGGTCGCTGATGCCCTGCGCGAAGAATTTCCGTTGGCTGAATTTGATAACTCGGCTTTTCGAAGGAATATCATCGTCAGGGGGGTAGAATTGAATGGTCTAATCGGGAAGCGGTTTCGCTTGGGCGAGATCGAGTTTGAAGGAACCCAAGAGGCTGCGCCCTGTGCCTGGATGGACGAAGCCGTTGCTCCAGGAGCCCATGTTTTTCTAAAAGGAAATGGGGGCTTGAGGGTGCGCATACTTTCGAGTGGAGACCTCAAATTAGGCCAGTTTGACCTCGAGATTTTGGAACCTGTTTAAGTCCTCAGGTCTGGGCTAAGGGAACCGAACTCGGATGATTATTCAGAAATGATCTGTTCAAGGATCATGTTTTCAATAGAACTTTCGCAGAGTCCTACAAAAGTCTCCTCAATCAAATTGAGTTTGCGCCCTTTTTGATAACTGATTCCCCAACGCCGTTTAAGTTTTGTGCGACCGAGTGGAAGACTGACCAGCGAGTTCGCTTCGAGTTCTTTGCGAACGATCCAGGGCGCGAGGATACCTACTCCCATACCTATCTTTACCAGTTCTTTGATGGCTTCCATGCTTCCCAGTTCAATGAAACGATTGATCTCCATATCCTCTTTGCTGAAGTAATCCTGTATCAGACGAAAAGTGTAGCTGCCTTTGTTGTAGAGTATAAAATTCTCGTCAGGAATATCATCGCGGTTGACTCTCGAAGAGACTGCCCAGGAATGAATCGGTGTCGTAATAAATCGAAGTTCATCTTCGAACAGTGGATGGAAGGAACATTTGTGGATTCCCTCGGGTGCCATGGTGATACTGATATCGGTCTGGTTGTTGCAAACCTCTTCAATGGCCTGGGGGGTATCTCCCGAAACGATGGTGATTCGGCATTTGGGAAAACATTGTTTTAGTTCCCGGAGAACGGGGGGCAGAATGTATTGACAGGCTGTTGTGCTGGCGCCGATTCGAATGCGACCTTTTCCACGTTGAGTCAGTTCGTCGATTTCGTTTCGTGCACCCTCCATGTCGCGCAGGATCCGGTGGGCGGACGGCAAAAAGCGTTCTCCCGCTTCAGACAGGTGCGTTTTCTTACCCACCCTGACGAAGAGTTTACAGCCGAGGTCTGACTCCAGCCCTTTGATGGAATGGGAAATAGCGGATTGTGTCAAAAACAGGCGTTTGGCCGTCTCGGTAAAACTGCCTGAATCAGCAAGCGTCACGAACGCCAGTAACTGTCGGCTATCTAAAGGAGTCAGCGTTTGAAGCATCATCTAAATTAGTAATAAGAACCATGAATTCGTTTTTTTAAACCAATCGAAAGCTAGTGGCATGCCATGGGCTTACAGGGAGTCGTGAAATCTGGAAAATCTGTTCTAAGGATGAGGTCTTCGCTTATGGGCGGTAGCATTCTTAACCGGAGGCCGATCCGGCTCGGCTATATTCGCTTGGCTGATAGTGCGCCACTAATTGTCGCAGAACAGTTTGGCATCTTCAAAAACTTCGACTTGGATGTTTGTTTGAGCCGTGAAGTAGGGTGGGCTTCTGTCAGGGATAAGATTGTTTATGGAGAACTCGATGCAGCTCAGGCACTGGGTCCAATGCCATTTGCGATATCGTTGGGACTCGGTTCGATCCGCTGTGACTGTGTGTCCGGTTTGGTTTTGAATTTGCACGGCAACGCAATCACTCTGTCGAATGCCCTGGCAGATCAAGGTGTTACGGACGCGAAGTCGCTGAATGACGCAATTTTTCGTTCCAAGGATAAAAAGACCTACACTTTGGGTGTTGTTTACCCCTACTCATCGAACAACTATCTCCTTCGTAAGTGGTTGATCAGTGGAGGTATAGATCCTGACATGGAAGTAGAAATTGTAATCCTTCCTCCTGGTCAAATGGTTCGAAACCTAGCCGCTGGGACCATTGATGGCTATTGTGTGGGCGAACCATGGAATTCAAGGGCCGTAGAAGCGGGAATAGGATGGACGGTTCAAACGGGTTCTGAACTCGCCCCGGGTCACCCAGAGAAGGTGTTAATGGTTCGCGGGGAATTTGCGGAAAATCGGTCCGAGATTCATGAACGTTTGATTGCAGCTTTGGTTGAGGCCTGTCGGTTTTGTCAGGCTCCCGAAAATCGGAAGGACATTGTAAATTTACTCATGCGTAGAGAATACTTGAACTGCTCTGCGAAGATTATCGAAGCCGGTTTTTCGGGGATGTATCGGTTTTCAGAAAAGAAAATAACTCAACTTGAGAACTTTAATATATTCCATGATATAGATTCGAACGTACCCAGCCGGGAAAAGGCACTTTGGGTCTTGGAGGGTATGGAGGCAGCTGGGCATTTGGAGGGTAGCCGCCTAATTTCTACGAAATTAGCTAGCAAGGTATTTCGTCCAGATATATATGAGAAGGCACTAGCCTCGCACTCCAAGTGTTGACGTTCACTAAGTGGTAACCCGCTTTTGTGCGTGTCTTTTTTGGAGAGGCTGTTTGGCTATCTGCTAAATGAAAACCCGAGAGCGTTTTGACAGAGCAATCGCCGAATTTGACCGGTTGAATGCGCAGGACCCTAATCACCGCATCGTAGCTGGTGAGGCTGTTCCTTTCGAATTGTTTTTCGCGAATCAGATGACGGAGTGGGTGTTTCGTTTGGACTCCGATGCTTCGGAAGCAGTCAAGCTTGCCGCTCGCTGCCAACATCTTTGTCGGTGGGAAAGCCCACGGTCTGACTACCCGGAAGGGCGGGTTGGTTATTTGACCTGGAGAAAAGACCTTAAGATATTTCACGCCAACAAAAGTGAAGAGATACTAAGACAGGTGGGGTATGGCGAAGCGACCGTTCAAGCGGTGCGTCAGATCAACCTTAAGATTGGTTTGCGTCATAATTCAGACGTTCAACTCATTGAAGACGCGCTCTGTCTTGTTTTTCTGGATAATCAACTGGATGCTTTGATTGCGAAAACAACTGAGGATAAAATGATTTCGATTCTCCAGAAGACCTGGAGCAAAATGTCTGAGCGTGCACATCGAAAAGCGCTTGCGCTTGATTTGAGCGAGGAGGCATCGCGGTTGGTCTCCAAAGCGCTAGCTAACTGAACATTGCTAAGTTGAAATGGACAACCTGGACTTTGGGAAAACGGCATCGGACTATCGCAAGTACCGGGCTGCATTTCCGGCATCATTTTTTGAGTCCTTGAATGAGAGGGCTTATCTGCAGGGAGGTGATGTCGTGGTTGATCTTGGAACCGGCACGGGATCTATCGCACGTGGGTTGGCTGCTGTAGGCTGCCAGGTAACCGGGATCGATCCTTCACGAGAGCTACTGAAACAGGCTGCTGAAATAGCAGATGAAGCGTGTCTTAGTGTTAATTGGGTAAAAGGCACGGCGGAAGCAACGGGGTTAACGGCGGAGAGCGTAGACTTAGTAACGGCAGGCCAGTGTTGGCACTGGTTCGACCCTTATCGGGCAATTACGGAGATTTGCCGTATCTTGAAACCTACGGGTCGTTTGTTGATAGCGCATTTCGACTGGTTACCACTGCGAGGTAATGTCGTCTGGCATACGGAACAGCTTATAAAGGAGGCTAATCCGGAATGGAAAATGGATGGTGGGTGTGGAGTTTATCCTGAGTGGTACCGGCACCTTGGTGAAGGTGGTTTTTCGGATATAGAGAGCTTCACCTATGAGGAGTCGATCGCCTACACTCATGAAGCATGGTGTGGACGGATTCGAGCGAGCGCCGGGATAGGGGGGACGTTGAGTCCTGAAGCAGTGGACGCGTTTGATATCCGTCACCGGGCAATGTTGTCTGAGGATTTTCCGGACGAGATATTGCAAGTGCCTCATCGGATCTTTGTAGTGTCGGGACGAAAATAAGCGACCTCGGCATTGACTCGGTATTTGGGAGCAGATCCAATGCTCCTAATTAAATGGACATCGGAAATTTAGGCCCTGGTTTGTACGAAGCTTCATGGATCGGATTAGTATTCAATTCCCATTCAGAAAGCTTTCAGTTGACCTTTGTTTTGTACGCAAAGCCTGAATCGTCGAATAAGGCTGAGACGGTTACCCGTACCTTGTGCTTGAAGGGAAAGTACGAAGATTGGGTGCTGGATTTTTCTTCAGCCGCTGGTCTATGTTATAGCAAAAATCAGCCTCGGCAGTGTCTACCAGGAAGTATTGACATCGATTGTGACGTGTCTTTGAAAGCGCTGCCCTCTTGCACCAAGCGAGCGTGCATTCACCAAATCCACTTCGAAGAAGCTACTTTTGAGGTTCCAACTTCAGATACCACCAGTAAGGTACTGGATGACTAAAAAGTTCTAGTCAGGCAGAGAGCTTCGTTTCAAGTGAGATCGGGTAGGTTACCTTAAAACAGGTGCCTTCTTCTTCCGTCGAATTTACTTCTACGGTTCCTTTGAGGAAATACTCGGTTAAAAACTTGATACTGTAGGTACCGAGTCCGCGAGTATTATGCTTGGTTGAGAAGTAGGGTTTGAACATGTGGCTCCTGGTTTCCTCGGATATGTAAGCAGGGTTTTGAATCCAGAACTCAATCTGTTCGGTTGTTTTTCCGTATCTGCATCCCAAGGTGATGGTGTCTCCTGCTTTGGATGCCTCGATCGCGTTCTTCACCAAATTGGTGAGGACCCGTCTTAACAGAACCGGGTCGGTATTTAGCGTGATTTCTTTCGATGAATCACATACCTTCAGCGTGACGCCGTGATCTTTCTCAACCGGGTAAAAGTGAGCGGCCAGTTTTTGGATCTCAACGAGAGCCTCGACGTTCGAAGGCTGGGCAGACATTTTTTGCATTTCCATACTTCCGATCGTCTGCTGTGCAGATACTTCAAGGCCGAGTTCCTTCGATATCATGCTGATGTTCTCAGTCCAGCGACTTAGTTTCTCAGGCTCCGTTTCACCTTTCTTGCAAAATTGGTTTAGCAGCTCGGAATTCGCGATAACCTCGGTGACGCGGTTCGCTAAATCGTGCATGAACAGATTCTGAAGCAGCTCCTTTTTCTTAGCTTCTGTGATGTCTCGAACGGTTAGGAGAATGAGAGATTTTCCACCTGTATAAATTCGTTTCATCGACACATCCAAAACGTAACTCTTCTTGAGACGGTCAGTGTATTCGCACTCTCCTTGGATACCCAGATGCAGATTCACGTTCCGCGGTACTATTCCCGAACCGAAAAACCGGCTTATGAGCTTCCCTTCAATAGATCCCATGGCTCCCTGCCATTCATTGGCTTGGATGAGATCATGAAGATGATATCCCTCGGCTTGAAAGTTGGACGGTTTGTTGAGCCATGAAAGCGCCCGGGCATTTGCTTTCAAAATTCTCCCATCTCGACGTAGAAGGAAAACCGGGTCCGGCAGTCCATTAAGATACGGATCAGGAGTCGTGAAAGACGCTGTCGAATCGGCATTTGAGAAGAACTCTATACCGCTTGCACCACGCGCTAAAACAGGTGGTATTGACATGTTTGATAAGGATTAAGTGGAAAGACTTGGTAGGTCTTTTGTGCTGGGTGAGATTTTGCGGATCTCAATAGCGGGGCTGGATTTGAATATATGGATGCAAAAAAATGCGCAAAGCAATGCCTACTTTGCTCTAATGTCCGTTCCGGTATGCTTTTAGGGTTTTCCCCTAAAGGCCCCTTCGTATTCACACTCTATTCGAATCGGGGAAAAGAGGTGATCTTGTCGAATGAGCTAAATTTTGGAGACTTTCAGGGAAGTGGAAAATCCGCCTATGGTTTGTTAGTGTAGAATTAAACGATAGATCGAAGGACCTAAGGGTTTTTCATACGGGGCCTTTTTTTGGGGGGCGCCTTCTTGCAATCCTCGCTTGCTTTCTAGTGAGCAAACTACCAATTTCTCTCGGTTTTAATTTTAGCTATGGAAAACGGATATTCGATCGGTATCGTAGGAGCAACCGGTGCTGTGGGGCAGGAACTCATACACCTCTTATATGAACGCGGATTCCCAATAGGGGAACTTCGATTACTGGCGTCAGCCCGTTCCAAAGGGAAAACTATAAGCTATAAAGATCATTCCTGGATCGTCGAAGAAGCTACTCCGGAAGCTTTTGAAGGAATGGATATCGCATTGTTTAGTGCTGGAGCCGGAATCACGAAGGCTTTGGCCCCTGAAGCCGTCCGTCGCGGGTGCGTCGTGGTGGACAACAGTTCTGCATTCCGGATGGATGATGAAGTTCCTCTGGTCGTGCCTGAAATTAATCCTGATGCCGCCGGATTGCATAAAGGCATCATTGCCAATCCAAATTGCTCTACCATCGTCGCTTTGATGGCTTTGTATCCGCTGCACCAGATCTTTGGCTTGAAACGGTTCATCGCGTCGACCTACCAGGCAGTATCCGGAACTGGTGCTGCTGCGATTATCGAGCTCGAGAATCAGGTTAAGTCACTGGTGAATGGTGAAGAAATCGTCAAGGAGGTCTATCCTCACCAGATCGCTTTCAATGTAATTCCTCACGTCGATGTGTTCCTCGAAAGTGGTTATACGAAAGAAGAAATGAAGATGCAGAATGAGGGCCGGAAAATCATGAGCCTTCCGGATGTGAGAGTGAGTTGTACCTGTGTCAGGGTTCCGGTCTATCGGGCGCATTCGGTGTCGATTCAAGCTGAATTCGAAAAGCCGGTCGACGTTGCAGAAGCAAAAGCAGCGGTTGATGCGTTTCCGGGTAGTGAACTTTGTGATGACGTAGAGCATTTGAAATATCCGATGCCAATCGATTACTCGGGGAAGGTGAACTGTGGGGTAGGGCGCATTCGAAAAGATACTGCTTTCGACAACGGGCTTTCGCTTTGGGTAAGTGGGGATCAGCTTTGGAAGGGGGCCGCTTTGAATGCTGTTCAGATCGCTGAGCTGCTCCATGATCGCGGTTGGGTAGCTGTGAATGCGTAGTATATTCGGGGCTTTAAATTGGGCTTGTGGGATAAGTCCAGATTTTTGGATTTAGTGCTTGATTACCCAAACAACAGATGGCTTCCTATCCAGCCTTTATGGGGGCGAATAGCTCAGTTTGGTTAGAGCAACTGGTTTACACCCAGTAGGTCGGCGGTTCGAGTCCGTCTTCGCCCACCATCCCCATTTATTGAATACATGAAACACACCGTATCGGTTCTGGTAGAAAACAAATTTGGAGTGCTAGCCCGAGTGGCAGGCATGTTCAGTGGCCGTGGTTTTAACATTCACTCTTTGAATGTTGCTCCCACGCATGATAGTTCTTTGTCTCGGATCACGGTGGTTGCAATCGGCGACGATTCAGCGTTGGATCAAATCCTGAAACAGCTGAACAAGCTCGTGAATGTCATTAAAGTGACAGACTTCAAACGCGACGAGGCTGTTGAGCGTGAATTATTACTGGTTAAACTTTCAGCAGATTCCGATAGCCGCTCAGAGATTATTCAGATTTGTGATATCTTCCGTGCGAAGATTATCAATGTTCACAAAGACTCTTTGATTCTCGAATTGACCGGTGACGAGGGCAAGGTCCGCGCGTTTTTAGATATGATCGAGCAATTTGAGATTCTGGAGCTTTCCCGCACGGGTAAACTCGCTCTGGAACGAGCTAAGAACAATTCTCCGGCTAAATAACCCCGGATTTATAATAAGCCTTACAGCCTCTGTAAATTATGCCAGCGAAAGTATACAAAGACAAAGACGCCAACATCGCATCTATCAAACGCAAGACCCTAGCTGTGATCGGCTTTGGTTCGCAGGGCCATGCCCATGCCTTGAATTTGAAAGAAAGCGGTCTCAATGTGATCATCGGACTTTATAAAAAGAGCAAGTCCGTCGAGGTCGCCAGAAAGCAAGGGTTCGAAGTGTTCGAAACTGCTGAAGCTGTTAAGCGCGCCGACGTGATCATGATCGCGGTGCCTGATATGAAGCAGGCGGCCGTCTTCAAGAAAGACATCGAGCCTAATCTGACTCCCGGTAAAGCGATTATGTTTACCCACGGATTCGCGATTCATTTTGGCTTGATTGAGGCTCCTAAGGACGTAGACGTTATCATGGTAGCCCCGAAAGGCCCAGGACACACCGTTCGTATACAATATCAGGAAGGAAAGGGTGTTCCTGCTCTCATCGCCATCCATAACGACGCAACTAAAAGTGCAAAGAAGATTGCCTTGGCGTGGGCCAAAGGAATCGGTGGAACTCGTGCTGGAGTAATCGAAACGACTTTCAAGGAGGAGACCGAAACGGATCTCTTCGGTGAGCAAGCGGTGCTTTGTGGTGGAGCCTCAGCCTTGGTGACTGCTGGCTACGAAACCCTCGTAGAAGCGGGTTACCAACCGGAGATGGCCTACTTCGAATGTTTACATGAACTCAAACTTATCGTTGATATGATGGTTGAGTCAGGTGTTGCTGGTATGCGTTTCTCAATTTCAGAAACAGCAAAATACGGGGATATCACCCGTGGACCGCGTGTGATTACTGCGCAGACCAAGAAGGCCATGGGCAAGATTTTGAAGGAAATCCAATCTGGCAAATTTGCCAAGCAATGGGTGGAAGAATACGATGCCGGTCTCCCAAACTACAAGGCTCTGCTTAAGGCGGGTGAGAAACACTCGATCGAAAAGGTGGGTGGACGTCTTCGCGGTCTAATGCCTTGGGTTTCCAAGAAGAACATCAAAGGAGTTCAAGCCGCATACTAGGTCTCTCTTCAGATTTATTATTACCATTAGCGCGGAGACTCCCCAAAGTCTTCGCGCTTTTCTTTTATAAAAGGCTACTTTAAAAACCATTATCGTGTCTGAAATCATTACATTGGCGACTCGTAAGAGTCCTTTGGCGTTGGCCCAAACAGATTTAGTTGAAGCGGCGATTCGTAGAGCCATTCCCGGAAACGACGTCGTTCAATTGCGGATGACATCAACCGGAGATCAACGTCTGACTTGGTCCTTGGAAGAAAAAGGCGGTAAGGGTTTGTTTACTAAGGAATTAGAGGTCGCCTTGCTCGAAGGAAAGGCTGATTTGGCTGTTCATTCCGCCAAAGACATGCCGACAGAAATGGAGCCTGGGCTCGCGATCGTGGGTTTTCTGCCTCGAGAGAGGGTTGAAGACGTATTGGTGAAACGGGTTGGAATTGATAGGATTAATACCTTGGCGACTGGTAGTCCACGACGCCGTGCTCAAGCCAAACTATTTTTGCCGGATACTCAGTTTGTAGAGATTCGTGGCAATGTGGGAACCCGTCTGAAAAAAATACAAGACGGTGAAGCGGATGCAACAATTCTTGCCTCTGCTGGTTTGCGACGACTCGGAATTACTGAATGGGAGGCATTGGAATTCGAACCCTTGAGCTTGAATCAGATGATTCCCGCAGTAGGTCAAGGTGCGATTGCACTTCAGTGCCGTGCTGGTGAAGAAGAACGCTTTATGAATCTCACGGATCCTGAAACCAATTTGGCAGTGGAGATTGAGCGGGAGTTTCTTCGAATGGTTGACGGCGGATGCCAAACCGCCTTCGCAGCTCACTTTATTAACAAAAGCTTGATGGCTTTTCACGAAGACGCGGGGCGTTTTATGCTTACGTTTAATTCACTGGATCGAGCTGAAGTTCGAAAGGCGATACGGACCGTATTGGGAAAGATTCATTCATGAGCCATGGAATGGTATATTTGGTGGGGGCAGGCCCTGGCGCATCGGATCTCGTAACCGTCCGTGGCAAACAGTTGATCCAGCAATGTGATGTCTTGGTCTACGATTATCTCGTATACGACGAGCTACTTGATTGGACCAAATCTAACTGCGTAAAGACCTATGTGGGTAAGCGCTCCGGTTATCATTCAAAGCCTCAAGAGGAGATTGAGAAACTCCTTATCAACTACGCTCGTGAGGGTATGATGGTCGTGAGGCTTAAAGGCGGTGATCCGTTTATCTTTGGCAGGGGTGGTGAAGAAGCAGATGCACTTGCAGAATCGGGAATCGGTTTTGAGATCGTCCCTGGAGTGACCGCCTCTATGGGGGCTGCAGCTTCATTGGGGATTCCTTTGTCACATCGGAAAGACAGCTCCGCGATCATATTAGTTACTGGGCATGAAGATCCCGAAAAGCAGGAAACGGTCGTTGACTGGGCGCAATATGCAAAGCTCGACGCCACTCTTTGCATTTATATGGGACTTACCAAGATCAATCATATTACAACCGAATTGCTCAACGCTGGAATGGATTCCAATACGCCTGTGGCCATTGTTAGATGGGCAACACTGCCGACTCAGGAAAGCTGTATTGGGGATTTAGGCACTATTGCAGAAAAAGTGAAAGATAGTGGGATAAAGCCGCCAGCGATGATCATTATAGGCGATGTCGTGAGAGATGCTCCGAAGCATTCGTGGTTTGAACAGAAGCCGCTGTTTGGCAAGCGGGTTGCCGTAACGAGAACCCGGGAGCAGTCCGGTGAACTCAAGAGCCGACTTCAGCGCCTGGGCGCAGATGTTTTGGAACTTCCCTTGATTCAGGTGCGTTCGGCGGTCGAGGAAACAGTTAAAACGGAAATATTCGAAGAGCTGGGATCCTACGATTGGATCGTTTTCTCCAGCCCGAATGGCGTCCGCTTTTTCTTCGAAGCTTTTCTAAAAGAGTTCAAAGACCTTCGATCGATGGGCTTCATGCGTATCGCCGCGGTGGGACCGGCAACTGCCAGGGAGATTGAGAAACTCCACCTGGAAGTAGAGGTCATGCCTGAGAAATATACCGGACCTGAATTGGCTGATGCGCTGATAGAAACGGGTAGTATTGAGCATGCTAAGTTATTGATTGTTAAGGGAAATTTGGGGACGGATGATCTCATAAAACCCTTGGAGGAAAAGTGGGCGATCATCGACCGTTTTGAGGTCTACAGGACAGAGCCAACTGACCTTTCGAATAATCCAGCAGCGACGAAGTTTCGTGAATTGGGGGCCCACGCGATCACTTTTACCAGCGGTTCGACGGCCCGTTCTTTTGTGAAACAGGCCCGATCTCTGCAATTGGTTGAAGGTGCCGTGATTCCCAAGACTTTCAGTATCGGACCTCAGACGAGCAAAGTGATGAAGGAGGTCCACCTACCGTTAACCAAAGAAGCTTCCAAATCCTCTTTGGACGGATTGATTGCAGCCATGGTCGAGGAGTTGGGTGCGAAATAATTAGCCGTAGCATTTATGAAAGTACCGTTTTTGAATTTTCACGAAACCCACCAAACGCTGAAGCCCGAATTAATGGCTGCGCTCGAAGAAACACTGGATTCCGGTCAGTTTATTTTAGGCAATCAGGTGGATAAGTTTGAGAAGGCGTTTGCTGCGCTGATGGGAGCTGAAGAGGTGATCGGTATCAACAGCGGTACATCGGCGCTGCATTTATGCACCCGCGTTTGTAACGTATTTCCGGGCGACGAAGTTATTACGACCCCGTTTACGTTTATGGCTTCAGCATGGTGTATCAGCTACGAAAAGGCGATTCCAGTTTTTGCAGATATCGATCCTGCGACCTACAATCTGGATCCAGTCAAGGTAGAGGCCGCAATTACGGACAAAACTAAGGCGATCATAGTGGTTCACTTGTTTGGACAACCTGCGCCTATGGATGAGTTTGTGGCTCTGTCTGAGAAATATGGCTTAAAGTTGATCGAAGACTGTGCGCAGTCCCATTTGGCGACCTACAAGGGAATCCCCACAGGCTTGATTGGTGATTGTGGTGCTTCCTCTTTTTATCCGACCAAGAATCTGGGTGGGCTAACTGAAGGAGGGTTGTGTGTTTCGAAGGATAAAAAGCTTTCTGATCACATGAGACTATTGCGCAATCATGCGATGCCGGATCGATATACGTATTCGGATATTGGTTATAATTATAGAATGGAGGGCTTTGCGGGTGCGTTGCTAAATGTCAAAGCGAAGTATCTAAAGGCATGGACGGAAAGAAGGCAGGCTATTGCCGCCCGTTATATTGAAGGTTTTCAACTTGATGGATTGCGGGTTCCTCCTGTTTTGGAGCATGCCCCCAGTGTTTATCACCAATTTTCAGTGTGCCACGAAAATCGTGATGCGTTGGTGAAGCACTTAAACGACCGTGATATTGCGACTGGATTGTTTTATCCGAGACCTTTGCATCTGCAACCTGTTTTCGAAGGCTTAGGTTATAAAGAAGGTGCGTTTCCTGTGGCAGAAAAAACCTGCCAGGAAATCATAAACCTACCGGTGTATCCTGAGATGGAAGATGAGCAGGTAGACTACGTCATTGAAACGGTAAACTCATTTAGAGGATGAGTGCCACGCGGGTAAAGATTTGTGGAATAACTCGTGTGGGAGATGGCCGTCTCGCTGTCTCCTTGGGGGCGACTTATCTGGGATTTATACTCTACCCGAAGTCTCCCCGAGCGATTACTCTGGAGGATTTTCTCGGTTTGAAGAAGAATCTACCGGATAGTTTTCGTGTGGCTGTGGATGTTCGTCCTTCAGTTGACCGTTTACGGAATCAAATGGCGGCTGGATTCGATTATTTCCAAGTCCATTTTTCCGATATTCATGATGCTGCGTATTTGAGTGATATTTCTCAATTAGTAGGGCGACAACACTTGTGGCTTGCACCTAAGCTGCCTCCGGGAACGCTCTTTCCTGAGTCGTTGTTCGAATATGCAGATACCTTTTTAATAGATACCTATCAAGCAGACGGGTTTGGCGGAAGCGGTAAGATAGGAGATTGGATCGGATTCGATCGTTTGCGAAGTGATTATCCTGAAAAAACCTGGATCCTGGCTGGTGGATTGAGTCCCGATAATATAAGCGATGCGCTTAGAGTAGCGCATCCTGTGGTGGTCGATGCCAGTAGTGGACTGGAATCCGATCCTGGTATTAAGGATGGGGAAAAGCTCAAAGCATTTTTTGAGCAAGTGCATTGCTAGGTCGGGAGATTCCAGCTCAGGCCCTGTGCCAAGGACCAGAGTTTTGCGTCGATTGAAGTTCCTTCCGAATCGATTCTTGCAAGGTGCGTCAGCAGATTCTTGAGCGGTAGCGCAATAATTTCGATGGCCTCATCAGGCTCGTTTTTCGTTTCGACGTGTTCTGTTGCTTTGATGGTGACTAGGGATACCTGCTCGTCGGTGAGTCCAGGTGAGCTGTAAATTGAAGGTCCCACGTGAACCACGTGACCAACAAAACCGGTTTCTTCCTCAAGCTCTCTCAGAGCTGCTGCTTCGATGGATTCTCCGGCATCCACCAAGCCGGCGGGTAGTTCCAGTGCGAAATTGTTGATGGGGGGCCTGAATTGCTTCACCAAAATGATCGCGGGGTTCTCACCGTCTTGTATTGCGATGATACTGACTGCTTCTGGTGATCCTACGCGGGTGGCATACTCCCATTCCCGTGATTGGCCCGCCGTGTTGGTAAACGGCACGGAACAAAAGCTGAGCCATTTTCCTTCGTATTTCGGTTTGTTGGACATAAACAAGGTTAACTGTAAATGAGGGTGCTTATCTGGATCCTGAGTTTTGCCTCCCGTGAATCAATTGAAAAAGGGATACGATGTCGGTCCGCCACGTAGGACCGACATCGTGCTTGAGTTGTTGGCCAACAATCTCGGGATTCATTTGCAGGATCACTGCCAAGAACTGAATGATCTGTATCTTATTCATAATTATAGGGATAGAGAAATATCACTTTCGGATGGTGGAAGCATCGGCGAATTGTGCCCAATTTTTATGGGTCGTTTGCAAATCCGAAGGTAAATAATACCCAATCCCGTTGACCTGAGGGGGAGAGGTTTTCTATCACAGTATGCATTTCTCCTATGAGTAATTTCATCAAACCTGTTCCAGTCACGTTATTGTCCGGTTTCCTTGGATCCGGAAAAACCACTCTGTTGAATCGAATGTTGTCTGAATGTGGTGATATGAAGCTGGCACTATTGGTAAATGATGTGGGCGAAATCAATGTGGATGCTGCATTGGTGAAGACTCAATTGAAAGAGCTGGACGATAACGCGACCCAGATGGTGGAGCTTTCAAACGGATGTATTTGTTGTTCTATTACGGGAGACCTTGCCGATGCTGTAGATGAGTTAGTTAAGACGAGTGGTGCAGACCACATCGTGATTGAAGCGAGTGGAGTGGCAGAGCCGACCCAGGTTCTTCAGGCGTTTTACTCGCCGGATCTCTTTGGTACAAAAGTAGCGGATATCGCGCCTATAAACGCGTTAGTGACGGTTATTGATGCATCTTTGTTTATCAAAGAATGGAAACGTATCCATGCTTCAGACACGACTGCAGGTTTGATCAGGCCAACCGAGGAGCAACCGGTGTTCGAACTGATGGTTGAGCAGATCGAATGTGCGGATTTCGTCATCTTAAATAAGAAGGATCTAATATCCGATGAGGATGGAGCACAACTGGTGGGTATTGTCGCGGGCTTGAACGCGAGAGCCCAATGCCTCTTGGCGACGCAAAGTGACACCGATATTCCCATGCTGCTAAACAGCCGTGCATTTAAGATGGAAGACACGATTGGAGCTCCCCGTTGGATGCAAGAGTTGGAACAGGAAAGCAAATCGGCCAATCCCCGGTTTCAACCCCTGCAGAAGAACCCGAATGTGATGAAGCCAGAGGCGGTTACTGCGTCCCCAAAAGCGGCAGAACCGGACTTTACCCGGAAGTATGGACTGAAGACATTTATCTACCGTGGACGCATTCCGTTTAAGGCGTCTCGCCTAAGCACATTTCTTGAGAAAAGCCACCTAGGTCTTTTAAGAGCTAAGGGATTTGCATGGATCGCTGAAAGAGCTGAGCAAGTGGCGTTGGTTTCGATAGCCGGCGACGTGAATCGCTGCGATTTTATAGGCGATTGGTGGGCGACAAGATTTGAAAAAGGGCAGGTGAAACGGGATCAGTTTCCTGAAGAGGTGGAACGTAGCTGGCAGGAGCCTTTCGGTGATCGAAGACAAGAAATCGTATTTATAGGTATTGGAATGGATGAGGAGGCTTTGAGAAGTGAACTTGACGACTGTCTGCTTCAGTCCGAAGATTTATCGTAAATCCTACCTACCAACTTATGCCAGTTTACACGTACCGCGTAGTCCATGAAGACGGAACCAAAGGCGAATACTTTGAAGTGGAGCATTCCATGACAGAGCCTACCCTGACCGAACATCCCATAACCGGTGAACGTGTCATTAAGGTCATGAAGGCCCCGAATCTTGGTATTAAGCATACGGAGGGAGCTACTGAAAAGAAGCTAGATAATAAGAATGTTGAGAAAGCTGGGTTTACCAAGTACGAGAAGGATAAATTGACCGGCAAATACTACAAAACGGCGGGAAATAACAAGAATTTGCCGTCGACTTTGAATACTGACGTTATTCGAAAGAATATGGGAAACGTTTAGGCGGGGCTATATGGCACTCAACGCCGTGTCCAAGCCTTCAACATCTTTGGCACCACCCATTGCAAAATCGGGTTTTCCACCACCAGAACCTCCCAGTTTTGCGGTTAGGGCTTTCACTATTTCTCCTGCTTTATGGCCGGCTTCTATGGCTTGAGGAGTAGAAAGTGCGAGCACCGTTACTTTATCACCGAAGACGCCAGCTAGAACGACAACACCTTCGCCAATTGATTTGGAGATTTGAACAGCCAGGGCTCGCACATCATTCGGATTTGCGACCTGAACTTTCTTCACCACCCATTTCAATCCTTCTCTATCTTGTGCATCGTCTGCGAGGTCTGTGGCTTGGTTTGCCGAAGCTTTTTGTTGGAATTTTTTAAGTTCCTTTTGCAGAGTGGCTTTCTCTTTGAGTAATGCTTCCAACCGGCTGTTTACTTCTCCTGGGGGGCAGGACAACTGCTGGGAAACGGCGTGCAGCGAACCGATTTGTTCTTCGATATAGTCGAAAGAGGATTCACCCACGATCGCCTCTATTCGGCGAGTTCCGGCCGCAATCGCTGACTCGGACAATATTTTAAAAAACCCGATTTCACCGGTGGCACGGGAATGGGTGCCTGCGCACAGCTCCAGTGAGTACGCGCCGATGTCTACAACCCGCACGACGTCGCCGTATTTTTCTCCGAATTGGGCGATGACTTCATCCGGCTTTTGATCAAACGGTACTTCATACCAATTGATCGTGGTGTTTTTATAGACAAGCTCGTTCACGATCCGTTCGACTTCCTGTAGTTGTTCGGTCGATACTGCTTCGAAATGATTGAAGTCGAATCTCAGGCGGTTTGGCTCTACTAGCGAACCTGCCTGTCGTATATGAGTCCCGAGAACTTTCCGCAATGCGAAGTGCATCAGGTGCGTTGCCGAGTGGTTGCGTTGAATGGCAAGTCTGCGTTTGGCATCTACCGATACTGTAACGGGCTCGTCCTTGATGAAATCTACAACCCCTTCGATTTTGTGTAAGATATGTCCATGCGGGTCACGTGTCGTATCGACAATTTTGAAAGTCTTGGCCCCTGCCTGCAGGATTCCCGTGTCTCCGATCTGGCCCCCCATCTCAGCGTAGAAGGGAGTGCGTTCCAGTAGGACGGTTGAATGACCTTCCTGTTCAAAAATATTCTGAACGGTGGTCTCGTAGTTAATTAGGTTCTTGATGTCGTAACCGACAAAGTCAGTGGCTTCCTCGTCGTTGTCTCCAAGCACTTCAATAACGCTTTTCTTTTGCGCTTCCTGAGAGCGCTTGCGCTGCGCCTTCATGGCCTTGTCAAATCCATCGACATCGACCGCTAGTCCCCGCTCACGGGCGATGAGTTGCGTGAGGTCCAATGGAAATCCATAGGTGTCGTAGAGTGTGAAGGCTGCGTTGCCTTCTATGATACCGGATCCGTCCTGGGTTACGCGTTCGAGCAGTGCCAGTCCACGGTCCAGAGTCTTTCCGAAGGCTTCTTCTTCAGAACGAATGACCTTTTCGATGATCTCCTTTTGTTCAATCAACTCAGGATAGACGGGCCCCAGTATATCTGCGACTGAACTGACGAGCTTCTCAAAGAATCCCGTTCTAAGTCCCAACTGATTTCCAAACATAATCGCTCTCCGAAGAATGCGCCGAAGTACGTAGTTACGTCCCTCATTCCCGGGTAGAATCCCATCCGCGATCGAACAGGATAGCGTTCGAATGTGGTCGGCGATTACCCGGAAGGCGACGTCTATCGATTCTTGTTCCGACATCTTTTGCGGAGACTTTGGAAGCGTGCCCTTGTATACTTTGCCGGACATTTCGCTCAGGGTCGTGAAGATGCCCTCAAACAGATCGCAATTGTAATTGGCGGGTGCCTGACTGTAGTCGGTAAAGTTCTTGGTTGTGCCCATTATACCGCACACCCGTTCGAAGCCCATTCCCGTATCCACGTGTTTGGAAGCCAAGGGGATATATGTGCCTAAAGGCGTCGCGTTGAATTGGATGAAGACGAGATTCCAGATTTCGATGCAGAGAGGGGAGTCTTTGTTGACCAGGTTACCCTGGGTGTCTCCTTGCGGAGTGAGATCCATATGGATTTCGCTACAGGGTCCACAGGGTCCTGTCTCGCCCATCATCCAGAAATTGTCTTTTTTGTCACCATAGACGATGTGGACCTTGGGATCCAATCCCTCTTTCTCGAAGATAGCTTTCCAGAAATCGTAAGCTTCCTGGTCGAACTTGGCCGGCTCGCCTTCACCGGGTTTGTAAACCGTGGCGTAGAGCCGTTCTTTCGGGAATTTCCAAACGTCTGTCAGTAGTTCCCATCCCCATTCGATGGCTTCTTGTTTGAAATAGTCTCCGAACGACCAGTTACCCAACATTTCAAAAAATGTTTGGTGGTAGGTGTCGAATCCTACGTCCTCCAGATCGTTGTGTTTTCCGC
This sequence comes from uncultured Opitutaceae bacterium, assembly GCA_964352065.1. GTDB lineage: Bacteria > Verrucomicrobiota > Verrucomicrobiia > Opitutales > UBA2995 > UBA2995. The sequence continues at coordinate 48,061 of CAYGQM010000033.1, forward strand.
CAGCTCGAATGCACTTCTGAGCGTCTGCAATGCGTTTGCTTGTAGCCGTACGCTCACCTAGAAAATAGGGCACAAATGGGTTCATGCCTGCATTTGTAAATAACAGGTTCGGAGCTGTCGGTAGCAGCGGTGCGGAGGCGACGATCTCGTGTTCTTTGGATTTAAAGAAGTCGAGGAAGGACTGACGGATTTCTGCGGATGTCATGGCTAAAACGATTGACCGAATGGACTCAGCTTGAGACCGGGGAACAGGACAACATTATTTTGATCAGCTTGGGGGAATGGCATCCCCAAGCGAAGGTTTAGTATTTTTTTATAAAGCGGCGATGATTGCGGATTCCATGTCGGTCGTGGAGGCTGCTTTGGCTCCAAATGCGATATCTCCCGTTCGAACACCCCCTTTTACAGCCGATTTCACCGCGTTTTCGATCTGGGTGGCAATGGTATCGAGGCCGAAACTGTAACGCAACATGAGCGCTGCGCTCAGTACCTGAGCACAGGGGTTAGCTAGATTTTGACCCGCAATATCCGGTGCTGTGCCGCCCGCTGGTTCGAAAAGACCGAAGGGTTGACCAATCGAATTGTGTCCCGCTCCCAGGCTCGCAGACGCCAGCATGCCCAATGAACCACAGATGACAGCCATCTCGTCGGAAAGAATGTCTCCAAACATGTTTTCTGTGAAAAGCACGTCGAATTGATTGGGATCGCGGGCCAGCTGCATAGCGGCATTATCCACATACATGTGGGAAAGCTCGAGCTCGGGAGCGTTGGCGGCGACGTATTCAGTGACGGTTTTTCTCCAGAGTACCGAGGTTTCGAGGACGTTAGCTTTGTCTACGGAGCATAGTTTCTTTCCGCGCGAACGAGCGGTGGCAATCGCAACATCGGCTATACGCTCAATCTCGGATTTCTTGTAAACCATGGTGTCAATTGCTTGAATGTCACCGTCTTCTAACGTGGTAGTTTCTTTCGGTTGGCCGAAATAGATACCGCCGGTCAATTCACGAATACAGACGATATCTATGCCGTTTGGAATGCGTTCGGTCTTGAGTGGGGATGCCTCTGTCAGTTCTGAGTAAAGAAGTCCTGGACGAATATTTGCAAAAAGAGAGAAGGCCTTACGAATCGGAAGGAGGGCTGCACGTTCCGGTTGCTCTTTGGGTGGAAGCGATTCCCATTTGGGGCCTCCCACCGATCCGAATAGGATGGCATCAGCTGCCTGACAGACCTCAAGAGTTGACTGCGGAAGGGCTTCACCGTGGTTGTCGATTGCGATACCACCAACGTCCGCCTGTTCGTAATCCAGCTTGAACTGGTGTTTATCAGCTACTACTTGTAGCACATTCAACGCAACTTGCATCACTTCGGGGCCGATGCCGTCGCCAGGTAATACAGCAAATTTAAGAGTATTCATAGGAATTCGGGTGTCTTGTGGGTCTTTTGAAAAGCGAGGGACCCTCGCAAGTTCCCGAACTGAAATCAAGGAATTAGTCCTCGGGAGTAAGATAGCCTGAGAGCTTTTAAATTGATTCGCTGATAGCTGTCCGCAATGTGGCAGGAATGAAATTTTTCAGCCAGGAGTTAGGCATGGCAGCAACCAACATGTATCTCTTTTTAGACGAAGAGACAGGTAAGGCCGTGGTGTTCGATGCGCCGGAGCGCGCATTTGAGCTCGTAGAACACATTCAAAAGGAGCACCCATTCGAACTGGATGCGCTCTTCCTTACTCATGGGCACTGGGACCACATGATCGATGCGTGGCGATTTGCTGAGGCGGGCGTGCCGGTTTACGGACACAAGGATGATCGAGAACTTTTTGAAGAAGCTGAGAAGCAGAGTTCCTTTTTCTTCGGAGACACGACTCTCAAGTCAGTTAAGATTGATCATTGGCTGGAGTTGGGGGATGGACTGGAGGTTCTGGGGCGCAAGACACAGGTGCGTCATGTGCCGGGGCACTGTCCGGGGAATGTGTTGTTTTATATTCCTGAACTGGAACTTGCTGTGGTTGGAGATGCGATCTTCGCTGGCAGCATCGGTAGAACGGACTTGCCCGGTGGTAGTATGAAAGTTCTGGAAAACTCTATTCGTACTCAGATTTATTCACTTCCCGACGAAACACAGCTACTGTCTGGTCACGGACCGGTGACCACGGTTGCTCGGGAAAAAGCATCGAATCCTCATGTTCGACCCTAGCATGGCAGATACGGGTTTTATGAAACAGGCCTTGTTGGAAGCCCGAAGGGGGTGGGGCAATGTTGGTGCCGGGGCCTTGGTGGGCGCGGTCATCGTAGAAGATGGAAATATCGTAAGTCGTGGACACTACGAGTTCTTTGGTGGTGCACATGCTGAAGTAAACGCACTCAAAAATCTGGGGAGGAAACCGAAACGAGACGCTACGCTCTACGTAACGTTGGAGCCTTGTAGTAGCACAGGAAAGACAGGGCCCTGTACTGAGGCGATCCTTGAAAGTGGACTCCAGCACGTTGTGATCGGAGCGATAGACCCCGATAAGCGTCATGAAGGACGTGGCGTGGACATCCTGAGAGATGCGGGGTTAATGGTCGAAACGGGTGTTCTTACCAAGGAGTGTGAGGACTTAAATTTGATTTTCAATCATTGCGCTGTCCATGAGCGCCCTTTTTTGGCCGCAAAGACTGCGACAACGCTTGATGGAAAGATTGCCACACGAACCGGCCATTCCAAGTGGATAACCGGAGAAACCGCGAGGGCAGACGTTATGCGTTGGAGGCATTATTTTCCAACGATCGCCGTTGGAGCGGGAACCGTCATAGCAGATGATCCAAGTCTGACCTCTCGAAGTGGAGCTGCCGTTCATTGTCCGACGCGTTTCGTTTTTGACCGTCATTTGGGAACGCTAACGGGAATGGGGCGCTACAGGGTTTACAACGATTCATTCAAAGACAAAACGATACTAGTTACCCAATCCGGAGCTGAGGGTGTCGATGGTTTTCGACGTCATGGAATACGGGTTTGGAATTTTTCCGAACGTGAGCAAGCTTTCTGGACGGCCTTTACTTCCCGCTGTATCGAAGAAGCTGTTACGGCTATATACTTTGAAGGGGGGGCTGGGTTGCTGAGTGATTTAATTAGATACAAACAACTTCACTATCTGTTTAGTTATCGTGCTCCGAAGTTTCTGGCCGACCACGAAGCAAAGTCTTTCATTGGTGGACGTAGGGTTGATACTATGGGTTCCGCCTACACTTTGACTGATGTGGTGCACGGCAGTTTTGATGAGGACCAACTGATGCGAGGATTTATAGATTATTCCTAACGATGACGACGATATATTTGGCGACGAATAACGCCCACAAAGTGGAAGAGCTTTCGGCTATGTTCGAACGGGAGAATCTTCCAGTAAAAGTCTCGAGTGCTGCGCCGATCGGTGGAATGCCGGACGTCGAAGAGACAGAGGATACCTTTGTTGGGAATGCCACATTGAAGGTTATGGCGCTGGCAGATCGCCTGAAAGAGGGTGAATTCGCTTTAGCAGATGATAGCGGGATTGAAGTGGACGCCTTGGACGGAGGGCCTGGGATCTACTCTGCTCGATTTGCTGGTGAAGGGGCTTCGGATGGCGCCAACCTGACGAAGCTACTGATACTGATCTCGCAGGTGCCCAAGGATGATCGGGGCGCTCAATTCGCCTGCAGTCTGGTGCTGGTCGATCATAAGGGAAACCAAGTTACGTTTTCGGATATCTGTCGCGGAACCTTGGTTCCCGAGTCTCGGGGAAAGAACGGATTCGGTTATGACCCCGCTTTTATTCCGGAGGGATACGAAAAAACGTTTGGCGAATTAGATTGGTCGGTGAAGTCCAGGATCAGTCACCGCGCAAAAGCACTTCAACAACTCATCAGCTGGTTGAAGGAAAACCTCTAAAGCGTTTTCAGTTTCTTGCAGACGTCGTCTATGATGAAGTCAGGAGTTGATGCACCTGCGGTTACCCCGACGATTTGGAAATTCTTCAATTCTTCCACATCGAGATCATCCCAGGTTTCGATATGGTAGGTGGGTAATTTTTGTTGTTGAGCTAACAATGCCAGTTTTCGGGTGTTGGCTGAGTGTTTACCGCCGATTACGACGATTGCTTCTGCGCCTTCATTTGCGAGCTCGACGACACCGGTCTGTCTTTCTTTGGTAGCTCCACAGATGGTGTCAATCACCGCAGCGTCAGGATAATCCTTCCTCAGATGATCCGAAAGTTCAGCGAACTCATGGGTGAACATGGTTGATTGAGAGACCAAACACACTTTTTCCATTTTCGGAAGGGCGTCGATATCCTCCTTCGACTGGATAACATGGCCTTTCCCTTCGGTATAGCCCATCAAACCCATGACCTCCGGGTGTTTGGGGTCACCAAAGATCACGGTCGAAAAGTTTTTCTTTGCATGGAGACGGATTTTTCCAGCGATGATTCCCACATCCGGGCAGGTTGCATCGCGGAACTCCATATCGAGGCTCTTTAGATACTTTCTGCGTTCTGGAGAAATACCATGTGCCCGAACAACCATGATGGGTTCGTCGTCTTCTTTGTGTGAAACCTCAACTGCGGTGGTGCTTTGGTAGTCTCCTACCTCGCGAATGCCTTTCTGAGTGAGCTTATCCATCATTTGTTTGTTATGGATAAGGGGTCCATCCGTGTAGACAGGATGACGGCCTTCGTCGGCAAACTTCGCGGCTATATCAATCGCGCGTTCGACTCCCCAGCAGAATCCTGCGCTTTGTGATCGAATGACTTTCATACGGTCACTTATTGTGAGGGTGATCCTAATTGTCAATGACCACCAGAAATTGACTAGGGAAGGTCTTCTGAGCGGGAAATCGAAGAAAGGAAGACGAGGGGGGTTCCTGTATTTCTAGCAGCCAGAGACTTGGGGCATTCAAAACTCAACACAATCAGTTTCCCGTCTTCTTCAGCGATGAGGTCCCAGATTTGCATGGTTGGCTCAGTTTCCTCCACCGGTTCTATCTCGTAATGAACGAGCCTATAAGGATTTCCCAGGAGAAAACCAGAACCGTAAATGGGAGCAAAATCGGTATCTGCATTGAGTAGCATGAATCGTTCTTTGTTGAGATTTCGAAGCGAGGCAACATAGCGATTGAGTGTCTGGGTATCCAGTTTCCCGAGCCAGTCGTTACAGGGTATTATCGAAACACCGGTTTTGAGTGAGGGATTGTATGCATGACATAGTGCGACAGATGCGTTTCTGTAGGTTAGAGATTGAGTCGCTCTCCAGTCCGACATTGAGCTGGCATAAAAGGGCAAAACGGCGTTCTTAAATTCTACAATCGAGAACTCAAGACCGTCACTTACTACCTCTTTATTCCCTAACTGAATCGGTATGAGTTTACTATTCGGCCAAAACAAAGGTGTCATGAGCTCTGTCGCCTGTAACCTTAGCGGAAGTAAACCGGTGATGAGAACCAAAAGAGAAGCGATACATACGACGAATTTCATAAATTTGCATTATAGGTCAGCGAGTGCTGTCAAGTATTCAGATTCTGAGATAAACTTAAAATTTCTTCGACGAAAGTCTCGGGTGTTGGGAGTGCCCGGGGGGTATTGACCATTGGCAAAAATCGTTGAAAAGCCCCAGTTTCTTATAGGGGGACTATACCAACTGCCGAAGTTTGGGCGCATGTGCCTCCAGTTTACTTCACTTTCAAAAAGAGCTACCAGTGATCCCCTGTAACGGAATTCAACGCCCGACCATTTTTCCAGAAAACGAGGAAAATTGTGTACACCGCCGCTGAAGTTATCCGAGTTCGGGATGGTAGGTGATTGACCGGTCAGAAAGGCCGCAGCCACCTCTGTGAATTTCGCCTTTCGGTTGGAAGTTCCCATCTTGGACTTTGCATCAAAGTCTTGGTCTTGCCATTCATTGCTCAATATCGTGATCGCGTCTGCTATCAGCGCAGCAGGCTTCTCAGATGAATTGTCTGGAGATGTAGCCGAGCCTGTAGATGAATTGCCGTCGGCGTTGTAGTCGCCCAGTACGTAAAGCGGTGCGTTGGTCGCCAACGTAAATCCAGGATCCACGGCGCTTGAAGGAGAAGGGATCTCTTTGCCATTTTTCAGCCGCACGGCGATCCCTGATTTAGCTGGGCGGACTTTGTCTGGTCGACCGGCGCTGGAGTTGCTGTAAGGTGTTTCCACATACATGATTCCATTCCAATCATATTGGCCGGACGTAAGTTTATACGTATTGTTCCAGGCGGAAGAGTCGTAGTCGGGGTCGGTGTCGTCAACCGTCGACCGCAGTAGATCGATATCGAGCTCGATTACGTCCATCGTTTCCAATTGGCGTTTGTCGTAAAATCCACTGGTCGGTGTTCCGCTTCCGTCCTCTGCGTATTTTTCAATTGTGACAAGCCCGGCAGGCAAATTAGTTTTGTCGAGAAGCACCTCTTTAGGCCGCCCATCCGACTCAAGAACTCTGGTACTGTTGGGTTTGGCTGGGGCAGTTCTTTGATAGGTAACGAAGTCGTAGTCGTATCCGCTTGGTGTAGATGGGTTCTCCTTTACACGTAAAACCAAGCCTGCCTTGTATGAGAATTGTTCAGCCTGAACCACGACGCCTTTGTAGTCGCCGTGACTGGAAGGCAATTGAGGTTCTATTAATGCGTAGGCTGGATTGCGCGTCTCATCCGCTGATGTCGCGGGATCATCGGGGATGTAGTCATCGATGCTCATAGGTTTCATTTTGGGTACCTCATGAGCTTTAGACCCAACCATGCCGTCCCATCGATTTTCAGCACCGTCTTTCCAGTCATCTCCCATATTGCTATCGTAATAACTGCTGTCTGCCATCTTGTCTCCGCTGCCCTTATACATGTCTTCAAAGGAGCCTCCCGGAGTTTTGATCTTAACGGAATTCAGATGATTGGAGGAACGTGCCATATCCTTTTTATAGCCATGAAAAATATCTCCTCCCGACATGAGTGTTGAATGAAACTTGATACCGCCAGCGGATTGCACGAAGATGTCTCCGTTAGTGTGAACCGGGCCAACCACATCCATATAGGGACCCGGATGGAACTCCAGATCCATATTGTAGAAAATAGCATGACCAAAAAGTGGGGAGTCTCTAACTTGGAGTGTCTGTGCGCAGTAGACATCTAAAGGGTCTTTGTTGCCCATACCAACTGGTGGTTTAGCGCTCGCTTTTCCGTAGACAACAACGTCCCGTGAAAAAACCAGTTTCTGTTTTTGTGGGTCCAACTGGTTGACGGGGTCGTTCGGGTCAATGTATACCCAACGTCCGGTTGAGACTTGTCCGCCGGTGATAGCGAGTGAGGTTAAATCTATGTTTGAACCATTGAAGAATGTTGAAACGGTGCTGGGAAGTGTAAGCGGGGAAGTTGATAGTTCGTCGGATGCAAAAGAGGTTTTGTTTTCCCACCGGTCTTTCAACTCAGCGAATCCGTACTCGACGACTGCCTCGGCGGCATTTTGGGCCTCCATGCGTAAAAAGTGACGTTCGTTTATGATTTTTTCCGTTACACCGTATCGAAGCAGAACGCCCGCGGAGAGGAGCAGAAGGGAACCGAATATGAGGCCGATTACCAAAATCGAACCTCGCTTTTTCTTAGGAATCATTACCCGATTTTTCATAGTGTTTATCCTCTTGGAGAAATGGTGAAGTTGTAGGTATCAGTGACTCTGTTTCCAGAAAGACCGTGGTAGATCTGTCCATTCACCATAATGCTTTTCTTCTCAAAATTGTAGAACATTTTTCCGTTCGCGAGCCCTTTGGAGAGTTCCACAACCTCTTCGTAGGAACCGCCTGAAGCAGGGTAGAGGTCTTCAAGGGTCGATGTACCGGTATCTCCGACATCCACGGGAGAGCTAAAGGTAATGTCGAACTTCATGACTGGACCCACGTTCGTTACGTCGTCGAGATCTTGCGCCCTTCTGAAATATCCGACGATTCTTTCGACGGGTTGACTACCGAAGGTGCCTGAGTTCGGACTGGTGTAGACGAAGACAACGAAGTCTCCTGATCGATTACTAAACAGCCTATCGTCTTGAGAATCTCTGGATTGGGTATCGAAGCTATCATACAACATGAAATAGTTAGCCTCCTTGGACACGTCGTTAAACTCATTGGTTACGGTGCGAATATCTCGATTAATACGGTTTTTTTGTTCGCTGAAGAGTCCCCCTTTTACCATCTGAATGTGGAACGACAGCAAGCCGCCGGAAACCATGGAAAAAATACTCAATGCCACCATCATTTCAGGAAGCGAAAATCCTAGTTTTCTTTTTCTGGTCTTGATGTCCGCCGGGTTTCTTTGTTTGCTTTCTTTCATGATTAGAATTCCGATACGGAAGTTTTGATAAAGCGGACACTGCCAGCGTGGGATGCGTTTATGCCTTTGAACAGGGAATCGTAGCGGAAGTTTAGCGTGAACTCCAACGCATCGATGCCTGCGGTGCTCGCGATATTATTAACGGAGGGTGTAACATACAGGTCCATCGTGTGTTCTTCGTAGGTGCCTCCACCGCGATCGATGAGATCGATGAGTACTTCTTTGTGGTTCTCACTGTTTAAAAAAAGTGTATCTGATATTTGGATGTCTGATCCCGTGGCAAGTGAGGAGATACTCTTGGTTGGAAGTGGAACGGTTGAAGGGTCTGCCATCGCTTCAAGGAGCTTGTAGTATTGCACCCCTTTTATCTGCTCCACGTATCCCTGAAGAACCGTTCGAGCGGTATTGTGCATAATGTTAGCGTGAGCCAGTTTTTGCGTTTGAACGAAAGCTACGGAACTCGATGTCGCTAAGATCGCAAATACCACCATTCCGACTACCACCTCGACGAGCGTGAATCCTACCAACTCTTTCTTTTTCATTTCGATTTCACCTATCCAAAAGTTTTTCCTATTCGATAATGTAGTTGGAAATTTGTGATCGAAGCCACCTACCATCGTTTATTTCACACCTTTTTTAGTAAACAGTGAGTGATTTCCGATTGTATGAAGATCGTAAATGAGGGCTTCACTTCATGTATGTAAACGAAATTTTACATAACCTCTTTGGGCTAACTGGCAGCACTGAGATTTCGGTTCGGAGGACGGTGAACGGGAATCATAAAGAGGGTAGTGGAGGACGCAAAAAAGGGTTGTTTTCTCAGGTGTTGGAGGATGGAGGGAACCTGAATGATACTTATACGATCAGGTATTGAATATATTGAGTCTGGCGTCCGAATTTGGAAGTGAATGACTCTGAGGAAAAGGAGTTTATGAGAGTACTTTTTATAACGCCGAAGACCCTTTAGATACAGATCGTAATTAGTTTGGGTGAACCTTCGGAGGTGGATAACATACGTTCGTTTTCATACTTTGATGGAATGTCTTCAAGTTAGATCAAAAAGAGTTCAACGCTCACTTGGAAAAACGGATTAGGGAGTGTTTGTGAATTCCTAAAAATAACTTGTACTTTCGGAATGGATATTGCATTCTACTGGGATGCAAGCAGTTAGAACACTATTGAGTAGCAAGGACTCAGAAGCTCTAGAAGCGTTTTCATGAATAGCATCTACACTTTTTAAATAGGGTACCTATGTTTAACGAATGGACTTAACCGACATCTTTTAAGCGGCTCAAAATCTGCCGCTCAGTTTGAGTTTGCTTGTTTTCCAGCGAGCCGAGTTGAGCGCGGCGAGTTGATCGTCCCGGGCCACGCGGGTATCGATGGAGAGGACCTTCATGAGATAACCGGTGATATCTGATCTCGAGGCGTTGGCAACTGATGAGGATGGAGTAAAGAACCGCGGCACGTTCGCCGGCCTGGGATGTCCGACGAACAGCCAGTTCTTTTTACCGATAGCTGTGGGTCTGATCGCATTCTCCATTGCGTTGTTTTCGATGGCGACCTGGCCGTGATTGAGGTAGCGGCTCAAGCAGGCTCAGTTGTTCAGGGCATTGGCGCAGGCTTTGCCGAGTTGGCTTTTGGGCAATGTCCGTTGACGCAGAATTTCCGATAGTCGTCTGAGCCGCCGGTGGGTGTTGAGTGCGTGTTCTTGACCTTACTGGCATACCTTCTCAAGTAGTATAGGCTCTTCGCAGATAGATTGGTCAACCTGGTAGAGTCTGGCGATGAGTTTGTGCACCTGGGCGCTCTCGCGGGGATGTTGGTCCTGGGCGTCGTAAAACCTTCGGCGTGGATGGGCCATGCAACCGTTCAGTGTCACGCTTTCGTCGCGGGCGGCGAACTGGATATAAGCGTCGTAAGTATCGTTTTGTAGCAGACCTTCGTAACCTTCAAGGAAGGCGGTCACATTCAGGTGGTAACGGGAGCGGTTGCTGCGATTTTACACACTGCCGCCGGGCTGGGAGTAGCCACACAGGGAACCTTGACCGGTTTTCTTTTCCCCGTTGTCGGGGTCGCAATATTTAATCGGCGTTTCATCTGCTTGGCTATAATCGCCGGCCAAAAGTTCCTGTCCATATGGTTGTAAATAGGCTTGAGCCATTGGGCTATTATCTCCACCCAGCGCACGACCTTTTGCCGGGCAACGCCAAAACCATGCCGCTTGTAGATTGCGCATTGTCGGTAAAGCGGAAGGTGATCGAGGTATTTGCTCACCGCGATTTAAATGAGCAGTTCAGTGGATGTCAGACCTTCCACCTCGCGCATGGTAGCCGGTACCACCATCGGTGGATGACTCTTGTCCTGCTTATGCCGATACTTCGGGCGGAGGATTCTGCAACGTTAGCACTTCGGCGGATCCACCTTGATTTCAAAAGTCTCTTTCTGGTTGATCCGCTCGTAGGCTTCGGAATGGGCTTTCACTTCATTCGGCTCGATGACTTTTTCTTCAAGGAGTGGAAGGTTTTCGTAGTTGTGCTCACGGCTCTTTCGACCGGCAGGCTTGTTGCGTTCTATGGCGATCGTTTGGTTTTTCCCCGGTCAGGGCGGCCTGTAGGGCCTTCAGTCCATTGAGCATCAGCTCCAGTTGGGCAGGGTCCATCTTTTCGGATTTTCCGCCAGCAAACACCTGCCTGCGAATCCAGGCGATCTGTGCCTCCAACTCGGCGATACGCTGCTCGCGTTTCGACAACTGATTCTTGAGTTGTTCGTTCTCGGTAAGGATCTCTTCCGCCGTTGGCATGATGCGTAGTTGATAATATACTACGCCTTTCTTCAATCAATTTCTACCGTTCATGCCGGGATTTTGCCATGCCCTGTTTCAAGTCAATGCTTTCTATCAGTATCGACAGGGCCGCTTACTTTTAAATTGATCCAACGCAGTTTCTATCGCCCTCCCAACGAATAGGAAAGAAGCTGGACGCTACCTGGTCCTGACCACTTTGCTGGACCGAAGAGGCTTTCGTATGCTAGCACACTACTTAGGGCTTCGTGGTCAATGCGGCGTATTCGGTCTTTGATACAAAACGGAAATGTTTTCTTCTGAAGTCTCGAACCAAGGGAGTTCCAGGGGGAAAGTTGCCGTTTTCGAATATTGAAGAGAACCCCCAATTTCGTTTAGGGGGACTATACCAATTCTGCTTGTCAGTCATATGTTTCCAGTTGACCTCACTTTGAAAGAGAGAGACGAGGGAACCACGGTAGCGGAATTCCTCGCCAGACCATTTTTCCAGAAAACGGGGAAAATTGTGAACTCCACCACTGTATTTACCCGCGCCAGGTATTGTCGCACTTTGGCCGGTTAGAAAGGCTGCCGAGACTTCGGTGAAATCGGCATCGCGGTCACCGTATTTATTTTTTGACTTCTCGTCATAATTTTTGTCTTCCCACTTGGTACTTAAGATCGTGATTGCGTCTGCTACCAGTGCCGCTGGTTTCTCGTTGCCATTGTCGGGAGCGGTTGCTGAACCGGTTTTTTTGTCACCGTCAGCATTGTAGTTGCCCAGAACATAGAGGGGCGCATTGGTAGCCAACGTAAATCCTGAATCCGGAGCTCCTGGAGGAGAGGGAAGGACGGATCCGTTCTTAACACGAACCGCAATTCCCGACTTGGCCTTTCTCACTTTGTCAGTTCGACCGCTTGAAGAGGACACCTTGGGGACTTCTACATACATAACACCATTCCAGTCATAGTTGCTGGCAGATGTTAGATTATAGCTACCGTTCCAGGCAGTGCCGTCAAAGCTGGGATCGTTACTATCAACCGTTTTTCTCAGTAGTTCGATATCCACCTCAACGACATCCATACCTTGGCGTTGGCGCATATCGTAGAACCCGCTTATGGGCTTTTCGTCATCTTTGCCGTCTCCATCGTCGGGCTCTTCCATGTAAGGAGATATCTTGACCAGGTCTGCCGGCAGATTGGTCATGTCGAGAGGAACTTCAACAGGCATTCCGTTGCTATCAAGGATGCGGCTACTGTTGGGCTGCGAAGCACTGGACCGCTTGTAAGTGAAAAAGTTATAATCATAACCAGATGGTTTCGTGGCGTCTTCGGTTACGCGGAGTACCAGACCGGCTTTGTAGGAAAATTGCTCTTTCTGCACGTCGGGTCCCTTATAGTCAGGATTTGAATTGGGTAGCTGGGGTTCGATCAGTGCATAGGCATGATTTTCCAGTTCATCGGTCGCAGTACTTGGGTCATCTGGGACAAAGTCTTTAATATTCATGGCTCGCATGTTCGGGACTTCGTGATCTTTCGTTGCAACAACACCACCCCATCGATCTTCAGCCTCCTGTTTCCAATCGTCGCCCAGTGAGCTATCGAAGTAACTGCTATCCGAGGATTTGTCGCCCGATCCGCTATACATGGAAACCCAATTGCCGTCTGGGTCTTTGATGCTAACATCGCCGAGGTGTTTGGTGGATTTCTTATTAGTGGGCTTATAACGGTGCCAGATTTCTCCGGCTGCCATCAAATTCGAGTGGAATCTCAATTTGTTTCCTGATTGTACGTAAATGTTGGAATTGCTGTGTACAGGTCCGTAAATGTCCATAGACGGCCCAGGGTGGAATTCCAGATCCATATTATAAAAGATTGCATGTGCGAAAAGGGGTGCGTCGCGTACTTCAAATAGCTGTGCACAGTAGGCGTTGACAGGGTCCTTGCTTCTGGATCCGTTTGTTGCAACTGCGGTTGCCATTCCGTAGACCTCCACATCACGGGTAAAAACCCGTTTTTGCTTCTGAGGATCGAGAAGGTTGGCGGGGTCTCTCGGGTCAATGTAGACCCACTTCCCGTCGCCAACGAGTCCTCCGGATACTTGCATCGAGGTAACGTCAACGTTGGAGCTGGCAAAAAAAGTTTTTGCGCTGTTCGGAATCGTAAGTGGATTTTTCTGGAGTTCATTCGAGGCAAAATTAGTTTGGTTGCTCCACCGTTTGAGCAATTGGGCGAATCCATACTCGACAGACGCTTCCGACGCCGCTTGCGCCTCGAGTCTTAGAAAGTGTCTTTGATTGATCGATTTCTCTGACAATCCGTAGTGGAGAAGAACGCCTGACGATGCGATCAGCAATAGCCCAAACACCATGGCTATAACCAGTATTGATCCCTTTTGTTGTTCAGATTTTTTCATAGCCTTTTAGCCTCGGGGGGAAATCGTAAAATTATAGGTATCGGTGACTCTGGAAGCGGCATTACCGTGGTAGATCTGCCCGTTTACCATAGCACTCTTGTTCTGAAAATTGTAGAATAGTTTTCCATTGGCTGTTCCGCTGGAAAGCTCGAGGATTTTTTCCGCTTGCACGACTGCTCCAAGAGGTATTAGGCTTTCAAGGGTAACGTCTTTGGAGGTGGTTATGTCGACTGGCGTCTTGAAGCGAACGTCAAACTTCATAACAGGACCCACATTTTTAAGATCATCTACCGTACCTGGCGACCGATAATAACCAACGATGCGCTCAATCGGATGGACACCAAAACTCACGAAGGTAGGTGCGGTATGGACGAAAAGAATAAAGTCTCCGGATTGGTTGGTTACGAGGCGGTCTTTCGCAGAATCCCGATCTTTTTCAAGGAAGCTTGGATAGATGACAAAGTAGTTGGCTTCTTTCGCCACATCTCCGAGATCAGTTGTTACCTTCCTCATATCCCGGTTGATCATATTTTTGTGTTCACTGAACAATCCACCCTTGATGAGCTGTATATTGAAGGCCATCAGGCCTCCAAGCATGACAGCTGTTATGCCCAAGGCTATCATCAGCTCAGAAATAGAGAATGCGCGGTTATCGTTTTTCATAAGGCAAGATACCTAGTATTCAGACACGGCTGTTTTGATGAATCGAATGGCGCCGCTGTAGTCTTTTGTGACTCCTTTGTAGATAGACTCGTAGCGATAGGATAGGGTCACCTCATAGGCTTCCAGGGATTCGGCGGCCGCCAGGTGTCGCAGCGTGGGCTCTACATAGACATTCATGGTTATCGGTGTTTTTTTACCGCTTTCGTCTTCTTGAATATCAAGTAAAACCTCCTTTAGGTTTTCGATTCCAATATAGAGGGGATCATCGTAGGAGATATCGTCTCCTGTCTTAATCGAGGAGATTCCTTTCGTAGCGAAGGGGACCTTATCAGGTTCTGCCATGGCATTCTGGTAACTCGCATAGGAGAGACCTCTCAATTGCTCCATGTAGCCCTCGACGACCGTTCGTGCCGTGTTGTGCATGATATTGGAGTGAGCGATTTTTTGAGTTTGGACAATCGCTGAGGAGCCTGAAATCAGTAGCAGGACAAATATGCTCATACCAATTGCTACCTCAACCAAGGTGAATCCACATGATTTGGAAGATCTGTAAAACTGAGTTGATGTGGCCATTGGGTAAGAGTAGAGGTTTCGTGTCTCGCAGGTGTTGAGGTCACAGCTTCTTGCCGCATTTAGAAACTCTGGAGCAATGTCAAAGGTCCATTTTACATCATTTTGACGTCCTTTGCTTTAATTGATTTGCTGTCAATACCTACGAGGGAGGCGCAACCACTGTGGAACTTGTGTATGGGGTTGTCTGTGAAACTCTTATTTGATCTTTTTCGGTTTCCTTTCACGAAACCTACCGTAGTCTTCCTAACTTTCCTGAATTCATGAAATCCTTTTATATCACTACTGCGATCGACTACGCGAACGGTTCCCCCCACCTCGGACATGCCTATGAGAAGGTTCTTACCGATGTCGTGGCTCGTTTCCGGAGGGCTCAGGGCGATGACGTCTATTTCCTGACTGGACTCGACGAACACGGTCAAAAAGTTCAGCAAAGTGCTGGTAAACAAGGTGTTTCCTCGCAAGAATTTGTGGATTCCATTGCTGTTGAGTTTAAAGCTCTTTGCAAAAAGCTGAATCTCTCGAATGATGACTACATTCGAACAACGGAGCCCCGGCACAAACAGGTGGTACGGGATATTCAGCAGTCGCTCTTTGACAAAGGCGAAATCTATAAAGGGGAGTATCGGGGCTATTACAGTGCTCGGCAGGAGCAGTTCTTGCAGGAAAAAGACCGCAACGAAGATGGAAGTTGGCCTGAGATCTTTGGAGAAGTCACTGAGATTGCGGAAGAGAATTACTACTTTAAACTCAGTCAGTACCAAGGCTGGTTAATTGAGTTCTTGCAGGAAAATGAAGACTTTATCTTTCCGAAGTATCGGCAAAAACAGGTATTGGAGTTTCTGAAAGAGCCACTCAATGACCTTTGTATATCGCGACCAAAGTCACGTCTGGAGTGGGGAATTCCTATACCGTTTGACGAGGACTATGTGACCTACGTCTGGTTCGATGCGTTGATCAATTATCTATCGGCCTCCCAGTATTTGGAGGGAGATACGTCCCGTTGGCCTGCCGATTATCACGTTATTGGAAAAGACATTCTTTTGCCGGCGCACAGCATTTACTGGCCGATTATGTTGAAGGCCTGTGGTATCCCATTGCCACGCCATCTGCTGGTCCATGGTTTCTGGACAAGTTCTGGATCGAAGATGTCCAAGTCGACTGGAAATACGGTAAACCCGCTCGATCTGGCGGATCAGTATGGCGTGGATTCTTTTCGTTACTTTGTGACTCGTGAGATGAACGTTGGACAGGACAGTGATTTCTCGGAAGAGCAATACCTACGCCGATATACGAGTGATTTGGCAAACGATCTGGGGAATCTCGTGAGTCGTCTCCAGAATATGGTTACCCGCTACAACGAGGGTGTTATTCCGGCCGCTGGTGTTGATCAGGCTGAAGAGACAGAACTCAAGGAGCTCTGGAAAGAGACTGCGGCCAAGGTCGTGGAGCTCGGTGAAGGGTTTCAATTTCACCAGGCTTTGGAGGAGACATTTCAGTTTATTCGGGCGATCAATCGGTACATTGAGCAACGGGCACCCTGGAAGTTGGCCAAGTCGACTGAAGAAGCAGACCGGATTCTTTTGAAGACGTCGTTGGCGGTGATCGCAGAAGGCCTGCGTCTGGCAGCGATCGTGCTCTGTCCGGTCATGCCGGGAATCAGTGTTAAAATTCAGAGCTTACTGGGTTCTGAGCCGGTAGAAGTCTTTGCTGGAAATCTCGAATGGGACTATCGTCTGGAGGGTAAGTCTGTGGGGGGAAAGACCATCCTGTTTCCGCGACCCGAAAAGTAGGACTCATGGAGCACTTTCCTATCGGAGACTATGGAGGACAAGACAGCCCTGAAGGACTGATTGCTTTTCTCAAAGACTGTCAGCGCCGGGCTATCGAATCAGGGTCCCCGAAGCTGGTAAACATCTCGCTGGATGTATTTCACATCGATCCATTGGCGGTACTCGAAGCGGTCTACGAACCTTCCAATCAACACTTCTTTATGGAGAATCCTGGAAGGGATGAATCGATTGCGGCAATCGAGCATGTGTTGAAAACCGAAGCGACGGGCACGACTCGCTTTGAGGCGATTCGGGAATGGGCCACTTCGCTCCTTCGGGACACGATTTACACGGGTAACACGGAGTCTGCCTACTGCGGTATCCATTTTTTCTGTGCATTTAATTTTTTTGATGAAGGGCAGGATGTTGAAGGCTTTCCCGCTGCGCAGGCATTTGTTCCGACCTGGCAGGTTTCAAAGAAGGAACAGGAGAGCCTTGCGATTGCGAACTGTATGATCGATGCGAATACACCCGTTGATTTAGTTGCCAGGAAAATTTTGGGCGCGCATCAACGGTTTGCTTCTTTTCCCTATGAGGCAGGGGCGGGGCGTGGAGATTCGAGAGCACCGAAGTTAAAGTTCGACTCTGAGGTGGGAGGGGCTGGTTCGTTTGAAAAAGCGGTAGACAAAGCTACGAACGCGATCGAATCCGGTGACTTTGAGAAAATAGTACTCGCACGGGCGCTGGATTTTAAAAGCAATCAGGCTCTTGATCCGATAGGCTTTCTTGAAAGATTGAGAAACCGTTTTCAAAGCTGCTACACCTTTTCTTACTCATCGGGAGAGATGGGGACCTTTATCGGCTCAACGCCGGAGTTACTTATCGCCGTGAAGAACGGGCGGTTGAGGGCGGATGCGATTGCGGGTTCGCGCGGACGGGGTCATTCCGCGAGCGAGGATGCGGCCCTCGGTGCCGAGCTACTCAACGACGATAAAGATGCGCGGGAGCATCAGTCCGTGGTTCGATCTATTACCAAACGTCTCGAAGGACTGGGTTTAACTCCGGAAGTTGCGCGGCGACCCAGACTGCTAAAGCTTCCGAATGTGCAGCATCTCTTTACTCCTGTGGAAGCTTCGTTACCCAAGGACCTGCACATACTGGATGTTATTCAAATACTTCACCCCACGCCTGCCGTGGGTGGAGCACCGCGAGAAAATGCGTGTGGTGAGATTCACAATTACGAAGCTTTCGTGCGCGGACCGTATGCCGGGCCGGTGGGGTGGTTCGATGCCCGGGGCGACGGGGAATTTGTTGTAGGAATTCGTTCCGGTATACTTCGGGAACGATCGCTCCGTTTGTTTTCGGGGGCCGGCATCGTCAGAGGGTCCGTTCCAGAAAAAGAGAAAGAGGAAACTGACTTTAAATTCAACGCGATCCGAGAGATTATCGATTGATAAAGATGAACGGTATCAATCGAGCAAACACGAATTCACTTTGGTCCTCCGTGTTGGTGGAGACTCTGAGTAAGTGTGGTATCGATCGAGTAGTCGTATCCCCGGGATCCCGTTCGACACCGTTGACGGTTGCGTTCGCTTCCCATCCTTCCATTGAAGCGATTCCCGTTCTTGATGAGCGATCGGCCGCCTTCTTTGCATTGGGTATCGCAAAGCGAACTCACCGGGCGGTCGCCCTAGTTTGCACCTCAGGTACTGCAGCTGTTAACTACTTTCCCGCCGTCGTTGAAGCCTCTGAAGCGCGTATACCGTTGCTGGTGCTTACGGCCGATCGTCCGCCCGAGCTGAGAGATTGTGGGGCAGGTCAAACGATAAATCAGCTGAGGCTTTATGGCGACTATCCGGTCTATCAAACCGAGTTGGACCTGCCTGATGTTACTCGGTCGGCATTGGAGCGTTTGCGAGAGGGTTTGGTTGCGGCTTGCACCCATGCACAGTGGGGGCCTGTTCATTTGAATTGTCCGTTTCGTGATCCTCTGCCGCCAATCGCCGATGCCAGTACCCGTGATGCGCCTGAAATCAGCGATGCATTTTTTGAAGATCTCCAGGTTTCAAGTCGGACATCGAAACGACCGGATGAACCGATTCCTGTGGATACAGCCAGAGGAATTATCATCTGTGGCACCGAAGCGCCCGAGAATCCCTTAGCTTATTGCGAGCAGGTTTCCCTGCTCAGCAAGACATCGGGTTGGCCGGTGCTTGCCGACGGATTATCTCCCGTGAGGAACTACGCCAAGCTTCAGTCCAAGTTGGTAACGACTTACGACTTGCTTCTCAGGATAGAATCGTTCCATGACTCAATGAAACCCGACTGTGTAATCGCTTTGGGTCCCTTGCCTACGAGTAAGGCATTACGTGCCTGGCTTTCAGAGGCAGATACCAAACTCTATCATATCAATCGGACCGGAAAGAATCTGGATCCGACGGGATCTGTTACAGAGGTGCTGGATGTCGCTGTAGAAGACATTTTGGGATGTTTCACGTTTGGTGAGTTGGTTGGCTCCGACTATGCCGGGAATTGGGTGACTGGAGAAGCGGCTGCTAGATCTGTTTTGGATGCGTCATTCGACCATGCGAAAGCAAACCACTTTGAAGGTTTTATCGCCTGGTCTTTACCTCAATGGCTGCCTGAAGGAACCCCGGTGTTTGTAGCCAGCAGTATGCCGGTTCGGGATATGGAGTATTTCTTGCCGCCTAATGACCGTAAGCTTGAGGTTCTGGCATCGCGGGGGGCAAACGGAATCGATGGAACCCTGTCGACGGCGCTTGGTATGGCTCATGGAAATAAACCTGCTGTTTTGCTGACGGGAGACCTAGCGTTTCTCCATGACTCGAACGGACTTTTAGTTCGACCTCACTTCACAGGCCATTTGACTGTGATCCTGGTTAACAATCATGGAGGTGGTATTTTCAATCACTTGCCGATTGCGGAGTTCGAACCGCCCTTTGAATCGTTTTTCGCAACGCCTCAAGAAGTCGACTTTAGACGGTTGGTGGAGAGCTGTGGCTGTTCCTACGAGAAAGTACGATCCATTGGAGAATTAGGGGAGTTGCTTTCAAAGCTTCCGGAATCGGGGATTCGGGTGATTGAAGTTGAAACTGACCGAAATCAGGATTCTGAATACCGGAAAAACCTTTTTAAAAAAATCTGTAACTCCCTGTAAGCTTATGAATTGGACACGTGTAAGAGACTACGAAGATATCATCTACGAAAAAGCGGATGGTATCGCCAAGGTAACCATTAACCGTCCGCATCGTCGGAATGCTTTTACGCCAACGACGGTTTTCGAAATGTATGATGCATTTTCCGATGCGCGGGAAGATCCCTCGGTGGGGGTAGTGCTTTTGACGGGTGCAGGTCCACACTCTGACGGAAAGTATGCGTTTTGTTCAGGGGGGGATCAGGGGATTCGTGGCAAGGCTGGGTATATCGACAAGGGTGGGGTGCCCAGATTGAACGTTTTGGATCTTCAGCGACTTATCCGGTCTATGCCCAAAGTAGTTATTGCTTTGGTATCCGGCTATGCGATTGGAGGTGGGCATGTACTCCATGTAATCTGCGATCTGACAATTGCGGCTGATAACGCGATCTTCGGACAAACCGGGCCCAAAGTGGGGAGTTTCGATGGAGGATTTGGATCCAGCTACCTGGCGAGTATTATCGGGCAAAAGAAAGCCCGTGAGATTTGGTATTTGTGTCGTCAATACAATGCGCAGGAGGCGTTGGACATGGGGTTGGTTAATAAGGTGGTGCCGGTTGAAGCGCTCGAAGCGGAAGGGGTTCAGTGGTCCAGGGAAATATTGGAGAAAAGCCCTCTCGCCATTCGCTGTCTGAAGTCTGCCTTTAACGCAGCCCTTGATGGCCAGGCCGGTATTCAGGAATTAGCGGGTAATGCAACGTTGCTCTACTATATGAATGAAGAAGGATCAGAAGGTAAGCAGGCGTTCTTGGAAAAACGGAAACCGGAGTTTCAAAAGTTCCCGTGGCTTCCGTGAGAGTTAAGATTTTCTGAAGATACAGAAAGGCCATCCCCATGCAGGAATGGTCCTTTCGCAAAGGTTTGTCGGGGCAATTACTTCTTCTTTCCGCACCCGTTTCCGTTCCCATTCCCGTTTCCAGGTTCTGGTTCAGGCTCTGGTTTTGGCGGTTGTTTAAAGTCGTCCTCAGTATTGTAGCTCACGGCGTAGCTGATCACCTGGTCAGGGGTACTGAGTGGAACTTTTCCGTCATAATCGATAAGCTCACGCCAGCGGCTGATTTTGTAACTGTTGTCCAATGCAAAGTTTCCCAAAGCTTCGTCGTAGTGAAAATTGGAGTTGCCAGTCATGGTAACATTACTCGCCACGGCGGCACCTATGAACGTCCCGGAGTTGCCTCCTCCTTTCATTTCGAGATTTGCGTAAGGTGCATAAACCGCGGCTTTGATTGCACCGTTACCGTGTAGCTTTATGGTCTGACCTTGATTTACCTTATTGGTACCGACAATAAGTAGGCTTTCAGGCTTGTTAGTAAGATTTACTGTTCCGTTCCCTCCAATATCCAAGTTACCATTGATGTAGAGTTGCACGCTTCCGTTCGCAGTTACTTGAATCGTTCCTTTGGTAGTCATGTCTCCGGTAACTTCGATGATTACCGGACCATCAATGATAAGTGTATCGTTGTTCTTGTTGCTATAACTGGAGACTGAGTATTAAGATGGCGTAGTAGCTGATGGGTTTCCGATAGTGCCACTTGCCGGGATACTGGTGTTTGCTCCAGTCATATTGGGGGCGTCGTAATATTCGAAATCTGCGTAGAAGTCTTTTGCGATCCTGTTTTGGTCAATCTTGGTGCCTGCCGGTGTATCTTTTCCGGTAAGGCTGCCATTTGGGCCGAAACTGGGATCACCCCCACCTGTGGCTACATAACCGTAGATGTTCCCGTTTCCGGGGGATACGGCTCCGGCTGAGATTGACACGCTGGCGACTGATCCTTGGTCGTTTCTGTTGGTGTAGAGGTCGTAATCGCCATTGTCTGAATTGTAGCTGTCTACGCTAACGTTATTTCCACTCCAGGAAATACCGTTTTTCGCCGTTAAACCGTTTGCAAATAAGCCCTTTCGTCCAAGGTCCATCCTGATCTGTTTCTTTACGGCTCCGTACTTTGAGACAACTTCTCCTTCGGAAAACACGATTGGTGCGTCCTCGTCTATCATACTGACATAGATTCTAATATTTCCGTCCCTATTGCCTGAAAGTTGATAGTTATTCTCTATGGTCGTATAGTAATGGTAAGTGGCTACCTTAGTCTAAGTGGATAGCTTTTCGTTGCTGATGGAATACATTGCTTCTTCCAGCCCCGCCTCAGCCAGATTGATTGCACCTTGAAGGTCCTGATTGCGGAAAGCTACTCGAAATTCAGTAAACGCCATGGTCAAGTAGGTGCTGCCGACTGCGGCAATGATCATGATGATTAGCAGCGTGGGTAGGATTGCTGACCCTTTCTTTGAATCCTTAATTTGCATGGAACTGATGTACATAAACTAATAGGCAATTAGTATTAAAATTGAGGGTTAAACGCGGGGCCGGTAT
>CAYGQM010000034.1:0-69990 GCA_964352065.1 uncultured Opitutaceae bacterium
GTGATTCCTCGAATCGGTAGGAATTTGATTTTACCATTTCTCATTTTTACCGAACAGTGTTTTTTATATGGATCTGAGATCCATATAACGGGGTTGGGATTTGGGGAAAAATATTGAGGGGTTCATGGCTGAAAATAAATGAATTCATTTGCCGGTTTCAGCAAGCCGAAAAGCATAGGGGGTTGATTTTCAGTAAGTAAGGAAATTCAAGCTAGGGGATGAAGCTGAATCGCGAACTGACTCAATGTTTCAATTCGAGCCGGTAATTTGAGTATAACAGTTTCCCAAAATGTGGATCTCGCGTGCGGTGATTGCCAACGAGATCCATATAACAGGAAAGCAACCGTCAGGTTTACTGGGGAAAACCCCCGCAAAAAAAGTTCGATTTACGGTGGGGGATTCTCGCAGACCTCGAAGTGCGGTCCATTTCTTTAACCTTTTGCAGAAAAGCTGGTTAATGTTCTCAAAAGCATAGAGCTAACCGGTAAGACGGTGAAAGTTGGTTTTCCGTTATTTGAACTTTCCGGACTCCGCATAACGCTTTCCCGAATTTGAACTTTAACAAACCAAGTGCGGTTTTAGTAAATCGATCAATAGTGAACGTGTGTTCACTTTTTTGTTGCATCGCGAAAACCGTACCCGTTAAATGCATGCACTTTCATGAATAGCACGATTTCCACAAAAGATACTTATCTCTCCTTCTCAAACTGGCCGGAGGGAAAGCCGGAGAGGGTCATTCCTTGAAACGTGAATAGTGAAATGCATCCAAACGATGGATACGCTGCTGACGTTAATCGGCTAATGCGCACCAGCTCCCTTTGGTCGGCCCCACAAGTGGGGCGCCGGGTGCCAGATGGTGGAGTGGCGACTTGGTAGCCAACGCCCCGGCTACTTTATCTCACGCAGTTGTATATCTTTAAACTGAACGGTCATCACCGGCCCAACATGGATCTGTAAGGCAAGCACGCCTGACTTGGAACTCCCGGTGCTATCTTCATCGACAACCGAAACGGTTACCCGACCATTAATGATGTGGGTGAGCTGGTTGCCATTGGCGATAATGGTATAATCATTCCAGTCTTCGGATTTGATCACGCTTTGAATATCATCAGTATCTCCTACAGATCCGAGAACCTCTACGATCGGCTTTTTCGGATTCTCTGAGTTTGTGAGGATTTTGGTAACCTGTCCCCGTTGCGCGAGTATCGCTCTGCCTTTTTCTTCGTAGAGAATACCTGAATACTTCGTCCCCGCCTCGAAGTCTGCCTGATAACCTCCGACGATGGGACCGAAATCACCTTCGCTCAATACCTTACTCCGATACTGGATCCCGGAGTTGCCGTTTTCGATGCGGTATTTAAGGCGCAATTCAAAATCGTCCACCGAGCCGCCGGTATAAATCAAAAAGGTATTGTGCGTAAGTTTGTTCTCCGGCTGATCACCTGTTTTGCCCGTGATCGCGCCGTCTTCGACAGACCAGAGCTTCATGTTGCCCGTCCAACCGGTAAGATCTTTGCCATTAAACAGGCTGGTGAATCCGGGCTCGAGTTGCGTCTCATGGTGCTTGGCAGCAACTGTGGAAATAAGGCTAAGGAAAACGAATACCGTAATAGCCAGGGGAGATTTTGTTGAATGAGGTAATTTCATCCCATCACCAAAACCCGAAAGTACTGCTGGTTCAAACCTATACTCAACCATCCCTGAGAAATTGGCTGGCTAATGAAATAACCTCAGAAAGGGCCTCGCAACAGATTCACGGTCCATGAGACGTGCGACGCCCAATCCTCCAAAATTCCTCGACAAAATGGGGGTTGAGAGCTCTTAATATATCGGTCTCTCAATGCCACCCACTACTACCCACCTTAGAAGACCCTTCGTCTCAGCCGCTCTGGGCTTAATTGCGTTTGCCTACAACGCTGCGTCCGCAGACGAAGGAATCGAGTATTTTGAGAAAACCATCCGCCCGCTTCTGATAAACCAATGTATCAGCTGTCACGGATCTGAACGCGAGGAAGGTGGACTTAACCTTGACTCGAAATCAGGATGGCAGGTTGGAGGGTTTATCGGGCCAGCAATTGTGCCAGGTGATCTTGAAGAAAGCACCATCGCCCAACTATTGGAATCACCGGAATCATTTCCGCAACATCCAAAGCTCAGTCTCACGGAAGACCAGAAACAGGACGTCTACTATTGGATCAAAATGGGCGCGCCTGACCCTCGGGCTAATTTCATAAGCCGCGAAACGCTACCCAACTACGAACGCGGCAAGGATCATTGGGCCTTTCAGACTATTCAAAAACCGGAGCTTCCTGAGGTAAAGAACTCAACTTGGGGACGGACTACCATCGATCAATTTATACTCGCTCAACAGCAAGCAAACGGTGTGAAGCCGGTGCGGGACGCAACCAATCTGGAACTCGTTCGGCGTGTTTACTTTGCCCTCATCGGACTGCCCCCTACTCCAGAACAGATCGACGACTTCCTTTCTAACGAAAGCCCACACGCGTTTGAGCGACTCGTCGACGATCTACTGACATCACCCCACTTTGGAGAACGCTGGGGACGACATTGGCTCGACGTGGCACGGTTCGCTGAGTCAAGCGGCGGGGGTCGTACGCTGCTCTTCAAAGATGCCTGGCGCTTTCGTGACTACGTCATTAAAGCATTTAACGAGGACATGCCGTTCGACCAGTTCATCAAAGAACAACTCGCAGGAGATCTCTTACCTTTCGAAAATGCGGAGCAGCGCAGCCGTCAACTCACTGCCACCGCTTTCCTCGCATTGGGGCCGACCAATTACGAACAGCAAGATAAACAACTGCTCCGTTATGACGTCATCGACGAACAGATAGATACACTTGGAAAAGCCTTCATGGGTATGACGCTCAGTTGCGCCCGCTGCCACGATCACAAGTTCGACCCCATCCCCACAGCAGACTACTACGCTTTGGCTGGAATCTTCAAAAGCACTCGCACCCTCTACAACTATACCGACAACGTAGCGCGCTGGATTGATACCAAGTTACCTCTGGACGGGCCTGACGGGAAACGGTTGGCAGAAACCGAGTCCAAGGCAAATGCGCTCAACGAAGAGTTAAGTCTCTTACGGTTAGAACTCGCAGTACTGGATCAGAAATCGAAAAAGCCGCCCAAACCAGGTAAACCAGCCAGCCAACGATCATTTCCAGGGATCGTCTTAAACGATGATTCCGCTACCCGGACCGGCAACTGGTTATTCTCTCAATACTCCCAAAACTACATCGGTGAAGGCTACCACCACGATGGTAACACAGCCAAGGGATCCAGTACCCTTACGTTCGATACACTAATTCCATTTGACGGAATTTACGACGTGCGCATCGCCTACAGTGATGCAATAAGCCGCTCCAGTAAGACACCCGTAACTATAATCCACGCGGACGGCGAAACGACGGTCTTTCTTGACCAGCGAATCGCGCCCGACACCTACGGAAGATTTCGTTCTCTCGGACAATTCAACTTCAAGGAAGGAACTCGCCCCACACTCACAGTTTCCAACAAAGGAACGGACGGCTACGTAGTTGTAGATGCAGTACAGTGGGAGCGAATAGAGTCAGTCAATGAAAACTCCAGCACGGAGCGAATCGCCGCCATTGATTTGGTAAAAAGCGATATCAAATCGGTTGAAAAAGAACTCAAGCCCCTAACTGAGGAGCTCAAGCGGAGACCTCTGGCTATGACCGTGCTCGACGATACAGAAGTTAGCGATTCCGCGATCCGCATCCGGGGCGAAGTTCACCGAAAAGGGAAGGTCGTTCCGCGAGGATTTCTAAAGGTCGCTACCCAGGGAGAACTCCCTACCCTACCCGACGATTCCAGCGGTCGCCTCGAACTGGCAGAATGGCTGGTTAGCCCCGAACACCCCCTTACATCGCGGGTGATTGCCAACCGAATCTGGACTTGGCTCTTCGGCACCGGTCTGGTTCAAAGCACCGACAATTTTGGTACGACTGGACTTGCACCTTCCCACCCGGAATTACTGGACTACCTTGCTACGCGACTACAGGAAAACGGTTGGTCAACCAAGGCTTTGATCAAGGAGATCCTGATGACTCGCACCTGGCAACTGGCAACCGAGGCAGACCCAGCAACAAAATCCGTCGACGGTGACAATAGTCTGCTGACCTCATTCCCTCTACGTCGCCTGGATGCCGAGCAGCTGCGCGATGCCATACTCGCAGTGAACGGTGATCTCGATCTCCAGCTCTACGGGCCGAATATCGAAGGAGCCGGGATCATCAATGCCAACAGCACAGCCGCACAGCAGATCGAGTATAACTACGTTTTCGAAGACACGCGACGCAGCGTCTATACTCCAGCATTCCGCGTAAGACGCCATGAGTTGTTTGAGCTCTTTGACTTTGGAAACGCCAATTTCCCCATTGGTCAACGCAACGTTAGCACAGTCGCTCTCCAGGCTCTTTACATGCTCAATAACCCATTCGTCATTGAGCAATCGAGAAAGGCAGCCGAAGACCTCCTGAAATTAGTCGATCATCCTGAGAAACGCCTGGATCTCGCTTTTTTAAAGACTCTGGGAAGGCCTCCCTCCGCCAAAGAAAGGGCACTCATAAATCAGCACCTTGGCGATGGACTTGCGAACGATTCGGTTGAAGATTGGGCTTCGGTTTTCCAGACACTCTTTGGGTCCATCGATTTTAGGTATATTAATTAGCATCCCCATGAATTCTCAAACCCACCCCATATCCCGACGAGACGCCTTGAAGAATCTAGCCTGCGGATTCGGCTACATGGCAGCGGCTGGAATGGCGCAGCAAGCGTCGGCATCGAGTATAACCAATCCCCTACTGGCGAAAGTTCCCCACTTGGTACCCAAGGCAAAACGGGTTATCTTTTTGTTCATGGCGGGCGGTGTCAGCCAGGTCGACAGTTTCGACTATAAGCCTCAGCTCTATAAAGACGACGGGCGGATGCTCGACTTCACTGATCAACGAATTTTGGCGAAGACCGGCATGGGTTCAACCCAACGGGTCATGAAACCCCTCTGGGACTTTAAACAACGCGGACAAAACGGCGCCTGGGTATCGGAACTGTTTCCACACATGGCGAAGCATACCGACGAGTATTGTATCATTCGCTCCATGCAGACCGAGGGAGTGGCCCATGGACCGGCGACGCTATTCCTCCATACTGGCTCGACTAATTTCATACGCCCTTCCATGGGAGCGTGGGTCAACTACGGTCTTGGTACCGAAAATCAGGACATGCCAGGCTTCGTCAGCTTGAGCCCATCCATGGGCAACGGGGGTCCGCGCAACTATAGTAACGCGTTCCTTCCGGCTGTCTACCAAGGGACCGCGGTTGGTCGGGCAGGCATGGATGCTCAGGACATTCGATTCCAGAATCTGACGAACTCCCACCTCTCGCCGGAACGCCAGAAAAAGCAATTCGATTTGCTTCAGGCCATGAACCATGAGCAATGCCAAAGCATGCCTGGAAACACAGAATTGGAGGCGGTTATAAACTCCTACGAGCTTGCGTGGCGTATGCAGGCAAACGCCCCCGACGTCATGGATATCTCCCAGGAATCTGCCGCGACTAAGGAACTCTACGGAATCGATGAGGAGCCCACTGACAACTACGGTCGGCAATGCTTGATGGCGCGACGCATGGCCGAGCAAGGTGTTCGGTTTATTCAGGTCAACTACAGTGACAATTCGAACAACCCTGCCTGGGACCAACACAACAACATGCCCGAGCACAAGGAGCACGCGATGGCGGTGGATAAACCGATCTCCGGACTCCTGACCGATTTGAAACAACGCGGACTATTAGAAGATACCCTAGTCTGGTGGGGAGGCGAATTCGGCAGAACCCCTTACGCGCAAAAGAACGGAGACGGCCGCGATCACAATCCCACTGGTTTTACCGTGTGGCTCGCCGGTGGAGGCGTTCGCCCAGGACTTATCTATGGCTCTACCGACGAGTATGGTCAATACGCCATCGAAAACAAAGTCCACATGCACGATCTCCATGCCACCATACTCCATCTACTCGGCATGGATCACGAACGGCTGACCTTTCGTCATGAAGGTAGAGATTTCCGCCTGACCGATGTATTTGGGAACGTGGTACACGATATTATTGCGTAGCAAAAATATCGCAGGAGTGAGAAGTCAGGAGCGAGGAGTTAAAATGCTCTCTAGGCAGACATCCAATCAGTCCTAGGCACGAAGCTTAGCCTGGAATTCGCCTCATCATCACCCTTGAAACGCTCCTTCCTCGGATCCCAGACAAGTCCTCTTCCCAAATCTGCCGCGATCACGCCCATGTGTAAGGTGGTACTCAACTGATGCAAGGTTTCAGCGGAATACGTGGGTTCTTTTCCACTTCGGATACAGGCCAGAAAATTCGGATGTTCACGTGCAGGTATGGGGAAATGCTTTGATTTCTTAACATCGTATTGGGTGCGCAAGATCTTGGGGTCACTCGCATCAAACTGCCCACGCCATCCCGTAACGGATACCCAACCTTTGGAGCCGTAAAGACGAATATATACATTCCCTCCCAACCCCTTTTCGTTTGAAACGTTGTGAAGTTGCATGGTGACCCCATTCGTATATCGATAATGTAGATTGTACTCTGCAGGGATGTCCGACTGCGCTTTTTCTGGAGGCGGAACAGCACTGCCCTTCACTTCGATCGCGCACTCGTGGGGATCATTGACTGCAAGTTGAGCCGTATCAACCAGGTGACATCCCCAATCTGTAATGATACCCGTCGAATAGTCCCGTATGTAGCGCCAGTGCATGGGCTCCGTTCGGGTAGCTGTATAGGGATGGTAAGGAGCCGGACCCAACCACAAGTTCCAATCCAGGTCTTCGGGAATCTCTACCTCTGGTTCCCAATCCCGAATAGCGCCCATGGGAACAGCGACATCGATGTGATGTAGATCTCCAATCGCTCCATTGCGTTCCCACTCGACTAACCGATGATAATGGATCAGCGATCGGTCTTCCAGGCCCGTCTGAAACGTCTTCCCACTTTTTTTGACAGCGTCCGCCAAAACCCTCCCTTCGGCTATGGTGAACGTTGGCTTTTCACAGAACACATGCTTCCCGGCTTCAAGCGCCATCAACGACATGGTCGTATGCCAATGGTCGGGTGTCGATATGACGACTGCATCAATCGCCGGATCATTGACGATCTCACGAAAATCCTGAACGGCCCGACAATCCTGGTTTCCATACTGTTCATCGACCAACTTTTTAGCAGCTTCTGCCCGACTCATGTAAGCGTCGCAAACTGCCAAGCACCGGCAATCCTCTTCGTTGAGAAACGACTTCAAATTCAGATCCACGCCTTGCCATCCCATACCGATGAACCCGAGAGTAATTTTGCCGGATGGGGCTTTGGCCCCCCGCAAACCTGAAGGAAGGATCAGCGGTGCGACACCAGCTGCCAGGATGGTTTTCGTGAATGATCGTCGGTCGATGAAGTCCTTGGGGTAGTTTTTCATACGCTCTTTTGAAACAGGCGCTCATTAAAACTGCAAGCATAGCCAAGGAGTTTTGCGGAATATCACAAACTCCCGAGTGCCGATAAACGGTTACCAACCTTCCATACTACCCTCTCTGTCTCTACTCGTGAATGTATCCATCCCATGCAGAAAACGAGTGCACCAGGTAATCATAAAAAAGCAACGACTGACCAGATTGAGAGAATTATTCAAGGAATCATAAATCGATCTGATAGAATAAATGAACAAGGCTTTCGACAAGTTGACCATCAGGGAGCAGGCGATGATCCCAAAGTCCTACAAGCGGGTATAATTACCTGCCTACGATCCTCTGTCTTCGTGTAACGGGTACCTATACATTCTAGAATTTTAGGTCACGATGTAACCTGTAGCACTTTTTTGCAGTTCTCTCTTTATTACAACTATTCACCAATAACCCAAAAATAACAAAGGAGATTTCACCATGAAAACCACACTAATGATTTGCATACTTGCAGCCGGAGTAACCTCATTGTCAGCACAACCGGGAGACCGTGAACGCGGCCAACGCCCCGATCCCGCTGCCATTTTTGAAAGAGCAGACACCAACAAAGATACTTTTCTGGATCTGACTGAATTCACCGCTTTCCGAGCCACGGTGCAACGGGGTCCTAGAGGCAATCGAGGTCCCAATGCAGGAGACGACACAGACGCTGCCCGTCCGCCTCGCGGCGAAAGACAAGGACCTCAAGCAGGCCAAGGACGGCCCGAAGGGCGCGGTCCACGCAACCAGCCGACCGCTGAAGAAATGTTTGCCACCATGGACAAGAATGATGACGGAAAAATTGCCCAGGACGAGTTTACTTTAGGAAACCGCCAAGGAAGAGGCCCCGGTCGCGGCCCAGGCGAAAGAGCTAAAAAGCCCGAGTAATTGGAGAAACTCACACCCCACTTTCATAGCCTGACCTCGGCCGGTCAGGCTATTTTATTGTACCGATTCAAAAGCCTTGTGATGCTTACATTCTGGACATACGGTCGTGCGATTCGTCAATGTAACCTGACCGCCTATGAAATCATACACGCCTCCGCTTTTTGTCGCATTATTATTGATTTCGTCGGTAGCCAGTTTTTTCCATACAGGCTATTCCGAGCCCACTCCTCAACGTTTTCGAGGCGTAGATGCATCCGGTGGTTACACTGCCAAGGGCCTTCCCTCCGAATGGACCGAAGCAGATTATCAATGGCAGGTTACGCTGCCCGGCAATGGACACTCATCTCCCATTGCTTGGAATAATCGCCTTTATCTCACCAGCACAGACGGTGGTAAACCTGGCTCCCTACTCCTTTGCTACGCCGCCGATACCGGAAAAGAAGTCTGGCGTCTCGAGTTCGAAGCCTCGGACCGGCAGCTCCATAAGTTTAATACCTTTGCGTCCTCCACAACGGCTGTTGATGAGCACCATGTTTACATTGCTTGGAGTGACGCGGAAAACTTTCAGATCGCAGCCGTAGATCACAGCGGAAAAGGAGTTTGGCAACGGAACCTGGGATCCCATCACACCCAACACGGCGGCGGCATATCTCCAGTCGTGTACGAAGACCTGGTAATTATTCCCAATGATTGTCGTGGCCCAAGCTCGATCCACGCGCTCAACCGGATGACCGGTGAAATCGTTTGGAAAGTAGATCGGCCCTGGGAAGAAAAGGGAAAGACTTCGTATAGTACACCACTTCTCTACCAAGCGGCTTGGGGAGAACCTCTTATGATCTTCAACTCCACTTCTAGCGGAATGACGGCGATGAACCCATCAACAGGTGAAACAGTTTGGCAGCTCAAAGATTTGTTTCCAAAACGCACCATCATGTCCCCCATTCAGGTTGGCGAGCTCATCTACTCCAGCTGTGGCGATGGGAACGCAGGATTTTCTCTCGTGGCGATACGCCCACCCGTTGAGCGTGGAGAAGAGGCTACCATCGCCTATCAAATTAGAAAATCAGCGCCCTACGTCCCGACGCCAGTTGCGACGGATGATCGTTTATTTCTCGTGAGCGATGGTGGAATTGCCACCTGTATTGAGACCTCCACCGGGCACGAGATCTGGAAGGGCAATCTGCGAGATACGTTTTTTAGCTCCCCCATACGGATCGACGATCGAATCTTTGCTGTATCGCGACGGGCCGACGTCGTAGTTTTCAAAGCGGGTGATGAATTTGAGATCCTGGGCCGAACCTTGATCAATCAGGAAACCAACGCGACGCCGATCGTACACAACGAAAAACTCTACCTCAGGACCCTATCGCATCTCTACTGCCTGGGAGAGGGCTAAAAAAAGATGCGAGGTGCTTTCCCCTTCGAATAAAGCTATGAAACAAGCGATTCTACTTATACTTCTGTCCGTCTCTCAACTGATGGCGGGCACCGTAATGACCGTCCTCGGGCCGATTGACGCATCCCAGCTTGGACGCACGCTGGAGCACGAACATATACTGGTCGATTTCATCGGCGCCGAAGAAACCGGATATCACCGCTGGGATCGAGACGACGTGATACAGCAGGTACTCCCCCACCTCATGGAGGCCAAAGCTCTTGGATTTCAAGCGATCGTCGAATGTACTCCTGCGTTTCTTGGACGAGATCCCCGCTTACTTAAAGTGCTTTCTGAGAAAACCGGTCTTCATATCCTAACAAATACAGGTTACTACGGAGCCCGGCAGAACCAGTTTATCCCAGAGACACTTCAAGAGCTTTCCGCAGATGATCTGGCGAAACGTTGGATTCATGAGTTTGAACAAGGCATAGAAGATACGGGAGTAAAACCGGGTTTCATTAAAATCGGTGTCGATCGCGACCCTCAATTATCCCCTATGCATGAAAAGCTTGTGCGTGCCGCCTGTAAAACTCACCTCAAGACAGGTCTCATCATCGCCTGCCACACCGGCCCGACTGAAGCGATCTTTCAGATGTCCGACATTCTCAAGGAAGAAGGCGTAGCCCAGGAAGCCCTGATTTGGGTACACGCAACGCGAGACACTCCCGAGAATCAACTGAAAGCTGCAAGGCTAGGGCTCTGGGTTTCAATCGATAATATCACTCCGGGCGAAGATCGTATTGATTTTGTGGTTACAGGGCTAAAAGTGCTCAAAGAACACGGGCTTCTAAACAAAGTCCTCATATCTCATGACGCTGGCTGGTACCGTCCCGGTGAGCCGAGCGGAGGTTCCTTCAGGCCTTACACTGCTATCTCAGAAGAACTTATTCCCCGCCTTAAATCTGAGGGATTTAGCAAAGAGGATATCGATCAACTCCTTATCCAGAATCCACAACGCGCATTTGAAATCAAGATTCGGACGGATTAAGGATTTCTCATGCAACACGAACCAATCAGCTACCTACCCCCACTGGTGCGCACCACCGCCCGTTGTGCGGAAATAGCCTGGTTTTCAGCGCTTTGCTCGGACGACTACCAATTTCTGGGCGTCCCGGATGGTGAACTGCGAAGCAGTGTGTCCCACTGCGGTGCGATCGTGAAAAAAGCGGATCAACTCGGATACAAAAATGTCCTGCTTCCCTCTTCATGGATGGTGGGCCAGGATCCCATCGCATTCGCGGCCGGAATGATCCCTCAAACCGATCAGATAAATCAGCTGATTGCTCTGCGTATGGGCGAAGTCTGGCCACCGATGCTAGCCCGGGCCCTGGCAACGCTCGATCATGCGGCAGAAGGTCGCCTATGCATCAATATCATCTCCTCCGACTTACCCGGACAAAAGGAAGACGGAGCCGTTCGCTATGCGCGAAGTCGAGAAATTATCCGAATCCTCAAACGATTGTGGACAGAAGACGGTCCCTTCGAATGGAACGGAGAGTACTATCACATTAAGTTACCATCTACCGATCCGGCAAAACCCTTTCAGCAAAATGGAGGCCCCCTCCTGTACTTTGGAGGTATCTCACCCGCAGCCCAAGACCTATGCGCCGAGCATTGCGACGTGTTTCTCATGTGGCCCGAAACCGAGGAACGACTCTCCGAAACCATGCAGGGGATGTCACAAAAAGCCGCCAGCTACGGCCGAAAGATAGACTTTGGTCTCCGTATCCATGTGATCGTTCGCGAAACCGAAGCAGAAGCTAAAGACGCAGCCAATCAACTCATTTCGAAACTTGACCTTGAAACGGGACAGGACATCAAGCATCGCTCCCAAGACAGCCGAAGCGAAGGCGTGAGGCGACAAGATGAACTGCGGACAAAAGCCGGGCAGGACTTATACATCGAAGACCATATTTGGTCCGGTATTGGTCTCGCAAGGAGTGGATGCGCCAGTGCCATCGTCGGATCCCCAGACCAGGTTCTCGAAAAGATTAATCGCTATATCGACATGGGTATCCGTGCATTTATTCTGAGCGGTTATCCTCACCTGGAAGCATGTGATCTTTTTGCAAAGTATGTTTTGCCGCACCTGCCAAACGTAAAGCTCAACGAACTGCAGCAACGCCTTATCCAAAACCCGGTTACTCCACTGACTTCAGGACCCAGGTACTGAAGGCTTGATCAGCCGCTGTCTCACAAACGGCCTTTGTCCGTCTTCCACCCCATCGACTACTTCCGGAACCGGGACCTAATCCAACTTTGCATTGGACGCTCAAAGTACCCATATACCGCGTAAGACAAAGGGATCAGAATTGCGAAATATGCCACTTGGTAAGCAGGCTTCAAAAAGAAATTCTCCGGGAGCCATCCATAACTGAATACAATGGCAACCAGCAACATCAGCGGAAAATGGATAAGGTATGTGGAATACGTAATATTCCCAACCCATCCAAGACGAGAAAGGAAATTTCCCATCCGAATCTCAAGCAAAGCCAATGCAATCAAACTGGAAGGAAACAAACAATACTGAGTAAATAATTTCAGGAAGATCCGGTTCGATACAACAGCCTCTGGCAAGAAACTCACGATATCGACAACGTAGACGTTTATGAGAACCATAAACCACAAACCCGCAGCAATAGAAGTCGCTATCACCATCGCCTTTTTTTGCGATGTTTTGATTCCTGATATCAACTGGTAAACGAATCCTCCGAAAAAGAACATCGATGCTCCATCGAAAATAGGATTGGAAAAGAACGGAGACAGTCCCATAGCGACCACACTGTAGAAAAGGCAAAAATATTTCCTGCCCATACTCATAAAACATACCACAAAAAAACAGCCGTAGAGCACGACTTCTATCGAGACGGACCAGACCGGGTGATTGAATGACCAACCTTCTTGAAAGCTCCATGCAGACGCAAAACCAAGGTGCAAAACAAAGTGATAAAGGTCATTATAAGAGTATACGAAATAGGAATCCATCTTTGCAAAATAGATAGCCTGTAAAACGGCGACGATACACAGGGTTGCCAAGTGCAGTGGATAGAGCCGGGAAAACCGTTGAATGCTGAAGACCTTCAAGCTCGTTCTTTTTGTCCGGATAGAATCGCCGTACAACCAGAAGAAAATAAAGCCAGACAGCAGAAAAAAGTAGGTAACCCCCATATAACCGTTCTCATAAAATAGCTTGAGAACTCCATAAAATGGTTGGCTAGCCCGACTTTTGAGCACATCACTCACGGCAAATACGCCAGCAAGATGAGGCCAGTGAAACATCACTACGCCAAGCGAAGCAACAGCCCGAGAAACATCCAATGCCGACAAACGATCCGGCCAGACGTTCGCGCTCATGACAATGAAGAGTCTCTTCTCTCCAAGCTAGCGCCCTTCGTTAAACAAAATGTAAGTTCCTGATTTCCCTGCAAGCGCGATATCCAAATCACCATCTGCATCCAAATCATGGGTTCGGATTTGCAAACCGATTCCAACCACGCCGGAATCATCAATGGTATGCCTTTCGAATGATGATTCCGCCTGGTTCCACTCGTAGTAATATACGACCGAAGGATCATTACCTCCTGGATCTTTTCCATTATGGGCAAACACCCGTTTTCCCGTGATGAGTTCGTCTTCGCCGTCCCCATCAATATCAGCCCACTGAAGCGCATGTGGCTGGGAGAACGAATCATCGATCAGGTGCTCCTTCCATTGAGGCTGTCCATTCGCATCTACTCCTTTTCCTTCCCACCAGAATAAACCGTAGGCATGCCCTTTTCCCCAGATCAGGTCATTGATGCCATCTTCGTTCAAATCCCGTACCAGACTCGGTACCGATGCATGCCAGTTTTCACCACCATGGGGGTGCCAGATCCAAGGTTGACCGAGTGGGTCTCCTTCGGGCCTTTCATACCAGCCCATACCCACCATGACATCTTCACGACCGTCGTTGTTGAGATCTCCAAAGGCCATTCCGTGACCATTACCCGATTCGCCTAGCACATGTTTCTTAAGATAAGGCACCCACTGCTTCTCAGTAACGGTTTTGTTTCCCTTGCGAACCTCAACATCCCGTTCCTCCGATGCAAAGGACCAGACAGCCATCACGTTATCAGCCTTCCAACTGTTGGTAACCCACTCAGGAACTCCGTCGCCATTGACGTCGTGCATCATAGACGCTTCATTCTGGCTCAAACCGGTATCTACCAAAAAGTGCTTTATAAACATATGGCCTAATGCCAGGCGCTCAGGACCCGGGTTCTCAAACCAATATACCTGTGTCGGTAGAAAAGATCCGGCCACGATATCCATATGCCCGTCCTTGTTCACATCATAAGCAAAGTCACCATTAGACTCCACATACCCATTCCAGTCATCAAATGACCTTGCCGGCTGTCCGATGTAGTCGGGAGCCGGGTACCAATTCCGTCCGGCAGAGATATCGGGAAGTCCGTCCCCATTGAAATCAGCTACCGCGACCCCTTCGTTCGCGTCCAGGGCCAACTGTTTTACAGTCCACTTGATTTCGCCGGTTTTGTGAGCGCCTCCTGAACAACCAAGAACGAATAATGAAACAAAGAGGGATGTGATACTGAGCGTTTTCATCAATAGGGAGTATTTAGTTATTTAAGCGTACCTGATGTTACCTAAGGCACGAAATGAATGCCTTAGGTGAAGAAACTGCAAACCTGCTCAATTTCTCAGTTGAAGGCAACTCCTGATCTTTCCCTTCTCACATTCTCCTAAAAACGGAACAATGCATACACACGGGCCTGCCGTGGCTCAACCGGATGAAAGTGAATATCTTCCACACCACCAACTTCGCCGGGAAGCCGACTTTCGTAGTAATACTCAATATCGTTATCATTGCGGTCCAGTATATTCAAAATATCCAGCCCCACTTCCCAGCTGTCCTGGCGATAACCGATCCTGCCATTCACCATCAAACTGTCTTTCGACTCAACTTGTCCACTTTCCTCCAATGGCCTTGGCGCGAAGTAGCGCATACGCAAGCTACCGAACCATCCCTCTCCCCCATCGAAAGTGATTCCCGCTGCACCTGAGTGATCAATCGAATTCGGGATTTCCGAGAACCCAGGATCTACGCCAACAAATCTAGCATCTACAAATGCATACTCTGCATCGATAGCCAACCAGTCATTCGGACGCCAATAATAAGTTATTTCTATTCCCCAGCGCTCAGATGCATCACTCGGTTCTGTCGCGCCTCCGTCTCCGACAAAGACCAACTCGCTATCGCTCTCGAGGTACCAGAGTGTTCCGGTGAAAGTTGACGATTCAGAGACCGATGTTCGAAAACCAGCTTCCGCACCCTTCGTCCTTACCAAAGGATCTACCGTATCCGCGGGTGTCACACCATCATTCGGATCTACGGCGATAGTAACACCGCGAGCGTCGTTACTGTGAAATCCGAAACCAGCATTCAAATAAAACTCAGTTTCATTCCATGGGCCAAACACCAGGTTCATTTTGGGGCTTATAATTTCGTCACTCTCATCGCCAGTGTTCAGTGGGTTATCGCTTGTAACGTCGAAATTAAAATAGTCGGCACGAATTCCAAAACCCGCTTTGAAGGTATCGCTTATCTGGGTCTCATTTTCAGCGAACAGGCTAATATTGCCGCTATCGATATCGTCTTTACGAACCGTGCTCAACCGGCGGTTGTTTTGACTGAGATAGAGACCGATATCGTTGATCCAATCATAACGGGTTTGAACCCCAACTGTCGTTTTGCTTTCCAACCCATTGAGTTCATGTTCCGTTCTTCGGGCATAATTAAATCCACCAAAATACCTTCCATCATTCTGCTCGAATTGGTCCCCGTTCACCGGATCGTTCAGGAAATAGGTAAAGTTGGAATACAGCTCGAGGTCATAAAAACCGAACCATGCGTCCAACTTATTCACCGAACCTCCATCTTCCTGCCGCCAGTTGAGCTGAATACTCTGACGAGTCGTCTCACCTCCGGTCGTTTCGTCAATGGTCCCGAACTTGTCTAAAAACCCGGACTCGACTCCCCGGGATGGAATCTGATCCGATGACAACCAGTCACCTTCGTGGATCAAGAGTGTAAGATCGAAGAAGTTAAATTGATCTCCTTGATGATACTTTGCAAAAAAGTTATAACGGTTGTAATCATTTTCTACCAGCCACGGACCATCCTCATGAGAGTATTCTCCACCAACGGTCAACACGCCGCCACCCACGGCAAACGAATCCCCTACCAGTACTCGCTGATACCCATTCTCTCCGATAGAATAGCTGGCAATTCCGGCTGGCAGCTGATGAAAGAAATGATACTCAGCTCCACCAGCCGTCGAAAGGTCGCCATACTCCGCGAAGAAAGGGCCCTTAAAATACTCCAATCCTTCGATGAATTCCGGGATAATGAAGTTGATATCCGCATAGCCCTGACCATGGGCATGATGCCGGAAATTGACAGGCATACCATCCACGGCGACATGAAAATCGGTTCCATGATCCAGATTGTATCCGCGTATAAAGTACTGATTGGCCTTCCCACCTCCCGCGTGCTGGGTAACGATCATCCCGGGAACGACCTCTAGCAACTCACCCCGGCGTTGTATAGGCCTCTGACTCAACTCAGCGTTGTTCGCGACCCCGGTGCTACTTGATTTCGCTAATCCGACCAAGTCGTAGGCTTTGCCTCGAACCCCAAATTCCTCGAGGTCGATGATAGGCTCGTCCAGAGCGCTCTGGGCAAACGCAGTCGACCCAAATATTAAGAACGTAAATGAATAAACCGCTAAACTGCGATACCACGCTGTGTTTATATCAAAACTCACGAGATTGAAGGTAAGAGGAGTAGCAGCCCGAAACCTAACGAAGCCGCTGTGTAATATCCTGAAACAAAGACACAGTTGAGTAAATTTCAAGTGATTTCAGATTATTCGGAAATGATTCACAGCCATTTTTACAAAACCGTAACTATTCAACAACAAACGATGTTACATCGGGGCAATACGCTTAGACCCGACATCGGTAGTCAAAAGCACGTGCTGATCGAAGCTTTCGTGTATCAACTCATACTTGAGCGATTGATACAGGCTGCTATCCCAAAGATTCTCATGCTCCCAAGGATCATTCTGCAAATCATATAGCTCACCTATCTTCAATCCGTGGTAAACGCTCAGCTTGTAATTACCCCGTCGATACATTGTCGCATAGCTGCCGTTTCCATCGGTAAAGTGAGCCGCCAAAGCGTCAAAATATTCACAGCGAACGGAATCCCGGATATGCTCACCACTCAATTCGCCTTCAAGGACAGGCCTAAGTGATCTTCCCTGAAAATACTTCGGAACTGTTACGCCTCCATAGTCCAGCAGAGTGGCTGATAGATCCAGTAGCTCAACCAAGCCGTCGGCTTGAAGATTTTCCCTAATTATCCCAGGCCAACTGAAGATAAGTGGCACCCGAACGAGTCCTTCGTAAAAGCGGCACCCTTTTAAAAGCAGTCCGTGATCTCCCAGTGTTTCACCATGATCGCTTGAGTATACAACCAGAGTATTGTCCCGCTGGCCACTATCCTCAAGGGCCTTTAGCAAGCGGGCAAATTGATCATCGATTTGTGCAATCATCGCGTAATAGAGCGCCTGTTCTTGCTTTCCATCGAATTCAGATGGACTGCGGTATTCTTTAGATCCTTTTTGGAAATCCACTTCCCGCAACCTTTCATGCGTCTTTCGATCAGATTCCACGTTATGAGCTCCAGGCATCCCTGCAGGATCAAATTGATCCGCGTACTCTTTGGGTGGGACGAAGGGCGGATGCGGATCATAGATATTAACCGTCAGGAACCAAGGGTGATCCGCATTCTGCGCAGCAAATTCAATCGCTCGATCGGTGGCCCAGGTAGTTTGATGATACTCAGGTGGCACATTCTCAGGACGGGACCTTAGCGCATCCAAGTCTCCCCCTTTTTCCCGGACCCAATCCGCATAATCATGCCCTTCTTTCCAGTCGTCCCGCGGAGCATGGCTGAACTTCCAATAGCTATAGCCATCGTCCAAACGAGGCTCTGTCCGCTCACCAGAGCTGGTCAGGTGAAACTTTCCGATGTTACCGCACAGGTAACCCGAGTCGGCCAATAATTTAGAAATTAATGGTGGGGCATCTGTCGGCCAGGTGTCGTTACCGTTACGCGTATTGTGAACCCGACTGGGATAAAGCCCGGTCATAAAACTGGAACGACTCGGAGTACAGATGGGACTTTGACAATAGGCGTGCGTAAACGCCGTTCCCTCCTCGACTAGCTTATCGATACGCGGTGTTCGAACGTAGGGATTTCCAAGGGCCCCAATCGTGTCAAAACGTTGCTGGTCCGTACAATAGAAAAGGATGTTCGGTTTCTTGGACATAGTTATTGAGTCGCGGTAGCCGGTAGATTATTCACAAAGCCAGCTTTCGTCCGACGAAGTTCCTTCACCGTTAAAGTTCTATAGTCACTAAGGATATCCTTATACCCCGAATCAAAAGCGAGATTTTCAAGCTCTTCGGGGTCACTTATCAGATCATACAGCTCTTCCACTTCACCTTCTACCAAGTTGCGGATATATTTATAACGCCCCAGGCTGGTCATTAAATACCAAGGAATACCTGGACCATGATAGAGAGCAGGATCCTCCTTACCGGGAATCTCATCGGTTGCGGACCCATAAAGCTTGGCCGTATGTACCAGCACCGCCGGTTTGTTCCACCCGGCCTCCGGATCTTCAAGTAACGGCGTAAGGTCATTTCCGTGCATTTCCCAAGGAGTCTTTAATCCCGCCAACGCATACAAAGTAACTGGAATATCTACTCCGCTCATAGGCGCTTCAACAACCGTACCACGGCTCTTTTTCCCCTCTGCAAGCGGTTGCGGCAGGCGAAAGATCGTCGGTGCCGCCACCGATGCCTGATAAGGCGCTACCTTATTCTTCATGCCATGCTGCCCCCAGGCAAAACCCTGGTCCGAGGTATAGACGACGATTGTGTTATCGAGCTGCCCTGATTCCTTCAAGGCTGCCATCAACCGCCCAAC
The DNA here is from genome assembly GCA_964352065.1 of uncultured Opitutaceae bacterium. Lineage (GTDB taxonomy): Bacteria > Verrucomicrobiota > Verrucomicrobiia > Opitutales > UBA2995 > UBA2995. The sequence continues at coordinate 18,929 of CAYGQM010000034.1, forward strand.
TCCTTCATCGATAGCGAGCACTCCCTGGTGATATTGCTGGACCCAATCCCGAAGCGATCGCCCCGGTAAATCCTTCATACCAACGGGTGTCTCTCCCACACGCTTTTTCTCAACCGGATCGCCGTTTGAGTCTGGCTCCCAGAAGGCCATGTTTTTGACGTATTGAGGCTTTCCTTCCCTCCCCGGGTACAGGTCTTTTATCTGAGGTGAGTCAGCTGCTTGGTAATCATCCAAGTGTCGATCTGCCGGTGTAAAAGGTCCGTGCACTGCGCCATAACACAGCCATAGATACCAGGGCTTTTCTGCAGCGCGATTCTCACCCTGAATAAAGTCAACGGCCCATTCCGTATAATTGTCCGTCGTATACCCCTCCGTCATGACCGGAGGCTGACCGTTCGTTTCGATCAGTTGATCGTAGTAATAATTGGACGCATTATCCGGATACCGTGGACGATTCCACACTACCTGATAGTCCCAGTCCCGGTCATAACCCGTATCGATACCAGTATGCCATTTTCCGATCTGGGCGGTGTAGTATCCCTGCTTCCGTAAATCAGACGGCCAGAACTTACACTTTTCAGCATCGTATGCACTTCCCGGATACTCTCCTTCCATTCTCATAGATTCGATCGCGTGCTGATGAAGCCCGGTCAGTATTGTTGCCCGCGACGGCATACACCAGGACCCAATGTAGGCATGCTTAAACAGCACCCCCTCGCCAGCCAGTTTATCGATATTTGGAGTATCGACCCAATGATAAGCATCGGGATAAGCACTCACCGTTCGCGTAGATTGATCGTCGGTGTAGATGAATAAGATATTCGGTCGGTCAGTAGCCAAACATCGAAGCACAAGCGTCGAAAAGACGAAGAAACAAAGAATGGGTTTCATTGGAATGAGAGTATTAAGAATAGAAATCCCCGCCCGCAAGAAACATCCACAGGCTCCCCGTCATGCCTTTGACGAGAATCCATCAAAGACCGGTAGTAAGGAAAAGCCCTATCTAATAGATGAGGCTCGATAACTTAAGCGATACGGTAGACAACGTAGGTTCACCGTCTTCCATGGCGGGAATAAAACGAATTTCTTCCAAAACACCTGCCAGTTTTTCAGTCAACGGCCTATCCTTGGTGTTTAACGATGCCACGGTGGTCGAACCGTCCGGATGAACAAAGAGCTCTGCTTCTATCTCCAATATCTCTTTTTCCGAGAGAAACGAGGTGATCGCTGCAGACGGCAGTGAGCGGAATAGTACAGGCTCTACCTTTCCCTTTGAATCCTTGTACTTGCCGAGCGAGTATTTAAAGGCTTCCTCCTCAGAAAGAAACTTAAGCCCTGAAGAACCCTCCCACGGAATCTCATCTCCCTGACTATACACATGGATATCAAGATCCAATAAACTAAATCCGAGCGGAAGATCTTTAAAAACAGCTTTCACCTTCCGGCTCTTGTCCGGCTGCAACTGGCCCACGATCTGAATAAGCGGTCGCGCGTCTGGCTCTGTAGCCGGAGAATCGATACGAGCGATCAACACCAAATAAACTCCCTTCATTAGAATGTCGGATTCCAAATCCAACACGACTCGCAGGGCATCCACTGAGGCATCGGGACTGTAGAGTTTTTCCTCTAAATCTTTTATAAGCAGTTTGTATTCTTCGGCCCCTCTCAGGTTACTCGAGTTTACGACGGGAGCTCCGGGGTCACCCCTGCGACTATCACGCCCTCTACCTTCGATGCCATTCTCTCCTATGTCCACGCGGCTATCCAGTCGTTGAATTTCTTCCCGCTCCAACTGAGCCAAAGCCGCAGAATAATTCGCCAATTGACTCTGCAATTCATAGTTAAATGGATCCGTTTCCGTGATCCGCATCGTGAGCCACTTCGACGACATTTTTCTACGAAGCGCGTAAGAAATTTCACTTTTCGTCGAAAGCGGGTCACGCGTTCCGTTTCGGGTGATAATGATCCGCTTCTTATTGAATCCAACAATGGGATACAACGCACCCCCTTTGCGAGCCTGCAGGTCCATGCCGTCGAACAGGGCATAGGGCTTTCGTAAGTCACTCTTCCTCGGCTCTTCTGCACAACAAAGGCAAGTAACTGCTAAAAGAAAAACTGCTAGTGGGATACTCTGCCGTTTTTGGATACTACTGCTAACCATTCATTTAAAAGTTACCACGCGGTTCCTTTAGAATCAAGCACAGCATACCCATTGAATACGCTGATTCTGGCCTAAGGGATTCCACTATAAACGCTCATATTTCTCTTTAATCCTCCAGCTTTTTGCGAGTAAGCAATCCGTTTAAATCGCCCGCTAACCTAGCCCAAACCCCGCACCAGTGAATAAAACCACTTCCCTGTAACTCAATAGGAGGCGTTACCAATAAACAAAATAATACTATCCGCCCCACCTAATGATTAAATTAGCTCCCAAGTGCCGCTGACAATATGTGTTTACAAAGATTGACACCTCTAGGATCAAAAGGTTTTATTAAAACCCTGCGCTGAATCACCCGTTCCCTTGGCCCGCCAAGTAATGCAAAGGAACGTTATAATAGGCGCCAACGAGACGTAAATCTTAGCGTTTGGAGCCATGGGGCATCGTGTAGGTCTGCGAAGACAGAATTTTCTGTAAGACCATACACACAATATTGGAGCTTAACCACCCCACCCTGGTTTTGAGTCCGATCAAATTCTTCCAAATACCCTCGGTGTCTTGAACACCGAAACCTATACACTTCCAAATCAAACCTTGTATCAAACGTTTCCGGTTTCCTGAAACCGAAAACCCATCAGCTACAGGTTTAAACACCTAGATAAAACTACAAACGCACACACCTATGAATCGATTGACTACGTACCCATATTGGCGCTACGCCACCATTCGAGCCGGATGGATCATCCTCATCTGCTCTCTAACACTGACCGCCGGGCTTTCTGCCCAAGATGAGGAGGAAGGTATCTACGAAATCTCCCCGTTTGAAATCGTAGATGATTCCGATGTCGGATACCTGGCATCCCAAACGATGGCTGGTGGTCGTCTCCGTTCCAACTTACGCGATGTCGGTTCTTCGATTCAGGTAGTAACCCAGGAATTCCTGGAAGATGTCGGCGCGACCGGCATTGAAGAGCTACTTCAATACACAACCAGCACGGAAGTCGCCGGTAACCTGGGTAATTTCACCGGAGTCAGCGAAGGCCTGGATGGCCAAGTCAACTCAGGTGGAGCCCGTGGCAATCCTGATGGCACCTCCCGCGTGCGCGGTCTCGCCGCCCCTGATCGCACCCGAAACTTTTATAAAACCGATATTCCTTTCGATACCTACAATACGGATCGGATCGATATCAATCGCGGTGCCAACTCGTTTCTCTTTGGTTTGGGTTCACCTGCGGGGCTTGTTAATAATGGCATGGCCCGCGCGCGATTCCAGGATAGCGGCGAAGTGGCAATCCGTATTGGTAGCGGAGGAGAGCGCCCCTCTTATCGGGTATCAGCCAATTTAAACAAGGTCTTGATTGAAGACATGGTAGCGTTCCGCGTGGCCTTCCTCAACGATGCCACTCAATACCGCCAAAAGCCAACCTACAAAGACGATCAACGACTTTACGGCACTGTCGCGATCCAACCCTTCAAAAACTCCAATACCGTCATCCGTTCTTACTTTGAAACGGGAGAAGTCACAGGAAACGCAGCCGATACCGTCGGACCCGTTTCGAATCTGGATACCTTCTTCAACGCTCCCAATTACGCCCGCATGTCATTCGATACCGTCCGTAACGCTCGAAACTTCAATCATATAGAAGGCCCGAATAATGCGCGTAATGCACGGGAAGACAGAAACCCCGACGGACTTCCACTTAGAGACTTGGGCGATCCTGAAGAAATCGAATCCGCGATCGGCGTGGGCTGGGGTTTCATCTGGGACGGCACCAATGGCAGAGACCCATCCGGGACTTTCAATGGCAGAATACGGGGAGCAGACCAGACAAACGGTTCCAATGGTCAAGGCCCTAACCCCTTCTGGAAGCCTGCCACCTTCAACGGACGAACCAACCACGACTGGATATTAGGCCACGGCAACATAGCCCAGATTGCGGGAGAGGGCTATGCCTATAAAGGGCTTACCGATCTGGAAACCTTTGATTTCTCGAAATACAATCTTGGTTGGGACAACGATCTCTATACCCGGGAATTCGACAACTTCAATATCGCCCTCGAGCAGGTCCTCTTCAATGGCAATGCCGGTTTCGAAATCGGCTACGATTTTCAGACGCTTTTCCGTTCCGACTACAATGCCTTCAGCAATGGAGCAGCCCGCATCACCTTCGATATCAATCGTTCACTCCCGATTCCGAACGATCTGAATTACGCTGAATCCGGAGACCTTAGTTATCCGGAGAATCCCAATTTCGGTCGCCCCTGGATTGAGACGAATGCCAATCTTCGTGAGTCGACGGTGGATCGTGAAACGATTCGATTCACCGGATTCTTGAAACACAATTTCAAGGATCAACTGGACGAGAGCGTTCTGGGAAAGATCTTGGGTAGCCACACGATAACCTCGCTCCTGGATGACTATAGCGAAGATGAAATCTTTGTGCCGTACCAACTGTCTTCTTTCGGTAATCCAGATCCCGCGATCCATCTAGGACCGGCGAATGCTCAACAAGCATTCAACGGAGCCCGTAATGTTAGGAATATCGTATACATCGGACCCCAACAATTAGATGCATTCACCGACCCCAGTTTCACGGTCCAAGATATTCTTATCGAACCGGCGAAGTTTGACCTCCGAGGCGTTAATGGCAAAGAGTTCGATATTATCTATTGGGACTTGGGCGAAGATACCACTCAGGAAAACTTCGGACAGGGTCGGAACGATACCGGCAACGAAGAGTTTAGGGTCGCCACATTTGCACCCAATCTTACCCCAGGGAAAAACCACCGTATCCAAAGAACTGAGGTGGAGTCGATCGCCTTCAATACCCAATCCCGTATCTTCGACGAGCTGCTTATCGTCAACATGGGCTGGAGGACAGACACCGTTAAAAACTGGCTGAATACCGAAGCACTCCCTATGGGGTTTCATGAGATCCCCGATTTAAACAACCCCGAGGCGTGGAACTTATATGATGGCAACGCGACCTACCGAGAAATCGATTCAGAGATTTTCGGATACGGTGGCGTTTTGAACTGGCCCCATCGAATGATCGAGCTGCCTAATGGAATGGACATCGCGTTTCACTACAATGAAACCGAAAACTTTGTGCCAGCCGCGACCCGTGTGGATCAGTTTCGTAGACCTGTTGATTCTCCTGAAGGAATCAGCAAAGACTGGGGTGTCACGGTTTTCCTGATGGATAACAGGATCGTCTCTCGGTTCAACTGGTACGATGCCAAACTCAATAACGCTACGGCGAATCTGGGCGGTGTTTTCAATCAATCGATTGGTCGCATTTTCAACCACTGGGGTTTTGCCAACGCTGCAATCTTCAGCGCGGACCCTGATGGAGACGGCATGATCAATCAGGAGTTTATCGATGAAGAACGGTTTGTAGAGTTCGATCCTGACGACGAAACCATCATCATCGAACAGGAAACCGACGAAGAAGTCATAGCGCGTGTCGCACCGAACTTTCAGCGCACCATTGAGGATAGAGCTTCAATTACACCTTATCTGACTCCTGAATTAAAAAATGCCTACAACTTCCGTGTCGACTCCGATGGAACCGTTAATACTCAGGCAGCAGGTGCAGTAAGCGACACTCAGGACATTCAGGCCAAAGGCTTCGAGTGGGAATTGACTATGAATCCAACGAGATCCTGGCGTGTTTCCTTTAACTTTGCTGATACGGAGACCATTCTTACCAATATCGGTCCTCGGATGACAGAATTGTTCAATAATTTCTGGCTTCCCCACCTTGAGCGTTTCGGTGATCTGGACTGGAATGATCCGATGGGTCCCAATAACGGAGTGACCTTACAAGAACAGGTCAACCAAGACGTCCTGGAATACCTGGAGCAGAAAGCACAGGAAGGCAAACCCACCTTGGAGCAACGCCAATACCGGGTGAACTTTGTAACCAATTACCGTTTCCAGGAAGGTTTCCTTCAAGGATTCTCAGTCGGCGGTGCAGCTCGTTGGCAAAGTGACAATGCAGTGGGCTTTCCACTCATACCGAGAGAAGACGGTATCGTGCAGCCGGATATAACCCGACCTTGGCTCAATGAGGACGTTTATAACTTCGACCTGACATTCGCTTACAGAAAGAAGATCTCCGACAAGATCAATTGGACCATCCAGTTGAACATCCGGAACCTTCAGAATCTACAGAACGATGAACTCAGCACGATCAGACGCCAGCCGAACGGCGATGTGGCCCGGGTGCGATACGATCCACCTTCTCAGTTTCTGCTGACGAATACGTTCAGATTCTAGTTCAGAATCCTAGATCGATTTCCCAAAGGCCCGGATTCATTTCCGGGCCTTTTTGTATCCAAAATGTCTATTGTAAAAAGGAGCCGTGATCGGTCTCTGCAAGATCCACTAAAGAGAAGGTTTCGTCCGTGGCTGATAAATGGAGCCGCTAATACTCAGTTGATTTTCACTTTTATATGAAGCAAATCTGGAGAATTTTCACGGTTTAGAGAACTTGACAAACGCCTTAAAATCTAACCACGATCACACTTGTAGCCGAAAGTATCTCACTAAAGGACATCCCCACACGCCCTGCAGATACTGACGATTACGTTCCAAAACACTAATTCTTCCACATCAGACCGATTCTGGATTCCGGATGCAAATCCGTAATCTTAACAGAACTCTGGTCCACATAACACCTAGATAAAACTACAAGCATTCGTAAAATGAATCGACTGACTACGTACACAAACTGGCGATCTGCCACAACCCGAGCTGGATGGATATTTCTATTCGGCTCGTTTGCTTTCCCACTCGGACTTATCGGCCAAGAAGATGAGGAAGATGAAAATATCTTCGAAATTTCGCCTTTCGAAATCGTAGACGATTCCGATGTCGGCTACCTCGCATCCCAAACGATGGCTGGCGGTCGTCTCCGCTCAAACCTTCGTGATGTCGGATCATCGATTCAGGTGGTAACCCAGGAATTCCTGGAGGACGTCGGTGCCACGGGTATCGATGAACTGTTGCAATATACCACCTCCACCGAAGTCGCCGGTAACTTGGGTAATTTCACCGGAGTCAACGAAGGTCTCGATGGACAGGTCAACACGGGTGGCGCCCGGGGCAATCCCGACGGCACCTCCCGGGTACGTGGCTTGGCCGCACCTGACCGCACACGGAACTTCTATAAAACCGATATCCCCTTCGATACGTATAATACGGACCGTATCGATATCAACCGTGGAGCCAACTCGTTCCTGTTCGGTCTCGGCTCTCCGGCCGGTCTCGTCAACAACGGCATGGCTCGCGCCCGTTTCGAAGACAGCGGAGAGGTGCAACTAAGAGTGGGTAGTGGCGGTGAACGCCCTTCATACCGGATAGCAGCCAGCGCCAACAAGGTCTTGGCCGAAGACATGGTGGCGTTCCGTGTATCTTTCCTCAACGACGCAACTCAATACAGGCAGCGCCCTACTTACAAAGATGACCAACGCCTTTATGCAACCGTCACGATACAACCGTTCAAAAATTCGAATACGGTGATCCGCTCCTATTTTGAAACCGGAGAGGTCACGGGTAACGCCGCCGATACGGTGGGTCCTGTGTCGAACTTAGACAGCTTTTTCGACGCTCCCAACTACGCTCGCATGTCATATGATACCGTTCGCAACGCCAGAAACTTCAATCATATGGAAGGCCCGAATAATGCGCGTAATGCACGGGAAGACAGAAACCCCGACGGACTTCCACTTAGAGACTTGGGCGATCCTGAAGAAATCGAATCCGCGATCGGCGTGGGCTGGGGTTTCATCTGGGACGGCACCAATGGCAGAGACCCATCCGGGACTTTCAATGGCAGAATACGGGGAGCAGATCAGACCAATGGCTCCAATGGACAGGGCCCCAACCCCTTCTGGAAACCTCTAACGTTCAACGGAAGAACCAACCACGACTGGATACTGGGCCATGGTAACATCGCCCAAACAGCAGGGGAAGGATACGCCTTTAAGGGTCTGACCGATCTCGAAACCTTCGACTTTTCCAAATACAACCTGGGTTGGGACAACGACCTCTACACCCGGGAATTCGATAACTTTAATATCGCCCTCGAACAGGTCTTGTTCAATGGCAACGCAGGGTTTGAAATCGGTTATGATTACCAGACGCTTTTCCGCTCTGATTACAATGCGTTCAGTAACGGAGCAGCCCGTATCACCTTTGACATCAATCGCTCATTACCGATTCCGAATGACCTCAACTACGCCGAATCCGGAGATCTGAGTTATCCGGAGAATCCCAATTTCGGTCGCGTCTGGGTCGAAACCAATGCCAATTACCGGGAGTCCACGGTCGACCGGGAAACTGCCCGTTTCACAGGTTTCTTAAAACACAGCTTCACAGACCAGTTGGATGAAAGTACGCTAGGTAAAATCCTGGGAAGCCACACGATCACTTCCCTACTCGACGACTATACGGAGGACGAAATATTCGTCCCCTACCAATTGTCATCTTTCGGAAACCCAGATCCTGCCATTCACCTGGGTCCCGCCAATGCGCAACAAGCATTCAATGGCGCAAGGAATGTGCGTAATATCGTCTATCTTGGACCTCAGCAATTGGATGCCTTCACCGATCCAAACTTCACGGTACAGGACTTCATCGTCGAACCCGCGAAATTTGACCTTCGGGATGTAAATGGAAAAGACTTTGATATCATTTACTGGGACTTGGGAGACGACACGACTCAGGAAAACTTTGGCCAAGGTCGAAACGATACCGGCAACGAGGGATTTAAGGTTGCTACTTTCAGACCTCAACTCACTCCCGGCAAGAACCACCGGATTCAAAGAACGGAAGTCGAGTCGATCGCATTCAATTCTCAATCCCGCATATTCGACGAGCTGCTCATCGTAAACATGGGCTGGCGCACTGATACCGTAAAAAACTGGTTGAATACCGAAGCGCTCCCGATGGGCTTCCATGAGATCCCCGATTTAAACAACCCGGACGCCTGGAACTTGTATAGCGGTAATGCCACATTCCGAGAAATTGACTCAGAGATCTTCGGATATGGTGGAGTATTAAACTGGCCTCATAAGTTGATCGAGCTTCCCAGCGGAATGGACATCGCGTTTCACTACAATGAAACCGAAAACTTTGTGCCAGCCGCCACCCGTGTGGATCAGTTTCGCAGACCGGTGGACTCGCCGGAAGGGATCAGTAAAGACTGGGGAGTCACCTTATTCCTTTTCGACAACAAAGTAGTATCACGCTTCAACTGGTACGATGCAAAACTAAACAATGCGACCGCAAACCTTGGGGGTGTGTTTAACCAATCGATCGGACGCATCTTCAACCATTGGGGCTTTGCGAACGCAGCCCTGTTCAGAGCGGATCCCGATGGGGACGGCGTGATCAATCAGGAATTCATCGACGAAGAAAGATTCGTCGAATTCGACCCTGACGACGAAACCATCATTATAGAACAGGAAACCGATGAAGAGGTTATCGCACGGGTTGCACCCAACTTCCAGCGCACGATTGAGGATCGAGCTTCCATAACGCCTTATCTGACTCCTGAGCTCAAGAATGCTTATAACTTCCGCTTAGACTCGGACGGCACGGTAAATACTCAGGCCGCAGGTGCGGTGAGCGACACTCAGGACATTCAGGCTAAAGGCTTTGAGTGGGAATTGACGATGAATCCGACAAGATCTTGGCGCGTTTCCTTCAACTTTGCTGATACCGAGACTATCCTAACCAATATCGGTCCTCGGATGACAGAATTGTTCAACAACTTCTGGCTTCCCCACCTTGAGCGCTTCGGTGACCTCGACTGGAATGACCCCATGGGGCCTAACAATGGAGTCACCTTACAAGAACAGGTTAACCAGGACGTCCTGGAATACCTGGAGCAGAAAGCACAGGAAGGTAAACCCACCTTGGAGCAACGCCAATACCGCGTAAACTTCGTCACCAACTACTCATTCCGCGAAGGACTCCTGCAAGGTTTCTCAGTCGGCGGAGCAGCCCGTTGGCAAAGTGACAATGCAGTGGGATTCCCACTCATCCCGAGAGACGACGGCATCGTGCAGCCGGACATCACCCGCCCTTGGCTCAATACAGACGTGTATAACTTCGATCTGACGTTCGCCTACAGAAAGAAGATCTCCGACAAGATCAACTGGACCATCCAATTGAACATCCGGAATCTGCAAAACTTAGGAAACGACGAACTAAGCACGATCAGACGACAGCCGAACGGAGATGTGGCTCGGGTCCGCTACGATCCACCTTCTCAGTTCCTGCTAACGAATACCTTCCGTTTCTAAGCAAAGAACCTTAGTAATTTCCCACAAGGCCCGGATCGATTTCCGGGCCTTTTTCTTTGGACCGACTTTTTAATCTCCAGGAAACCAGACCATTTTCAGGCCTCATTTCAGAAATCGGTAAAAGACCCTCCTACGAACCGCTTCGCTGTATAAATTTTTATAGTAACCCATACGGTCTTCACTACGTTATTTTCCCATTAACCCTAATCGAAATCTCATGAGATCTCTTCTGATTAAGACCCTCACCGTAGGCATGTTTGCCTGTTTCCTAACTTCAACCAGCCTCCAATCAGCTAACCGCGTAGTGCTTAAGGCTCAAGCTTCAGAGGAATTCACGAAAGCGCGTGCCTTGGAAACATCCAACAAGATCATGACCTATCAATTCATGAAGGGTAATACTCATGTGGGCATGACCAGTGATGCCAGCATGAAAGAGGTCCCGTTCGAAGGCATCCTTCACGATCTCGCCATAAACCTCCGTAAACAGGGATTTTATATGCACAAAGACAAAAGTGAGGGAGACCTGCTTATTGTCGTCCATTACGGTGTTACCGACGTCGAGATTTCGTATGAAGAATTCATGGGCTATAATACAGAAGAAGATTTAGGGTTAACCGATGAGGTATTCAGTGCGGGAGCCGGCGGCGAAGCGATCGACTTCGCGACCATGGATGCCATCACTTCAGCGGGCTTTAATCTCGGCTCATCAGCGACAGGCAGCACTCAAAATCGAAACGGAGAAGCCTATAAAGCTCAGCTACTGGGCCTTGAACGTGCCTACAGTGACAAGATCTCTTCCACCGAAGAATATGAGCTCAAATCTATGCTGGCGGAAGAAAGGTACTTCATTGTCCTAATGGCCTACGACTATCCCGCGTTCAAAGAGGGTAAAGCGGAACTCATGTGGTCAACCCGTTACAGCATTAGAACCCTGGGACAATCATTCGAAGACGCCATCCTGGACTTGAACTTTGTAGCCTCAGACTATTTCGGAAAGAATATCCAGGGACTGACCAAACAACGCGCGACCGATAATTCCCGTGTCGAAATGGGTGATATCGAGGTCATCAGTAGCGGAGAGAATACTCAGGAAACACAAAATTAGTCGGGTCATTATGAGTGCGATAGAGACTAAAACAGTCTCCGGCCTTCTCAAGCCCTCTTAAACTCTCAAATATTCGAAAGTTTTTTTGTTACGCATAACATCAATTCTTCATAGAAATTGTTTACAGATCATGGGTTCAAGAGCGCAGCATCACCTTCCGTATTCGTAAAGCGACCACTGGCCTAAGTGATCCTTAGGACCTAATGAAACGGTTAAATGAATCGGATTCGGATAAGGAATCTATGGATTATTCTTCGACTCGTAATGTTACTTTTCTGCCCCAGATCCAGACGTATACATGTTACGTCTAACACAACAATGAGTTCGAATTATTACGATTTAGCGTATTCTTGATCAGGTAATCTAGGTGATCGTTAACGCGACTTTCCAAGAGCACATGCTCTAAAAGCAACGCCTTTCGTAGTCATCGTGTGTAAAACGCAAACAAGTTGGAAGAACGAGTTTGAAAAATTATTGTGACCCTGGTCGTGGGGACCAGGGTCACGAATTTGATAGAAGCCTCCTCGTGTTTGTTCCCGCGCGAATCACACTAAATCCCGAGCATACCACGCCGAACATGTATCGATAATCATGTTACGCATAACATTTCAGTGGAGTCGACTGCCCCAAATTCATCCAACAATTTTCCCTAGAATTCGCTCCCGTTATCCCACGAATCATTTTAAGCGACCCGAAATACTACTATTGGGAATCGTTTATTAAGGTCAAACGGGCACGACCACTCTTAATCAACAAAACTAACTAACCTACAACTATGATACGAGTCACATCCATAGGATGGCTTTGCCATTTTTCCCGTATTCCCAGTCTCGTTGCGGCTGGCATACTAACCCTCCCACTCTACCCCCAAGCACAGGAAAACTCCGAGGATAGCGACATCTTTGAGATCTCCCCTTTTGAAATCGTAGATGATTCAGACGTCGGCTACCTCGCATCCCAAACCATGGCCGGAGGTCGCCTCAGATCCAACCTTCGGGACGTCGGTTCCTCCATACAGGTGGTAACGCAGGAATTTATGGAAGATATCGGAGCCACCGGCATAGAAGAGCTTCTACAATACACCACCAGCACCGAAATAGCCGGTAGCTTGGGAAATTTCACAGGGGTCAGTGAAGGGCTGGACGGACAAGTTAATACCGGGGGAGCTCGGGGAAATCCTGACGGAACTTCCCGCGTCCGTGGCCTGGCAGCACCTGATCGTACGAGAAATTTCTACAAGACCGATATTCCTTTCGATACTTACAATACAGATCGCATCGATATCAATCGCGGAGCCAATTCCTTTCTCTTCGGACTCGGCTCTCCAGCCGGTCTCGTCAACAACGGCATGGCTCGTGCCCGTTTCGAGGATAGTGGTGAAGTTCAATTCCGCATCGGAAGCGGAGGCGACCGTCCTTCCTATCGACTATCAGCCAACATTAACAAAGTCTTGGTTGAGGACACAATAGCCATGAAAGTGGCTTTCCTCAACGACGCCACGGAGTATCGCCAACAGCCAACCTACAAGGATGACCAACGTTTCTACGCAACCATCACGATTCAGCCGTTCAAAACCCCCAATACCGTCATCCGAGCCTACATAGAAAGTGGAGAAGTCACCGGCAACGCTCCGGATACGGTGGGCCCCGTAGAAAACCTTTCTACCTTCCTTGACGAGCCGATCCAAGGACGCAGGTCCTACGACATCATGGCCAACCTTCGCAATTTCAATAATATGGAAGGTCCCAATAACAACCGAAACAATCAGCCGGATAGAAATCCAGATGGAGTACCTCTAAGAACCCTTAATGATCCTGAAGTTCTGGTGCCCTATGTAGGTCTTGGTTATGGACTGATCTTTGATGGATCAAACGGTCAAAACCCAGCCGGTGCATTTAACGCCCGGATCCGGAATACCGATTTCGTCAAAAGAACCAACAACAACCCAGACGCAAACCCCTTCTTCGATCCCCAAGTACCCGGAGGTAACGGCGTGCAAGGTAATATTGACTGGGGATTTTTCCAAGGAAACTACTCCCAAATCCAGGAAACGGCAGAAGGGTGGGCTTTCCAGGGACTTACAGACTTAAATACCTTTGACTTCACAAGATACAATCTCGGCTGGGACAACGATTTTTACACCCGCGACTTCGAGAATCACAATATTGCCCTCGAACAAGTTCTGTTTAACGGCAATGCTGGATTCGAAATCGGCTACGACTTCCAGACTCTATTCCGAAGCGACTACAATGCACTCAGTAACGGAGCTGCCCGACTCGTTTTTGACGTCAATGAATCCATTCCGGTTCCGGTTGACCTCAATTACCGGGAATCCGGAAACACCGACTACCTGCCAAATCCGAATTTTGGTCGTCCAGCGATTCAAACGAACGCCAACAATCGGGAATCCACCTTCGATCGCGAAACGTTCCGTTTCACAGGGTTCCTGAAACACAGCTTTAAAGATCAATTGGACGAAAGCACCTTGGGTAAGATACTGGGAAGCCATACCATTACCGCTCTACTGGACGACTATTCGGAAGAAGAGGTATTTGTCCCCTATCAATTGTCTTCGTTCGGCAATGACTTCAATCCGGGGCTTACATTGGGTACCGGTGACGCTAAGATCGCAAACAATGGCCAGCGAAATATACGCAACCTAATCTACATCGGGCCGCAGCAGTTGAACGCCTTCAGCGACCCGAGCTTCACAATATCTGATTTCATAATCGAACCCGCCAAGTATGATCTACGATCAGTCGTTGGCCAAACTTATGATCTCATTTATTGGGACCTAGGGGATGACGTGACAGAGGACAATTTCGGCCTCGGAAATCACGACAACGGCAATGAAACCCACAAACGAGGACTGTTGAGACCAGAATTAACTCCCGGGAAGAATCACCGCAAACAGCTCACCGAGGTGGAATCTGTGGCCTTCAACACACAGTCATTCATCTTCGACGACCTACTCGTGGTCAACATGGGTTGGCGCTCAGACAAGGTAAAAACCTGGCTCAATACCGAAGCCCTCACAGAAGGATTCGATGAAATACCCGATCTGGACCCACAGAACTGGACGCTCTATGACGGAAATGCCACTTATCGTGAGATAGATTCCGAAATCTTCGGTTACGGGGGTGTGTTAAACTGGCCCCACAAGTTAATCGAGCTACCCAGTGGTGTAGATGTCGCATTCCACTACAATGAAACCGAAAACTTTGTTCCAGCGGCCACTCGCATCGATCCCTATCGGCAACCACTCGAATCTCCATCCGGATTAAGCAAAGACTGGGGTGTCACGTTCTTCCTATTCGACAACAAAGTAGTATCCCGCTTCAATTGGTACGATGCAGACTTATCCAATGCGACCGCCAATTTATCAGGCGTTTTCAACCAGACTATCCAACGGATGTTCGCTACCTATGGAAACCTAAATGGTGGAATTTTTGACGCCGACAACAATGGTGATGGGATTGTCGATCAACAATTCCTCGACTCGATACCACCTGTCGAGGAAGGCATGGTGGAAACAGATGAAGAAAAAATTGCACGGGTCATACCATTCTTCCAGGAATCGATTGCAGCCCGCGATGCGATCGAACCCTTTTTAAATGATGCACTGAAAGCCTCCTACGCCTACCGGGAACTTCCTGGCGGTAGAAATGAAGTCACTGGTGCCGGCAATGTGGCAGACACTCAAGACATCCAGGCCAAAGGTTTTGAATGGGAATTGACAATGAACCCTACAAGATCATGGCGGGTATCTCTCAACTTCGCCGACACCGAGACCGTTCTAACCAATATCGGCCCTGGGATGACCGAGTTGTTTAATGGATTCTGGCTACCATACCTTGAGGATCATGGAACTCTCGATTTCAACGATCCGCTTGGAGAGGTAGAAGGAAATACGATTCGGCAACAAGTAAACCAGGACGTTTTGGAATACCTTGAACAAAAGGCTCAAGAAGGAAGACCTACCTTGGAACAGCGGAGATACCGTGTGAACTTTGTTACCAACTACACGTTTCGCGAGGGTGCTCTTCAAGGTTTCTCAGTTGGAGGCGCTGCACGCTGGCAAAGCAACAACGCTGTTGGGTTTCCATTGATTCCCAATGATGACAATCTCGTCATTCCAGATATCGAAAACCCATGGTACAACGAGGAGGAACTCAACTATGACCTGACCTTGGCATACCGAAAAAAGATCTCTGACAAGATCAACTGGACGGTCCAACTCAACCTCCGAAACCTGAATAACCTGGATAGCGACGAACTCAGTACCGTTCGCCGCCAACCCAACGGCAAAGTAGCCCGGGTCCGCTACGACCCACCCTTCCAGGTACTCCTGACCAACACCTTCCGATTCTAATTGGCAGGCAATACCTTTTCTAAAAAGAGCCCGGGATTCGTTCCGGGCTTTTTGCTTTGGAGGAAATACGCACAGCCCGATTCTTTATTCGTAAGTGACCTGTGTTTTACCGACCAGGCAAGGGAAGAAGAAACACTGTACAACCACTAAAAACTCCACTTAGAGTACCGACCTGAGACGTTATCATATCTCTCCTAAACAAAACCTCAGTAACGTGTTTTCCAACGAGGAAGATTTGATTCCCGTCCGGATGACCGACACGGGTGCCCTTGCGCAAGTTAGAACCTCTCCACCAAAGGGTTGGGTCATTTCAAATACCTTTAACTTTTAACAATTATAGCAACTAAAAATAAAAAAGGCCCGGTTGAAACCGGGCCTTTTTTTGTTCGAAATCTTTTGGGTCGAGTTCCCACTCCCTACACCTTTTCTACTTCCACATAGTAGGCACCGACTATCTCGTCGTCTGTCGTTTTAAAGTGCGCCTCAATAAAGGTCTCCCCTTGGGATAGAGTCATTTCGAATGTTGCTCCGTTACCGCCTGAAAATGTCTTCTCCATGGTTTTGTCGCCAACTTTTACCGAAGCCGCTTTGAACTTTAACGCCTTGCCGGGTGTCTCGCGAAAGGCTACCAGACCAGGAACGGGTTTTCCTGCTGGAATGGAGGCCGCTGAATCAACCCGGGTCTCCCGTGGCCAGCGACGCAAGGTAAGTTTGTATTTGCCCGTCTCGGAGATATTGACTGCCCACTTTCCCGCGACGCCATGGCCCAACTTGCCAGCCCGTATAAAACTTTGATGCCAAGGAACATTATTTTGGGTCGTCAACCAATCATGTGCGGTCAGCTGCGTAGGATTATCTGCCGGATGCCCGAGAGTAATCGTCGAGAACTTCGCAAACGCAGGCTGCAGACTTTCCCACCAAGCGTCGTATTCGGAACGCAGCAACTCCTTCACTTCAGGATGCTTGGCTGCGACATCGGTCGTTTGTCCGGGATCACTATCCATATCGTAAAGCTCCTCACCATCGATCAGGCGCCAGCGTTGAGTCATCACACTACTGGTCTTCCATTTAATAGGATCAAGGACCCGCTGAGAGTCTGTGATGATCGTCCTATCCGGCCAAGGGGTCGGCGTCTGGAATATAAGTGGGGCGAGTGATCTACCATCGAATGCATAATCGAGGGGGGCCTTAAGTCCACACAGGTCAATAAAGGTGGGCAGCATATCGATATGAGCACTCAATTCGCTAATATCCCGTCCCTTATCCAAGCCACCTTGGGGCCAGTGCATAAACAAAGGAACCCGGTGACCACCTTCGTACTGACTTCCCTTTTTTCCCCGCATGCCTGAGTTAAACACTTTTTCACCACTGGCAGTGCCATTGTCGGTCGTGAATATAAATATCGTGTTTTCAGTCAGACCCTTGGCATCCAGGAAATCACGCAGCTCACCGACATTCTCATCGGCATTGGCAATCATACCAAAGAATATGGCCTCCTGGTCAGAGAGTCCTTTCCCGGTATAAGGCTTCCAATATTTGTCTTCTACGTGGAAGGGGCTGTGGGGTGCATTGGTGCAAATATAGGCGAAAAAGGGTTTCTCCTGACGGACACTGTCTTCTATGAAATCCTTGGCGGTATCAAAGAATACATCGGTGCAATAACCTTTGTATTTTTCCGGCACCCCGTTGTGCCAGTAAGTATCGTCAAAATACGAATTGTCCCAGAAATCCGGGGTCTGCCCTACACCGCCACCGCCGTGGCGGACTACTTCCTGAAATCCACGGTCCTCCGGCCGATAGGGGTAATTGTCACCTAGATGCCACTTTCCAAACATTCCGGTTCGGTAGCCGGATTCCGCAAAGACTTCTCCCAGCGTTGCCTCCCCCTGAAACAACATAGACCGTCCCATGATCGTATGCCACGGCCCGGCTCTATTCGTATAGTGCCCGCTCATCAAAGCACCTCGCGTGGGAGCGCAGGTAGGCGTAACGTGGTAATTGGTCAGGCGTAAACTCTCAGCATACAGCGCATCGATGGCCGGGGTTTTCAAAATAGGATTCCCATGGGCGCTGATATCTCCATACCCCTGATCATCGGTAATGATCAAAACCACGTTCGGAGGTGATACTTTTGCCTGAAGCGAGCCCCACAAAAAGGAACTAGCGATCAGTAATTTCAAAATATTTCTTAGGGAGCAGGTCATATTGGTGATTGATTGAAGATTCTTTATCTTATCCTCCTTTCCTTACCTCGAAAGCCAATAGCTAGACAAATCAATATCACCCATATCCTCAAAAATGAGGATTTTTGCGATTTTGAGACCCACAGGCATTCCAGAATTCCCCATTATTATGGGACTAACTCTGATATAATCACTTGTAAGATAGATAAATTTGACCTCTAGCACCTTTATCCTTCCTATACCAGAAACCAGCCCCTTTCTTGAATTCTCAAGCTACCTTAGTGAAAGAGACCTCGACCCCATCATTTATCTCCAAAGACGTTAAGGAGGGAGACTACTTTTTTCTCAATCTGAATCCCTCCCCTACCAGCGATTTGGTCGTGATCGCGGGAGGATCCGAGATCTGTAATGCAAATTACTGTGTCGAAAGAAAGCGTTTTCCCTACTATGCTATCGAATACGTTGCTCACGGAACGTGCCGGGTAGTCTTGAAAAACAAGAGCTATGAGCTAAGGCCAGGGGCGGTTTTTTGCT
Source organism: uncultured Opitutaceae bacterium (assembly GCA_964352065.1). Classification (GTDB taxonomy): domain Bacteria; phylum Verrucomicrobiota; class Verrucomicrobiia; order Opitutales; family UBA2995; genus UBA2995. The sequence goes on from CAYGQM010000034.1 coordinate 37,597, forward strand.
ATGGCCCGAACACGCCTCATCGAATAGAGAATATTGGCGAGGAGGAGCTGGTTAAGTTTTTTGTAGATATCCAGGGAACGTTGGTAACCGATCTGCTTTGGGATACTTTCCTGAAGTCCATGAAACCCTACCAGATCGCTCAATACCGGTGGATTCACGATATTTTCAGACAATTGCAGGATAGCTGTAAGAAAGGAGGAGACAACACCCAGCGAATAGGCCGACTCTTGATCGAGCTCCTGGTAGAACGGGTCCAACAACTTTCCTATGTTCCGGAAGAAAACATGAGCCAGGCCTATGCCACTTACGAACGTTGTCGTTCCTACCTCAACAGTCATTTCTGTACCCTCAAGAGTATCAACGATCTCGCTTCGAATTGCAATGTGAGCAGTGCTTACCTGGCCCGCCTGTTTAAGCGATACACCAAAACTCCCCCTTCCCACCTGCTTCTCCATTACAAGATGAATTACGCGGCAGAGCTCTTACTGACCGGTACGTACCTTGTAAAAGAAGTCGCAGCCCTGGTCGGTATCGACGACCAGTACTATTTCTCGCGATCTTTTAAGCAATTCTTCGGAGTCGCACCCAAACACTTTACAGCGACCTTGAACAGAAGCTAACTGCCAGAGAACACATCACACATTTCCATGCCCTAGTTGTCATGCGCTATTCAATACAACGAAAATCTACCTTATAGTTCACAACCATTCTCCCCACTAGCCACGCAGTGAATCTCCAAGATTTACTAGCTGTTTCATAGACTATGTACGACCATTCTAAAACGAGGACACCTTTATCCACCAAGTCGATCGACCCGCAACTTGTTCCCTTTAAAACACTGGAATCTGGCTCGAAGATGCCAGCCATCGGTTTAGGCACTTTTGGGTCGGATCACGTATCGAACGAACAGATTGCACTAGCCGTAAACCAGGCGATAGACATCGGCTACCGACACATAGACTGTGCCTCCGTTTACGGGAACGAACCGGAAGTCGGAGGGGCTTTGGCCAAAGCGCTATCAGCAGGTCTACCCAGAGAAGAACTCTGGATCACGTCCAAACTTTGGAACGATAAACATGGCGCCGGTGACGTGACTCAGTCGTGCGAGAAAAGCCTTTCTGATCTCCAGCTAGATTACCTCGACCTGTACCTCATTCATTGGCCGTTCCCCAACTTCCACCCGATTGGCTGCGATGTCTCGTCCCGCTCACCCGATGCTCAACCTTTTATTAGGGAACATTTTCTCCGAACATGGCGTGAGATGGAGACCCTCGTCGAGCGAGGACTGGTTAAGCATATTGGCACATCCAATATGACCCAGGCAAAATTCGAGAGCGTTCTGGACGAGATGACAATCAAGCCTGCTGTCAACGAGATGGAGTTGCACCCTCACTTTCAACAGCCCGAATTTTTCTCCTATGTCGTAAACAAAGGTATCCAACCCATCGGCTTTTGTCCGATCGGTTCCCCCGAACGCCCCGAGAGGGATCGTACCCCCGGGGATACCGCTCCCACCGAGGACCCGGTCCTGATGGATATTGCCCAGACACGCGGGATTCATCCGGCGACCCTTTGCGTCAAATGGGCCGCACAACGTGGCCAAATCCCCATTCCATTTTCTACAAATCCGCGCAATATGCTGAGTAATATCCAGTCTCTGATTTCAGCCCCACTTACCGCCGAAGAGATGTCTGCTATCGCGGGCACTGACAGACAGTGTCGGCTTATCAAAGGTCAAGTCTTCCTTTGGAAAGAGGACCAAACCTGGACAGACCTTTGGGACGAAGACGGCACGATCGCCGATTGATCCGAATCCCAGTACCTCATTTCCACCTATACGCTATGACATCATTAGCCGACATTATGCAGGGCGCAATTCTCCCCGGAGACAGCACTACCCGACTTCAAAACTTTGACATCCCAGAGCCAGCTCACGGCGAGGTCCTTATCAGAACCAAAGCATCGACCATCTGCGGATCTGACATTCGGTGCATCTACCACGAACACCTGGGGAAAGGTCCCGAAGGTTACCAGGGAGTTATCGCGGGACACGAACCCTCGGGGCAAATCTGCAAGGTGGGTCCCGGCTGCCGGCAGTTCAAGGAAGGCGACCGCGTCATCGTGTATCATATTTCCGGATGCGGCGTGTGTAATGACTGCCGCCGTGGCTACATGATTTCCTGCACCAATGACAGCTATCGAAGAGCCTATGGATGGCAACGGGATGGCGGCATGGCACCTTACATGATTGCCGAAGAAAAGGACCTTATCGCCCTTCCCGACGAATTGAGCTATACGGACGGAGCCCAAGTGGCCTGCGGATTCGGAACCGTCTATGAGGGTCTCGAGAAAATAGGAATCAGCGGTAATGATGCCGTCCTGGTAACCGGCCTGGGGCCCGTGGGGCTGGCCAGCGCCATGCTCAGCCGTTGCCTTGGCGCAAGGACCGTTATTGGGATTGATGTGATTGAAGAACGTATGGACTTGGCCAAAAAGCTTGGACTCTGTGACCATGTGCTCAAGGCAGGCGCTGACAACGTGGACGAAGTCAGGTCTTTAACGGGAGGCCACGGCGTGGAAAAAGCAGTCGACTGCTCCGCCAATGACAAGGCCCGGGCGACCGCCGTTCAAGCGACTCGCAAATGGGGCAAAATCGTTCTCATTGGTGAAGGTGGAAGCATGACTCTTAACCCGTCACCTGACATGATACACGATCAGAAGACCATCTATGGATCCTGGGTTACGTCGACCTGGAAAATGGAAGAGCTCGTCGAAAGACTGGTCCGGTGGAAGATTCACCCTGCTGACTTGGTGACTCACCGATATCCTTTGGAAAATGTCGGTGGAGCCTACGCACTTATGGCATCCGGAAAATGCGGAAAAGTCGCCGTCTGTTTTGACGAAGAACTGAACGCCTGATAACAACTTCGAACGCTATCTTTATAATATTCAATTAACCACAAAATCATGCTCATCGGAATTTCACCTGTCCTCAGTCCAGAATTACTAAACGCCCTCTATCGCATGGGCCATGGCGATGAAATCGTACTCGCCGATGCACACTTTCCAGGTGAGACCTTTAACGGCAATGTCTTGAGAGCCGATGGGCTAAAAATCGCAGACTTGCTTCGAGGTATCATGCCACTGTTTGTCCTCGACCAATACGTCGATAACCCTATCGCCATGATGGCGCCAGTAGAGGGGGACGAGCTGGATATGTCGGTGGAAGCAGGCTACCTGAAAGCTATTCGTAGTTTTTGGCCGGATACCAAGGAAGCTGAACGTGTTGAACGTTTCGCATTTTACGACCGTGCACGCAATGCTTACGCAGTAGTCATGACAGGCGAAACTGCAAAATACGGAAACATCATTCTTAAAAAAGGCGTCACACCTTGTTAGCCGGCGACCGTGTGGCCGGATAGTAAGATTAAGACTTAAACCGTTTTCTCAGATCGAGCGTAGCGGTCTTAAACAAACCAAGGTCCGTCCCGACAGATACAAAAGTCATACCCATATCCAGGTATTTCCGAGCATGCTCCTCGATAGGTGCCAGAATCCCGACTGGAGTTCCCGCTGCGCGACCCGCTTCGATAATTCGCTCCATCGCTTCCTGAACTTCAGGGTGCATCAATTTATTGAAATGCCCCAGTGCAACGGATAAATCCGAGGGTCCGATAAACAGGCCGTCGACTCCATCCACCTGCGCAATAGCCTCGACATTGTCCAACCCCTTCTGGCTCTCAATCTGAACAAGGACGGTGATATTCTCATTCACGGCTGCATGATAGTCAGCGAAGTATCCATACTTATTGCCACGTTGAGCCATAGACACACCCCGAACTCCTGCGGGCGGGTAGCGGGTGGCTGCCACCGCCGCCTGTGCTTCCTCAGCTGTTTCGATGAAGGGGAAAAGAAAGTTGAAAAATCCGCTATCAAGCAGACGTTTGATGATTACCGGCTCCGCCCACTGAGGTCTAACGATCGGGGCACTGGGACTATCTTTTAGAGCCATGAGTTGAGTGACAAAGCTCGACAAATCATTGGGGGCATGTTCTCCGTCGATCAGAAGCCAATCGAAACCAGCATACCCCAACAACTCAGTACTGATCGGATTTGTCATGCCACACCAGCATCCGATCAGAGTCTTGCCCGCGATCAAATCCTGACGAAATTTGTTTGGAAGTGGAGTGTAAGGCTCTGACATGGCTTTATTAGTGGATCTCAGGATCGGGAACGGGTGCAGTGCCTGCCAAAAAGTCGAAGTCACACCCTTGATCGGCTTGCTGGATGTGCTCCGAATACAAACGACCATAGCCGCGCGGATACTTTGGCTCCGGCACACGGTATTCTGCCCGCCGTTTATCGAGGTCATCCTCGCTGACAAGCATATCGAGGGAACGGGCTCCGACGTCCAATTTGATCAAATCACCCGTCCGCAATAGTGCGAGTGGGCCTCCCACAAATGACTCCGGCGCTACATGAAGGACACAGGCACCATAACTCGTACCACTCATTCTCGCGTCAGAAATTCGCAGCATATCCCGCACGCCTTGTTGTAACAATTTCTGAGGGATCGGTAACTGCCCCCACTCGGGCATACCTGCACCGACGGGTCCGGCATTGCGCAATACGATCACCGAATCTGCATCGACGTCCAAGTCAGGGTCATCAATCTTCGCCTGCATTTCGTCGTAAGAATCGAACACGATGGCTTTGCCCGTATGTTTGTGTAGGTGAGCTTCAGCGGCCACCGGTTTCATGACCGCCCCTTTCGGTGCTAAATTTCCTCGGAGTATCACCAGACTGCCAGCCGGTGCGCACGGGGCATCCAAGGTGTGAATGACCTCAGAATTATGTACTTTTGCTCCAGCAATATTCTCTCCCAGTGTTTTTCCATTCACAGTCAAACAATCGGTGTGCAGCAGTGAACGGACTTGCTCGAGCATCGCCGTCAATCCACCTGCATAATAAAAGTCTTCCATCAAGAAATCTCCTGCGGGGCGCATATTCGCAATCACTGGAACGGTAGTCGACAGCTCGTCGAATCGATCCATCGTAAGATCGATTCCTGCCCTACGTGCCATCGCAATCAAATGAATGACCGCATTGCTCGATCCGCTTAACGTGAGAACCGTAGTAATAGCATTATCGAACGCTTCCTTCGTCATTACATCAGACGGCTTGAGATCTTCCCACACCATGTCGACGATACGACGCCCTACACTGGTAGCCATTTGAGAGTGCCGACTATCAACCGCTGGGATTGAAGAAGCCCCTGGCAACGACATTCCCATAGCATCCACGGCACTCATCATCGTGGCGGCGGTTCCCATCGTCATGCAAGTCCCTGCTGAGCGTGCGATGCCCGACTCGATACCACGCCATTCGCATTCGTTGATCTTCCCAGCCCTCAAATCCGCCCAGTATTTCCAGATATCTGTTCCGCTTCCCAGAATCTTTCCACAATAGTCTCCGCGTAACATAGCTCCCGCTGGCAGATAAATCGCCGGAAGATTCATGCTTGCAGCCCCCATCAACAATGCCGGAGTTGTCTTATCGCAACCTCCCATCAGCACAACACCGTCAGCCGGATGCGCCCGAATCTGCTCTTCAGCCTCCATCGCCAACAGGTTTCGATACATCATCGTAGTCGGCTTCATAAAGTTCTCAGACAGCGATATAGCCGGTAGTTCGACAGGAAACCCTCCCGCCTGCCAAATCCCACGCTTCACTTCCTCCGCTCGATTTTTGAAATGGGTGTGACAGGGGTTGATGTCATTCCAGGTATTGAGAATCGCGATTACGGGCTTTCCAGCATAATCTTCGCGACTATATCCCATCTGGGCAGTCCTGGATCGATGTCCAAAGGAACGAAGATCGTTGACCCCGTACCAGCGATGACTGCGCAGTTGTTCGGGGCTTTTTCGGGGCGGAGTTGGATCGGTAGTGTCTTTCACAATTCAGAAAGAAACAGTTCAACTTCTTTTTCCCCCGGCGGAAAGCCGAAATTCTAGAAACTTGGATACCTCTCGAACGACTTAATCCAAGATAATCACCAGTTTTACTGGAAATACTTACAAAAGTTCCCAATTGTAACTCTTGTAAACTATTTTGATCCCCCAAATAATCCTTTTATGAGGTTTCCCCTGAAACAACCGTATCGTCTACTATCTTGGATAGCAGTCATCTCTTGTTGCCTGATCGTTGACAACCCCTTTGCGGCGCTTAACGCCCAAACATCGACTGGCTGGGCCTATAAACCTCTTTCCCCCGTCACTCCTCCTCAAGTCAAAGACGCTACAGAATCGAAGAACCCCATCGACGCGTTCATTATCGACGGACTGAAGCGCAACCAGCTTGCACCGAATCCCGAGGCCGACAAGATGACGCTCGTCAGACGGGCCTACTACGATCTCACCGGCTTGCCCCCCACCCAAGAGCAAATGGATGCTTTCTTAAGCAACGACTCTCCCCAGGCGTGGAGTCAACTGATTGATCAATTACTCGATTCACCTCACTACGGAGAAAAGTGGGGACGACACTGGCTCGACCTCGTTCGCTGGGCCGAATCAAGTGGCTACGAGCGCGATACCGACAAGCGAAACATGTGGAAGTACCGTGACTACGTCATCGATGCCGTTAACGACGATAAACCATACGATGAATTTATTATCGACCAGATCGCTGGAGATGTCCGGCCCGACAAGACGCCGGAAAGCACGATTGCCAGTGGATTCTTACACCTGGGAGTCTATGACGACGAACCAGCAGACGAGGAGCAGTTCCTCTTCGACTACTACGACGATATCATCAACACCGTATCCCGATCAATGCTGGCAACCAGTATGTCCTGTGCACGGTGCCACGACCATAAGATCGACCCTTTATCTCAGAAGGAGTATTATCAGTTCCTTTCCTACTTCAGAAACCTACACATCCCCCTTCGTATCCGCAATCAGGATACTTCTACCGTTTCTATTTTCGATCCCGAGGAAGAAACCGAACTAAATCAACAGTTAAACCAGGGCATCCTGGATATCGCAACTCCCAGAATAAAACAGTGGCAAGCGATCAACGCCGTTGCAAACCTCGCAGACTCAAGCGCCGACAAATCTGCCCAACCGAAAGACTTGAGCTTTGGGTTCCTATTGGACGATTGGACCTACACACGGGGAGAGCTTGAGCAGACAGAGTTTCTCGTTCAAGGAGAGCTCGAGAATGGCCTGATTCACCTCGCTTCAGATATCACTCAAATCACGCCTTCAAAAATTGTGCCCTCGACCTACCTATTTAACGGCACGTTTGAACAACCAGAGGAGGCGACCCTTACATTTCGCGTAAACATCAATGGTGGGGCTTGGATGTATCTGGGTGACGAGTTGGTCTTCTCCAAAGTGGGAGCCAATCAGATCCAGGAAGATTTTGAAATCACCCTACCCGCTGGAAGTCACACATTGAAGTTAATAACAAGCAGGCATAGGGACCTCCTGCTAGAACTCAGTCTCGTTCAAAACGGCAAAGAAATTCCTTGGGTAGTTTCCGATTCGTGGAAAAGAATTAATGCCTTGGTGGGACGTCGAGGAAGCATCGAACTGGACAAAAGCAGCCCATGGGGAAAAATCTACCAAGAGAATTCCGAACGGGAAAATGCCGCTCTCAAAGTACTTGAACCGATTGAACAGGCATTGACCGAATCGCTCGTCACGGCTGCTTACAATGCCGCCGAAGAAAAACCGACCCACATTCTGATGCGAGGCAACCCACACTCCCCCGGAGAAGAAGTAAACCCCGGTCTTCCCGGCGTCTTGGGTAAAGAGCTTCCAACGACAGTTGAAGGAGAAGACAGAAGACTTACCCTGGCAAAATGGATTGCGGATAAGCAGAACCCGGTAACGCCCCGTGTAGCCGTAAACCGTATCTGGCAGCACCACTTCGGTAGAGGAATCGTCCGATCCAGCGATGAGTTTGGTGGGTTGGGAGACGCACCCACCCACCCCGAATTGCTAGACTGGCTCGCCAACGAATTCGTAGAGATGGACTGGCGTATGAAGCCCCTTCATCGGCTGATCATGAACTCTGCGACTTACAAGATGTCCTCTGCACCCAACGAAGCCGCTCTTTCAAAGGACCCACAAAATGATCACTTTTGGCGTTTCAACATGAGGCGCCTCACTGCTGAGGAAATTCGCGATTCCGTTCTTGTGACAGCCAATCATTTCAACCCCCAGGTTGGAGGTCCCAGCGTATTTCCAACCCTCCCTGAGGAAGTTCTGGCAACAGCGTCCCGAGCGGAACAGCGGTGGGATCTCGAGGCAGGCCCGGAACACCAGAATCGCCGGAGCATTTACACCTTCACCCGGCGTTCCCTCCTGGATCCCTTGATGTCGACATTTGATTCTGCCGATACCGATACGGCTTGTCCGGTCCGCTTCAACACAACGGTACCGGCGCAGGCACTCACCATGATGAATAGCGAATTTATTGCAAAACACGCGGAGTTATTAAGCCAACGTATCAAGCAAGAAGCTGATGGCGATGACATGCAAGCTGTGGTAAGTACTGGTTTCGAATTGGTACTGGGTCGCTTACCAGCAACGTCCGAGCTACAAGAATCCATCGGCCTGATTGAAGCCTTGCAAAGGGACTTTGGGCACAACTCCAAAACGGCGATTGATCGCTTTGCGCTCATGATGCTAAACTTAAACGAATTTATGTTCCTCGATTAGTTATGAAAGAACCGAAAAACTTTTGTCGCAGAATGGCCCGTCGGGAATTTATTTCCACGGTCGGCGGTGGATTCAGTTCATTGGCCCTGGCAGGCATGCTTGGAAATGAAGGATTCTTCAGCTCCCTGAATGCAACCACCGTTCAAGGTCCACTGGCGACCAAACCTCCCCATTTCGCTCCAAATGCCAAACGGGTTATTTTTCTCTTTATGTATGGAGGTCCCAGCCATGTGGATACCTTCGACTACAAGCCCGAACTGTTTAAATACGACGGACAGACCATAAAGATTAAAACCTTTGGACGAGGTGGTAAGAAAAATGAAGGACGCGTCGTCGGTCCAAAATGGAAATTCAAGCAGCATGGAGAATCCGGCCAGTGGGTCTCTGAACTGTTTCCTCACGTAGCCACCTGTGTGGATGACATCGCATTCGTAAAATCCATGCAGGCAGATTCACCTATTCATGGATCAGCGATGCTCATGATGAACTCGGGGGCTATTCTTAGCGGAAGCCCCTCACTCGGCTCTTGGGTAAACTATGGTCTCGGCACCGTGAATCAGGACCTTCCAGGATACGTCGTTATGCTGGACGAATCGGGAGGCCCCATAAGCGGGGCAAAAAATTGGTCTAGTGGTTATATGCCGGCCAGTTATCAAGGCACGACCTTCAACGCCCACGGCAGCCCCCTACTCAATTTGAAGAGTGTTCAGGGCATGTCGATGACGGAACAGCAGCGTATCATTCAAAGCCTGAACCACTTGAACGAAGGTCATTTGGAAAGCCGTTACGACAACACCAATCTCGAGGCGCGTATTGCGAGTTATGAACTCGCCTACAAGATGCAGGTTACCGCTCCAGAAGCAGTTGAACTGACTCAGGAAACTGAAGAAACCAAACGCCTTTACGGAATTGACGAAGAGAGAACTAAAGACTTCGGAACCAAGTGTCTACTCGCTCGAAGACTCGTTGAACGCGACGTTCGTTTTATTCAGATCTATTCAGGAGGGGCTCACAACGATCACAATTGGGACGCGCATGGTGACCTTGAAACCAACCACAACCTCCACGCAGGACAGACTGACAAGCCGATCGCTGGTCTCCTAAAAGACTTGAAACGCCGTGGTTTGCTCGAAGAAACCTTGGTTATTTGGGGTGGCGAGTTCGGAAGACAGCCTACCGCTGAATACGCTAAAGGTACCGGCCGAGACCACAATTCGGCCGGATTTACCATGTGGTTGGCAGGTGGCGGCATCAAAGGCGGTATGTCACTCGGATCAACAGATGAGCTCGGCAACGAAGCGGTAGAAAGACCTATTCATGTAAGAGAGCTACACGCCACCATTCTGCACCTGATGGGAATGGATCCCAATCACCTTTCGTTCCTCCACGCAGGCCTTGAAAAGCGATTGGTCGGCACCGCAGGCGCAGATATCATTCCTGAGCTGATCGCATAACCGAATAGCCTGATCTTGGCTCTATCAATTACTCAACAGTGAGTCTTTATTCGCGCCACTTTCGATCGCGTAAATACTATCGGCTCCTTTGATGATAATCGAGCCCGGTGTAATAGCTGGGGTAGCCCAGATGGTATCGTCTAACGGATTCTGACGAATCTCTTTATACTCGGTGCCTCCATCTAACACGTGAGTGATTCCGTTGCCGTCGATGCAATAAATATTTCCTTCATACGCCCATGGGGATGACCAAAACTCACGCGCCCGCTTTACGGGTTTCTTGTAGTAATGAACATCTCCGGTGGCTGCATCATAACAGCTGACCATGCCTGTTCGTCGTTCAAAGGCATATACTTTTCCTTGATACAGGAGCGGTGAAGACATCGCTATCCCGCCATTTGGGTTCTTCCACTCGACACCGTCATTAGAGGTCTGTCCTTCAGCGAGCGAAATATCACCGGACGCGCCAGCGCGAACGGAAAACATGAATCCACCAGCTGCTCTTTTCTCATTCGCAACAATCAAGCGGTCAGCATCGCCAACCGGCGTCGAACTGCTGCGGCCGCCTTCTAAGGAAAGTTGCCAATAGAGCTCACCCGTCTGCGGATTATAGGACCGTGTGATAGCGCCTTGGGTTATTAATTCAGTCCGCACTTTATTTCGCCAGATAATGGGGGTACTTCGATTGGAAGCCTCTTCTCGATTGACCCGCCAAAGTTCATTTCCGGTCTTTCCTTCCAAAGCAAGCAGTGCCGAAAAGTCTTCATTATCAATCTGCATAAAAAGCACACCTTCATGAACCATCGGCGACGTTCCTGTTCCCCATTCGCTATCCATCTCATAAACACCCAAATCCTTCTTCCAAACCAACTCCCCTTCCATGGTAAAGGCGTAGAGCCCCATGGTTCCAAAATGAACATAAACGCGTTCGCCATCGGTAGCAGGGGTTTCCGCTGAATAAGGGCTTCCGCCATGAGTCGCAATCTTGGTCGGTCCGCTGTAGGCTATTTTCCGCCACACTTCAGCTCCCGTGTTTTTATCAAGGCAGACGATTTCTAAAGTCACTTCATTCCCTTCTGGCGTTCGGTACTGTCCGCCTCCCGCATTTCTTCGCTCCATTTCCGATTTCGAAAGCAATGAACTCGTTATGAAGACTTGATCGCCCCATACAATCGGTGAAGACCACCCCACTCCAGGACTGGGAATTTTCCACTTCACATTACTCTCCAAGTCCCACTCAGTCGGAATCTCTATCCCCTCAATGATTCCGGTTTGGTTGGCGCCCCGAAATTGGGTCCAATGTTGAGCTCCCAAGGAGAGGCTCAGTAGAAACAGTATGGGAAATAAAATTAAGATCTTCATGATTATATTAACCTCTAGTTCGTGTAAGTATTTCTATTAAGATCGATAGCCACAAGTTTCTTGTCATTCCGGGTAAATAACGACCTTTCAGCAAAAGCAGGATAACTCCAAACCACCGGACGACCCCAAGTTGAATTCGTCGGTTCAATGACGTTTTGACGACCCATTTCACGGTAACCGGATGCTGTCAATTCGGCGAGAATCAGGTCCCCTGTCTCACTCAACACATAAAACGTATCAGTATTCCCTATACGAATCAGAAAAGCAGTGCCGTGCCGGTCTTTAGATCCGACTTCCTTCAACACCGGCTGCTGGGTCTGCCAGAGCTTGCTTCCATCCTCGATACTTATAGCTGTAAGCGCACTGGCCCCCTGGTCGACTGCATAAATGGCATCCTCGCCAAAAATGATGTTTCCATTCACTGGGTAAACCGCATTCCTGGGATTACCGCGCCAAAGCATTTCGACGCCCGGCTTACCGTGGATCGTCTTTAGCTCGAATAATCCTGCCACACCGGGACCCGCCACAAATAGTTTATTGCCCACCACCTGCGGTGCTTGAATAGAACCTCCCCAGGTTGGTTTCATTTCTTCACTCCAATAGACCTCCCCGGTGGCTGGATTCAGGCCGTTAACCCCCTCAGGGTGCCATATGATCAGTTGCTCCATCCCGTTGTGGGTAATTATCGTCGGTGGACAATATCCTTGGCTGGAGGCAGACAAAGCCCGCCATTTTTCCTTGCCTGTTTTTTTATCGAAAGCCACCGCTACACTGCCATCACCCCCAACCACACAATAAAGCGTGTCACCATGTACCAAAGGATGGGCGGAGTGCCCCCAAACCGGTGTTTCAGCACCGTAATCACGGTTGAAATTTTTACTCCACACGACTTTCCCCGTGATGGCATCCAAGCAATTTAAATCTCCTTCTGCTCCCAAGGCGTAGACCATTCCGCCATCCACGATCGGTGTGCACCTGGGTCCGGCCGGATAAGACATTTTGTAGGGGCGGTTGTATTCAAATTTCCAGAGCAGTTTCCCAGTACTGCTATCAAAACAAAGGACCCGCTCGGTTCCCGTCAGTTCATCCAACGTTCCCGGGTTATTAGAAAGCTCTCCCGAGACTTTGATGTAATCCATCAAATACACACGGCCGTCAGCTACAGAGGGTCCTCCGTAGCCCAGACCTACTTCATGCTCCCACTTGGTAATCAACCCTCGATCAGGAATAGAAGTCACCAGATTAGTATCTTCAACCATGGAATTCCCGGAAGGGCCCAACCACTTGGGCCAATCGCCAGCACTCAGGACACACGTAAGGCTTACACCTAACAAAACAGTCACTAATTCTTTCATATTACTTACAAATTGAGGGTTCTACTTATTTATCTCTATCGTCTTTAATAATTCCTGGTATCCAGATCTATAGCTACCACCTTTTCATCACTGCGGGCGAACATGGTTTGGTTGGCAAATGCCGGATGACTCCAAACAACGGTTCGTCCCATGGTCGTACTAGTTGGTTCCAACACATGTTGGCGTCCTAGCTCGTTGTACCCCGACGGCGTCAACTCAGCGAGAATCAGATCGCCGTTCTCACTGAAAATATAAAAGACATCCGTTGCCTGATGTCGAATAAGGAAGGCCGTTCCATGGCGAATGCGTTTTTTGTCACTCGCCCGTATTTCCTTATCAATTACGGGAACCAGCGTTTCCCAGATTCTACTCCCGTCGATGGGGTTTACGGCAGTCAAAGCACTGGTTTCCAAATCAACACCATAAATCGCATTCTCGGTGAATGCAGGTGTATTATTCAACGTGTATATCGCATTCCGGGGATTTCCGAGCCACACGAGTTCGGAATCAGGCTTCTCGTCGTTTAATCGGTAAAGCCCCCCGGCTCCGCCCTGTCCCGATGCGTACAATAGATTTCCAGACTTTCGTGGCGCACTGACGGTTAACCCCAACTTCGGACGCAGATCCTGAGTCCAATACACCCTTCCGCTAAGTGGATTCAAACTGTATAAACCTTCTGGATGCCATATGATCAACTGATCGACTCCCGCATGATGCACAATCGAAGGGGGGCAATACCCTTGAGTATCCGCCGATAAATTGCTCCAGCGCTCCTCACCCGTTACTTTGTCAAAAGCCACCGCAACACTGCCAATTCCACCGACGATACAGATCAGTAAATCATCATACACCAACGGATGTGCAGCATGCCCCCAACGAGGTGTTTCAGCCCCATAGTCATCGTAAAAATTCTTGGACCAAAGCACCGTTCCAGATTCCGCGTCCAGGCAATTCAAATCCCCTTCTGCCCCCAAGGCGTAGACCCGACCCTCCGAATATATCGGTGTACACCGTGGTCCGCCCGCATAGGAAATCGTGTAGGATCTAGGGTACGCGTGCACCCAGAGTTCCTTACCGGTCTTCTCGTCTAAACACACCACCCTTTCCTGCCCGGTTAGTTTATCACTCCAACTTGCCCGATTTGTTATTTCCCCATCCGTTTTGATGTAATCCATAACAAACACCTTCCCGTCGGCTACTGACGGTCCCGAATAGCCGAGGTTCACAGGCGCCTCCCATTTTGTCTTCAGACCCGTTTGTGGAATCGTTTTGATGAACTGTTCATCCTTTAAAACGGCGTCTCCTTCAGAGCCCAACCAGGAAGGCCAATCATTGGCGGCCGCCGAGAGGGAGACCAAGCAGAAAAAAGCAACTGAACGGAGGCGATTCATAGAGGTATTAATTACGGATCAATGACGTTGAGTAGATATTCAAGAAGTGTGACGTAGCAAGCGACAACGGTCAAAAAGCCGGCACGACCGGTCAATTACCTAACGTTCAACCTGCTTGATATTGGCTGGTCCATCAGGAAACGAAGCCCTGAATGTTAAAATTCCGCACACCAGATTCAAAACGACAATCCCCGCAAGCAAACCACCGACCAACACCATCGTGGGTCCCGCAGGTAGAGATTGAAGGTTCGGCCATATGGATATCACCGAAGCCACAAGCCCCACACCCAATCCCCAAACGATCAACCTGCTGTATTCAGAGAACACCATTTTGCCCAATCGCTTCCTCGATATTCCAATAGCAGTCATGACGGAGAATTCCCCCAAGCGTTCTTGAATACTGCGGGCAACGACTATCGTAAGCCCCAGGCTGCCAAGCACAACTCCCAGCGATCCCAGCACATTGAAGATTGCGATGTAGGTGTTTTCGATCTCATGGAAAGACATCAGGATATCCCGGGTCAGCTCGACCGTCCCACCAAAATCAGAGGCAGAGGTCTCGATCTGATTGCGAAGGTATTCAAGATCGGTTCCCGCTACGGCATCCACAAGAAATAGTGAATAGCCAGGGTTAGAAGGAAACTCATTCAACAGCAGCGTCTCGTTCACGATCAAATATCCCTGGAAAATCGAATCCTTGAGCGTTCCGATAATCTTCACTGTAAAGGCCTCACCCTTTTCATTTTCGTATGCGAAGACATCCCCTACTTTTTTCTTGAGCGCCCACATCATGGTCGTCTCATCGACCAGCGCGGGAATGGCTCCTTCGGATGTCAGCGAAACCAGTTTTTCCCAACCGTCTCCAGAAATAGACGGGTCCATTTTACCAGGACTGAATGCCCCCAGCGAATTGAGACGACCAACATCGACTCCCAGCAATTGTGGCTGCGAGGTGGTATTCAAATTAAAACAGTTTACATTATCACCCGCCCCTTTTCGCAGTGGAACTACCACTGATATCTGCTCGGCAGTCGTTTGAAAAATTTCAAATCCTTCGGCAGCGCCATCTCTCGGAAGATTTAGCGGGGCTGTGGTTTCAGTTAACAAGGAAAACCCTCCGGTTCCACTCGATCGTTCCAGCCAATCGTTTCCCACTTGTTTTCTGAACGACGCAACCGATAGCACCATGAATACCGCCGACGCGATCAACCCCACCACGGTCAGGCTACGGGACAGACGCGACGATACATTTAGTTTCGCGAGATAACCCGTATCGACTTCCTGATTACGTTGAAATGAAGACGCCCGCTGGAGGAATATCCGACAAAAAGCCAACCCCGAAACCAACAATGCGAAACCAGCCAGATAAAACCCGCCTTGCGCAGGCATAAGGTTTCCCGACACCAGGACCGCTCCCATACCCATGATCAGACCGATCACGGCAATCATCCACGATTTCCTGGGACGGCCCACTGAAACCACGGTTTCTTCAGCACTGGATTTCAATCGTATCGAAAGGGATCGTTTTGCTTGCTTGCGAATAGAGAGCCAGAGCGACGTCATGGATAACACCAGGAAGCTCGCAACGCCGATGGCGATAGTCGCAGAGTCGGCGTGAAAAACGAAGGTAGGAGCTGTCGTCTGCCCCGCCCATATAGTTTCGAGAAATCTCAGAATCTGTTTTGTATAAAGCACCGCCAGAGGAAGCCCCACCAGGCTTCCAACGAACAGGATGACCACCCCCTCGCCCAGACGCCAGCGCATCAATTGTTTTCCTTGAACGCCGAGTGAACCGAGAAGTGCGCTCTCACGATTTCTCTGCAGAAGACAAAATTGATACAACATGGCAACCAACCCGAGGGCGGCCAAAATAAGAAAGAAACTCATCCCTACGAATAAACCACCGAAGTCGACCGCTGAAGAGGCAGCCGCTTTTGCCTGCTCCGCGAAGTCCTGTACGAGAAGTTGATTCATTTCCGGACTCAATACTGATAGCATCTTCTCAATGATAATTGCCTCATCCGAAATCGGCATGGGAAGCCGCAGCGCCGTATAGTCTCCCCACTGCGTTGACCAGATACGCTTACCAGCTTCGATAGACAGATACACTTTCGGCGTTCCCCGGTGAGTTTCCCAATACTTATCATCTTTGTCTCTGACCCGATCCAGATCCAACGGCAGGCCCGCATCCCAATCACTTGGAACTTCTGCTTCGCTTATGCCTGGAAAATTCGGCATCCAAGCCCGATCTCCCGCCAATCCCTCCATTGCGACCACAGAACGGACCACAAAATCAGCCGATTCTTCGACCAGAAGGCCAGACTCTGCCGTTTGGAAATAGGTCAAGCTAACCGAGTCTCCTGACGAAGCCGACAGGTCTTCAGCCGTCCAATCGTTTAGAACCACTTCGTTTTCCGCCAAATCATCGGGAAGAAACGACACCTGAAGTGGATCGATCGCAGTTCCGATAGAATACGGCGTTTCTTTGTTGCCCAACTTGATGGAGTTTACCAAATAGGATGTTACCGGTTGTGCGCTGGCAAAATTATGCAGCAACGCGTCCCCGATATCACCATCGATAAACACTCGATCGGATTTCACCTCCCAAACATTCGCCAGTTCCAACCAATCCAGTGACAGTTGATAGTCCGCCAACTGAGCTACTTTGTTTAGAGCGGTTTCGAGTTCAGTTCCGCTCACTTCCCCATTGATAAGAAGTAAATTAGCCCTCCCTGAAAACTCGAATGCCTCTTGCAACACACGGATCGGCAGAAATATAGAAGCCTGAGGAACCTGAGTCGTTTTTAGGCCGAAACGACCGAAAGATGCATCGTCTAATACCGATACGACCTTGGCCCTAAGACTTTCCAAGGAATCGCCGGCTCCAGCAACAGGGGCATTCCCAGCGACCACTCCCGGTTTTTGAAACCGGACAATGACAGTATCGCCAGTAGTCAGTCCCAAACGGTCGGCTAAAACAACGTTGATCGCGACTTCGTTGCCTTGCGACTCCAATGTCACCTCTGTCGGCTCCGGAGCGAAGTCCCAGAATTTATCGGTAACACCAATTAGTTGAACCTGATTCGCACTCGTCTGGCGAAAGCTGGCAACCCCTTTGGCAAACAAAAGCGGCGCTACCTCGACGTCAGCTTCCACGCTCAGATCAATCGCCAGCGCTTCCCGAAAAAAACGATCTCCACCTGTAACCAGATGCGTCGTCTTCCCTACCCGGTTTTCACCAATCTTTTTAAGAGACTCATCGACGGAACTACCCGCGAAAAGAGCTCCCAGTAAAACCATCGCACCCAACACTGCCCCCAGAAAAACACCCAGGTAAGCAAAACGAAAGTGCCACAAGCTCTGAAAAATATAACGACGAGTATTCATTCAACAAATACAATCCTAAAGAATCAGTTTACCGCCATCCAACCGATAGGCTTTTTTCATCTTCCCGGCCAAACCTGGATTGTGCGTGACCACAACCAACGCAACTCCTTTGCCTAAATTTGTCTGCAGAAGGAGATCAGCCACCTTCTCGCCCGTCACCGGATCCAGAGAGCCTGTCGGTTCGTCTGCCAGAATGATCTTCGGATTGTTAATGAGAGATCGAGCGATTGCGACCCGCAATTGTTCTCCACCGGACAATTGGTAGGGTTTGTGAGTCATCCTATCTTTCAACCCAACATCGTTCAGCAGAACTTCAGCGCGATCCCGACTGTCTTCCGGGGTCTCTTCCCAACCGCCCGCCAACCGGGGTACCAAGACATTTTCAAGCACTGAACATTGGGGAAGCAGGTAATGAAGCTGGAAAATGAAGCCGATAGACCGGTTTCTGAAATTCGCTGCACCCGATTCGTCCAGCTCATTAATCGCTTTTCCATCGATTAGCACCGATCCGGACGTCGGTTTATCTAGCGCTCCCAAAATATTGAGCAGGGTTGTTTTGCCACTCCCTGAGGGACCGACAATCGATATGGCTTCTCCTGTCGCCACATCAAGATCCAGATTATTAAGGACAGACACCGGACCAGCCGGACTATCGTAGGTTTTTGAAACTCCTGAAACCGTTATCATGATACTTAGCTTAGATAATCTATTTACTCTTAATATTCCAGCGCTTTGCCTTCATTTCAAATACAGGCAACGATCCAGGTTCTACCGGTTCCAGATCAATGCGCATATGGAACGCTCCTCTTAGCTTTTCACTGAGTGCGGCACAGATCATTTTTGATTCACCTTCAATGTCTACTCTGATCGACACTTGGGCTAAAGTCCCCGTTGTATCGATATCCACTTGATACTCCTTGACTCCAGAGATTGATCGCACCACCGCATCCACAGCACTCGGATACAAATTAACTCCCCGAACAACAACCATGTCATCCGTACGCCCCAGGATACCTCCTTCGAGTGCAAAATACTCCGATGGTTCTCCCGACACAGTCACCGGCTTTACCAGATCGCGGGTTCGATAACGAATAAGCGGGCACGCATACCGACCCAGCGTCGTCAAAATAAGTTCTCCGGTTTCACCCGGCCCCACCGGTTCGTCCGTTTCCGGATCGACCACCTCACAGATAAATGTGTCATGTACCAGACGTAGCAAACCCGGGTTCTCTGCATCTCCGAACGATAACGGACCTACCTCAGTCATACCATGGTGATCCAGCACCCGAGCCGTTTTCCAACCCACCTCGATACGATTCCGAATCCCCGGAACACTTCCACCCGGTTCACCCCCAACTACAATACAAGACACCCCTGCCTCCCCGAGATCGAGCCCCAGTTCTTCAGCAACATCGACTAGGCGCAGTGCATAAGTGGGCGTACAACAAATGTAGGTAGGCTTTTTAGAAAGGATAAAACGAACTCTATCAACGGTCCCCATCCCCCCCGCAGGGATCGTTCGGATTCCCATCTGGCTGGCAGAGTCGAATGCAGCCCAGAACCCGATAAAGGGTCCGAACGAGAACGCGAACAACGCGGAATCACCGGGCCTAGCCCCCGCAGCACGCCAAGTTGGTTTCCAATTGTCGAGAACCCACTGCCAACTTTCAGGGTCATCCAACCATACAAGTGGACTCCCACTCGTACCACTTGTTTGATGATACCGAGTGTACGAATCTAACCGGTACGTATAAAAACTGCCAAACGGCGGATTAGCCTCCTGATCATCAGAAAGCTCGGACTTAGTCGTAAACGGCATTCTTTTCTGAAAATGCTCGTATGAGGTAAAACCAGCCAAGGCATCCGCTTTATTTAATTTGCGGCGCCAAAAGGCGTTAGTATCAGCCACGCGAGCCACTAGCTCATTTAGCTGAGCCAAGCGTTTAAGCTCTACAGTCTCGCCCACGCCTACTTTGAACCAGAGTCAATCGAAGCGACTTGCGGTGCGGGTGCCGCAGCAACTTTAGGCGCAGGAGGTGGCTTAAATGTGACAACCAGGTAACCACCAGCGGCAGCCATTACAATCCCAAGCACAAACTGCCACGGCACATTGAAAACGCCTCCCTTCGGAGGATGTAAGGCAATCGCGACAATCGCATTCACAATCGGCGCTCCTGCAAAAACGATAGACATGACAGCTGCAGGCGTACCCTTAGCACCAAACGCTAACAATATGGAAAATGCGCCCACAGCGCCGAGCGATCCAGCAATCAATGATAGCCATACACCCTTCATCGGAAACCTGAAGTCGGAGCCGCCTGACTTCAAAAGAATGAGTGGGGCCACTACGGCAATCAAGAAGTAGGCAACCCCGACGAAAAGAAACGCCTTGTAACGCCCCAAACTCGGGTCGGTCATGGCCATTTGGCCACTGTGCAGGAAAATACCGTAGAGCCCAAAGCAAAGTACGGTGATAAAAGCAAAAAACAACCAATTCATAAAGTCAGGTTGAGGGGAAAAGACTTGAGGATAAAGGTAAAATCTTCCCCGTAAACGTTTTGTTTCGATTCACATCTGTTTCCCTAAAACCCCAAGAGAGTCTTTTCCATGCAATCATACCATTCGCAGCGACGAGAAATCTTGGATTTGCTTCGATCTAGGGTCTTTTCTGTAACAGATTTCGGCGTTTCCAGACAGCAATTTTCTAAACATTTTCCCCCACTGCAGCCCTTCACTGGCTCAGGTTCTTTTAAAGTATTCACTTTCTTAATTCGAATTCGTTTTTAGGTTCTTCTTTCACTTCGAGTAGCTCCGGATGCTGAGACAATACATACTGAGCAAACTCCTCTGCAGTGAATCGCTGCGTTATAAATTTCGGACAATTCCAGTCGTAAGCCTGAATTTTCAAAATGAATACACTCACAACCTGCTCTTCCATCCCGGGAGGAACAAGCTGCTCCAAATAGCGACCCGCCTCCTCAACAGGCATGTATTCGGCCTCAACCCATATCTTCACCCGTTGTTTGGTCGGATAATCGATTAAGAATAGCATCGCCTTTCCGTTACACGCTATATTGCCCGTGCTTATATACTGCCGGTTTCCTTTAAAATCAGCAAAACCGAGTGTGTCATCCAACAGCACTTTCAAAAATCCCTCGGAGCCTCCGCGATGCTGCATATAGGGCCACCCATTCTCACCGACCGTCGACATAAAGAAATCTACCCGTGTTTGGATGAACGCTGTTTCCTGCTGGGTAAGTCGAAAACGATCACCCGATTCCTCCATGCGCCTATACGAGTTGCGTGACCCCAGTTTCTCTTGAATCGCCTTCACGGAGGGGGTGAAAGCAAGCTGTGTGAAGTTTTTGTTCATCAGTCTATCCTTCCTCTACGTCTATTTCGTATGGTTACGTTCCCAGCGAAACTTTCGATCGACCTCGTCAATAAGCAGATCATTGATACTCGCCTCTCTTCGTCTCATGAGCCCGTTATCCGCAAATTCCCACTGCTCATTACCGTATGCACGATACCACTGTCGTATATCATCATGGTATTCATATTCGAATTTCACGGAAATTCGATTGTCGGTAAAACTCCAAAGCCATTTGCGCAGCCTGTAATCGTGCTCGCGTTCCCATTTCCGGGTCAGGAACTCCTGAACCTGCGCTCGTCCTCTCAAAAATTCAGACCGGTTTCGCCACTCCGTGTCGACGGAATAAGCCAGGGATACCTTGACCGGGTCTCTGCTATTCCATCCATCCTCGGCCGCTTGAACCTTTGCCAACGCTGATTCTTTCGTAAATGGCGGAAGCGGCGGGCGTTCTTCCCTAGGGTGATTCAGTATATTCATGGTGGTTCTTTTGATTATCTGGCGGTGAAGCCATTAATTTGCGGAAACGTGAGTGTGGTGGTTTGCTTTACGACATAACCGACCGGTCGGTCTATATATTGGTAACCTCAACCCCTCAATCATTACACATAATAATTTATTCCCGTTTACAGGGATTCGATTCACCGGTTACGGCCGGAATCTGTGAACACGATGAAGGTCTCGACCATCGAAGTGCAGGATATATTTCTCCTCGAAGAAAGGATCTGCCAACATCTTAGAAAGCCTGATAGTCTTACGAGGCCGAATACCAAGCGTATCCAGCTCCTCTTTGAGGTCACCGCCCTTCCAGTAGAGAACACCATTCGCCAAAGAGTGACTATCTCCTCGCCGAACTTTTCCCCGGATCCAACTGAAAAATTCAGGCAGGTTCTTAACCGCTCGACCTGTGATAAAATCGAACTCGTCTTTCACCTCATCCGCCCGGCAGTGACGAGCAACTACGTTTTCCAAATTCAGCTGTTTGGCAATATCTTGCACCACACCGATTTTTTTTCCGATAGAATCAACCAGCGTAAACTGGGCCTGGGGATAGCAGATCGCCATGATCAAGCCCGGAAACCCGCCTCCGGTTCCAACGTCCATAATACGTGCCCCGGACATCAGGTTGAGGTGATTGGTAATCGCTAAACAATGCGACAAATGCCGGGCTTCCAGATGTTCGATGTCTTTTCTGGAGATCAGGTTGATCTTTTCGTTCCATTCACGGAGTAGTGCAGCCCAGGCCTCAAGCACCGGCCAAACCTGTTCGTCTATCTTGGGGAACGTTTCGCGAATCGAATTCATACCCATGGCTATAAGGAGCCGAATGCTTTTTACCAGTCTGTATGCGAACTAAGTTTTCTAGAATTCGTTCCGCGTGGAGAGACGATCAGCCTTTTTTCTCAATCGTAGACTCGAGCCACTCAAAGTTCCTTCGCTCGTCAGACCTTAACTCTTTGGATTTGTAATAGTCGATGAGCTGTTTGGCGTTTTCCGTTTCGCCGATTCGATCCATTAACAAACAAAGGTATAACCCGATCCGCGCGTCATCTCTATGAAGCCGGGAGCCTTCGAAAATTACGGCCAGATTCCCTTCCGTCAGCGTTGTGCTCGAATTGATCCAGACCCGACCAATTGTTTGGTAGAGTTCTGGTCGAGATTCTCCCAGTTCACGCGCCTTGAACAATAACTTCATGATCTCAACGGTCGTCTTAAGATCCAGATTCCTCGCAGTCAAACTGCCTTCCGGATTGAGGGTACGATATTTCGCGATGGCACACCATAGATGCGTCGCTGGAGAGTCGGTTCCCTTCTCTACCGCTTCGGAAAGATACACTGCAGCAGATTCATAATCTTCGTTTCGAAAGTTCAGGTAGCCCATGTAGGCAGAGGCGTCGGCTGATTCCGGAAGACTTTCATAAGCCGACAAGAGGTAACCAGCAGCCGCTGCCTGTCCTCGCGTAGACAACCGTATGCTTCCGATTGTCAAATAGTCTTCACCGGAAACCCCCTTCGTCAGAACAAGCGAATCCGTACCCTCGATCTCGGGTTTATCGGGTTTCGCCATAAAATAACGGCCCGTACGAATGTACCGATCCAAGCGTTTTTCCAACTCCTGGTATCCAATTCCAAAGATCTCAATAAAGCGCTCTTCGGACACATAATACTCCTTTTTTATGACCTCAATAAACCTCTGATAAGCGTCCTTTGGTAAATCCGTACTACCAAACATAAAATAGTGCACCAAAGCCCAGGATTGAGCGTAAAAGGTCCCTCTACCATGATCATCACTGTTATATTCGGGTGAGGCATGAGACACTCTGAAAAGACGTTCCAAGGGAATCATTTTGGAATCTCGAAGCACATTCACATTCCCATAAGGCGGATTCCCGAGGACAACCCGGTTCTTACTCGTAGGTTCAATCGTTGAAAACACTTCCGCTACCCCTTCGCTCAACCACGGAGGTAATCGCAGTTTTCGATTGTTCGAAAGGAAGTGAATAAACTCATGGTAAATTATGCTCTTCGACGACTCGAAGTTCCCATCCAGATTTATAAGAATAAATCCACCTTCAAAATCACGATTGAACATGCCCCCGAGTTCTTTGGGCTTGTCGTTGTATAGCGGCGCAAACGAATCCATCGTTTTATCGTCTTTACAGATAATTATTCGTAGACGCCGGCTAGTACTTCCCGTCAGGTTCGGACTTACCTGTTTGAATACGGCTTGTACCAGTTGCAGCTCCTCAATTACCATTTTCGTCCGGCGCTCGGACGCACTACTGGCGATCTCAAAATCATCAGTCTTCCCAAATAGCCACGTATCGTCGGCAGATAATCCTGAGACAAGAAGAAGAGAAGCCGACAGTATGGAAAGATAAGGAAAGAATCTCTTCATGAGGTAATCACTTAGCTAAAGTCAGATTTCCGAAACCCGTCAATCGATTACTTTTTGAATACGTCTCCACTTTCAAGTTGTTTGTACAACAGCAGCTGGCTAGAGCTTAAATATGAAACTGATCCCAACGCTTCTTATAATTTCCCCCTCACTCCTGTTCGGCAATTTATCACAATCGATTGACAGTCGATCTGAGGCTGTGGAATCCAAGGTGATAGCGTGGAGGCACGATATCCACCAAAACCCAGAGTTATCCAACCAGGAATTCAGAACCGCCGCTAAGGTGGCAGAACACCTCCGGAACCTCGGCTACGAAGTGCAAACCAATGTTGCAGTCACCGGAGTCGTCGGAGTCCTCAAAGGCGGTAAGCCAGGTCCAGTGGTTGCTCTGCGCGCCGATATGGATGCCCTTCCGGTAACCGAAAGAACGGGACTGCCCTACGCCTCTAAAGTTACGGCTGAATACGGTGGCAAAGAAGTCGGTGTCATGCACGCCTGCGGGCACGACGCCCACGTTGCTATCGCAATGGGTGCTGCTGAAGTCCTGGCTGGGATGCGGAATGAACTACCCGGCACCATCAAGATGATCTTCCAACCTGCCGAAGAAGGTGCATGGCCGGCCCCCGTCTGGGGCGCGCAGCAAATGATACAAGAAGGAGTTCTCGAAGACCCGAAAGTAGATGCTATTTTCGGACTCCACGTACGCCCGGGCATACCGGGAGGGATCTACGTCAAACCCGGGCCTATCATGGCCAGTGCTGATTTTTTAAGAATCACCGTGACCGGAAAGCAAACCCATGCCTCACGTCCCTGGAGCGGAGTGGATCCAATTACTATTTCCGCTCAAATCATTCTTGGTTTGCAAACCGTAGCGAGTCGTCAGGTCGATATCCTGGGAAGCCCTTCCGTAGTATCCATTGGCACGATACAAGGTGGCGAGCGAAACAATATCATCCCCGATCAGGTAGTCATGACCGGCACTATACGGACCTACGATCCGGACATTCGGCAAGCTTACTTCGATAAGGTCACTCGAACCGCGGAAAAAATTGCGGAAAGCGCAGGCGCTACCGCGGAAGTCTACATTGGTTCTGACACCGGTTATTCACCCACCATAAATCACCCGGAACTGACAGCCGCCATGACTCCGACGCTTGAACGAGTCGTTGGCAAAGATCTCCTTTTTGAAAGTACCCTGACGACCGGAGCCGAGGATTTCTCATTTTTCCAAAAAGAAATACCCGGAATGTTCTTTTTTCTTGGAGTAACTCCACCGGATCAGGACTACAAAACGGCGCCTACGAACCACTCACCACTCTTTATGGTTCACGACGCTGCTCTGCTCAATGGCGTTCGCGCGATGTCTCACCTGGTTGTCGATTATATGGTTCAAAATCGATAATTCTCGTTTACCGGGCTAGCTGACATATCTCTCGCTCATTGATGTAAAACCTTACCCGACGGAACTCTATTAAAAAAAATGACCCACCCGGATGCGTGGGGAATTTTGCCCGTCAGTTTTCATTTTATTTTGTAATCTCAAGAGCGGACAGATTTTCGTTCCGAAACCAAAGTAAGCCTTCTTCAGGAGAGTCACTATCCGGGCTAGTTTCGGTAATGGGATAACCATCCACTACCAGACCAACCATTCGGAATTCCGAAAACGTCCCATTCACCAGGTAGCTGAAGCTTTCCTGCGGACGCGGATTTCGACCGGATTTCAGAATAACATTTTTGATTTCGAAATTCCGGTGAGTTCCGCCTTTGGCATTGATTCCGATGAGGCGGTGACAACCGTTGTCGATAAATAGGCCGTTCCACCTATTATCTTCAGTGACGTTATCCGGACGACCCCCCATCGCATTGATCACCGCCGTATTACTGAATTCCTTTTGCGGTTTATAGATACTGTTTACGATGTAGGTATTCGTTGATACATTATAATCTCCATTCTGCCCACCCCAGGAAAACTGAAAAGGAGCGCCATTAACCTGATGATAAATGGTATTATTATCGTGAATACAACGATCACTGTAGACTTTAATCACATCATCGCAGACCTTGAAAAAGCAGTTTTTCACAACGGAATTATTCCCCGTAACCGTACCGTCCGTTTGGTGCCACCAGGATAGCATCTTAACGTTATCGATTGTGACCTCTCCCCTGACGGTCACATGAAAGTGTGGAGGACAAGCAGAAGTGATTCCTTCTATGACCTGACGGCGTCCATCGAAACCATCCGCATGTACCATTGAGAATGGGATTCCGGCTACCTGTGGAATTCGCTCGAGCCCACAAGCAGAAATCACCCCTCGCCCATACAGCTTCCAATCACTTTGATTCAAGCCACTAAAGGATCCGATCACGTAAGCGCCCCCCGGTATGTAAATCCGCTTTCCGGATACAATCGGCAATTTGTAACCGGCATAATCATTGCCCGTTTTTTCTCCCCACCGGTGAATACCACTTCCGAAGACCACATAGGACTTCTCGCTGGTTAACTTCTTCCTTACCGACTCAATGGAGTCACCGGGTAAGATCAGCTCTACCTCGTCCGAGTCCCGATCCGGTACATCAGATTCCGTGGGATCGGCAAAGATAAGTAGCGCAGCCTGCTCCATATCATTCATATCAATAAATAATTGAAGAGGAAGATCTGATTCCGGGATTTCTAAAAAGGCCCGGTTACCAACCCACTCCACCTCTAGGCCCTTGACTGATGGAAGTGCCTGACACCATTCAAACTCTTTTCCATCCAAACGGGTAATGGTCACCACAACAGATCCGGAATAGGAAAAATTCGTCCAATGATTATCCGGATTCAAAGCCAGGTTTCCATGGGGTTCCTGATTCCGATCGAACATAACATAGGCCTTGTGAATACTTCCTGCCTGAGCAATCGATACATCGAACAACGTCGAGCGCGCATTTTCTCCCAACTCGCTGCGCACGATTACCTCTGGATACTCGTACACTTCCACTACACCAAACAGAGGATGGAGTACTCCCAGCATCAGGAGCATTACCCATTCATGGGACTTCATTGGAACCGTACAAGGCGCAGAGGTACGCCAGCAGGACTAGCGCATGGGTGAAAAATCTGTCGGAATCAAAAATTCGGACTTAACGCCGCCCTTGATAGTCAGACCCATGCCGGCTCTTTCTTCTGAAGCTGCGCGCGCCGCCTGCCATTCCTCGTCGACGCGGAAACCGTCGAAACCGGCCTTGCGAGAATCCTCGCTTTCATGAGCCAGGAAATAGACGAGTGTTTGGCCGGCACCCTCCTGATCAGCCATGGGATGAAAGTAACCGATATTTTCCATACCGTGTTTTTCAAACAAACGAATGGTAAAATCTTCGAAACGAGCGTCCAAGTGATGCAGTTTTCCTTCGTTTGCGGTATAGGTACGAATCTCAAACAATCGCTCATTCCCGGCACTCACTTTTACGATCGGTGGAGAGTAATCAGTCGCTGACAGGAAAATACGATCTACCTTATTCACCAACTTGCCGTTCACCGTAGAAGCCTTGTAAGCCGCCTTCCAATCTGGATCGTCCAAAAATGCTCTCCACATGGCTTCCTGCTGGATACGACTGGGGTAAGCAATGATGTAAACCAGCTTGTTTTCCCCATTATCCTGGGGAACCCAATACCCTACATTTTCAATACCATGTTTCTCAAACAAGCCACAGGTATGATCGCGAAAGCGCGCCAACAGGTCATCCAGCTTTCCTTCAGCCGCAAAATAAGTGCGCATCTCGTACACTCGAGAATCATGGGATTCTGCAATCAAGGCAGACATCAAGTTAGCAAAAAGAAGGGTAAGTATCAGAACAGAACGAATTTTCATAACGGTAAGATTGAGGAAACATGGAGCAGCAGTCACCCTTATTTTCTCGCTATCAGCAAGCACTCGAAACACCAATTAAGGTTCGACTCGATAGGAACGTTTGAATCGTAATCTCGCTCATACATGAATTACTCCCATCTCACCCAGTCATGTAGTCACATCTGCCTACTAGGATTGGTAGCCGTTTCACCCTGTTGGGCACTCAGTGACGCTGAGATCGTGCAAGACTGGAATGACGCTATGATAGAAGGGATTCGTCAGAATTCCTCGCCTCCGGTCGTAGCCTCAAGAAAGATGGCGATGTTTTATACTGCAATGTTCGATGCGGTTAATGCCCTCGATCCCCAATACGAAGCCTACATCGAAATTGAGCCGCCAAGCGGGGATCTGGATCCCTATCAGGCGGCGATCGGTGCGGCTTTCAGGATAGCTGAGCTTGAATTTCCTGGTTTTACCGGCGTCTTTAGAGACTTGAAACAGAGTCAGCTAAGGATGATCGGGCAACCTGACTTCGAAGCCCAAAAGTTTGGCGCCCAAGTAGCCGAGCGAATGCTCTATCGAAGATCCAGCGACGGCAGCTCAAACTCCATAACTTATATCCCCCGGGATGAAATCGGAATCTGGAAACGCACACCTCCCAAATTTCGCCCACCTGAAACCCCTCAATGGCAGAAGGTCACTCCTTTCTGTATACCCCTCTCATCCGATCTCTCTACTCCGGGTCCTCCAGCATTGCCCAGTGAAGACTACGCCCGCGCCTGGCTTCAAGTACGGAGCCTCGGAGCAATCGACAGCTCCACACGAACACCAGAACAAACTGAAATCGCTCATTTCTGGTCCTGCTTTACTTATACTGCCACGCCGGCCGGTCATTGGAACCAGATTGCTTGCGATATAATCGCGAAACGTGAACTTCCACTGATCGAATGCCTGCGGCTATTGGCTTTGATGAATCTCGCACTTGCGGACGCAGGCATCCACGCCTGGAAAGCTAAATACGAACACCATTTCTGGCGACCACTCGACGCAATCCACCTGGCCAATCAAGACAACAATCCTCAGACCACCACAGATCCAAACTGGAATTCACTACTTGAAGCACCTCCGCATCCAGAATATGTTTCAGGTCACTCGACCTACACAGGAGCCGGCGCGGAAGTTTTACGTCAATTCATGGGCACCGACCGTATCCCGTTTTCAACCACAAGCGAGTCTCTTCCGGGAGTCGTCAGACAATTTGAGGCGATTAGTGAGTGCGAACATGAGATTGGCATGAGCCGGATCTATGGAGGCATTCACTTTATATTCTCAAATCTGGATGGCATCGCCCTGGGACAAAAAATAGGCGGAGAAGTATTTGAAAGCGTTCTAAGGCCTATCGACGGCTCCATGAAAAAAGCCAGCCCTTAAACGGACTGGCTTTGAAAGTCTATTGAAGTCTCAACCTTTAAGACTTATTCGTCATCTGGCTTCTTATACGCCTTGTGACCTGACTTCTGTTGGTCACGCAACTCTTCTATTATCGCAGCGGCTTCGTCATTGTCACCCGCTTTGAACGCTTTTTCAAGCGCCGCCAGATTCGCAACAAATTTTTCCATCTCTTCTTTGTAACCTTTCACAAAGTCAGCTTGCTCGCCTTTCGGTTGGTCGACAGTCCAAGCCGGATCGTGCTTCATCGAAGCAACAGACGCTTTGTGCATTTTAGCGGCGAGTTCTGCAGACGCGGAATTCTTGGCAGGATCTTTCGCTTGGCGGCGTAATGTGCGGAATGCTTTGCTTATGGTCTCCATTTGCTCACCAAGTTCGGTGTGGTCATGGTCCTTACTTTCGTGAGATCCAGCATTGAGAACGGTAAGATTTAGACCGCCAAAAGCGATCACGAAGGCGATAACTGTAGAGAGTAAACGTTTATTCATAGATTTCATAAGATATGTGTATTTTGAAAGTGTTCCGCTAAGGAGTCAAAAAACTGAACGCAAATCAAGATCCATTAGTTACCAAATTTAGCTTCGATAATTTCCAAGAACTAATTTCGCCAAATTGCGCATAATCCTTGTGGGGTCCAAAAATTCAAAAATAAGTAGAAAGCCCTAATTGACAGATGCAATTCTGGCAGATCTACGTAAACTCATTACAATGCCTTCCCAGCTTCCTGTAGGAAGTAATCCTTCTACCTTAAGATTCTTTGCCAAGTGCTTTGCTTTTTGCATGGTTACTTCAGGCTTGTGGTCCTACACCACTGTTCCTGGCGATCTAAACAATGATTTCGATGCAACTGTAGCCGATATCGCGATCCTGGTAAGCCATATTCAGGGCTTAAAATTCCTGGAACCTGAAGCAGTCCCTTATGTGGATTTCGACCAAAACGGAACGCTCAACAATGTTGATGTCGAAGCATTGGCTGCCATCGTTCTGGAAAGCCATGGACCTCAGGAGATTCCCATGGCAGCGATCAAGGAGACTCTTCCCCAGCGAGGAGAAAGCAACGTAGGCGTTAAAAGGGAAACCATTCTCTATTTTACCCTGCCCTTGGCAGAGGATACCATCATATCCAACGATAATTTCTTCGCCCTGTTCGCAGGCGAGAAACTACTCACGCGAATTGAAGTTTCCTCCGACCGCCTGAAAGCAACACTCTTTTATACCGACCCCTTGCCCGACAACTCCCGGGTCCGGGTCATTTTTGACGGCACGGGCATCAAGGATATCCTGGGCCGTGATTTTGATCCTGACCGGGACGGACAACCCGGCGGTCTGTTTGGCCTGGACTTCAACACCGTATCTATCACCGAACTACCGGGAACGGCCATCAGCGGATTCGTTTTCAAATCCAAAAAGAACGAGCTAGACCAGGACGTGCCCTTGGCCGGCGTAATCATAGAGGTAGTTGGGGCCGAAGACACCATCCGAACAACCACAGCCGGGGACGGATCTTTCACCTTGGACCCCTGCCCAGGCGGGCGATTTTTTGTAAACATCGACGGGCGCCCGGTAACCGGAAATTTTCCCGACGGCGACTATTACCCGTTCGTGGGGAAAGCCTGGTACGTAAAGCCTGGCCGGATGGACAATCTGGTCAACGGCGACGGCAAAATCTATCTGCCCCTAATCGTGGCTGGCAGTCTGAAAACCGTCAGCCAGACAGAGAACACCGTGGTTGAATTTCCCCAGACGGTGTTAGATGAGACCCCCTCCCTCAACGGTGTTCGTGTCACAGTCCTCCCCAATTCACTTTTCAACGAAGAAGGCACCCGCGGTGGAATGGTCGGAATTGCCCCGGTAGCCCCCGACCGCATACCCGAGCCTCTTCCCTCAGGTTTGAATTTGCCACTGGTTATAACGGTTCAAACCGATGGACCTGCTAATTTTGATCGTCCGGCTCCGGTAGTTTTCCCCAACCTGCCTGATTCCGACACCGGCGAGATCCTTCCTCCGGGTTCCAAATCCGCGCTCTGGAGTTTCAACCACGACACTGGCGTCTGGGAAATTGGCGGCCCTATGACGGTCAGTGTGGATGGTCTCACGGTGACTTCAGATCCAGGGGTGGGAATTCGCCAACCCGGATGGCATGGAACTGCACCCGGGACCTCCAATAGTGGTGGCGGAGCTGGCGGAAGCGGTGGCGGACCTGACCCAGACCCCGATCCGGATCCAGACCCGGAGGAAGATGAAAAGGATTGTAAACAGAAAGGTGCATTAGCACTGAGTGGATTCGTACAAGCGCACCTGGCAACGGGTTTGGCTATTCCTAAAAGCCTGCCTTTTGGTGTGGGACAGGGTATCGGAGCTGCCGTGAATGGAGTAGGAGCTCAAGTCGATTCCATGATAGCTCCCGAAAAATCAAGAGATTTTTGGGAAGGCGCGGCCAAAAATACTGCGATTTCAACGGCAACCTTTGTACCCAACCCTTGGGTCTCAGGGGTGGCCACTTACGCAGGCCTTATCGATACCTGGTCGAGTTTTGGTGAACGCCTGGGAGATTTGGCTGCTTGCGTGGCGCCTCTTCCCTTGAATTTTTATCCGCCGTCTTCCGATGGAAACGTCCAAGCTAAAATGGAAGTTATTCGAAAGTTGAGCTATACCGTTCAGGCTTTTGATGAGTCGGAGTACCCATTGCTGGCCAAATTGCCTCGCTATCTTGAAATCCAGTTCAATTTACTGGAGGCATCCAACGATTTCTATGTCGCATACTACGGGAGCGAAATTTGGTTACGCCAAGGGCTGAACCAAACAGAAACTGTGAGCTCCTATATCCAATTTATTTTCGGGAAGTTAGTGGATGATTTCTTTATAGGTGAAACCGAGAAGAACTTGATTCTTAACAGTGTATTGCGGCCACCCAGCTTAACGGATACCGACATCAACAACTTGATAAACCTTCTCAACGAGCGATCCACCAATGGGTTTTCAGTATCTGACTTTAACGCTTTAAAAAGCGCTGCTCAAAGCATCAAGACCAGCCTTGAGGCCATTCGGGATGAAACGCCTTACGGTCAGCCATATTTCTTCTGGAACGATTACCTTCCAAAACTTTGGCGGGAGTTGTTTCCTCCACCACCCGATCCACCTCTGATAATTGCCAAAAGTTCCGGACCCGGT
>CAYGQM010000035.1:0-67214 GCA_964352065.1 uncultured Opitutaceae bacterium
TTGGAGGAAAGTATCCCACTAATGATTTTAATAGGGAGGTTTTTCCCGATCCATTGGGCCCGAGTATGACCCAGTTTTCGCCTTGTTTGACAGTCCATTGGATTCGATCGAGGATCGCCTTGTCCCGCTCAATAGTGAGTTGATCAACAGATAAGATGGTCTTGGTTTCAACCATACCAGAGTGACAACGTTATCATTAAAAAAGACCAGAAAAAAACCGACTTCCAATATGGAAGTCGGTTCGGAACAGCATTTAAAAGAAGGCTTATACTTGACCGAAGATGGATTTACCAACGCTCAGCAAGTCTTCACAACCTCTGCTGATTCGGGCTGCCATAGCAGCTTCAGCTTTTTTGAGGTATCCACGAGGATCGTACAACTTTTTGTTTCCGATTTCGCCGTCGATCATCATCACGCCATCATAGTTCTTGAGCATGTGGTCTGCGATGGGGCGGGTAAATGCGTATTGAGTATCGGTATCGATGTTCATCTTGATTACGCCGTAGTCCAGAGTTTCACGAATTTCGCTCAACTTGCTTCCGGAACCTCCGTGGAAAACGAGATCAAACTCAGCTTCCTTGCCATATTTTCCCATGACAGCGGCTTGGCCGTCTTTGAGGATGTCTGGGCGCAGTTTTACGGCGCCAGGCTTGTAGTGTCCATGCACGTTGCCGAAAGTGGCTGCAAATGTGAATCGTCCAATCGGAGCGAGTGCTTCGTGAACCGCTACCATGTCCTCTGTGGTCGTATAGAGGTGTTCTTCGGGGGTGTCGTCAGATCCGGATGCTCCGTCTTCTTCACCGCCAACAACGCCTGCTTCAACTTCGAGGATAATTTCGTTCTCTACGCAGAGCTTTAAATATTCCTGTGAGATTGCCATGTTCTCATCGAGAGGAAGACCCGATGCGTCCAACATGTGATTCTGGAAAAGATTGTTTTCACCTTTCGCACGGCGGGCTGCAGTTGCCTCGATAAGCGGTTTTAGAAAAGTGGCTGCTTTTTCAGGCTGGCAGTGATCTGTATTGAGGGCTACCAGCACGTCGTATTGCTCAGCCAGACGATGAGCTGCCTCAGCCAAAATGATGCACCCATAAGCGGCGTCGCTGTTGTTTAGGCCAGAAGCGAACTGGCCGGCTCCTGTAGAGAACTGTATGATTCCATCTGACTTGTTGTCAGCGAATGCTTTAAATGCTGCGTTCAGCGTTGTAATCGACGTGCAGTTTATAGCTGGATATGCGTAACCGCCTTCTTGGGCCGCTTCCAGCATGGCTGCGAATTGTTTAGGTGTAGCTATGGGCATGGTCTGACCTATTCTTTGATTTTTAACTTATTACGTGTGAATGTTTGAGCTGTTGGGAAAGTTAGTTGTGATTGGTGATTTTGACAATCACCAGTTAAAGTCTTTTTTTGCGAAGGAGTAAACAAGGCTATTCTATCTTCTTCGCAGGCTTTTCTTCTGCTTTTTTCTTGGGAGGTCTTGGAGGGAATTCGAATCCTACGGTTCCGTTTTTCTTGAGCACCAGGAATGCAGCGAATGGCTTCTTGGTTCGCTTTGAGACAAATTTGTCGAGTTTATCGGTTTTCCCTTCCGTAAGCAGCTTCTTTACCTGCTCAGTCGAAATTTCCTGATCCAGAATCTTTTTACTCATCCGAAACCCTTTATTCTCACCAGTTTTGTTGTCCAACCGTTCGCGGCATCCGTAGACACTGGGAGTCTCGTATACTGGAGTGTCGTTGATGGGACAGGTTCCTACGACGGGTAACACATCGAAATTGAGTGGTTCGGCATTTTCGTCCTCGTCGTCGTTCCGATTTTCAAACTGGAATTTAACTTTCCATTCTTCATTTAGGATCAGTGTAGCGACATATGGGCGTCCAGCTTTGGAACGAAATCCTTCGAGGGGCCCGATCTTCTTTTCTTTGAGGAGGGTATCCAATTCTTCCAAGGTCAGTTTCCTGTTACCGATAACCTTGTAGATCGTTACGACTCCGTCCTTTGATTTGTAAGAACGGAAGTTCTCCATCATCTTTTCGTTGTCTGTGGGACTCACCACATCGATTTCAGTGGATGAATCTTCATCATCGCCAAAATTCTTAACGCTTTCGATAACCGCCTTGGTTTGATCTTCGATGCCTTTCATGAACTCTTCCCGGGACAATTCACCTTCTTCGATCTGGTGTAGCCGGTGTTCCCATTCTCCAGTCAGGCTGGGACTCGTGAGCATTTCAGCTTTGAGAGCGACCAGGAAGTTCAACAAATTCTCTGCTTTGCCGGTGGGAATGATTTCCTTGCGGTCCCGCTCCATGTATTTGAGAGCGTAAAGGTGCTCAATAATCTGAGCGCGCGTGGCTGGTGTTCCCAGTCCTTTCTCCTTCATTGCCTCCGCCAGTTCTTCATCGTCGAGTAGCTTGCCCGCACCTTCCATAGCGGAAAGTAGAGTTGCTTCAGAGTAACGCGGAGGAGGTTTGGTAGCTTCTTGCTTGGCTTCTAGCGTGACGATTTCGGCGGTGGGTGGATTTCCATCTGCGTCGGTCAGTGCAACCAAGTTGTCATCTCCACCCGAGTCCTTGCCATAGACGGCTAACCATCCGGGAAATGCCAGGACCTTACCTTCGGTTTTGAAGGTGTGTTTAGAGACGACTGACAGCCGTGTAGTTACGTCGAATTCAGCTGCAGGATAGAAGATCGAAATGAATCTACGCGTGATCATGTCGTAGAGTTTTTCTTCTTCAGGATTCAGGCTTTTTGCGGGCGCATTCGTGGGTATGATCGCAAAGTGATCACTGATCTGCTTGTTGTTAAATATCCTCTTGTCTTGTTTGATCCAGTCCTTGCTGAGTACTTCCTGGGCGTGAGTTTGGAATTCATCAGACAAGTTGGCCAACGTGTCCTTACAGGTGGGTATATAGTCCTCGGGTAGCGCCCGTGAGTCAGTTCTTGGGTAGGTGATCATCTTATGGCGCTCATACAGTCCCTGGGCGAGGGAAAGGGTGCGTGCTGCTCCAAATCCGAAACGGTTATTGGCTTCTCTTTGGAGTGAGGTCAGATCGTAAAGGCGGGGAGCGATCTGCGTGGTCCGCTTTTTTGTTTCAGTGATTTCAGCACGAGTAGCCTGCTTGATTTCTTCGACAATCTGCTCGGCGGTTGCTCCTTCCCAGATACGGTCTACTTTATCTAGGTCGTCATCGTTCTTTTTCCAGTTAGGTTTCTGGTAAATGCCTTCATAATGTCCTTCGGAAATTCCAAACTTGGCATTGATTCTCCAGAAGTCCCGAGGTTTGAAGTTTCTGATCTCGAGTTCCCGTTCCATGACAATGGCCAAGGTAGGAGTTTGTACTCTTCCAACCGTGGCTACTTGGCCGGCCCGGGATCCGAACATACGTTTCGTTATGGCTCGTGTGCCATTGATGCCGATTAACCAATCTGATTCGCTGCGGCATCGGGCTGCGTGTTGAAGCCCTTCCATTTCAGCTCCGTCACGCAAATTCTTAAAAGCTTCACGAATGGCCCCCAGTGTCATCGAAGACAGCCACAAGCGCTTTACGGGCTTTTTGCACTTTGCGAGTTCGATGATGTAGGTAAAAATGAGTTCTCCTTCGCGACCGGCGTCACAGGCGTTAATGACGGCATCAATATCCTTTCGACCAAGGAGTTTTTTAAGCTCCTGAAACTTCGGTTTCGTTCTAGTGATGGGCTTTAATTCAAATTTTTCGGGTATTATAGGCAGGCTTTTCAGACTCCAGAATTTGAGCTTTTTGTCGATGTCCTCAGGCATGAACAGCTCCACAAGGTGACCCACAGCTGAGCTGATGACGTACTCGTCGTTTTCATACCAATCTCCCTTTTTAGGCACTTTGCCGAGGGCAGCAGCCAGGTCTCGGGCTACACTAGGTTTTTCCGCGATGATCAGGCTTTTCATAGGTGATGTAGGGGATTAGGAATCGCCTTGGGTTGCTTCAATAGCTTGGTCGAGCATGCCGATGTATTCTCGAATGGTGTCCTCGGTCTCGTTGCCCATATTATTGATGCGAAATGTTTTTCCTTTTATCTTTCCGTAACCCTGGTCCATTTGAGCGTTACAGGTTTCTCTTAGATATTTGTTCATGGCTGAAACGTTGAGCGTGCCGCTCGCGTTGCTGACACAGCAGAGTGAGACAGCTTCGTAGCCGGCCTCCGGAAAAAGGCTGAGTCCTTTTTCTGCGACCCATTCACGAACGATCATGTTGAGATGGCGATGGCGCTCGTAACGATTCTCCAAACCCTCAGCACTGATCGTGGCAAGTTGCTGCTTGAGCGCAAAGATGTGTGAAATGACCGGGGTGCTGGGCGTCATTCCTTTTTCATGGTTCATTTGGAATTCGTGGAAATCGAAGTAGTAACCTCTATCTGGGAGATGAGAGGCCCGTTCCAATGCTCGCTGACTTACTGAAAGCAGAGCCATACCGGGAGGAAGTGCCAGTGCTTTTTGGGAGCCGGTTAGAATTACATCTATACCAAGACGATCTTTTTCAATAGGAAGCACGGTGAATGAGCTAACCGTATCAATAATAGAGATAACGTCTGGGAAATCCCGGAGGACTTCCATGATCTCTTCGAGTGGGTTCATGGTTCCGGTGGACGTCTCGTTGTGAATCAAGGTGATTGCATCGAACTCCCCCGTCTCCAGTTCGCGCCGAATATCTTCAGGTTTGATAGCGGTTCCCCACTCATATTGAAGCGCCTTCGCGTGTTTGCCACACCGTTGGCTTACGTCGAACCATTTGTCAGAAAAAGCACCTGACATGCAATTGAGCACTCCTTTTTGGACGACGTTTCTCAGGGCGCCTTCCATCAGTCCCCAAGCGCTGCTGGTGCTAATATATACTGGGTCCTTGGTATAAAATAGTTTCTGCAAATCCGGCTGGATCGACTGGTAAAGCTCCACAAACTCAGGACTTCTGTGTCCTATCATGGGCGTGCCCATGGCTTTGAGGGTTTCTTCGGATACCTCAACGGGTCCTGGTATGTATAGTCTAAAACTCACTGCGGCTTGGCTTTCAGATTCTGGGATCAGGGTCAATTCGGATGACTCGGATAGAAAAATTACCTAAAAAGCGTCGAGAGTAATACTTCGTCAACCATGGATTTGGTCTCCGGTTGAAAAATCGGAAGAAATATCGATTGTGAGTTGTGCAGTCTCGGCCACGTGGCTGCTCATGGTATTGTTATTTAGGACTTGAGGTTTTGACACCTTCAGAGAACCCTACTTCGATCTCGATTTCCTGACCGTCTGTATTTCCTTATCGCTTTATGCTGAAACGCTTAACTACGCGTGTAAACCAATCCATGGAACGTTTTGCCCAGTTTGCGGAAGACGTTATCATGGATCGGCGTGAGGGTCGCCGGGTTGCTGTTTTTTCCGCGTTTCTGAAGGGGTTCTCTTTTCTGATGAATGGATTGGTTCAACTGCGCTTGTGGTTGTACGACAAACGTCTTATGCGATCCAGGCACCTGGGATGCCTGGTCGTTGTGGTAGGAAATCTAACAGTTGGAGGCACTGGAAAGACACCGGTGGTTGAGAAGTTTGCCCGGTCGTTAGCCTCTCGCGGACGGAAGGTGGCCATTTTGAGTCGCGGTTACAAAAGCAAGCCCTTGCCGTTTTGGAGACGTTGGGCGCGCCAGATTTCCCATATGGGAGAACCGCCACCCAAGGTTGTCAGTGATGGCAAACAAGTACTGTTAGACTCGGAGGAAGCGGGGGATGAACCGTTCATGCTCGCGAGCAATTTGCCGGGTGTAATGGTTTTCGTGGACAAAAACCGGGTGAATGCCGGGTCTTACGCGATTCGAAAATACGGGGTCGATACTCTGATTTTGGATGACGGGTTCCAGTATTTACCCCTCCGAGGCCGTTTAAACCTGTTGTTGGTGGATAAAACGAACCCCTTTGGGAATGGGCAGTTGCTTCCGCGTGGGATTCTTCGAGAGCCGATCAAACACTTGAAACGAGCGTCTTTTGTGTTTTTGACAAAGTCTGACGGTGTCTCGGATCCGGATCTTGAGGCTCTCATCCGAAAACATAATCCTGGAGCCGATATAATCGAGTGCGCACATACGCCCCAGTACCTGCAGCGTCTGGATACTGGTGAGAAGAAACCGCTCAGTGAGTTGGAAGGAAAACGAGTGGGAGCATTTAGCGCCATTGCCGACCACAGCAGTTTTGAGGGTTTTTTGAAAAAACACGGGGGAAGGGTGAAGTATACCCGGCGTTTTCTGGATCACCATCGTTTTACGGACTCAGAACTTGAGCAACTTTTTGAAGAGGCTGGAAAGGAAAACCTGGACTTTATGGTCACGACGGAGAAAGACGCCGTCAGGATACACAAGGACTATCCCAAAAGCCTGCCTCTTTATTATCTGCGCCTTGAAATCAAGATTTTATCTGGGGACCAGGATTTCGAAAAAGCGGTATCCCGGATCTGTTTTCCTGAAAATAAAACGGAATTACCGTTTCGCCATACACAGAATGGTAACAAGGCCGTTTGAGGGTTGAAGCTTTTGGTTGCATTCCGTCGCTAACTATTTTTCAAAAAGAACCGTTAAATGCCCAACCTACCGAACCCTTCTAAGACTCAAGACCTTGAGGTTAAGGATGCTCAGCTCATTTTTAACTCTGTTTGGAACCAACTTGAAAATAAACACGGACGTGAAAATCTTCGATTCCCCAAGGAATTGATCTGGCTTAACGGCGCGCCTGGTTCAGGAAAGGGCACCCAAACGAAATTCATCATGCAGTTTCGGGACCTTACGGATGGTCCGGTTGTCGTCAGTGATCTTCTTACAAGTCCTCAGGCACAGAAGATGAAGAATGCCGGCAACATGGTGGGTGATCGCGAGGTTTTAACCCTGGTTTTTAGTGAGCTCCTCGATCCTCGTTACGAAAGTGGAACCGTCGTGGATGGTTTTCCCAGAACCAAAGTCCAGGTTGAGTGTTTGAAATTGCTTTACCAAAAGTTGAGGGAGATGCGCACGCAGTTTTATCATACGGAGTTCCGTCAACATTTTCCGAAGCCTATCTTCCATATTACGGTGTTATTCGTCGATGAGCGGGAAAGTGTGGCCCGCCAAATCCGGCGGGGACGCCAAACGCGGGAACACAACGAAAAGGTGCGGGCATCCGGAGTGGGAGAGTTGAAGGAGGAGCGTTTAACTGACTTCGATGAAAACACGGCTCGCCGCCGTTACCGGACCTTCAAGGAAGGCACCTACGAGGCTCTGAAAGAA
This sequence comes from uncultured Opitutaceae bacterium, assembly GCA_964352065.1. Classification (GTDB taxonomy): domain Bacteria; phylum Verrucomicrobiota; class Verrucomicrobiia; order Opitutales; family UBA2995; genus UBA2995. Next base: position 7,265 of record CAYGQM010000035.1, read on the forward strand.
CTACGGCAGATCTTTCACTACCATTACGTAAACGCCCACGGATCTATTGAGGAGGTTCAGGAGCGAATCGTAAGGGAAATGCGCTATCAGAGTTCCCTCGAGCTGGGTGAGCGTACGTTTGACCGCTTGCGCGTGATCCCGATCGCCGAAGAGATTGTTCGGCATGCAAGGCAAGACCTTGTAAAGCGCCTCGATGACTACGCAGAAAATAGCGAGGAACTGTTTGAAAAGATTGCTGCCCATATCAATGAGAAGTTTATGCCGATAATTATTCGGCATGCGATCTCGGGGATGGCTCTCATTAATTCTGAGGATACACTATTTCACGATCCGTTGGCGCTTCAAATCCTGTTGGACATATTCTCTGAACGGGGATACCACACATCGATTGATATCCGTAAGGTCGATTCTCCCTGCAGGGTTGATTTGGAAACTGGAGAAATAAAGTACTCCAGTAAACGGATTTACTCGTTCCGAGTTCGTTTCGAAGGCAGTGAGATTCGTCGAGGGTAATCGTACATTTTTATGGATACACGTTATTTTAATTTGGCGAATGTTCTGACGGGGCATTCCACGGAAGTTAAAGCAGGGGACAAGGTGCTTATCGAGGCTTTCGATGTGCCTGATGAGATGGTCTTGGCATTGATCAGGACCATTCGTTCGCTCGGTGGGATTCCCTTTGTGACTCACTACCACGCGTCTGTTACCCGCGAGCTCTTGATGGAAGCCAGTGATGGTCAGTATGCCTACGATTCGGCGATCAAAATGCAGCAAATGCAAGGGGTCGACGTATACATTGCGTTGCGAGGTGCGCATAACATTTTTGAAAACTCTGACGTCCCGGCTGAACGCATGCAGACGGCCCTGAAGCATTACCGGCCCGTACAAGACTATCGGGTACAAAAGACTCGTTGGGTTGTATTGCGGTGGCCTACGTCCGCTATGGCGCAACAGGCGCAGATGAGTACCGAAGCTTTTGAGGATTTCTATTTTAGAGTCTGTACGATGGATTACGGACGTATGACAGTTGGAATGGATGCTTTGAAAGCGCTCATGGAGAAAACAGATAAGGTGCACATTAAAGGGCAGGGGACTGACTTGAGATTTTCCATCAAAGATATTGGTGCCGTTACCTGTGGTGGGTCCCGCAATATCCCGGATGGGGAGGTCTTTTCTTGTCCAGTAAAAAACTCGGTCGAGGGGGCTTTGCAATACAACGCACCCACCGTTTATCAAGGATCTTCATTTGACAACGTGCGTCTTGAGTTTGAGCAAGGAAAGATCGTTCAAGCGACTAGCTCCGATACACGACGACTCAACGAGATTCTGGATACCGATGCAGGCTCTCGCTACATTGGTGAGTTTTCTCTGGCTTTCAATCCGCATATCACACGGGCCATGCGCGATATCCTATTCGATGAAAAGATTGCCGGGTCATTTCACTTTACGCCGGGCCAAGCCTATGAAGAGGCTGATAACGGTAACCGGTCTCAAGTTCATTGGGATATGGTATGTATCCAGACTCCTGAGTTCGGGGGAGGAGAGGTATGGTTCGACGGAGAACTCATTCGTAAAGATGGCTTATTTATTCCGGGTGATCTACAGAAGCTAAATCCTGACTATTTGTTGGGTAACGATTAATACATGAGCCGAGCCATCGTCGATCCATCTATAGCTGACTTTATCCAGTCTCTTCCCAAGACAGAGACTCATCTACATATCGAAGGGGCTGTGCCCTGGGAACTGCTTCAGGAGACGTTTCCGGGAGAATTTGAGAAAACCCCCGAAGCGTGGGCCGCTGATTTTAAGTACAATAACTTCACTCAGTTCGAAGAGGAAGTCTTACATTATGCCGGGTCTTACTACACCTCCCCGGAGCGTTACTACGAGTCGGCAAAGCGGGTGTTTCAGAATCACCTCGATCAGAATGTGCGCTACGTAGAGACGAGTTTTCACTTGGGTATTCTGGAGGTGATCGGCTGCTCGGGGCCTGAGATTATCGATGCGATTCGATCGGCGGTTCCAGAAGGATTGGAAGTGCGAATCTTTATGGGAATGCTTAGAAATCATTATCAAGGTGAGCTGACGGTTGTCATGGATGAAATCCCCAATTGGGAAGGCCTGGATGGCATTGATATGCATGGTCATGAAACCATACCTTGGGACTCTTGGGCGGGCCAGCTTTGGCGACGCACGCAAGAAGCTGGCAAATTCACCAAAGCTCATGCGGGTGAATTCGAAGGTGCGAAAGACATTAATACAGCGTTGGATCTACTCGGAACAAAACGCATTCAGCACGGGATAGGAGCCGCTTATGACCCGGCGACGCTTCAACGTCTTCTCGATGAAGATGTGGCATTGGATATGTGTCCGGTCAGTAATGTGAAGCTTCGTTCTGTAGAAAGTGCAGAATGTCATCCTATACGAAAATTATTCGATGCCGGTGTGAAGTTAACGGTGAGTACCGATGATCCGACGGTTTTTGGGAATGACCTCGTCCACGAATATGATCTCTTGATCTCTCACCTAAACTTCACCAAGCAAGAAGTAGTTCAGGTCGTTCGCAACGGTTTCGATGTCGCCTTGGTTGATGATGCGACTCGTAGCTCATGGATATCGGAGTTGGACAGTATCGAGCTGACGCTTTAGGGTCGTTTCTTATGACCCATAAATTAAGAGTAGAGCACGGAGTGAAAAAGGTCCGGGCCGACAAATGGGTTAGTGGCCACTTTCCTGATATCAGTAGAACGTTGATTCAAAAATCTTTTGATGAAGGGTTAGTGAAGCTGAACGACGGAAGTATTGGGAAGTCAGATAAGATTAGCGCCGGCGATGTCGTGTTTTTTCAACTACCCGAGATTAAGCAGTTGGATCTTACGCCTCAAAATATCCCTCTAAAGATTCTTTTTGAAGACGAGCACATGTTGGCCCTCGATAAAGCTTCAGGCATGGTGGTTCATCCGGGTGCCGGGACGAAGAACGATACGCTTGTGCATGCGCTGTTGTATCATTGTAAGGGGCAATTGAGCGGAATTGGAGGAGTCGAACGACCGGGTATCGTGCATCGTCTCGATCGGGAGACATCGGGAGTCATGGTAGTGGCCAAGTCAGACCTCGCGCATCAGGGCCTTACCAAAGCCTTTGCCGATCGAACCCTTTCCAAAGAGTATCTGGCCTTGGTTGCAGGCGTTCCTGACCGCTTATCAGGGTCTATTGAACTTCCTATCGGCAGAAATCAAAACCACCGTCACAAAATGACCGTTCGTGAAGACGGAAAACCGGCCCATACCGACTGGGAGCTTCTGGGCGAAACCGCTGGTCCTATTTCCCTGATTCGTTGCATCATTCATAGTGGTCGTACTCATCAGATCCGAGTCCACCTTTCTGATATGGGTTATCCACTTCTGGGCGACGAGGTCTACGGTTATAAGGACAACCGATTGGACCTTATAAATCTCCCTGTGCGCACGATGCTTCATGCTTTCAGATTGCAGCTTCCCCATCCCGTTTCAAAGGCACCCTTGAACTTTATGGCGCCCCCACCGGACGATTTCCATCTCCTCTTTCCGGAATGGGGAAAGGAGATTTCTAAGGTGGATCGAGGTATTTTCTAAGCTTGCGAATGTCGACTAGTTGGTGGCCGTCGGACTGCTTTCTTTACGTTTGAAGTGAATGATCACTGCCCAAACGAAGAGAATGGCTAGCAGAGTAAGTCCGATGCTTTTTATTGAGATACCGGTTCCGGGGAGCATCGCCTTGTCATTGAGAATCGAAATCGAGGCGCCAGTCAGGGCGAGGAGCACAGCGATACCCATCAGGATATTCCACCAGATGCGCGAGGCTCCTCGAGGCATAGCGTCACCAAGAAGCTTCTTGTTGTTCATCAGGAAGAAGAATGCGATGTATGCTATTGGGAGTAAGACCATGCCGAATCTGCTGGTGGGAACGGCCAGGTAAAACTGAGCCTTTCCGGACCATAAGAAAAGTGCACCTAACGCACCGGCCACACCTGCTAACATACACCCTGCGTAGTAGAGTTTTCCCGTTGTCGGTTTACCAAGTAGCTCGCAGATCACGAATCCGTTGATGAGCATCAAAATAATGATGGTGGAGATGGCCATTCCTACCACGCCCACACCGAATACGATCTGAGCGATTCCTTCTCCGGCCAGGTTCTCCAGAGAATTTGCTAAAGCAAATGCATCGCGCTGGATGAGCGTGGCTGCGAGAACACGGTCCGCTTCTGGAAGCGCGCCCATAACGGCCGTTGTGGCTTCTCCACCCGTTGTGCCGAGCATCTTGGTGAGGTTGCCCTCATAAGCTGCCTGGAGTTTTGGTGAGACCTCAACGGCAGTTCCTGAGTGAACCTCAATGAGGCCGGCCTCGGGGGATGCGTGGAATTGTGAGGCAGCCGCAATCACCACGCAACTCGTGGCCAACAAGAAAGGTATGAATAGCGCGGTTGCCATATCGAAACGGGCCAAGCCGCGAAAGTCTTTGTCCCAACCCCGTTTGAGGAGCGAATAGGGGAGCAAGAAAGTCATATTAATACCCACAGCCGTTGCAGCGGCGGCAACTATGCGGTCCCGCTGTTGAGAGACCAGTTCTGCAGACCAGTATTCTGGAGCGGAAGAAGCTGCTACCAAGCCCTGTAGAGAAGACGCAGGCTCAAAGAGTAATCCAGGGTTTGGTATGAATCCTCCGAGTATTCTTCCCCATGGCAGACCCGTGTCGCTAAACGTGAGTGCGAATACGACCATGAAAAAGCTTAATACAACGATGCCGACCATGACTTTGAGGGCTATGTCGAAAATTTTGTATCCTTTCGCGCTGGCATCATAGAGCCAAACTACGAATGCACCGACCACAAAAAGTAGGAGTGCGCAGATGTATTTGCCGCCTTCAAAATCGAAAACGCCCAGGTTTTGCTGAAGCGCTGCCGTTCCGAGTGAGAACTGAGGCATGGCCCAGACCATATTCGCCATAAGGGTCGCAACGGCCCAGCCGTATCCTAGTACGGGATTCACGTGATTGTTCAGGGCTGCGAGGGGTCGTTCACCAGTTGAAAGAACGACGTAACCAATGGCGCTTAACATCACGATACCGAATATCATCATCAACGGCTGAAGCCACATCAGTTCGTATCCGCCAATGATTCCGAGATAAAGACTCCCCGCCAAGGATCCACCACCGAGGGTGATAGCGCTCTGTAACCAACCGGGACCGGAAAGACTTACGTAGGTCTTGTAGGTGGCACCTTTACCTTTTTTTTCTGCTGCGAGAATCAGCTCGCGTTGTTTTTCGATGTTGGAGTTGGCCATATTACTTGGGGTGAATTGAAGAGATTTTCTAAATACTGTAAGTTCGTGGGTGTGATTAAAGCCCTAAATTTAAGAATCGAAGTGTTTGATTTTTATTTTTTCAGGTTTTTGGCACTTCTTGAATCAGCGGCCATTTCTGAAGCCTGCCCCTCGTCGCCTACATGTTCCATCCAGCTTAGTAGTTCAGCGCGGAGTTCATGTTTCACTGCATGGTATTCCGGAATGTCAGCGAGATTTCGCCACTCGTTGGGATCCTGATCCAGGTCATAAAGCTCTTCGCTGGGGCGAAAGTGGTAGCGCCTGACTTTCTCGGCAGCACTTGGATCGGTCAGCGCAGCCCGTTTCCAGGAGTTGAATACGGTACTTTCTCCCCATTTGGTGTCTTCGGGTATGGTGACTACGTTCTCGTATTTGATCTCAGGCGTAAAATTCCAGATGTATTTGTATTTCTTAGACCGAACAGAACGGATACCGAAGTATTCCGGCGCATTGATGATGCCCCGGGTAGTTGCCTGTGAAAAAACGTAGTCCTTGTGGTTCACTGTTTGACCTTCAAGGAGGGGAAGCAGGCTTTTGCCGTCCAAATTCTTGGGTGTATTTCCACCCGCTGCTTCGATAAAGGTGGGAACAACGTCTGAATATTCTACGAGTGTGTCGCAGATAGAGCCAGGTTCGACTCTTCCTGGCCACCTCGCGATAAATCCAGTGTGTAATCCGGCATCGTAGAGTGTCCATTTGGCGAAGGGCAGACTGGAGCCTTGTTCGGTGCTTGCGATGAATAAGGTGTTTTCTGTCAGTTTGTAGGTGTCGATGAGTTCCATGGTTTGACCGACCTGGTTATCGAAGTAAGTGAGCTCCGCCAGGTAGCGGACCATAGCCTCACGGGTTTCCGGAGTATCTACAAACGTGAAGGGCAACTCAACCCTGTCTTCTGAATAGCGACTCGGATCGCCTTTGTCCCACGGAGCATGGGGTTCGTTTGATGTAACAAAGAGACAGAATGGGGTATCGGAGATTTTGCATTCTTTGATAAAGGCTTCGACCGCATTGAAGTCGGGATTATTACCGGTACTCAAATATTCGAAGGGGAACACTTCCTTGGGTAGAATATGAGTTTTACCACTAAGCGCCACACGATAGCCCAGCGGTTTCAAATAGTGGACAATACTCTTGGTATCTTGATAGGCGTAAGTGTGATTCGGATAGGCGCCCGATTTGAAAGGATACAGGCCGGTATAGAGATTGTGGCGGGTCGGGGAGCAAGTGGGAGATGATTGAAAGCATTTTGTTAATCGCATGCCTTGTTGGGCGAGCGCGTCCATGTGGGGAGTATGGGCCTGTCCTCCATAGCATCCGACGTCGAAGTGACTGGCATCATCCGCGAGAACGAAAACGAAGTTGGGTTTGGCAGATGCAAAGCTAGCTGTGGCGCACAGCATCAGTAGAATGAGGTTTCTGTACATTTTCAGTTTCATTGGGTGCGTGTATCATGATCCGATTCGGAACCGAAAGAGATCAATGTGGCACGTTGTCCGAATATGACACGGTTCACAAGGAGCGCGACGCATACGCAGCTGATCAAAGTGATCAGCATTAGGTGGATGTAGTGCAACGGTTCCCAAGCGAAGGTAAATATTGCGTAGAGACCGGTTCCGAAAATGACTGATGTGATGGCGGCTTTGGCATGCACATGGTTGAAAAGCAGTCCGACGATGAATACGGAGAGGATCGGCATACTTACCAGCCCCCACAGTTTTTGGATGAGGTTGATAAGGCTATCGGCTTGTTGGAAAAGTGGCACGAGTGAGATCGATATGAGTACTAGAGCGGCTGTCACACGATTGCTAATCTTCCGCACATCGGGTTTTTTGTTTATATAGCTCTCGTGAATATCACACACATAAAGTGTTGCGGATGAATTAAGCGCACTATTATAGGAGGTAAGGACCGCCGCTGCGAGTGCCGCAGCAAAGAGTCCTGATAGCCATGGAGGCAAAATTTCACCGACAATACGACCATAAGCCAGGTCTCCAATATCCCCATACAGTTTGAAAGCGACTATTCCGGGGATCACGACAATTGCTGGAACGATGAGTAGGCGAATACCGGCGGCAGCGAAAACGCCTTTTTGAGCCTCCTTGAGATTTGGAGCGGCCATTGCCCTTTGCGTGATCGTTTGGTTGGTACTCCAATAGAATGTTTGGATAAAAATCATCCCGGTAAGTAAGGTATGCCAGGGGATGGGGGAGTCGTTGCCACCGATCATACTTAGACGTTCTTTAGGTATCCCGCTTAAATCAAATCCAATAGCCTTCAGGCTGAGAAACACGACAAGGATACTCATTCCGAGAATCAGGACTCCCGAATAGGTATCCGAAACCGCTACAGCTCTGAGTCCACCGAGAATTGCGTAGGCCGCCCCCACGATGGCAAATCCGAATACCAGATACATAAGGTTAAATTCCAATTGAAACATGGACTGCATAAACAGCGAACCGCCATAAAGTAACGCGGGTAGGAAAATAAATGTGTTGGCCAGAAGGAAAAGTGATCCGATCACAGCCCGTATATTCTTATCCTTATATTTTTTCTCCAGCAGCTCGGTTGTGGTAGTACAGTTGTTCTTGTAATAAACGGGTAGGAAAATTTTGGCCAGAATGATCAGTCCTATGACCGCTGCGAATTCCCACCAGGCAAGTAACGCCATCTGGTTTCCGTTCATGCCCACCAACTGATCTGTACTGAGATTCGTTAAAGTGATGGACCCCGCCACAAAAATCCAGGACAGCCCACCGTTTGCTAAAAAATATTCCTTATTGGAGGTGCTTGAGCCACGATTGGCTCCGCGGCATTTGAGATAGGTGAACCAGCCGATGGCTGCAGTTCCCAGGATAAAAATACCAATTTGTAGCCATTCAAGGTTCATTTGAGTCGTGGTAGCGTTGTGAGTGTGAACGGGAAATGATAGAATAGTCGCCGATGGAATGAAGATACGGATTCGACGGTGAAGATCGGGGTATCACCTGGGTGATGTGTGGAATGGATAGAGCGTCGAATACTATTCGTCAATTTGATTGGACATCCAATCCAGCAGAGCGGAGGGTGCTTGACTCATTCCGCTGTTAAGATCACGGAGCATTCCGTTCAAGCTGCTATGAATCTCTCTAAAGAATATAAATCAGACATTCGCGGCGATGCGGAGATCCGGTTGGTAGTGGATGCATTTTACACGAAGATACGGGCGGATGAAAACCTGGCCCCAATTTTCGCTGATAGAGTTAAGGATTGGTCGACCCAAATGCCGCAGATGTATGCATTCTGGGGGACGATGCTTTTCGGAAAAAAAGAGTATCAGGGCAATCCACTCGCTAAACATATGACGCTACCGGTCGATTCAGAGCACTTTCAGCGGTGGGTCGCGTTATTTGTCGAAACGGTTGATCAATTGTTTGCCGGACCCAAAGCCGAGCAGGCGAAAGCAGTCGCCAAGAGTATTGCTCATATCTTTCAGATCCGTATGGGGATCGATCCGTTCGGTCGTTCCGGAAATTTACTCTAGGATTGGTTTGAACCTTTGGCGCCGGTGTTCCAGGTTTTTTCCATGAAACTATTAGCATGTGTTGGGTGCTTGTTCCTGCTTGCGCTCCCTGGTTTAGCAAAGTCTCACCTCGTCTCGACGGATAACGAGCTTACCCGGCTATTTGCGGATTATTGGACTTTTGAAATGAAGAACGATCCCTTTTCAGCAACGAGCTCAGGTGTCCATGACTACAATGATCAGGTGCCCGATGTTTCGCCGGATACTTTGGATACAATTCTGCAAGGAAGAAAGCAGTTTAGAGCCCGTCTGGAGTTCATCGATCGTTCACCGTATTCGGAGAACGATCAGTTATCTGCTCAGATACTTGAATTCATCCTGGATTATGCAATTGAGTTTGCAGAGTTTGGTCATGAGAGGATTCCTTTCGTCTCGGACTCGGGGTTCCACAATAGTTTTGGGTATGTTCTCAGTGCCACTCCTTTTCGGAACGAGCAAGATTATCGGAATTATCTGAGTCGTCTTCAAGCTTTACCCGGCTATTACCGGCAGCACGTTGAAAATATGCGGCGTGGGATCAGGACGGGGTTTACTCAGCCTCGCGCGATCATGGAAACTGTCATGCCGTCCTTTGAGGCTTTGGTAGTCGAGCACGCGAAAGATCACCTTTACTATACTCCGTTTAAAGATATTCCCGACAGTATTGAAGGCCCGATACGTAAGTCCCTGCAGGAAGAGGGTAGGTCTGTCTTGGGTGATTCCGTTATTCCGGCCATTCGGGAATTGGTTCGCTTCATGCGAGAAGAGTATATGCCCTCGGCAAGGGGAACGCTCGGTGCTTCCGCGCTGCCCGGTGGTGATGCCTATTATGCGACGCTGATACGGTATTTTACGACCTTGGACAATGAAACAGCGGATAGTATTCACAACAAAGGATTGGTGGAGGTTGCCCGCATTCGAAAAGAAATGGATGTAATCATCGAAACGGTCGGGTTTGAAGGTACGTTCGAAGCGTTTCTTGAGTTTCTTCGGAACGATCCGCGGTTCTATGCGAAGACGCCAGACGAGTTGCTCAAGCAAGCGGCATGGATTGCCAAGAGAGCGGATGGGCGACTTCCTGCGTTTTTCGGAAAATTGCCGAGACAGCCCTATTCGGTGGAACCTGTTCCGGCGAGCCTGGAGAAGAACTATACCGGTGGCCGTTACTCTCCCGCGCCTCCTGGTAGCAGCAGGGGTGGCGAGTATTGGGTGAACACCTACGCGCTGGATACACGTCCTCTGTATCAATTGACTGCTTTATCCTTACACGAAGGGGTCCCGGGTCATCATTTGCAAATATCTCTGGCCTACGAAATTGAAGAGGGGCCCGAGTTTAGGGCTCAGTTCTACCCTCATGCGTTTGGTGAAGGTTGGGGGTTGTACAGTGAAAAGCTGGGAGTCGAAATGGGAATGTATGATACGCCTTACGATGATTTCGGGAGGTTGTCCTATGAAATGTGGCGCGCCTGTCGTCTTGTTGTGGATACGGGACTTCATGCGAAAAATTGGAGCCGGCAAAGGGCTGTGGACTTCCTGGCTGAAAATACGGCATTATCGTTCCACGAAATCGGGACGGAGATCGATCGTTATATCGCATGGCCGGGGCAGGCGCTGGCCTACAAAATGGGAGAGATCACGCTCTGGGAATTGCGGGAAGAAGCTGAAAATGCCCTTGGTGATGCCTTTGATATTCGCGACTTCCATGATGCCGTTTTAGCGAAAGGTGGCGTCACATTGGAAATTCTTCGTTCGGAAATTCAAAGCTACATACAGAACACGAAAACAACGAAATGAGCAGTTTGCCAGGAGTATGCTTATTTAGCGTATTAGCTTTTCTTAAAGTGCTTTCAAAAATTGGAGAACGCTTGGTTTATGAGCTTTTTACTTATTATAAATCCTTCTCGATTATAACCACCAACGTCTAGATAGTAATGCAAGGAGAACACCACGATATTGACCACGAATTCCCCGAATACCACGCGCAACTTGAGGCGCTTTCATCCACGGATGAAGCATTTAGAAAGCTGGTAAGTCAGCATGATGAACTGGATGACCGGATACGTCGGCTGGAGGAAAAGTTGCAGCCGATTTCAGACGAAGAAATGGAAAAATTGAAGTTCGAAAGGACGGCTCTCAAAGACCGGATTTATCATACTCTCCGGAAAGCGAAGTGAACGAAGTAGTTGCCGTTGTCGGCATTGAGGTAGTGTAAAGATTGATGGGAAAAAGGAGAGTTAGGAGGTCAGTTTGCAAACGAAATAGCGCCTGGTTGACCTAGGAAAAAGCTACCGCTACGCAGGCTACAAGCACGGCCGAAGCTGGGTAGGATTTAGGTAAAGGACCTCGGATCTTCAGGTGCATGGCAATGGCCCCTGCCATGAGAAGGGCCATGCTGATTGCGGTCGTTTTTGTAATGTCTGGTATCCAGACTCCAGCCATCAAAAGGAGTGCCAGAGATATTTTCGTCCACTTGATCACTTCCATGAACCAGAGTGGCAACCCGTAGTTGCGGAACTCGTGGCGCATGGAATCAGCGTCGCCCCCGCGCCATGGAGTTGGCTTTTTCCGGCGGAGAGTCCACACGTTAAGGATTAAAAGTCCGACCAGTATTTGTAGTAACGAAAGGATGATTTCCATGAGTCGTTGTCGGCGGGTTAGTCTTCCACTTCGATGGATATTTCGGTGTGAGATGTGTTTTTGAAAAACCCGATTAACACGCCATAGACCCCACCGAGGAAGATGAAGGTTACAACGCAGCCAGCTACTAGTATTAGTTGATCATCCATGACGTCGTCCGGCTAAAATTAATGCTCCAGCTGAGCAGATAGAGGGAACCCAGACTCCGACGAAGAGCCCTTCCTCGCGGTTGCCTGTGAACCATAGTGTCACAGATAGCAAGAATGAGAGAAATGCTGCCAGTAAGAAGAAGGCTTTCGCTAGCCCGTCTCCCGCAAGGAGCGCCCGTAGGAGCGATTTTCGCTTTGAGTTACTTTTGTTAGACATAATGAATTATCACTGAATGAATGTTCTACTCTGAATGAATTATTGATGAGCAGTAATAAATGATTCATTTATTAGGTAAGGCAAGAAATGAATTTAAAATGAATCATTAAAAATAGATTCATATATGATTCGTTTGTGTAGAGCGTGCATTGGACAGAACATTTGGGCCGACGAAGTTAAATGCGTTTCTTGCACTGATGGGGGCCTTGAGACCTCTCTCAGCTTATGACCGTTTTGGGGATTTTGAGATTAACGAAGTATCGGTTGAAGAGAATACATGGACGAAGGGAGTTGTCTTAAGGATCTAAATTTTCCAGGAAAGGCCTGTTGGTGTTGGGGCCTTTTCGTGATGACGGTGATTATCTGGGAGTACTTCGCAGGGGCTGCGAGATTAGAGATTCAGAACATTTGATCATTTTCGGAAAACCGGCGCGGATCCGGGGGCTTTGTGAACGAGATGATGCGCTCGAAGGAAAGGTGGCACACGATAAATCGGTGAACGAACATAAGGACGATCTCGAAGAGCAGGACGAGCGAGCTATGGGCGATGGCAAGGACTAGCCGTCCATAAGTCTTGCTACAGCCTGATCAAAGGGTGACTGGCTATTTGAAAGTCTTTCTTTTACTGCCATCTGATCGTTTGCCGGTTTGTTCTGGTTCAATTTGAATTTCGCTTCGATATTTGAAATCCGGATTTTGAAGAATACGACGGCGGAGAAAAGCTTCATCAACTGTTCGTTTTCTTCATCGAGAAACCAGGGTTCAGGGAATGCGGACTCGTTTGCCCGTACCAAAGAGTGCATGAATGTTTTCTGTTCCTCAATATCATCGATAAGTTCGATGATACCATCAATAGAAACAGCCGTGTAATTCCAAGTGGGTACGTTTATATCTGATTTGTAGAAGGTGGGCGATATGTAGCAGTGAGGGCCATGGAAGATCACTTTTGTGTGCGCATTCACTTTCCACGCCTTCCAATGATCGTTCGCACGAGCGAGGTGGCCCAGCAAATAGTTGCCGTCTTCTGACAGCAGGAATGGTGTGTGGGTGTCTTGAATAGCGTTGCCGTCGACCGATGATACGAGAATCCCAAAACTGTTTTCTGCGATGAATTTCCGGATGAGATCCGGATCATCGACCTTGAATGCAGGAGGCGTGTACATACCTTAACCTGGAGTTTCCGGGAATCTACTTAGCGATTCTTTTATTTCCCTTCTGCCGCCCATTGTTTCATGGTGGCTATGTTTCTTTGAAGTATTCTTCCTTGCTCCGTATTCACGTTTCGAGACTTTAAGTACTCGGCCATGTCACTGTCGTACATGGCTTCGGATTCTGGACCTTTGTCACCGGTATCCACGATCCACTTATTCAGACGTTCCCTGTATCTTATCAGCTGTTTTAGATGGGCAGGGTCGTTTGCGAGATTGTTGATTTCGTGCGGATCTTTTTTCAGGTCGTAGAGTTCTTCTTCAGGACGGGTTGGTGAGAAGATTCGGTCCTGAACTTCAGTTAAAGTGCCCGCCTCGTGGGCGGATCTCAAAGCCTTCACGATACTCTTGTGATCTTTATAGCGATTAGGCTGCATATGAGGGCGCTCAGGAAGGAAATTGCGGATGTATTTATACCGTTGGGTTCTCAGGCAACGCATGTGCTCCACCGTTTCATCGCAACGGTCGCGAGCAGCAAAGATCGCATTTCGCTTGTTGTAGTCGTCGCTTAAGATGTCTTTTGCCTGCATGTAGTCTGGAATCTCTATCCCAGCCAGTCCGAGTGATAAAGCCGCGATGTCGATGTGCTCAACCAGATCGTTACGGACTTGACCGGCTTCGATGCCGGGCCCGGCGATTACGAGTGGCACATGAAGTCCTTCATCGTAGAGGAACTGTTTGCCGCGGGCGTGACTGATGCCGTGGTCAGTCATAAAGAGGACGACGGTATTTTGGAGGTCACCTTCTTCTTTTAAACGCTCAACAATTTTACCGACAAAGTAATCCGTGTAACGGACCGAGTCGAGGTATGCAGCCCAGTCCTCGAGGAGCACAGGATCGTTCGGATAGTAGGGTGGGAGTTTTACTTTTGAAGGATCTGTCTTCGGCCCAATCAGGGCTTCAAATTGTTTTATGAATTTCCTTGAACCTTCCAGATCTCCTCCTCGGTGTTTGCCACCGGGTAATTGAATCTGAGCAAAGAATGGTTGGCCATCTTTTCGCTTACTCCAATCCGGGCTGTCATACATGGCTTTGTCCCATTCGAAGTTGTAGTCAGTCTTGCCGAAGTTATCCCGGTCGCGATTCGGCCATCCGGTGATCGACGTGTAGTAGCCGGCTTCCTGAAAGAGCTCCGGTACGGGGCGAATGCCGTCAGGTAGATAAATCTTGAGTTCTCCACGGCCACTGCGGTGCTGGTGTGCGCCGATCGTTGTTTGATACATGCCGGTTATGAAGGCCGACCGATTGGTTGAGCAAACGGGTGCGGTTACAAACGCTTTGGTAAACTTAACCCCGCGTTCCGCCAGTTTGTCGATGTGGGGTGTCTGGATGAGTGTCTCGCCGTAGCAGGACAAGTTTGCCGACATGTCATCTATGATGATCCAGAGAATGTTTGGCCGGTCAGGTTCGGCTGACAGCTTTGCGCCTAAGCACATAAGTAGGGTCGATGAGATGAGTAGGGTAAATAATTTCATGAATTTAGGGTCTTAAGTGACTGGAATCTGGGTATCAGGGATTTTCTTTGGGGTGGCTGGCTACGGCTGCTTGTAGGAAAACTACCTCAGCATCATCCATAAGTAAGCATATGACAAGGCAGCAATGTAGGCGCGTTGTTTAAGGTTGGCACCACCTCCGTGACCACCTTCGGTATTCTCATAATAAAAAACCGGTTTGTTCATCGCTTCCATCCGGGCGACCATTTTACGAGCATGGGCTGGATGCACGCGATCATCCCGCGTATTCGTCCAAAAGAAAGCTTTCGGGTATTCCAGGTTGGCATCCAGGTTGTGGTAGGGTGACCAAGTCTGAATGTAGTTCCAGTCTTCCGTATCCGGATTTCCATACTCAGCCATCCAACTCGCTCCCGCTAGAAGCTTGTTGTAGCGTTTCATGTCTAGTAGGGGAACGGCGCATACAACGGCATTGAATAGGTCGGGCCGTTGGGTAAGGGCCCCACCGACTAACAATCCACCTTGCGATCCGCCTTGAATGCCAAGGTGTTCGGGGGAAGTGATCTTGCGTTTGACCAGGTCCTCGGCGACAGCGATTAGGTCATCGAAGTTGGTTTGTCGTTTTTCTCGTAAAGCAGCCTGGTGCCACTTGGGCCCGAATTCACCGCCACCACGAATATTAGCTAAAACATATACGCCGCCGCGTTCGACCCAGGCAGTCCCAGTGGTCCCTGAGTATTGGGCGAGTCTTGAGATTTCAAAACCTCCGTAGGCGGAAATCAGAGTCGGACTTTTCCCGTCTGCCTTGAACCCTTTAGGAGTGAACAGGAAGTAGGGGATGCGGGTTCCGTCTTTTGAGATAGCTTCATTTTGGACCACCTTCATGCCTTCAGTATCGAACCACGCAGGCGACGATTTGATCTGCTTAGGCTCGGCGGTACCCCGTACCAAGTATAGGCTCGAGGGGGTGAGAAAGTCAGTATAGCTAAAGAAAAAATCGTCCGTGCTGTCGCTGGTGCTTCCGATATTAACGGTTCCAAGTCCGGGGAGTTCAATCTCTTCGCGGCTCCAGCCCTTGCTACTCATGCTAAGCCGGTAAAGCTTGCCGCGCACATTATCCAAGGTTGAGTAGAGCAAGTGATTGGCGGTGGCGCTTACGTCGTCCAGCGTGATCCGTTCTTCGGGTTCGAATAGAATATCGAACGCTCTGTTTCCCTGGAGGAAACGATCGAGATCAATCGAGAGTAGAGCCCCTTGTGGATAGGTAGTTTCATGAACAGTCCAGTCCGATCGGAGTGTTAGAAGCATCTGTCCTTTGAAGAATCCATTAAAGCGGGCGTCTTCGGGGATCTCGAGTTTTACCAGTCGGCCACCGAGAATCAAATAGTCCCTCCCGCGAAAGAATGCGGGCGAAACATGGACCACGTCGTAGCGTCCTTCGGGTGCATAAGAGGAGTAGGCACTTATAGAGACATCTGCAGCCTCACCTTCAAAAACAGTCCTGGCCGATTCGAGCGGCGTTCCACGTGTCCATTCTTTAGCGATTCGCGGGTATCCAGAGTCGGTGAGAGAACCTTCGCCAAAATCGGTACCGATCCATAAGGTATCTTCGTCTTTCCAGGATACATTGGCCTTGGACTCCGGCACGAAAAACCCGTCTTCGACGAATGCTTTCTTAACGACATCGAATTCCCGTTCCACCGCCGCATCGGCACCTCCTCTTGAGAGTCCAACCATGCATAGTCGATAGTCGGGTTCGAGAAAGCGGGCTCCGTCCCAGACCCAGTTTTCATCCTCAGCTGTTGCGAGGGCGTCTATATCAAGGACGATCTCCCAGGAAGGATCGTCTTTCACATATTCATCCAGCGTCGTTCTCCGCCAAATCCCCCGCACGTGGGTTTCGTCCTGCCAAAAGTTGTAGATCCACTCATCGCGAATCACAGGGCTGGGAATACGGTCCTCGGAGTTGTAGATCTCCTGCACTTTCGCGTGGATCGACTCAAACTCGGGAACGGCTTCGAAAGTCGAGGTGGCCTGATCGCTCTGTACTTTGGCCCATGCAAGCGCCTCTTCGTTTTCGACCTCTTCCATCCACTGGAAGGGATCTTCTTGGGCGGAAAGGTCGCTCATAAAGAATAGGAGGCAGGTGACGGTGATTCCGGAAAAATAGCGCCTGTAAAAAGAATCGATTAAAGACATGGTGTTCACGTTAGGAGCAATCGGACATTTGAAAAGGTCCAAACTCAAAAATACAGTAGGTACTCTTACCTGGATGTAATATCCTGAGAAGGTTTATGGCTCAACGAGCTCCGCTCCCAACGATACGAACAATTTGTCGGCGTTCGAATTCCCGACTATGGCCTCCCATATTTTATAATTCTCACCTTCCTCTATGACGAGTGGCATGACTGCTATGGGACTGTACCTCAGATCTCCGTATACGAGTACCTGCCAGTCGTTCTGATTCCAGTAACGGTTGCTGAGAAAACGAAAGCGGTAGCCATCTGACGTCTTGTGCAAGGAAGGAGGCACAAACTGGTCAAAGCCGGCCCCGTCTTGAGCGTATGCGAAAAGATTGACAAATTTACCGTTAAATCCGAATCCCAAGGGATCTGCTTTGGTCCCGGTAAGGTCTCTGGAAGAAGCCCAAGCCTCGTAGTCCTTCAGGGTGTTTTTGAAAGGAACCTCTACACGGGTCTTCTGATCCTCGCGAGATACTTCTACGCTAAATCCGTGGGGATCTCTGCCAGCGAGGCTAGCCAAGGTAAGAGTCGATGAATTTACTCCGATCGTATTACTGTCATCGGATAATGGATACCCGTCGTAAAACCAACGATAGGTGAAATTGCTCGCGCTTTCCAACTGCGCGCGGTATTGGACAGTATTTTGATTCTCTCCAAAAGTCCCAAGTGGTGGTTTTGTGAAATCAGGATCACCTGAAATCGTTAAGTTGTAGAAGAGGTCGAACGATTGATCGAGCAAGTCCACGGTTATTAGAAATTCTCCGGGTCTAGTGGGAATTCCCGATATTTGTCTTTTGTTAGGGTCATATAGTAAGTCGTTGGGGAGTCCAGTGACGGATCCGACTGCTACGGAATTATTTGGGATTACGGACTCTGTTATGAGCACCCCTTTTCTGCCTTTCAATTGAAAAGACTGATCTAAAGCCGAGGGATGTAGTAAAGGGGACACATATACTGGAATCTTTTTCGTAGCTTTGGTTAGGCCGTTTGATGAGATTAGACTGAACGTAGGGGAATAGACTCCGGCGAGGACATTATCGCCTGTGAGTTCGAAGCCGTAGATCTGAAAGTTGTTGGGCAATGATTCCGCAGAGAGTTCAAATCCGTTATATACAGCTCGGTACTCGGCAATTTGTATGTTCACGTCCCCAGTCGCTGTTACATGAAAGTCTTTAGTGAAATTTGGAACTTTTGAAGGATCGATTACCAGACCATGAAAATCTACCGCTTCTGAAGATGTTCCTTGGAAACTGGCAATAATGCGTGCTTCAAATTGTCCGAGCTTCGTGGGAGTGCCGATCACTTTTCGAGCGGTTACATCCACAGACAGGCCATCCGGCAATCCGTAGATTTCTACATGATCTGTGTCACCCGTTATGCCGATGGCTTGGTCGACGGGTTCTCCTGCGATATACCTGGCGTCGTAAATTGGTTCGACGAACGGGGGTATCTCACCAGTAAGTCGAAATACTCCGTTTGAAGATGTGATTCCGTAGAGATCGCGTCCGTCCCAAGTAAAGGAATCGAACCGAGGTGTTGTGGATCTATGCGGGAAAAAATAACCTTTCCAGTTAAGTCCATCAGTCGATCTTAAATAGTTTTCATTGAAGGTGGACAAATGAAACTGACCGTCGGCGTAGATGAAAGCGGTAGGTTCTCCGAAATACTCTCCTGGAATATTCACTCTTTCCCATTTCGCTCCATCGGAGCTTCGCAGAATGAGGTATTTATCTTCAAAGTCGTCCAAAGTCGCCAAGTAAATGCCGTTGCCAAAGCGAATATCCAAAATGTCCAGGTAGTCGTTTGGCTCATCGAATACGAGTTCCCAGTTGAGTGCGTCACTGCTACGGTAAATTCTATCGTCAAACCAATAGGCAAAATAATAGTTTCCCTGGTACGTTACTTTGAACTCTGGAGGTCGATTTCCGTTTTTCAGGACAGTCCACGTGACTCCGTCATCGCTGCAGACTAGTTTGTTATCTGAAATGCAGTAAATTTTTTCCGGACTGGCAAAGACGCTACTTGTGCGGGGGTTGTAAAGCGCCTGTAGTTCATAAGGAATCCATCCCCGACCGTCGGAGCTTCGGTAGAGTCGTGGTTCGTCGACAAAGTATAAATGATTTTTGAATGAGACGATTTCTCCTCGAGCTGTTAATGCAGGTGCCGTAGGCGTCCAGGTGTTTAGATCTTTCGACCAGTAAGAGTCAAAGTTAGTTCGGCCTGAATACACTCCGTTTCCATAGGAAAAATAGTTGAAGTTGATGGGCACTCCGTTGGATCCGGTGGCAGTCGACCAGACGGGTTCTGCGACTTTTAAGGCGATTTCTTTGGAGGTGGTTCCGAATAGATTGGAGACTTCCACTGTGAACGATGTTTGAACTTTATTTGTGGGAGTTCCTCTAAAATCATATCCGTCTAAGTATAACCAATCAGGCGCACCAATGAGTTTCACTGTGGATGTGTGATCCTCGGGATAGCTGTAAAAAGCTTGGTTATTCAAAGGCTTACCCACAATCCCGTAAACACACACAGCATTGATGTTGGGAAGGTAGCCTCCTTCTGTTTCCCAGGAAAGTATATGAGTATCTTCGATGAGTCCCGGAACTCCTTGGTTCTCCCCGATAAAAAATGCTTCTTTGGATGGGTGCCCTGCTATCTCAGCGGTTCCAAAAATTGCGCCATTGTTTGGGTCGAACTTGAGGCCTTGCGGGAGTCCGAACGCTTTTAATGTACTGTAGGAACCGGTCACATTGAGTGGGTAGTATACGTATTTCCCTAAAGGGAATTCCATATATTCAGGGATGTAAAATCCGGGTG
Source organism: uncultured Opitutaceae bacterium (assembly GCA_964352065.1). Classification (GTDB taxonomy): domain Bacteria; phylum Verrucomicrobiota; class Verrucomicrobiia; order Opitutales; family UBA2995; genus UBA2995. Next base: position 26,885 of record CAYGQM010000035.1, read on the forward strand.
TATTCAGGATAGGGCCTGCGTCGATGGTGGCCGTTTTACGGTTGAAAGACTTCTGTTGAATAAATAGCCGATGATTTACATATGCCAGTTCGTCGGCCGACCAAACCGGAGCTCCAAAATTAACAGGTTCCCATCGGTATCCATCAAGGGAGCTCAAAAGGGTAGGGTTTTCACTTTCTTCCCGATCTCTTCCCCATAGAAAAAAGCGATCTTCCTGTTGATCAAAAAAAGTCCATTTTGCACTGCGGTTGAGAGCCAGAGTCTCCCAGTGTATAGCGTCATGAGAAACATATATTTCGTAGGTTTCAGGTCCCTTGGCTACAAACTTACGATTAGCGTAGCCGATTTGCTCGGGATGAAAGAGGTTTGCGCGTCCTTCAACTTTCAAGGTCCACCAGAGTGTTCCATCTTTTGTGACCTGGAATTCGCCTGAACTATAAGTGTAAAACAGGTCTTCGACGGGAAATACGTTGTTGATGTATTCGGAAGGCGAGGAGGCAAAGCTCCAATTCTCTCCGTCTGGAGAATACAGAATCGGTCTGCCATTGGCTCCATTGGTCTCTATCATAATTCCATTCTGGCCGACGATCAATTTCTGGGCACTCAGGTTTTCTGGCAGTGGAAATCTATCGTAGTTGATGCCATCCGAAGAGACTAACACGCTGTTGTAAGCCATGCCAATCAATCGGTCTTTGAATATACCGAATTCCTTTACTGTGGTGCCTTCTTTGGGGATGGTGGTTTGCCAGTTTTTAAGGTCATCGGATACTGAAATGGTGTTTATTGCGGAAGGGTAGTAATATTTGCCCTTAAAATAGGCGATCTTCGAAGTATCGGATGCCGGGAGTTCAAATCGTTCATTCAAACCCGCTGGAAAGACGCTGAGAATGATGTGACTGTAGAACTTTGAGGGCCCCGTTGTCTGCTTGAATACAATCTCAAAGAGGCCCGATTTGACGGAGGAGCCTTTGAGTTTCTTGGCAAAAGGATCAAAGATAATGCCCTCGGGGAGTCCGCTTACAGATTCGACTTCGTACCGATCATCGGGTCCGAGGAATTGCTCGTTTATCTCTATGTCAGTTTCTGTGACGGCTGTGATGTATGAGTGATTCGCATTGTGACTTTCACCAGACTCAACGATGTGCCAGCTTATCGTTTTTGCATCGTAGTTCTCCGTATTGACTGCAAACACGATTGTCTTCCAATTGCCTGTTTCCAGTGGTATACCTGAAATAACGCCCGTCGTCGGGTTTAGCGTTAAGCCAATGGGGAGGTAGTTTGTTCCGTACGATTCGGCATTGATGTCGCTCGGTATCTTGAAATCAATGATTTCCCCGGTTTCATGTACTAAAGAATCGGGTAACTGGATACTACCGTGAGAGCCACAGGTTATTGCAATGAGCAGGACCAGGGGGATTAATGATCGCATCGGTATGTTGTTACTTTGAGGGGCTGGTAGGGAGCGATTAGGTTTCTTAATCGAAACTACAGACCAAGATAAGTGAGTAAAGCAAAATGATGGGGCTATATTAAACCTAAGTTCTATCGCAAAGGCAGGTGATAATGCAACCCAATGGTCGTAGGGATCTTATTTAGGATTCGATTTGTATTCCTATTAGGATGCCGCGCCTGAATCCAAGGATTGCGAACGTTTTTCTTTTCAGTTCTGAACTGCGACCGCCTTTAGCACTTCAATGTCCACGAATTCAGTGACGGAGATATGCGTCGCCTCGAGTTTCACTTTCGCATGGATGCCTGCATTGTAAGCTTCGATCCAGCGTTGTAAACAAAGGCACCAGAAATCGCCGGCCTTGAGTCCGGGAAAGTGATAGCCTGGCATCGGTGTGATGAGGTCGTTTCCGCGTTCTGCGCTGAATTTTAGAAACTCGTCGGTTACTTGCACGCAGATGGTATGCATACCGTTATCCTCCGCGCAGGTATCACACTTTCCGGTCCGGAAAAATCCGGTCATCGGGGATTCGCTGCAGGTGACTAGTTCTTCTCCAAGTACGTTCAGGGCCATGGGTGTAAGATTGGCAATGCCGGGTAACTGTCAATCCAGGTTCCCGCTTAATCGAATTGGAATCCAGCGAACAGGTTAATTACAAACGGATCTGAGGACTCCAGGCAGCTATTTACAGCCGCTTTTGCTTCAATCTGTGTAAGCTTTCCTGACTGTATGGCGTGATACAGCGCAAGGGCTTCTTCTACGTTCCTCGGCTCTGTCGATGATTGAGCTATTTGCCTCTCTGGATCCAGCGAGCGTATCCAATCGTGAATCAGTTCGACTCCTTGTTTATCGAGCGTTCTGGTACCTATCATGGGCATATGCCCGGCCGCGTGGGTGGCTGTGCGGTAGTAAAGGACTGAGCGGTAGGGGTTCCCTGGCTCTATCAAGGACCCAGCTTGAATTCCGAAATCACCGCGAAGCGGGGGCATATTGAGCAGTTCGAGGTCACCGGTGCGAACGGCAATATTCATCTGATTGGTCAGGCCAGATCCTCCGGACACTTTATGGCAGTGAGAGCAGTTGGAGTGCAGCCAGGAGCGGGCTCTGGTTTCGAGATCGTTCGATTCGTCGTAGGGATTCGCGAGGGGCTGTTTTGAGGCCATGTTCACGAAAACGGTGTCTATGATACCCAGGTCTTTGAATTTTTTGAGTTGTCCGTCGCGATTCATTTGTCCGGGAAAGAAAGCGAGAGGGCGGTTGAAATTGCTACCGTGGCACCGTATGCATTCATCCCGGCTCGAGAAGTGATAGGATTTTCCATTTATGGTGGCGTCCTGTCCTTCCTTACGGACGAGTGTCGCGTCGGTTTGGGCTTCATTCCATTGGTAACTGTAACCTTTCCAATACCCGTCGTAATGGAGAATCTGGGTTTCGATCTTTCGTTTACCGTCGTGTATGGTTTTCGCCAATACCATGTCCTTCGGTTTGCTGTAGTTGATCACGGGAAACCCGCGTCGATCGTCTGCGGTGGTGGTGATGCCGCTCTTGCCGGGCATGGCTACCCAGTAGTCGGCTTGTAGGCCGTCTAGCCACATAGGCGACTGAATCTCGAAGGTATAGACACCCTCCGAGGCAGTCTGTTTGCGGATGTCCGAGAAGAGACCGGTCTCACTGAGTTTGGTCGGGAAAGAAGCTGTCGTAGCCTGCTTGGGGTTGGGTATGAGTCGTTGGATGTTGGCCTCGTTGGCTAATTCCAAAAAGAACACCTCTCCGGAAGCGTCTTCACCAAAGGTGACAATGTCCTGACGCGTATCTGCGATTTCTCGATTGGAAGTAACGCGGTCGCCGTCCCACGTTAGGGCCCAGACTTTCCCGGTTACGTAATCCCCGTAGAGGTAGGCTCCTTTTAATTCCGGCAAGCGGTTATTCGATACAAAGTAGCCTCCGGTAATGGAAGCTCCGACGGAGTGATCGTAGGTTGTCGTGGGGGGCGAAATGGGTGATGGGCCGGTGCTCTGATCCGTATTGGTCGGCATAGGCCCCTCGGTGTAGGACCAACCGTAGTTGGCTCCCTTTTCGACGCGGTAAACCATCTCCCACATTTCCCAACCCACATCACCGACCCAGAGTTCACCTGACACCGGATGGAAGGATATTTTCCACGGATTGCGAAAGCCGTAGGCATAAATCTCAGGGCGGGCACCTTCGATATCGATAAACGGATTGTCGGGGGGGATTCCCCAGGCTTGGCCAGCGGAGAAATTGTCTATGTCAACGCGGAGGATTTTTGAGGCAAGTTGAGACAGGTCCTGGCCTGATCTATTGGGGTCTGGTGGTGAAGGTGGGGTCAAGTCACCGATAGGAATATAAAGATAACCATCCGGTCCGAATTGAATGTCACCACCGGTGTGGCCGCTGCCCGCTTTTTGAAATAGCTTTCGTTCACTATTTGGAATGAGCTGTAGGCGCTTGTTCATTTCGAACTCACTCAACGCGACTTCGAAACGATCAGTATCTGATTCGACTACATAGTAGAGATACCACTTTCCGTTATCCTCAAATTTGGGGTGGAAAGCGAGTCCCAATAATCTCAGCAAACGAGGTATAAACTGACTGGCATCTGCAATGAGTTCGGCTTGAGCTGGGCTTGCACTTAGGTCGCTGGGCAGGCTCCAGATTTTTCCGGAACGTTCGGTGATAAAGAGTTTCTGCTCTGAAGCTAGCAGCGTTGCATCCAGCGGATCGGTAAATGTGATATGAGGCCAAACCGCTTCGGCTACATACGGCGGTGGTGGTTCTGGAGATCCTTGTAACTTGGAGTCGGTCCAGGCCACCCTTTCTTCGGCCGAAAGCATTAGGGGTAAGCAGAAAAGAAGGCCGATTCGAAGCAATTTGTGGGGCATAGAGATAGTGAAGTGCTTGATTAAATACCGTTAACGGTTCCAACTTGTCGAACTGTTTTGGAAGAGAAGATGAATCATTCAGGTGGCAGGTTGCCTAAGTGCGTGGCGGTGATCGGAGCCGGTGCAGCAGGATTGGTGGCTGCGCGTGAATGCTTGCGTCAAGGTATGGATGTGCAGGTGTTTGAAGCGGCGGACAAAGTCGGGGGCATTTGGCGTTACACGTCGGAAGTGGAGGACGATCTACTTGGGCAAAATCCCAAACGGCCGCTTCATGGATCCCTCTACAAAAGCCTGAGAACGAATCTGCCAGCCAAACTGATGGCTTTCCGGGACTTTCTATTCGAGGTAGGGGCGGGCGAATCGCAGTTTGTGTCGCACGAACGGGTGCAAGCCTACCTGGAAAATTTTGCAGAGCACTTCGCCCTGTACCCGGTTATAAGATTTGGCACGACCGTCGAATCTGTAAGACCGTTGAATGGCGGTAGATGGTTAGTGAGGACGTCCGATGACTGTGTAGCCCTTTTTGATGCAGTCATCGTGGGCAACGGTCACTATTCGAAGCCGCGAGTTCCTTGGATCACTGGTATGGATTCTTTTGAAGGTCTGTTAATGCATAGCCACAATTACCGCACCCCAGAATCATTCAAAGGAAAGCGGGTCGCTCTTTTCGGTGCCGCTGCCTCGGCCTTGGATATCTCTTTGGAAATCAGCCAAGTCGCGGATCGGGTATACTGGTGTGCTGAGGAGCATTCGGATATCGTTGTGGGGAATGAGATTCATCGGTGTGGGGCACCGTTGGAAGTTAATAGGGATAGGTTAACAGTTAAAGGTGGTGAGGTGATAGAGCACTTGGATGCCTTCATCTACTGCACAGGCTATCACTATCAGTTTCCTTTTCTGGAAGACGGCATCATTAACGTCGCAGATAATTGGGTACATCCGTTATACCAGGAACTTATTCCTCCTGCGTATCCCACGATTGCTTTTATCGGACTTCCGTATGCGGTGATTCCGTTTCCGTTATTCGAGATTCAGGTGAAGTGGTTTACTCGCATGCTGGCTGGGAGCTTTAAATTACCTTCCAGAAAGGTAATGGAAGTTTGGTGCGAAGATAAGGCCAACTGGCTCCAGGCTCACAAGCCCAAGCAGCGCAACTTTCACAAAAAAGGTGCTGAGTTGTATGTCGAAATGGACCAATTGGCCGAAGAATGCGGCGCAGACCCGTTGCCTGATTGGTTCGTGCCCTTGGCAGAAAGAGTTCGAATAGCGCGTTTGGAGGACCCGGTAGCTTACCGGGACCAGCGATGGGCTAGTCTTTAAACAGAATACAGATCGGACCAGGCACATTGATCACGTTGCCCACCTGGTACTCCATTTCTCCGTTGTCTTGATCCAGAGCGAAAACGGAGACCGTATTGGAATGCTGGCCGGCTGCGAGAAGCCAATTGGCGCTGGGATCCAAATTGATATTACGTGGGAATGCGCCGCGGATGTTTTCCACGTCTTTGGCAACGAGGTGACCGGTTGTTTTGTCAGCCCAGTATAAGGTAACCGTATCGTCCCCGCGGTTGGATGAGTAGACAAAGTTTCCGTTAGGATGGGTTAGGATTTCGGCCGATGAATTGAATGCTTGCCGAGATTTTGCAGCGGTGCTGAGTGCCGGTTCAGTTCGGACAAGTTGCGTCGTGCCAGCTTGAGCGTCGTAGGCAAAGGTGGTGACTGCGAGTTCGAGTTCGTTCAGTAAAAAGATGTATTTTCCGTCTACCGAAAATTTCATGTGACGGGGACCGCCGCCGGGAATCGACTGGGCATGACCGTGGGTAGAAATACTTCCATTCTTATCGTCTACTTTGTAGATGACAATCTGGTCGAGTCCGAGATCGGGGACAAAAGCGAAACGTCCGTCAGGTGAGAAACCTACATAGTGAGGGTGTGGGGCGTTTTGTCTGTTCGGTACTACTCCCGATCCACCGTTGTGTTCGATGAGCTGGGAGCGTTTGCCGACTGAACCATCTTTCTTAATTGGAAATACAGCAACTGAACCGCCGCCGTATTGCGCGGTCATAAGAAATTTTTTCGAAGGGTGAACCGCTATATGTGCTCCGCCACCATCGCCTATAGGTTCGGTATTTAAAGGAGTGAGTTTGCCGCCTGAACCGATTTTGTAGGCCGCGACGACGGGTTCGTCCTTGGAGCCGACAGCATAAAGGTGTTTTTGGTCCGTATCCATGGCGAGGAACCCGGGTGAACCGATTTCGGCTGCGAGTGTAGCAGGGCTTAATTTACCGGTTTCAGTGTCGAAGGTGGAATGATAGATTCCTTTGGTTTCTTTACCGCTGGTACCGAAGAAAACGTCGATAGAGTCTGCCATTGCAATAGGAGTTAGGATTAGACCGAGAAGAGGAAGGAGTTTTTTCATAGGATTTATAGAAAGGCTGCTTGGACTTTTGTCCATGCCATTAGTTTCCGGAGGTTACGAATTAAGATTCAGATTTCAATTCGCGACCGACTTTTGTGAGATCAGGTAGCTTTAGTCAGTTTTGGGAATCCGAGTGTCGACACAAATAGGTTCCTTACAAAGACTTCGAGAGATTCATCAGTCATATTCACTCTTTCTATCTACCCATGAAACCAATAGTCATAACCTGTGTGCTTCTACTTTTTTTGGCTGCAAACGTGCATGCCGAAGCAAAACCGAATGTCCTTTTCATCTCGATTGATGATCTGAATAACTGGCCTGCCGTCCTTCAAGGCCACCCAGATGCAAAAACTCCCAATATTGATCGGCTCGCAAGTCAAGGCACTCTATTCACGGACGCCCATTGCCAGTTTCCTCTTTGTGGGCCTTCGCGTGCGAGTTTGATGTCGGGAATGCATTCCACTTCTCTAGAATTCTACACACATATGAAAGATGAGGAGCTTCAGCAGCGGGCACATGAGAAAGGGACTCTACTACTCCACGAATATTTTGCGGAACACGGCTACAAGACCATGGCGGTAGGCAAGATCTGTCACAACCATGTTCCGGAAGGCAGTGTCGACATGTCGGGAGACCGTGAGCCCTTCGGGCCACGACCTAAGCCAGGGTTTAAATGGAAAAGTGAAAAGACGAGCACTGACTGGGCGGCCTTTCCGGAGAAGGATGAAGACACAGCCGACTACCGCGCGGCAGCCTGGGCGGTAGATCGCCTGAATGAGAAGCATGACAAACCATTTATTCTAATGGCTGGTTTTCTGCGGCCTCACGTGCCCTGGTTTGTGCCGCAAAAGTGGTTTGATAAACAAGTTTCCTCGAAGGATCTCAAAATGCCCGCTTACAAAGCCGATGATTGGGATGACATTCCTGCCTTTGCCAAGACCGTTGCTCAGGAGCCCCAATATCCAACGACCGACTGGGCCGTCGAAAACGGCGAATGGGAGAATATTGTGCAGGCCTATTTGGCGTGCATTACCTATGTGGATGCGCAAGTGGGTAAGGTTCTAAATGCGTTGGAGAATTCTGAGTATGCCGATAATACCATCGTGTATTTATGGTCGGATCACGGCTACCACCTGGGAGAGAAGGGATTGTTTAAGAAAGTGACCCTCTGGGACCGTTCAACCCGAGTGCCCATGATCATTGCCGGTCCCGGACTCCCGAAAGGGCAGGTGAGTGACCGCGTCGTTCGCTTGCTGGATATTTATCCGACTTTGCTTGATCTTTGCGGACTTCCAGAGAATCCGAAGAATGAAGGCTTTAGTTTAAAACCGTTGCTGGAGCGCCCGGATGGTTTTCGCAATCGGCCTGCCGTCACAACGCTCTTTCGTTACAATCATTCCGTTGTCGATGAGGAGTACCGGTATATTCGATACGAGGATGGCAGCGAAGAGCTTTACGATCGTAAAGCAGATCCTCATGAGTGGACGAACCTGGCGACCCAGCCGTCACTTGGACCGGTTAAAACGCGATTGGCGAAGTACTTGCCGAATTAGAATTTACAAATCCTCCTTCATCTCCGCAATCATGGCTTCGATCGATAAGTCTTCGGGAGGAAGGTCGTTTTCGGTGAGCCAGTCCTGATCGAAGAGGCGGGACATGTATTTCTGGGCCGTATCGCAGAGAATGGTGACAATGGTCTGTCCGGGGCCTCCAGCCAAAGCAACTTTGACGGCACCTCCAACATTGATGCCGGATGAAGCTCCGAGAAACAGGCCCTCGTCGTGTAATAAGTGACGGATGATAGCCATCATATGGCGATCATGAACGCGGAAGGCAGTGTCGATCCTGGCACGGGCTACGTTCTCAGTGACGCGTCCCTGTCCAATGCCTTCTGCGATGGAATCACCATCGTCAAAGTCAAGATGCCCGTGCTTGAACCAGGACCACATCGCAGCGCCGTAGGGATCGACGCAGACGGTGTTTACAGAATCGCTTTGAGACTTCAGATAACTGGATACACCCGCCAACGTTCCGCCAGTGCCTACGGCGGTGACGAAGGAGGTTACTTTACCTTGGGTCTGTGTCCAGATTTCCGGGCCGGTTGTAGCAGCATGGAACTCAGTATTGGCGGTATTATCAAATTGATTGGCCCAGAATGCATTTTCGGTCTCTTCAGCCACGCGTTTTGCGATGTGATTATAGTTTTCCGGGTTGCTATAGGGTGCCGGAGGAACGGGCCGAACCTCGGCTCCCATATTTTTGAGCATCTCCATTTTTTCCGGTGCCTGTGTGTCGGGTATGATGATGATGGTTTTATAGCCCTTGGCATTGCCGACCAACGTAAGGCCAATACCAGTGTTTCCCGCAGTGCCTTCCACGATGGTTCCGCCGGTTTTGAGTAAGCCTCTGGCTTCCGCATCTTTTATGATACCGAGTGCTGCGCGGTCCTTCACGGATCCACCGGGATTTAAGAACTCTGCCTTTCCCAGGATTTCACAACCCGTGAGTGCTGACAGATTATTGAGACGGATGAGGGGGGTGTCACCAATAGTGCCACAGAAATCAGGGATGGTGCTCATAGATAAGGTATGACAAAAGGGTTAGAACTAACCAAGCCGGTAATTGTCGTAATCGTTATCCTGATCGAATCGCCGCCCTAACCGAATTCTCAGTTTTTCCTGATCAGGGCTAAGATTTCGATAAGGATCAAGAATGGGCGCGTGCGTTCATTTCCAAACTGAGTAGAGCTTTGGCGGCTGTCTGGACCGCATGATATTCCGATGGGTCGATTCCGCTTAGCATAGGATACATGGGCCCCATGTCTGCGATTTCGGCAAGTGTAATAGCATCGTGTAGTACACGAATGGGACTCAGGCGTTCGCGTTCATCTTCCATCGGCATGATCAATGCGTGAATGCGCTGGGCATCATCCCAATTTCCGGCCTGAATTGCCCGCAGTAGGTTCATAGATAGGTGGGGAGCAATACAAACACAACCGGCTGTAAAACCGGCCAGATTGAAGGTTCTTAGATGATCGATGGCGGGTCGTTCGCCAAAACCGCTTACGATGTTATGCGGGCCTATAGTCTGGCAAAGGTCATTCAGGTAAGGGTCTGATTTGGGCTCGTCCCTTGGAACCGCGTATTTGACCGCACAGAGAATCCCATCTTGTTGGAGAGCCTTTAACTGATCAGCTGACAGATAGTTCTCGGCCTTGATATAAATGATCACCGGTTTCCCCAGTTTCTCGGCAAAAAGTCGGATACCCGTGGCAATTCCGGCGGGCGTTGCGGGAAACTGGATAGGGAGCACCATAGCCGCTGGAAAGCTGAGTTCCTTGATCACAGCTACCTGGTCCATCATACCGCCAAATCCTGGACCTACAGACGGGATGATCCAGGAGTCGAAATCAGAGGCTACGATGAGGTGCTGAAGAAGATCCGCCAAGCCGTTCAATCCGATATGATGCATATTGGCGTTACCACCGTAGAGCAGGGTTGTTACGCCACCGGATTCGATATGCCGGGTCATGGCCGCGTTGGCTTCGTGATTGGGTGAAAAATCTGTGTGCCAGGCAAGGGGAGGTACGGCGAGTACCGAGGCTGACAAATCAGATGGAGTGACAGGAGACGTTTTCATACATCAGAATGGAAGGCGAGGTAGGGTCAGAGTTAAGCTGAACAATCTAAAATAAAGTGGAGGAGCTGGCTTGCTTGCGATTCAATTCTCGCCTTCATTAAAATTCTTTCCAATCAATCCTGTATTTATCCCAATGAAATTTGCGTCCCTCGTCTTAAGGATATTCCTATCTACCGCACTTCTATCCTGTTCTGTGGTCTTGGGTAGCACTCCCGAATGGCCAACCTATCGTGGTCCAGGTGGGCAAGGTACTTCGGAAGCGATCAATATCCCGACCGACTGGTCTACGGAAAGAAATATAGTTTGGAAACAAGAAATACCGGGAAGAGGTTGGTCGACTCCTCTGTTGATTGACGGAAAGATAATCCTTACAACGGGTATGGATGAAGTGGTCAACGGGATGCATGACCTGATGGTACTTCAACTGGATGCGGAGACTGGAGAAGTGGTCTGGGAACGGACGGTCTTGCATGCGACACCGGCTGAGGCAGAGGATAAGAATCCGAAGAATAGTCTAGCCAGTCCAACACCTGTCATCGAGGGCGGAGTGATCTATGCCCATTTTGGGCATATGGGAACCGTGGCGCTTGATTTCGAAACCGGCGAGACGCTGTGGAAACAGAAAATATTCTACACTTCAAAAAACGGTGCCGGTGGTTCTCCTATAATCGTGGACGATTTGTTAGTATTTACAACGGATAGCTACGAATCTCCTGTGTTGACCGCTCTTTACAAGGCAACGGGCAAGATCGCTTGGCGCACGACGCGTAGTTATCAGGTGAAGAATCATTTTTCATTTGGAACTCCTTTTGTATTCGAAAATGGAGGACGGACTGAAATTATAAGTCAGGGAAGTGGTATGGTAGGTGGGTATCGGCCCGAAGATGGCAAAGAACTGTGGCGGGTCACTTATCCCATGGGATTTTCGGTGTCTACCAAGCCGATCGTTGTTAATGATGTGATGTATATGCCTACAGGATTCGCCAGACCGATGGTGTATGCGATTCGCCTGGATGGCGCCATTGGAGATATCACGGACACGCATGTGTTGTGGAAGTATTCCAAAAGCATGCCGAAAACGCCCTCACCCAATTATGTGGATGGGAACCTCGTAACGTTGGAGGATAACGGTCGGCTTCAAAGCCTTGACCCCAAGAACGGGGAACCTCGTTGGATGGTAACCTTAAAGGGAAAGTTTTCGGCCTCACCGGTTCAGCTTGGAAACCTACTCTATATCGTGAGTGAGGAAGGATTGTTTTACGTGATTGAGGTCCAGGAAGATGGATTTGAAATTCTCTCTGAGATTGAGATGGGTGAAGAGACCCTGGCATCTCCGGCGATTGTGGATAATGCGATCTACCTCAGGACGCAGCCGCATCTATGGAGGATCAGTGCCAAGTAGTTGCTTACAAACGGCGAAGGAGGCAGGGTTTATTGACCTGTAGCTATGCGTTTGATGTCATTTAGCGCTTTGAAATGAGTTCGCCATTCTCGTAGCGACTTAGCGGATACGTCGGCCGAGACACAGCCCTCCAGGTTAATCTTTTGATCGAGGAGCTTCCCCTGATGATCATAGATGGAGCTGTGGCCGGAGTATGACCACTTGGGGTCATTGCCCACTCGATTGACTCCGATGACAATCGCCTGGTTTTCAATAGCCCGCGCTTTCAGGAGGGTATCCCAGTGGTCAACTCGATCGACAGGCCAACTTGCTATGACTGGAAATAACTCTGCTCCCGCTGCAACTCCTCTGCGGTAAAGTTCAGGGAAACGTAAGTCATAGCAAATCGTCGGACACACTTTGAGTCCTTGCCAGTCGAAGGTAAGAATGTCCTCGCCAGAAAGGTAGTAGTCGGATTCGCCGGTAAAACTGAAACAATGGTTCTTTTGGTAGCTACCTAGAGCGCTGCCGTCTGGTCCGTAAACGGAGAGGGTATTGAGACCTTTGCCGCTGTCGTGACGTTTAACTAACCCTCCGATGACAGTGCTCGAATAGTTTTTCGCCAATTCTGAAAGGAAGGTTTCTGTGGTTGATGGATCTTTTTCGTAGATCCGGTCAACATTCATGCTGAATCCGCTGGCGAACATTTCTGGCAACACGATAAGTGAGCCCTCAGAAACGGTTGTCGAAGTGAGTAGCTCGGAGACCTTGTCAAAGTTCTTTTGACGGTCTTCCCATCGGATATCAAATTGGCAGCCAATTAATTGCATGGCCAAAGATCTTTACAGGTAGCTGGAGATAATCAACGTTCGAAACCGTGAATACTGAAGAAGAAAGACAAATAGAGAAACTTTTAGGACCGAGCTCAAATCTTTGTAGCCACAATGCTGCTATCGAGTGGATTTCCAATTATCTGGAAGAAGGCGATATTCTGAATTTGCCGGCTTCTAAAGAAAGTCTGGTCGCATTGACCGCGTATTCTAAATCCGATAATGCGGACCCGCTCCTCAAGCGTAAATGTCTGAAGCTGCTCAAGCAGTATAAGCGCTAAGGCGTTTATCTTTTTCCGGCCTGATTCCATACCCGGAAATCATCAACGATGACTTGCTGGGGGACGCTGAGCGCGATGTTTCTTTTGGTAGGATGTGCAAAACCAGGGGATTGATGGGATATTACGAACATGGAGTTGATGTAGACTTTGGTGATATCTCCCCGGATCTCAAATTGAAGTTCGTGCCAGGCATCGGGTTTTAGCTGAATCGGGTTCCTCTTCTCCGTTTTTGCTATCTTCTGTTTCACGGCTTCGTTGTCAGGATCTGCTTTTCGCTTGTCCCGTAAATCGAGGTTCATGGATCCATTCATCTGGTCAGCTACTTCCACGAAGTCGGTGGTTACTCGAATGCTGCAAACGTGACCCGCATGGGCCGTCTTCAAGTCGGGGTCGTTGAAATCTATACCCAGGCGATCGCCTTCACTGATCTTGAATCTTATTGAGACCGTACAATCTCCCAATGGGAAGTCGTGTTTTACAGATACGGCGTGATTTGCCTTTTCGAGCCGGGTTATGCGCATCGCACCGTCTTTGAGAAAAACCTGTTTTTCTCCGTCAGCCCGCCAGGCACTATTCGTAGACCAGTCATTGCCAACGGCATCTTCAATGTCGAAACCATCTTTGCGGTCGAAGCTGTCATAGAAAACTAGGTCAGCGCTGAGGCTTAGACAGCACAGAAGGTAAATAAGAGTGGGGCGAAACATAAGGTTAAACGAGTGGCTTTTTCCCAGTCGTCGCAATGATAATCTTCCGGTTGCGATGGTACTTAATCGGGTTCTGGAAGCGATTTTCGCCAGGGCTCCATACTGTTGAAGGCGGGCTGTAGCCAAATGTTTTTGCCAGAATGGGCTTTTTCTTCGTATTCGGAGAAGTAAGTATCCAGTGCATCGGAAAAGTTGCGCCGATGTTGGTCGCTGGGAGCGATCGTCGGTCGGGTTTCACCGAGCGGATGCATCAGATCAAACCAATAATCGGTCGGGGGTGTGTATGTATTCTGAGGGTATAGGCGAACCAGTTTCCAACGCCCATCGTGGACCATCCGCGCATTCCCGTATTCGGCAAATTGGTACGAGCGAAACTCCGTTGAGCGATCTCCTTTAAGAGAGGGGATCAAGCTCACTCCCGGTCCGTTGTAGTCCAAGGCAGAGAGTTTGCCGCCGGCTGCTTCCACGATGGTCGGAAAGAGATCGCAAAGATTAACGAATTCATGGCGAACTTGTCCACTCCGGACCAGGGATTCAGGGCCGGCTATTATGAAGGGAATGTCAATGGATTCCTGATAGAGGTTTTGAGGGAAACTACCGTTTCCTTTTCCGTACAAACCGTATTGTCCTGTGAGGTGACCATGGTCAGCGGTGAAAATGATCATCGTTTGTTCCAAAATTCCTCTTCCTTCCAATGCGTCGTACACTCGCCCTACTTGTTCATCGACCAGCGTTACGGCGGCCAGGTATTGCGCAACCTGTTCTTCATGGTTCGGAACGATTTCAGTCGTAAAATTGGAACGGTGAAGCGTGGAGCTTCCGCCTGCTGCTATAATGTCACGAGCGATCGGTCGGTAACGCTCTACCAAACGTTCAGGGAGTCCATCAAACGGAAAATGTGGTTCGATAAAGTTCAAGAATAACGCGAATGGTTGATCTTTCTCTTCGTCTATAAAGTGTATGGCTTCCTCGGTAAGAAAGTGCGCTTGAATACCGGTGTAAGTTTCACCAACGCCGTCCCGGGAGAAATGCACTGTGCCACGGTGCTGGTATTGATTCAGCCAGGTTGTATTCCGAATGTCGTAGCTGATCCATCTGTCGAATCCCGATGCGGGTCTCCAGCTTTCGGTGCTCGCGTGCCATTTGCCGAATAGACCGACTCGGTAATCCAGGTTTTTCAGGGCTTCAGACAGAAGGAGTTCATCGGCTAGCCAGTCCTGAACTTTTCCGTCGGTGTCTGACAGGAAATCGTGAACACCATGTTGAGATGGTATACGTCCTGTCATCAGGCTTGCGCGGGCGGCTGAACATACAGGAACGGGTGAAATTGCTTGATCAAAACGGACACCTCGTCTTGCCAGGAAATCGATGTTGGGGGTATGGATACGCTTATCGTATTCTCCCAAAGCCCAGCGACCGTGATCATCGGTCATGATAAGGATGATGTTCGGCTTTTCGACGGCCCAACTAACGGAACTGGAGAGCAGCAACAGCAGTCCTATTCCGAGGACTACATACTTGGGTAAGTGCGTTCGCATTGTAAAGAGACTGTGTTCAGTGCATTTCAGCGGTTGTTTGAGGAATGTTTTCTGAGAAAGTATCCCAGTTTTTCAATATTTCTTGAACGACTGTATTGCCGATTCGAAAAGCAGCGTCGAGTGATTCACTGTATGCGGACAGTGATGCTCCCCGTTCACGCGCAAGGCTTTGAGGTGCTGTCATGTCGGGGGATGGCATGGTGTAGTTGCTGGCAGTTCGCAAAATCATGACTCGATCGAAGTCTACTTTGCCAGCGTTATCTAGATTCGTGAGTGATTGGAGGGTCCCGCTGTCTTCCATCGCCTTGGTTGTAAAGTTCCCGCGACCCTCTGTCCAAAATGTAGTCCAGTCGTTCCCGAATTCAGTCATCTTGACACCGTGCCAGAAAGTCGAGTCGCTCAGATTGCTGCCGATCAAAACAAAAGGTGGTTTTTGTGCGTTGGGAAACCCTACAAACTGAGCGCGGCGCTTGGCCAAATCGTGGCTATCGAGTAGGGGCGTATCCTTAGTAAGGTGATAAGCCCATTGGAGTAGGTCTTCGTTCAGTTGGAAAAATTGGCTGGGATTAACAGGTTGTCCGTTGCGGTCAAATGGCTTGGCGGACCTCAGTGGCAAATAGCCTGTGGACCAGTCATCGGGGATCTCTCGTGCGTCGATTTCGTGCGCCAGGCCGCCGTCGACTACGAATCGGGTCCAAACCGCGCTTCCCATAGAACCATCATGCGGATCGATACCTGAGATGCCCGCAACTAACCAATAGGCTTTGGTGAGATCAAACCGGGGATCCAGTCCCAGAGCCATGACACTGGCAGCAGCGTTGGAGACCCCCATCGCGGTCGTGATGCACAGAATCTCTTTCCCATCTGTAAATATATCAGAGCGTCCGGCTGGAAAGGGGAGTCGCTGATTGAGTTTCAAGTTTTCCACCCACAGCTGGGTTTCACCCGGTCGGTCCCCGTCGTGTTCAAACATAGTGAGGATCACCACTTTGACGGGTAGCTTTCCTAGCATTTCTGCGTGGACCGTAAAAGCGAAAATTACTAAGAGGAAGGACTGGGCAGCGAACCGGATTATCGTTTTCATATTCTGCATATTCGAATGGAGAGCGAGTTACGTTCCATGTTCCTCCTTTAATCAAAGGTTTCGGATCAAACCGGAGTGAGGTTTGGAGTGTGACCGCTTAAAGAACAATATTAAATGGTGATGAAGCCAGCCTTTGAGGGAAAAGCAGAACTGAGGGTCCAAATCTAAACGAGCGCCATGATCTACTCTTCTTCCAGAAGTATTTTCTCCATTTCGGCTTGGAACGGGACCATATAATCAGCGGCGATCGTATCGCCTATCTGGGCACCTCGAACCGAAAGTATAGGGAGCATCTTTATGACTTTCTTCCCGGTTGGTGTTTCGTAAAATGTGATTAGATCTTTGATTTCGTCCTCCGAGAATGCTTCCACGTAAATCTCCCCCATACTGGCCATGTATTTCGGGTCATTTACGATGTTATCGGCTAACGTTCCGCCAGCCTCTTTTATTCTATCGATCTTGCCTTGGGAGATTCCCTGGGCTGCTAATGCTTGTTGTATCTGGTTATTAAATACCGGAGTAAATGCGGACTTAAAAGCGACTTTGGTCCCCATTATTTCGACGAGATTCTCCGCAGCTCTCTTGTGAGTTTCCTGTGATGCGCTTAGAGGAATCTGGGTGAGGAGGCAGAATGAAGTGATAATGCTGGTGACTGTTTTCATAGCGTGTTGATGATCATGGAGTTATTGGAAGAAAAAAATCGAAGCCAGACGAAGCTAGGCAAGGCTATTGGCTAGGGTCGTGTTGGCTGTACGAGGCAGGTTAGTCACTTTTAACGTATTGAGGGCAACACGTGTTGACACGGGCTGCCAGCACCACATCTTCTGTTCGCTTACTGCCTCACTATTACCCACCCATGAAGAAATTACTTGCTGCTAATCGTAGTGAAATTGCCGTTCGGATATTCCGTAGTGCCACAGAATTAGGATACCGCACCGTTGCGGTTTATGCGAATGAGGACCGTTTCGGAGTGCATCGGTTTAAAGCAGATGAGTCCTACTTGGTCGGCAAGGGAAAGGGCCCGGTAGCGGCCTATTTGGATGTGGAGAGTATTATCGACCTGGCGAAGAAAAAGGACGTCGATTTGATTCATCCAGGGTATGGGTTTCTATCTGAAAACGCGGATTTCGCGCAGGCCTGTGAAAAGAATGGTATCACCTTCGTGGGTCCTAGTTCTGACCTTTTGGGTCGGATGGGGGATAAGATTGAGGCCCGCAAAATCGCAGAGGAGGCAAATGTTCCGACTTTGCCTGGAACTCCGGATCCGGTTTCCGGCACAAAGAAGGCGGTTAAGTTGGCCAAGAAAATCGGTTTTCCGCTTATCATCAAAGCTGCCTTTGGCGGTGGAGGGCGAGGGATGCGGGTGGTAAACGATCCGAAAGATTTGGTACCATTGCTTGAAGAGGCGCAAGGAGAGGCGGAAAGAGCTTTTGGAAATTCCGCCGTTTTTCTGGAGCGCTACATCGGTCGGGCCAAGCATATCGAGGTTCAGATCCTGGGTGACAAGCAAGGTAATGTCGTGCATCTGCACGAGCGAGATTGCTCGGTTCAACGGCGCCACCAAAAGGTTATTGAAGTGGCTCCTTCAATCGGGTTGCCGGACAAGGTGCGCATTGAGCTTTGTGAAGCGGCGGTAAAGATCGCCAAGTCGATCGGTTACTACAGCGCGGGAACCGTGGAGTTTCTGTTGGATTTGGATACCCATGAGTGGTTCTTTATAGAAATGAATCCTCGTATCCAGGTGGAGCATACGGTTACCGAGGTCATAACGGGGATCGATATTGTCCGCAGTCAGGTATTGATCGCTCAGGGTCACTCGCTACACAGTGACGAGGTAGGTATTCCTCCCCAGGATGAGATCGGGCGGAATGGTTATGCTATTCAGGCACGTATTACGACGGAGGATCCTGAAGCCAATTTTGCTCCAGATTATGGAAAGATTGTCAACTACCGGAGCGCGGCCGGTTTTGGGATTCGTCTCGATGGTGCGATGGGAGATACGGGGGCAGTCATTACGCCGTTTTACGACTCGTTACTGGTGAAGCTGACAGCTTCGGCTCAAACGTTTCCGCTGGCGATTCAGCGCATGGATCGGGCGCTTCGTGAGATGCGTATACGGGGAGTGAAGACGAATATTCCCTTTGTCGAAAACGTGATTCTTCATCAGACGTTCCAGTCGGGGAATGCGACCACAACGCTGATTGATACGACGCCGGAGTTGTTTAAATTTCGAAAACGCCACGATCGCGCGACCAAGCTTCTGAAGCTGTTGGGGGAAACGATTGTAAACGGAAACCCTCAGGTGAAGGGGCGTCCGGTTCCGTTGATGGATCTTCCGGTGATTATTCCAGAGTATGATCCTAAATCTAGGAAGCCCGCGGGTACCAAGGACTATCTGGATAAGCACGGTCCTGAAAAGTTCGCAGAGTGGACACGCAAGCAACGACGTCTGTTAGTCACCGATACCACGCTTCGCGACGCGCACCAATCGCTTATAGCGGCTCGTATGCGAACCTTCGATATGATGGAGGTAGCAGATAGTGTATCGCAGCGTGCGCATAATCTTTACAGTTTGGAATGTTGGGGAGGCGCTACCTTCGACACCTGTATGCGCTTTTTGCATGAGAGTCCTTTTGAACGGCTGCGTAAACTGCGAGAAAGGATTCCCAATGTCTGTTTTCAAATGCTGCTACGGGGTGCAAACGGAGTAGGGTATTCAAATTACCCTGACAATGTTATCCGTGGCTTTGTGAAGCACTCCGCTGAATCGGGTATGGATATCTTCCGCGTATTCGATTCATTGAATTATTTGCCGAACTTAAAGGTTGCGATGGAATCGATCCGTAAGGACACGAATTCAGTTTGCGAAGCGACGGTCTGTTACTCGGGTGATATTTTTGACTCTTCACGGGACAAATATTCACTGGAGTATTATCTCAAGATGGCAAAGGAACTAGAATCCATGGGGGCTCATATTTTGGCGCTCAAAGATATGTCAGGGATCTGTCACCCGAATGCGGCTTACAAGCTTATTAAGGCATTGCGGGCAGAAGTGGGAATCCCGATTCATTTTCATACCCATGACTCCAGTGGGATTGCAGCGGCGTCGATTATTAAAGCGGCTGAAGCAGGCGTTGATGTGGTGGATCTTTCGATTTCCTCGATGTCGGGACTTACCGCACAGGCGAATCTCAACTCCATTGTTCATGCGCTTAAAAGTGATAAGCGCGACACTCAATTGGATCTGACATTCCTCGATGAGCTTTCTATTTATTGGGAAGCTGTGCGACAGTTCTACGAACCGTTTGACACGAGTCCGAAATTCGGAAGCGCCGAAGTCTACAAGCACGAAATGCCAGGTGGACAGTATACGAATTTGCGTGAGCAGGCACGATCACTCGGACTAGGCACGCGCTGGCCGGAAGTCGTTCGCTACTATGAAGAGGTAAATGAAATCCTGGGGGATATCGTTAAGGTAACTCCGAGCAGTAAAGTGGTAGGTGATCTTGCGATGTTCCTCCTAACAAAAGGCGTGGAACCCCATGATTTGGTCAATCTCGCGCCAGGTACGGCATTTCCCGAGTCGGTGATTGATATGTTGTCGGGTGGATTGGGGCAGCCTCAAGGCGGTTGGCCCAAAGCCGTGCAGAAAGTAGTGCTTGGCGACCGCAAACCCTTCCGAGGTCGTCCGGGAGCTCGTGCTGCAAAGGTTGACCTGGATACGGTGCGTGAAGAAGTGACAGGTATTACCCGCCATAAGTGTTCAGAGGATGAACTCTATGAATACCTTATGTACCCGCAGGTTTTCAAAGACTTCATGAAATTTATCAATGAGTTCGGAGAAGCGGATGTGTTGCCGACACCAGCCTTTTTCTATGGTTTGAAATTGGGAGAAGAAGTCTCCGTCGAAATCGAAGATGGTAAAACGCTCATCGTGAAACTGATCAATGTAAGTGAACACGATGAAGACGGAGAAAGGGTTTTAACCTTTGAGTTAAATGGACGGGCCCGCGAATGTGTAATCCTTGATAAGTCCGTGAAGAGCGAATCCAAGCGCCGCGTGAAGGCAGATTCTGCTGACAAGAAGCAGATTGGAGCTCCGATTCCAGCGATGGTCAGTAGTATTTCTGCGACTGTGGGTCACCAAGTGAAGCAGGGTGAAAAGCTCGCGATTCTTGAAGCGATGAAGATGCAAACTACGATTTATGCACCGTGTGACGGTATCGTGGATAGCGTCGAGGTTCATGCCGGTGACCAGGTAGACAGTAAAGATCTGTTGGTACGATTGCGGTAATTGGGTATTCGTATTTAAGTCACTTGCCAATTCATTAGGCTGAGGAAAACGCTCTGTTTTATTCATTGATACCAGGTGGTTGAGATTCCAAGGTCAGGTCACTGAAATGGATTGGAAGGTACAGGCTGCAGTATTGGAACGAATACTACCCACATGTGAGGTAGCGGTCCAATGGCGGGTACGCAGATCGGTTGAGCGACTATTGCCGCCGAGGAATCAGGAAGCGGTTACAAAGAAGTTGAGAGGATTCCTGGAAGAGGCTGAGGCTTCTGCAAAGATCTGTGCCGAGAGGTTGGAAAAACTTCCTTCTATTTCCTTTCCGGAAGCGCTTCCCATTTCTCAACACAGGGAGCGTATTCGTGAAGCGATACAAAATAACCAAGTGGTCGTCATTGCCGGTGAGACCGGTTCAGGGAAAACGACCCAATTGCCGAAGCTTTGTCTGGATGCTGGCCTGGGTGTGAGAGGCAAAATCGCCTGTACGCAGCCACGGAGGATCGCTGCGTTGTCAGTCTCGCAGCGAGTGGCCGACGAGTTGAAAGTGGGCTGGGGGAAAGAGGTTGGCGCAAAGATCCGGTTTACGGATAAGACTTCGAAGGACACGCGAGTAAAGTTTCTTACCGATGGCATGCTGCTTTCTGAGGTGCATGGAGATCGCCTGCTGCTGGAGTATGATACGATCATCATTGATGAAGCCCATGAACGGAGTCTGAACATCGACTTTTTGCTAGGATACTTGAACCAGTTAAGGAAAGAGCGTCCGGACCTAAAGATCATCATTACTTCTGCGACCATTGATACCGAGTCTTTCTCCAGGGCGTTTGGGGGCGCTCCCATTATTGAGGTGTCGGGGCGAATGTTTCCAGTCGAGCTGGAATATGTGCCGATCGATGAATTGTTGCCTGGAGGAAGTGGGAGTTATATCGATGGAGCCGTTGCCGCGGTTGAGCAGTTAATAGAGGAGAATTCGCGAGGGGATATTCTCGTGTTCTTTCCGGCTGAGAAAGATATTCGGGAAGCTCGGGATGCCTTGGTAGGGCGACGCTGGAAAAGAGTCGAAATTCTAACATTATTCGGAAGGCTTTCTTCGGGAGATCAGCAGAAGGTTTTCGGAAAGTCAGTGGGTCGAAAAGTTATCCTTTCAACGAATATTGCGGAGACTTCACTTACGATTCCGGGCATACGATTTGTAGTGGATACGGGATACGTTCGCTTGAGTCGCTACAGTGCCGGGACGAGGACTCAACGCTTGCCGATTGAGCCGATATCGCAAAGTAGTGCCAATCAACGGATGGGGCGGTGTGGTCGGGTTGAGAATGGCATCTGTATTCGGTTGTATTCTGAGGAAGACTACCATTCACGCCCCGAGTATACGCAGGCGGAGATCCTACGCTCGAACCTTGCTGCTGTAATTTTGAGAATGAAGGTGTTTGAGTTGGGCGAGATCGAGACGTTTCCGTTCATCGACCCGCCGAGTCCTCGAGCGATTCAATCGGGCTATCAACTCCTGGTCGAATTGGGAGCACTCAAAGTTGAAAACGGAAATCATCGGTTAACGACACTGGGAAAGCAATTAGCGCACCTGCCGGTGGATCCGACGGTCGGTCGCATGATACTAGAAGCCAAGAAGGAGCGTGCGTTGGAGGAGGTATTAATTATTGCAGCTGGATTGAGTGTGCAAGATCCTCGTGAGCGACCGGAGGAGAAGCGGGAAGAGGCGGATGCCATGCACAAAAAGTTCCGCGATGGCACGTCCGATTTTGTAACGCTTTATAATATTTGGGTCGCTTATCATGATGAGACTGAGAAGCTGACTCAGAGTCAGCTAAGGAAGTTTTGTAAGAGTCATTTTCTGTCTTATCTCAGAATGCGCGAATGGCGGGATGTTCATCAGCAACTGGTTCTGGTGATGAAGGAGTTGGGTGAATATCAACGCAGCGGAAATAAGGTAGATTATGAAGCGATTCACCGTTCTATTGTGGCAGGGCTTCTAAGCAACGTCTGCATGAAAGAAATGGGAAACCATTATCGGGCGGCTAGAAACCGGAAAGCTATGATTTTCCCCGGTTCTGGATTGTTCGACAAGAAGGCGAGTCGTGAGCTTCGGAAAAAGAATGCTGGAGCGCAGGTAGGCAAGGTGGTTGAGGGGAGCACGCCTGAATGGATCGTTGCCTCCGAGATAGTCGAAACCGGCCAGGTCTATGCGCGAACGGTCGCAGGTATTGATCCAGACTGGCTCCCCAAACTGGGGGCTCATCTCATCAAGCGCCGTTACAGCGATCCTATATGGGATGAGAAGGGGGAGCGGGTAGTCGCCAAGGAGCGTTCGATTCTCCTGGGCTTGGAAGTGGATGTTCGTCGGGTTGGCTATGTGAAAGTGAAACCGGAAGAGGCGACGGATATCTTTATCCGTGAAGGTCTATTGGGAGAAACGTTACGCACCAGCTTCAAGTTTCGAGAGCACAACCAAAGGGTTCTAGATTCAGTTGAACAGATGCAGGCGCGTATGCGTAAGTCTGGGATTTTCGGACTTGAAGACGCTCTTTACCGATTCTATAGCGAACGTATTCAGAATGTGGGATCGGCTCAGGATCTCCAAGGATGGTTAAAGGAGCACGGTGAAGAAGATTTATTTATCTCTGAGTCTGTGTTAATCGGTGAGCAGGCCGCTGAATTGGAATCAGAGCAGTTCCCGAGATCCATACAAACCCCAAGCGGAGAACGGCCCCTTTACTATACCTACAAGCCCGGTGAGTCTGAGGATGGTGCAACCCTGCAATTACCAATGCATGCGTTTGATTCCTTTAAGGCAGGCGCACTGGATTGGGTCGTTCCCGGGTATCTGGAGCAAAAGGTAGATGCCTTGTTACGTGCGCTGCCCAAGGATATTCGGCGTCAATTATTTCCGTTGGGCGAAAAGACCAAAGAGATTATGTCGTTTATTCAACCGGGTGATTATTCGCTGGCTGACGCCATGAGTGTAATTGTGAAGGAGAAATACGGAATCGGTATACCATCCGTAGTCTGGGACTACAGCGCAATTCCTGATCACCTGAAAGTCCGGTTGGAAGTCGTAAATGATAACAATGAGGCGATCGCCAGTGCCCGGTCCGTTGAAGGCATCTCGTCTGAAGTTAAGGCGCGTATACGTAGTGCAGCCATAGAGCATCGTAAGGAAAAGAAGGATGAAGATGCCTGGACGATTGCTCAAAGTAAGTGGGGCCTGAGTGGGTTGAAAGACTGGTCGTTTGGAGATCTACCTGAAAGGGTAGAGGTCAGTCACTTTGCTGGTGTACCTGTTTTTGGATACCCAGGGTTTTCCATGGGAAAGGAAGGATGTGATGTCCTCTTGTATAAATCAAAAGAAGAGGCCGATTTGGAAACGCGGAAGTCTTTACCGGTTTTACTGCAATTCATGCTGCGCTATGAACTCGCATGGTTGCAGAAGGATCTGAAAGATGTAAGGAAGTTAGCGCCTCTATGTGTGACGTTTCTCCATTCAGAAAGCTTGGAGAAGCATAGTTATGTGCACCTATGTAAACATTTATTTAGATCCGATACGATTTTGCCGCTGAGAAAATCCTGGGCAGACTCGCTGCTCGAGAGGATCCGAAATGAGCTGAAGGGTCTGGTTCCCCGCTATTGCGACCACTTGGAGCTTATTTTTAAAGAACGGCAGCGATTGATCGTTGAGAAGCGGGGTTACCCGGGGATGGCGGATGATCTGTCCCGACTGGTTTCCCAGGCCTTTCTAATAACCACACCTTATAAACAGCTGCTGGAAATTCCCAGGTATTTAAAGGCTATGGAAATCCGGCGGAAGCGCTATCTTAACGATCCTCAAAAGGATTTGAAACGAGCCGAACCCTTGAAGCCGTTAAAGGCGCACTATTTGGCATGGCAAAATGATCCGGAGTTTCCTGAGGCAGCTAAAGGCCTGTTGCTTCAACTTCGTTGGCTGATAGAGGAGCTTCAAGTGAGTCTGTTTGCGCAAGAATTGGGTACACCTTTAGCAATCTCTCCTCAGAAAGTAGATAAGCATGTGCACGCGATCTGGCGTTTGGTAAGCCCGAAGCAGGCGGCTGAAAAAGCGAAGCCAAAACCGGTTATTGATTTAAGTAGTATTAAGATAGGACGGGATTTCTAGTAGACTGAGCTTGTTAAGAATGAGGCAATGCCTCGCTTGACAGCGGCAATTCGAAATCCATCTTACCGGCATGCTTCCTTGGTTTCAGGATGGGAAATTTCCTCTGTATTTGGCACCTATGGCCGGGTTTACCGACATAGGGTTTCGGAAGCTGTGTAAGGAAAAGGGTGCGGATGTCGTGGTGTCTGAGTTTGTCCTGGCGGATGCCATTTTACGCGGAGATCCCAAAACCTGGAATTCGATTGAGTTCACAGAGGATCAACGCCCGATGGGAGTTCAGATTTTTGGGTCTGAGGCAGCTGTGATGGCTGACGCTGCGCGGATGATTGTCGACCGCCTCAATCCGACGTTTATCGACCTCAATTTCGGGTGTCCTGCGAAAAAGGTGACTTGCAAGAATGCGGGATCGTCATTGCTGCGAGATCTTCCGTTGTTGAGAAAAATTTGTGAGTCGGTCGTGAAGGCATTACCCGATTGTCCCGTTACCGCTAAAATTCGAATCGGTTGGGACGGTGAGTCGCTGGTGGCTCCGGAAGCGGGACGGCTTCTCGAGTCGGTAGGAATACAAGCATTGGCTATTCATGGCAGAACCAAGACCCAAGGTTACAAAGGAGACGCCAATTGGGATATTATTCATGAGACGGCAGCTGGAATCTCAATACCCGTCATCGGAAATGGAAGTATCAATTACCAGTATGACGTTCGGGAGCTACGGGAACGGTACCAAGTTAGTGGTTTGATGATAGGGAGGGCGGCTATTGGTAATCCATGGCTTTTTGAAAATCTGAAGTCGCTCCTTGAGACTGGGGAGCCGTCAAGCCCTCCTTCTGTTGAGGAACGGTGGGACTATGTGCTTCGCTATGCGGAGATTATGCGGGGGCATTATTCTCACCTGCGTACGGACATGATACTTGGAATCATGAAAGGGCGTCTGGTGTCATTCGTGGCTGGTTTTCCCGGAGCTAGAAAACTGAGAAACCGTATTAGCAGGCTTCAACGTTTTGAGGAGATCCATGAGTTGAGGGACGAGAGTCTAAAGGCACTGAGAGAGCTTGAGACTTCGACTACTTAAAACATGAAAAAGCCCGGTCACTTTCGTAACCGGGCTGTTGGGATAAATAGCTGACTTGCCTAAGAAGCGGCTTTGTCGTTTTCCACGGTCGCAGGGAACATGTGAACGTCGCTCTGTGGGTAAGGTATGCTCAGGCCCTCTTCGTCGAAACGAATTTTTACGGTCTCGTGAGTGTCAAAGAAAACATTCCAGTAGTCTGCTGCATTGACCCACGGGCGAACTGCGAAATTAACGCTGCTGTCGCCCAACTCAGATACGCCGACCGTGTAGGCTGGGTCTTTGAGGATACGCTCGTCTTTCTGGAGAATGTCTTCAAGCAGGGCCTTTGCTTTCTTGATATCGTCGTCGTAGCTGCATCCGAACACCATGTCTACGCGGCGGGTTTCCTTCTTGGAGAAGTTTGTAATCGCACCGCCCATGATTTGTGAATTGGGGACGATGATTACTTTATTGTCCGGGGTCTTCATGTTGGTCGTGAGGATGCTGATTTCTTCAACGATTCCAAACACTCCGCCGGCGTCGATTGCATTACCCACCGTAAAGGGTCGGAACATGATGATTAGTACGCCTGAGGCGAAATTAGCAAGCGATCCTTGAAGGGCCAAACCTACAGCCAAACCGGCGGCACCCAAGATGGCTACGAATGAGGTTGTTTTGACCCCGACAAAGTCGAGTGTTACTAAAACCACACAGACCATGAGTATCATGAATACTCCGTTTCCGAGGAATGAAACAAGTGCCGCGTCCATGTTGGCCTTGCTCATGCCTTTCTTCACGATATTCGTGATTTTCCGTGCGATCCATTTTCCAACGAGAAAAATGACAAGCGCGATTGCGATTTTTATAAGGATATCGACTCCTTCTGTTTGAAGCCAATTCATGATGCTATCAACGTCCATAATGGGTATTTGTCTTTGAGATTATTAGTGAGATGGGTTACCGAGGAGTGTCTGCTGGAGTCTGAGTCTACAGGAACCAGCTGTAGTTAGATGTAGATGGTGCGTTGTTGCATTAATTACAATTTTTTTCCACATAATTTTATTGAGGTTTTCTGATCTGCGCTGTTTTGTGTGCGACGGATACTACCAATGTCCGACTAACAAAAACCCAAATATCCTATTATGAAGAATCTTACTGTGTCTGGTTCTATAGTAACAAAGTTAGCCATCGTGGCGGCATTGTTTACTTGTTCAACAACTGTTCTTAGCGCTGGCAAGATCGAAACTAAGGACGGATCCGTTATCAACGGTAAGATTCTTTCTGTCGAGGGCGGCGTAATCAGTATCCAAACTGCGTATGCTGGAAAAATAGAAGTAAAGCAGGAGCAGGTGCTTTCTTTCTCTTCCGATGAGACGATCAATGTCGCTACGCAAGGCGGTAATACCTTTGTGGGAACAGTCTCAGGAGAAGCTGGAAATATTAAAATAGCGGCGGACGGCGGCACTTTTGAAACATCTGTTGAAAATGTATCGGCTGTGTGGCAACCAGGCGAAGATAGCCCAAAGGAAAAGGCTTTGAAGGCTGAAATTGTGGCAAATGAACGAAAATGGAAATTCGATGCCGGGGTAGATATTAGTGGTCGTACTGGAAATGCGGATCGCTCGGCGGTTGGTATTGCCGCAGCAGCTGTTCTGGAAAGTAAGATGGATCGTCTCGGCTTCTAT
Organism: uncultured Opitutaceae bacterium; assembly: GCA_964352065.1. Taxonomy (GTDB): domain Bacteria; phylum Verrucomicrobiota; class Verrucomicrobiia; order Opitutales; family UBA2995; genus UBA2995. The sequence continues at coordinate 54,291 of CAYGQM010000035.1, forward strand.
GTATCCGTTGATCAAGCAGAGGATGACGGGAACACGACCGCAGATGAGATTAAGGGCGGTGTCGATTACTCCTCTTTCTTTTCTGATTCCCTGTCCTGGTATGCCAGAGGCGAGATGGAGAAAGACGAGATTGAGTTATTAGATCTTCGTTCGACGGTTGCGTTTGGTATCGGCAAGCATGTCATTCGAAAGGACGACCAGAAACTGGAGTTTCGCGCTGGTCTTGCTTATCGTTATGAGAGTTATCAGGATGGTTCCAACGTGGAATCGCCCGGTTTGGATTTCTCTTTGATTCACTTCAAGGACCTGGGTTGGGGAACCTTGAACAATTTGCTCAACTATAACCCATCAGTCGAAGACTTCGGTAACTTCAGAGTCTATCACGAATCATCACTCGACTTGCCAGTAGGAACCGGGGAGTTTTGGAAACTCCGCATTGGTGTAAGCAACGACTATAATTCAGAGCCAATTGGAGGCCTTGATGAATTGGATACGACTTACTTCACCCGCTTGTTACTGAGTTGGAAGTAGTTTGATTATTCTGCGATTTGCCAAGGCTGGCTAACTGTCCAAGCAGTTTAAGGCTTGGATGAAAGAGGGAAATGCAAGCTCGTGGTTTTCCACTTCTGATCGCAATTTCCACTTCACTGCCGCGACTTCATCCCCATCGATAGTTATGTTTTTGGATGTGAGCCTAGCCGTATAAAACAGGTCAATCGTATCGTAGTGAATACCTCCCCACTGATAGTTGTTCGGGAAACTGCTAAGATACGTAATGTTTGAGACGGTAATACCCACTTCCTCAAGAATCTCTCTCGCTATACCGGTTTCTGCCGTTTCACCGGGATCCAGAAAGCCTCCTGGAAGTCCTAGCTTTCCCTTACCCGGATCGTGTCCTCTTTCAATGAAAAGAATTCGATTCTTGTCGTCGAAAATAAACACGGCGGCTGCGGCAGCGACGTTAGGATAGATTTTAAAATCGCAGGACTGGCAGTACCAAGGTTTGAAGCGTCCTGCGTTAAAGGATTTTTTCCCACAGTGGGGACAATAAGGAAGTCTTATTTGTTCAGCCATGAATAAGGATGAGGGTTACGCCCGCGAAGCCCAGGAGCGCGCCGGCCGTTTTCATAGGCGACAGGCGTTCTTTGAGAAACGGAACAGCGAGTATCAGCGTAAAGAATACTGAAGTTTGGTTTAGAATTGATGCGATTGATGCTGAAGTGTGTTTGAAGCCAACGATCCATGCAAAGAGAGCCAGGTAGGATCCTAGAAATGCTCCTAGGAACATAAATTTCCATGGTAGCTTTCCTCTGAATACACGGATGGATTTCCTAATCCGACCGGTTGCCATCGCAAAGATGAGAACGCCCAGTAGTCCTCCCGATAAGCGTATGCAGGAAACCAAAACCGGAGAGGCATCCGTAAGTATGGGTTTTGTGGTTACCATACCGGTGGCCATGCAAAATATACTGAGCACGCCAACCGATATACCAACGAATCGGTCGTGATTGGACAGCGCGTCGGCAGGCTTTTGATAAACCGCAAGGATGATGCCGCAGAGGATCAAGGCAAAGCCGAGTCCTTGGTAAATAGAAAAGCTTTCATTTAAAAACAGAAATGAGAGTAACATCACGAATGGGCTGAACAAACAGCTGATGATGGCGTTCCTGCCGGCTCCCAATATATTAAGGGAATACATAAACAGGGTATCTCCCATGGCTATGCCAATGCATCCAGATAGCATGAGCCAAAGAACCTGTTTTAGAGGTAGGCTTCCTTGTCCGTCAAAAGCGGGCACTATAGCCAGCGTTAGAGCGAACAGGATGAGGGCGAATGCATTTTTGAAAATGCTCATCTCGATTGCTGGAATTCCCCTCACTGCGATACGAAACAGAATAACGGCTGACGCCCAGAAAAGCGCACAGATGAGCGACCACATTTCACCCCAATATGACATCGGTGGATTAGTAGACTTACTTGGTTTCCGGTCAATGGGTTTTCGTTTCTTTTGCTACGGGGAAGGGTGTTTTTGTTGCCAATCGGTGTATGACGAATTGGATGGGTGTTTCCTTTCATTCATTATCCCTATGAAAATCTACCTTGTGATTACCTTTATGGGCAAAGATCAACCGGGCTTGGTTGAGTCAGTGGCATCCGTTGTTGCCCGCCACCGTGGAAATTGGCTTGAGAGTAGAATGTGTCATTTGGGAGGGCAGTTTGCAGGAGTGCTTCGCGTGGCTGTTGAAGGTGAGCAAGAGGCTGGATTGATGAAGTCGTTACTCCATTTGCAAGAGTCCGGGTTGATGATAACTGTGCGGTCAGAAACAGAGGGAACGGGGCACTCAAAAGGCTCTATGGTGACTCTTGATCTATTGGGAAGCGATCAAGTTGGAATCGTCAGCAGAATCAGCGGCTTGCTTGCAAGTCTGGGAGTCAATGTAGAGGAACTGCATACCGAGTTGGTTGCGGCGCCAATGTCGGCTGAGTTGCTGTTTAAGGCGCACGGAATGTTAGAGCTACCGGATCAAATGGATTCAGAATCTTTGAGAGATGAACTGGAGTCCGTTGCCGCGGACCTGATGGTTGATATAAGCGTCCAGGAGAAGCCCTAAGTACCTCCTCGCATGAATGAGAATTAAGTGAGATTTTTCTGAGGGGTATTCGAGCTGCCGGTTGTTATACCGTTTAAATATACCCAATCTCATGAAAATAAAATTCTTTAATGTTACGCTCCGCTCGGCGCTATTGGCGGGTTGTCTGGGACTCGGATCTTCCAGCCTTTTCGGAATCGATAACTTTGAATCGTTAAAAGTGCTTACCTCGGAGCTACCTTCGTATCCTACGTCATTGACGTCGGAAGGCGTTTTTGATGGGGCTGCCCGCGTTGTGCTTAACGTGAACGAAAATGGTGACTTGATCGATGTCTACCTGGAATCCTATACGCACCCCTTATTTGGGCGTTTAGCTGAGGAATCAGTTAAAAAATGGACGTTTCAGCCGGCAAAACTCAACGGAGAACCGCTTTCAATAATTAAGGCGATAGACTTTGAATTTGAAGATCGTAGAGGTGTTTTCGCGTTCGGAGTCATGGAAAGCACGGCGGCCAAGTTGAATTTCGCAAGGTTTTCGGACTCCAAGCGGATTTACAGTCCAAAGGAACTCGACAAAATTCCGGAGCCAATGGAAATGGAAACTCCCTTGTATCCGGAAGAGTTTAAGGGGCAAGGGGTTGTAGGTTCGGCAACCGTGTTGTTCTACATCGACGAAACGGGAGAGATTCGGATGCCCCATGTTACCGAGTACTCACACGAGAGTTTTGGAAAGACTGCGCTCATGGCGGTAGAGGAGTGGAAGTTTAAACCTCCTTTGGTTCGTGGAAAACCAGTGTCCATAATGGTCCGTCAAAGGTTTTCGTTTACCGAATCGAAGCGGTAGGATTGAAAAGACAGTTTACTGAAAAAGATCACTGAAAGCCTCAGTGGTCTTTTTTATTGAGGAACTTTGGAGGCCAAAGGAGCTAGGCCTCCGGCTTCCATTGATTTACTTTTCAACAACTTCTTGAGCTGCTTGCGTGTGCGATACAAGTGGGTTTCAACGCCTTTGGGACTACAACCGACCACCTCGGCGATCTCTTTGTAGGACATGCCTTCGTATTGGTAGAGTAGTAAGGTAGTCTTCAGGTCATGTGGTAATTTATCAATGGCCTCCTTTAAATGGTCTATCAAGTCGTTCGTCTCTGCGGAGGTATCAGGGGTGGGGCTTAAGTCGGCGGGATCCAGCGTTACCGTTGTCAAAGGGTCTGACGTTTCCTCACGAGAGTTGTACAGGGCTACGGTAGGGTGTCTGCGCTTCCAACGGCTGAAATTCCGGCATTGGTTTGCGAGAGTGGTAAATAACCAGGCCGAGAGTTTAGTATCCGGCCTGAAACGATCTTTGTTTTTGTAAACCTTCACAAAGGTCTCTTGAACAAGATCTTGGGTGTCTGTTTCGTTTTGTACGTATCTCCATGCAAAACTGGCCAAAGGTCTTTCCCAGCGGTCAATAATTTCGTTGAGAGCTGAATCTCGGCCGTTTCTCAGCTCCTCCAACAGTCGGAGATCAGTCTGAGTATCGTGTGGCATTTAGGGTTTCGGAGGTTTTAGGATCCTTGCGAGTCGGATATATTGTAGGTGCGTAACATTTCGTTGAATCGCGCTTGTTGTTCAGAACTCATGATGGAACCCACTTTAGCCAAAAAGCTGTCGGTAGAATGCTCACGGGTTTTGTCCAAGCTTACTTTCTCCTGCAGGTAACCATAAAATGCGATAAAATCAATTCGATCATTCTCAATGCGTTCTTCTTCGAGAGCTGCGATTTGGGATTCCAGGTCTTGGACGCGCTTTTCTAGAGCCGAGATTTCCGGCTGTCGATCCCTGTGGAGGGCCACCACCAGCTTGTATTGATCCGGGGTCAGTGATAGGTAATCCTGGATCCATGACAACTGGCACTCCAGAGTGTTATCATCGCACGGTTTGAAGGATTTATAGTATATGTTTTGCGCGATTAGGCCAGCGAGCAAACCCAGTGAAATGGTTAGTATGCCTTTCTTCATTTCGACATCCCCAAATCAATTGATTGTTGTTGAGACTGCAATAGCTGTAGGTAGCTCTTGGCCAATGCGTCAGTCCTCGTTTCTTTCTCCTGGCTCACGCGAAATTGAGCAACTACCAAGCCGCAAATGATGCAGGCGGTTACGAAAGTTACAGCTCCAAAGGGGCGGGTGAGTGCATTCGAGGCACCAGTTAACCAGCCCAGAAAGGATAGTTCTCGAACACCATCCTCTACCGCAATACGGGACCAGACCCGGTGGGTGAGTTGAGGGTCGCGTTTGGGAGTATCCTGCCATTTCTCTAGGAGCAGGTCTAGATTGTCTTTGTTCGCCATGATATTGTACGGAGGTTCCCTAGGTTAAACCCCTAGATGAGTGGATTCCCTTCACTTATTTAGGCGGAATGGTTGGTTCACGGGAGATCGATCCATGCCGCTTTTTCAGCGGATTCGAAACAGCCAGCGATAAGGGATTGAATTTCGGCGCCTCTCCGAAAATCAGGAGTCAGGTTTTCCCCTGATTCTATGCTCCGAGCGAATCGCTCATATTCGTCTGGGACGACGCTGCATTTCTGGGAAGTCCATTTGAATGGCAGGTTAAAGTCCAGCGGTCCCCCCTCAACTGTATTACAAAAATTCAGCGAGTCGTAACTTTGATCGAGATCAATTTTCAATGCTCCACGTGTCCCCCAAACACTTAGCTTGATCGAGTTTCGATGGCCGTAGGCCCACCGGGTTGTATGAAGGGTTCCGATGGCTCCGTTATTAAAACGAACAGAGATAACCGCGCTGTCGTTGGCATCAAGCATTACGTCGCCCGCCTGGTTGCCAGGTGTTTTTTCATAGGACTGAAGCAGGCAATTGACTGAACGTACGGAACCGACTGGAAAAGTGCAAAAATCCAGCAGATGAACGCCAATATCGCCCAAGGTTCCCGAGCTAAGTTCTTTGGAGATCCTCCACAGTCCGAAAGAGAAATTTTCGTCGAAATCCGACTGCTTATAGAGAGAAAGCCAGGCTTGAAGATAAGAACCCTCTATATGCCTTACCTCTCCAAGAGCCCCGGAATCGATTAATCGTTTAGCCTCATACAAAGCCCCGGACCGGCGATAAGAGAATGCTACCTGATTTATCAGTCCTGATTTTTCGGCGACCTCGACCATCCTCCGAGCTTCCTCTGCGTTTGACGCGAGCGGCTTTTCACAAAGTACATGCTTTCCTGCTTCGAGGCATTTTATAGCGAGCATGCAGTGAGATTTGTCAGAAGTTACGACCGTTGCGGCATTTACTTTAGATTCGGATAGGAGTTTATCGATATCATTATAGTAATCTGGGATTCCCCACTTTTGTGCAAAGGCCTTGGCTTTTTTTTCGTCGATATCGCAACAGGCTACGATAGTGCAATTCTCCAGGGCTGTGAATGCTCGAGCGTGTGTGTTAGCCCGTATTCCAGTTCCGATTATCGCGAGATTAATCATGGACGCTCTCTAGGCTGGTCTGTTGAACCCGGCCCTATGGCGGTGGGGTGGTGCGGTAATCGTATCCTGTTTTATCAAAATCTCCTCGGGGATGGTGACAGATGCTCCGGCAATCGCATCCTCCACTTGCTTAAGGTTTTTGACACCAAGAACCATCGAACTCATGGCTTTTTGGGCTAGTGTCCAGGCAACAGTGTATTGGGAGAATGATACGCCGACTTCCTGGGCCAATGCCTCGGTCGCTTCGAGTTGGTCGAATATATGTTCATCGGGGTTTGGGATCCAATTCGGATTTTCCTGCATGCGTGAACCTTCGGGGATCGCTTGTCCGCGCTGGTACTTTCCGGTGAGGAGTCCGCCCTCAAGAATCTGATAAGGCGTAACTCCGATGTTGTGTTTCTCGCAAAACTCCAAGTCGATGTTGAAGTGTCTTTTGAGCATGCTGTAGGGGATTTGTGAAGACACGGGTTTGGGCCAACCATACTTGTCGGCAATCCAGAGCAGTTCACAGAGATCAAACGCAAAATGATTGGAAACGCCAAATGCGCGAATCTTGCCTTGGCGAACCGCAGTTTCTATGGCGCTCAAAGTCGTTTCCAGGGGGGTATGGGCGTCGGGCCAGTGCAGAATGTACAGGTCAATGTAGTCCGTATTGAGTCGTTTGAGGCTGGCATCAAGTTCTCTTCCAATCGTCGAGGCTGTTAGCCCCACGTCTTGAGGTCCTGATCCGAGGGGTGCTCCAACCTTGGTCGCGAGCACAACCTTGTCTCTGCGGTCAGCAAGGGCCTTGCCCAGGATGACTTCGGCGACGCCTCCGGATGAGCCCATATAGCGATCGTAGCCTTCGTAGACATTCGCAGTATCGATAAAATTGATACCCAGATCGATTGCGCCGTGGGTAATCTTTATCGCATCGGCCTCCTGGACTGGAGAGCCGTAGGTCATTGTGCCGAGGCAGATAGGGGAAACAAGGAGGCCACTTGAGCCGAGTCTACGGTATTGCATAGTAATTGAGTTTTCGAGTTAAAGTCTCGCCGGATTAAACGGTGAATCCGGGACCCGGCCATTCACTTTGGCCCGGAGTTTTTTGCGAAGTTCTCGCACGATGTTTTGGTGTTTTTCACTGGAAGCCAGATTTGTGAATTCGTTGGGATCGCTGCTGTGGTCATAGAGCTCTATTCCCTGTTCGCCTTCGTTCCATTCATTATAACGCCAGCGATCTGTGCGGATACTAGCGCCCATGACTGGCAAGCCGTCACCGGGTCTGAGCACTTGGGTGTAGGCTTCGCCTTTCCACTTGCGATTCGGGTTATTGAGTAAAGGTGTGAGGCTTTTCCCTTCGACTTCTTTCGGAGCTTTTAGCCCAGCCAGTTCGGCGATGGTGGGATACATGTCGACAAACTCAACGATTTGTTGACTGGCGATGCCGTTTCCTCTTTGTCCCGGTGCGTAGATGATCATCGGTGCTGCTGCAGATTCTTCAAATAGACAACGCTTCTGCCAGATTCCGTTGTGCTCCCCCAGGTGATAACCGTGATCGCTCCAGAACACGATAATGGTGTTATCCGCGAGCCCCAGTTCTTCAACTGCGATTAGCAAGCGCCCCACCTGTGCGTCTATAAAGCTTACATTGGCGTAGTAGGCTTGCTTCGCCCTTAGTACCTCTTCGATAGGCAAGTTGTAGTTGGGGACCGGGTTGTTGTGTGCGAATGCGGTTTTCGGGATATCGGCCCGGTCATCTTCAGGGGCATAGGGCATCTTAATTGTTTCGATGGGGTAGAGGTCCCAGTATTTATTAGGTGCGATGTAAGGGGTGTGCGGGCGGAAGAATCCTACTCCGAGAAAGAAGGGTCTGTCCTTGTTTTCCTTCATCAAATTGATCGCTTCAGTCGTGATCATGCCGTCCGTCTGTTCTTCGTCAGTCCCGTCTGCTGCGAGCCAGCTCAGTGCGGCGCTGATTTTCCGGTGAGGCTCGAGGTTCGTGATCAAATGCTCCTCTGCTTTATCCCGCCCTTTGGGATTGATGACCTGATCCCATGACGGGGGGTCATCGAAACCATCGGTGCCAATGGATGCAGGAACGTTGTAGTGGTAGATTTTTCCGACCCGCATCGCTTTGTAGCCTGCTTTTTGAAATAATTGGGATAGGGTAACGGCGTCAGGAACAGTGGTTCGAAAGTGTTCGTCCAGATCGTAGACTTTGATGGTGTCTGGCCTGAGTCCTGTCATCACGGAGGCTCGCGTTGGGTTGCAGAGCGGGAGTTGGCAGTAAGCGTTGTCGAACCGAACCCCCATGTCTGAAAGGCGATCCAAATGAGGAGTCACTGCGATGGGATCGCCATAGCAGCCTAGTGAGCTCGTGAGGTCGTCGGAAGCGATGAAAAGAACGTTGAGCGGCTTCGCTGTAGCCTGAACGCCGGTTGCCAATAGGGCGCCAAAAAACAAAAAATTAAACAGACGTGGAAAAGGAAGCATAAGGAAAGTAACAGCTTTGGATCGAAGTTAGCTAAACAGCGTTCCATGCGATATTCCAAGACAAACAGAGAACTATCAAGCAGGATGTCGGTCAAAAATCCCTTATTGTTTCCAGACTTCGCTTTTCGCGGTGATCTCTACATCCCATGGTTGAGCGGGGAGTGGGGTGTAGATGGGGTCATTGTCCCTGCTGGGAAACCCGGGGATTAAGGCAGACATTCTGGCGAGAGCTGTTTTGGCGTCGGGGGCTTGGCTGTCTATCAAATTGTTCTTTTCGTCCGGATCGGCCAACACGTCTACGAGTTTCTCGGGTTGCTTGTTGGAATTGACGTATAACTTGAAGCGTTTTTCGCGGATTACCCGATCCCGGAAAACATAGGCGTTTTCAACCCCTTGATCGGTGAGTTTAGCTTCGTTCATTCCACCCATTCCGAGAATCCAGGACTTTTGGCTATCGTTGCTCTTTCCTAGGATCAGATCGGAGAAAGACTTCCCGTCATAGGCGTAGCCTTCCTGAAGTTTTCCTCCCCCGAGTTCAGCGAATGTAGGTAGCAAGTCGGTTACGTCGATCAAAGCGTCCGTCTTAATGCCTTCAGGAACGAGTCCGGGGCCATTGACGATAAATGGAACGCAGAGTCCCGGTTCGGTGGTGCTTGCTTTTGCGCCCTTAACTGAGCGTCCGTTTTGATGGCCGGTAATGGCTCCCGTCGTGCCATTATCCGTAGTCCAAACGATGATGGTGTTGTCCCGTATTTTCAACTCTTCCAGAGTTTCAACGAATCGTCCGAGTATTTTGTCGGTGTATCGGACCATAGCTTTGTGTTTTTCCAGATCAGTTTGAACCTCTTGTTCGTCTGGAGTAGTGACGAATGGTGTATGTGTGAGGACCATGGGGTAATAAAGGAACATCGGTTCGTCTTTATTTTGTTTCATGAAATCAATCAGAAAATCAGCAAACACTGTTTCTCCGTAGGTTCCTTTCCAGATTCGGCTGCCTTCTTTTGTATGAATGTAGGGATCCCAATAGCGTTCGTCACTCGGTGGATTATGGCCCTCTCCACCGGTCCACATACAATATTCGTCAAAGCCGATTTCTGTCATGGCATCAGGCTGTACCCGAAAATCGGTGACTTGCCACTTACCTGCTATGGCGGTCTTGTAGCCCGCCTCTTTCATGACCATTGAGATGCACGGGTTTCGGTTCCAGTCATAGTGCGCGCCGCCACCCCAGCGTGGAACGTCCCAGTGATTCACCCAGCCATGGCGGTAGGGATATTGTCCGGTTAGGAATGAGAGTCTTGTCGGTGTGCACTGGGGCATGACGTAAGCATTGGAAAACTGCATACCGGTCGCAGCCAGTTGGTCCACATGAGGCGTTTCTATGTCCTCTGCGCCATAGGCGGACACCCATTCTTTGCCGAGGTCATCTACTAGTATAAATATAATGTTGGGCTTGCGTGGTGTGTCAGTGGATTCTTGGGAGCAACCTGATAGTAGACCGATAGAGATGAGTGTGAGAACTGTGAAAAGTGAGTAAGGAAAGTGTTTCATGGTATCGAGACTAATTTAGGGTGAACGTAGATTACGAACGCAGGTTATACGGTTGCTACGCTTTGAAAAGAAAAAGCCTTCCCCTTTTTTAAAGGGGAAGGCTTTAGCAAACTACTAGTATAGATTAGCTTTAACTACAAATCGAAAGAAGCCGAGAAAACGATCTGGCGAGCTTCGTTGGTGGCTGCCCGGGAACGAACATAGAATTCGTCTGTTACGTTGTCGATGTTGATACCGAAGGTAACCGGTTGGTCTCCAATCATGGTTGGGTAGCGCGCAAACAAATCGACGACAGTGTAACCATCCTCGAAAACCAGTTTGTTGTTTGGCGTACCGAATTGCGGAATCGGTCCATCAGCCCAAACAATACCACCTCCAATGCGCAGGCCTTCCATCGGTCCTTCGTCTACGGTGTAGCTGTTAAAGAAGGTTAGCCGATGAGGAGCTGCCCCTTCCAGACGCAAGCCTTCGAGTTCCGGAGAAATGGCTCCGACTACTGAGGCGTCGATGTAGCTATATCCCACAACGATGTTCCAATTTTGGGTCGGATTGTAAAAGAATTCGACTTCAACACCTTTGCTTTCATCCGCGGTAACAGCCGTGTCGCTCATAAAAGTAACCGGATTGAAATCACTTCTCACCACGTTTTCCTTTTCAATTTTGAAGAGCGCAACTGATCCTGAAAATTTTCCATCGAAAAGATCAATGAACTTGATTCCAGCCTCAATGGCCTTGCTGGTTTGAGGAGCATAGAGCTCACCGGTATCGGGATTTGTTGCGGAATTGGGTTCAAACGCATCAGCCCAATTCAGGTAACCACTTAGATTTGGGTTGATTCGATAAACCCCACCCAATTGGTAATTGGTGTCGTTGGCGTCAATCCCATTGCCTATGGGAGCACCTCCCAATGCGATAGTATTCTGATCTGTTGAATTATAGCGAATGCCGGCAAGAATGTTGAGCCGGTCTTCCATGAAGAACATATTGTCGGTTAAATAATAGGTGTCAAAGTCCTCGAAACTGCGATCAACGTTGTTCGTCCGAATGCCAAATTCTCTGAGTTCTGTAGGACTGGGAACATCGTCCTCCCAGATTCTGGCACCATCAAGGAGTTCTTGCTTGAAGAGGAAATCGCGGAACTGTTTGCCGGTATTTGCTTCAATTTGTCGAAGAATAGCGCTTTCCGCACCATTGACGGCGCGTAGGCGGTAAGCCCCGTCTCCCCCGTTGGTTCGCTCCGATTTGCGAATTCCAACCAGGATTTGGTGTCTTACGGCGCCGGTTTCCAAGTCGATAAGACCATTAAGCGTGTGAACTTCGTCCCTTCGATGGTCGTCTTGCCAAGTGTTGTTAGCATCTGACCTGCCATCCGACGCTCGGTAGGTATTGAACTCGCGGAAGCTCAAGTCTTGTTGAGTGTCGTAAAAGTTGAATTTGTATTGCAAGTTAAAGTTATCATTAAAGGTGTGGAGGAGTCCAAGGGTGAGGAAATCGCTGTCTGAATGATACACATTCCCCGCAGTGGACGATACATACTCCGCGGGAAGGAAGGTATTATTAAAGCGCGCTCTTGCCTCAGGTATCTGAGCAACCGTATCGTTGGTGTCACCGTCCCCATTTAAATCTGTAGGAACTTCTTCGAAGGACCAGGTGGCTCTTTGGGTTGGGAAACCATCGATCTGGTTTTTGGCTATCATGAAGGTTCCCTGCGTGCTCTCCGCAAATTGGTAATTCCCGGATAGTCCGAAAAATTTTCTTTCATCGCCATCGACCCAGCGCCAGCCATCGGAGTTCCGATATTCACCTAAAAATCGTAAGCCGAGCTTTCCATTCATAGCATGGGTTGTGATATCGGCCGTACCGCCGTAGCGACCGTTGTTGCCGACGTTGAATGCAACTTTACCTCCGTCATCGGCCTTGGGTGTCTTGGTAATCACGTTCACTAATCCTCCTGGGTCTGACTGACCATAGAGGGTGTTCGGTCCCTTGACGATCTCAATCCGGTCTATCATCTGCGTCGGGATGTTTTGACCACCTGTAACCCCGTCTGTCAGAAGATTTCGATTTCGGAATCCCCGAATCGAGAAATTTGCGCCGCGGGCGTCGCCACTATTGTTCCGGCCTGTTTGGGTGATGGATGAGTTGTAATCCATGGTTTCCTCAAAATTTCCAACAAGACTGTCTTCAAGGAATTCCGAAGTAATGACATTGATGGACATGGGTACGTTCATCAGAGAAGTTCTCATACCTGTTCCGGAGATTGTGACGGTTGAACTGTATCCTGCATCCTCTTCCTGCACAGAAAATGGATTGAGTTCATAGACGTTTTCATCCTCCTGAGCGACAATGGGGACGAGGCTATAGGCAAGTATGGAGAAGCCGGTTATAATTTTGTTATAGGTTTTAATTATCATAGGTTTATAGTTGTGCGTTACTTTGGGGGAAAATTAGATATCGATTGCTTGGGGAATGGGGGGTAAATACTTCTCAGGTTCTTGTGCACAGTACAGGACGTTTCATTGCTTGTCTGTTGAACGGTTGCAGTTACCTTGGTCCTTGTAGGTAATCCTCTGAAAAGTTGATTACGTGAAGCATACCTGGGATCGGTATTCCTGCTTTAGATTTTTCAGCTCTACTCTCTTGAGAGCAAAGCCTTTAAGTTATCATACTTATCTAAGCCTTTTACTGCATTTATATTCCAGTCATCAAAAGGCTTTTTTATACCTAAATATTTATAAAGTTAGTTCTGGATATGGATGATTTAGCACAATAATCAACATATACTGCCCCCGTTTAAGAGTTGAGTTGGAATAAGCGAGTATTCTGGAAAGGA
>CAYGQM010000036.1:0-66235 GCA_964352065.1 uncultured Opitutaceae bacterium
TAGGATTGTGAGATCAAGCGATTCGTTCGCCTCTGACAATCCTCCCATGTCATCTGCTATGGGAGTTCACAACGCCGCGCCGGTTTCGCTACCCCCAGCGTAATCCATCACGGCGGGCTAACCTCCTCCCCTGACGACACCGCAAAAAGGAATTTCCTATCAGTTCAGTGCCGGAATGTTGGGCGTAAAGCCCCACCCACACTGATACTGGTCACCCGCGCCCGCCCATTTCAGCCTTTGCTCCTTCGCCTGCCGATTGGCTCAGTTACCCCGCCGGAGCAAATCTCTGCGAGCTTTACCATCTACGCGCTCCCACTCCTATGAAACTGCAATGTTTCATCTGTGTTCAGTCCGGAAAAATCCGGTGGGTTGCTGATAGGAATTTGCTTTGTTATGTATGTGTCGCGTTGCTCGAAACTCACTTCGTTCGTTGAGGTGTCGTCGTTCCTCTCCTCGGTATAGCGGCGCAGCCGCCGAGGTGGGGTTTGTAATTAGAATCCAACTCGAGATGGACGGATTTTTGAGTGGCTTGGATAAACGGTAGGAAAGACTTATAAAAAGTCCCGCTGGATCTATGATTCTTTCCCCGGAACCAAAAAAGAGAGAATCGCCTCGGAATATTAGCCCGGCCACCAGGTGGCCAAAGAAATCACAGCCTAAAGTGAATGCAATGAAATCGAGGGAGCCAAAAAAGGTCTGAGTTCATGAGAATGTTGCCCAAAGCAATTTGATGACGGGGTAGTTCCTGTCTACTGCTTCATGCCAAAACTAAAGACCTGACTTGCTTACCACTCTCTCAGTCACTCCGTTTGCGGAACCAGATAATTGACCCCTGTCCCACTCATTTTTCCCCCCTCTTGAATCAAGAATCACGGAATGACCCCTGCTATGGGAGTTTTTGTCAAGAAAGGTTAGATGCCCGATTTTTTGTGTGTTTTAGTTCATGAGTTTCGATTTGTGGGTAGATTAGAAAACGATTTAGAAAACGTCTCCTCCGCCGAAGCAGTCAGCCTTAACAGCCGCTCTTAACCTGCTATCCGCACGTGTCGTTGACTGGCGACAGTGCAAGGTGATGTATCCAATCAGGCTGGAGGAGCAAAGACTGCCCAATCTTTTGGTCGAACCATCTTAAGGCTCATGGGTCAATTCGGGCGAGTCTTCCGCTCTAAAGATGAAAGTGATTTCAATTAGCTAAATTAGTTATTTTGAGTCATGTTCTTTATTTGGTGTTTGCGCCAAGTTGCCAGTGAACCGCATGTCGGCAGTTCCATTCGAAGACCTAATGCGTCAGGATCGGTTTGTCCGGTTTGTATTCGCCACCAATCCACGGCGAACTCACGGGCCACTGCTACGGCGATTTTCTTCCGGCGGGCTTTCGTCATGGGTTCCCGGGCTATTCGCTCCTTCCATTTTTTCACTGGGTGATAGTCTGGTTGGAACTGAAACAATCTCCACGATGCCTCGATCAGGACATGGCGTATGCGCCGGTTGCCGTGTTTGTTGATGCTGCCCTGGATGCGGCTCCCGCCGCTTGAGTGTTCCGAAGGGCATAGACCGGTATAGCTGGATACATGACCGCGATTGCGGAATCGATGATAGTCACAGATCTCCCGATCCAACACCGAGGCCGTGAGTGCTCCCAGGCCTTTGGGTAGTTTCCTGGCATTGAGCCGCTCTTCACCCGCAGTCGATTCCTTTAACTGCTCGGCCACAACCAGCAGTATGCTCTGCAATGGAGTTAGTAGTTCGATCAAATAATCCGGCAGTTGAGCTCGCAACCGGGCCATCTTCCTGGGTTTCCACCAGTTCGATTCTATCGTATAGCCGTAATACTGGGCAGTGCTCTGGCCGCTGTTTGCCAGTCGCTTGAGTTCGCGGGAGAGCTTCTCGCGCAGACGTCCGAGGCTACGCCCCTGTTCTTCCCCTGCTCGCTTGGCACGCGAACCACTGTCAGGGCCTTCTTGTTGCCTGCCAGATAGCGGTCTAGGTGCGAACATAGTTCGGCCGCATCTCGCTTATCCGTCTTCACTCTTTGGCCGTATTCATCCCAGTTACGCGGGCGTACCACCAGATTGCATACACCCAAGGCTGTTAGCTTGCGGTGTAACGCATAGCCGAAGCATCCGGCTTCATAACAGCTGTGCACTTCATCGGCTTTTTCCAACTGCTCTGCTATCCAAGTCAGGAATCGATCCGGACTCATTTGCCTGGCTCTCTCGGGAGAGGATCCGTCGACTTGAACAACCACAACATACTTTGTCTTGTGGATATCAAGTCCAAGCTTGATGACGCCGGCCTTAACCTTAGTCTGTTTCTGTGACATGGGAGTATTATTGATTTCGTATTTCATAAGCTGTCAGGTTCTTGGGCTCGCGCCCACCCTGACAACTCCCATGTCATCTTTTGGCTGTTCCCTTTGGCTGTTCCCTAGGAAAGACCCTTTTGGCTGTTCCCTGACATAACTCAGTGATCGTAAAACGACCGCTTCGGGCCAGGTGAATAAATCTTAGTTTTGTCTCACAAAGTTCGAGTGTCGTCACATTCGTTCCTCGAAACATCCATCAGGTTTACAGTTTTCCAAGGCATTTTACCTTTGTAACTGTAACCTATGTGCCCGGTCTATCTGTTACCGATGTGTCCGGTCCATACCGTTCCTCTTCAGCGCACAAACTCTCCGACCTTCCAGTTCGCCGAACGATAGGCTCCTGTCATCCCTGAGTAAGGGTTCTGGTCGAAATCGACAATCCCCTGCTTCACTCCTCTGCCACGCGGTTCATCTTTGGTTAGGTAGGTACATCTGAAATAACCAATGATGTAATTCTTAGAGAAGGATGCCTCCAGGAACTTCAACGTCTCAAGGCTGGCTTCCTGCTCATTGCCCGCCTGGCTGAAAATGGTACGTTTGTAGTCATCCGTATAGAAGCTGATTTGATGGTCTGCAATCAACACCGGTTTGTTTGTAATGTTATGAATGTGATCGAGCGTACTTTTAGGAAAGGGATAACTCGGCAGCATGGTTTCGCCATACCCATCGCCTACCTGGATGGAGATGGCGTCCACATATTTCGCCGCCACTTGAAGAACGGCGTCGGGATGATCTCCAAGCAGAAAACGATCTCCCAACAAGGGAATATTGGGGAAGTACTTATGGTGATATTTCGAACCCAGTTCGTAATACCTCTCAGCTATTTCAGCCATAAAGCGTTGGTCATCCTCCATGATCATGGGATGGCCGAGATAGAGCTTTGAAAAATCATAGTTCTCCAGATCATTTAAATCACCGTCCGAGAGCCTGTAGTATTCCTTCAACGTTTCGGTGTTATTCTCATATTGCTTCCTCAGGAACTTCAGGTAGGCCTTTTTGCCTGGAGTAGACAGCGCCATATTCCTTATCTCGGTAACCCAATCGGTCTGCCTTAGCATACGAGATTTAAAAATGTTCCACGCCGGAAGATCGCTCCAGACCATCCCCATCAGCCTCTTGGGATTGTAATACGCTTTAGCGGCCTGCTTAATGGTATCTTCAACCCTTTTTTCAAAAGGAGCGTCGAAAACGTCCGGGAATTTGGCCGCGTCCATGCGGTAGAACCCATGGTAAACCAGATTCAAGTTTCCCATATAATAGACCTCGTCCCCTATCGTTTCTATATTCGTTCCGTAACCACCGCAATTGAAGCCCCAGTCGACCATATTGCTTAACACAGCCTTGTGCGGATTGGGATTACCAGGTGTGGCTTTTACATTATTGAGGTGATTAATTCCGATGGGGTAAAATCCTATCCCGTCGGGTGTGACAAATAGATAGCGGCCATCGTGTTCCTGAAGATAAAAATGGCCCTTACTTTTATAGTTAATATCAGGAAAAAATCCGTTGCTAAAGGGACTCTCTGCACAGGCAACCGTCGTCGCCAGGAGTAATACAGTTAATATAGATTTCATTCGTTATTGATAGGAATTTACTTTCTAGCGGCGCAGTCGCAGAGGTGGGGTTTTAGGGGGAGGAGAAAAAATTGGAAGCCTCGGTTAGAAGATTCGATAGTTTTTGTTTTGGTGTGAACGACCTTTGGGAGTTGAAGTTCATCTTTGGCCTATTATCGTCCTGAAAGTCAATCATTCTGGTAAATTTTAGTTTTATTTGAACGGATGCGTACACAGATAAACAAAGCCTTTGTCGTGAAAGTCTGTCTTATCGGTTTAATCCGTCCAAAAGACTGGTTCTGTGTCGTGAGCCCAGGGATCAGGGTCTTCGATGACGAGAAGAAGTCCGTTATCCAGTTGCTCGACTTTAGGAGTGTCCTGGAATGCTGGTGATTGTTCGGGCTCCTGGTATTCGTAACGGAAGCGTTCCTTGGGCCAGGGATACCTTTGGGCGGTAGGCATTCGGAAGGGCTCCTGTTCGTAGTCGAGATTGATCACTTGACCGTCAACGGCATCCACCATCCATCGCGCGGTTGACACGAGCAGAAGACGTCCGACGTCTTTAGACGTCTCATTCCCTTTGACGCTGGATCAATTCTCTTCTCAACATAATGCATAATATGGACGAAGAGGATTTGGTTCGTTGGCTCGAAAAAAAATGTGATCCCGGAGAAATCCATTTGAAGAAGGATTTGCCGAGGTTTTGTTCGATTGCTGATGAGAGGGATTTTCGAGATCCAAATTCAGTCTTCTGTGGCTTAGGGGAGAGAATCAGTGATCACCCCTTTTGGCGCAGAGTAGAAGAGCTCCTGAATGAGATTCCAGATAGTCAGTGGCCGACGCTTAAGAAAAAGCTCAGGAAGGAATCGAAATCCAAATCGAGTGATAGGTATTGGTCTCAATTCTTCTGTATGCTTAATGAAATTTTTGCTTATGATTGGCTTTTGCAAAACGGTGCGACTGACATCGAGTTTATCACTGGCAAAGGTCAACCTGATCTAAAAGCGAATTGGAACGGAGAGGTATTCCTAGAAGTAAAAACGATCTTGGAATCAGATCGAAGTCTTAAGATTTGGAAGCAACCTTCGAGACCCCTTACCGTTAGCAACAAACTATCTCCAGACCGGAAGCAGAAAATTAGCACTCATTATGAAAAGGCAAAGAAGCAACTGGATAGGCGCATCATAGCAAGTACGCGACAGGCTTATGTATTCTTCGTCTATGAAACTGATGTCGATCAGGACACAGATCCAGAACTTGGCTCCGACATAATGGATTACCTAGAAAGTATTGAAGATCCTAAATACGAGATAATGTTGCTACGGAAATGGTAACACCAAATAGCATTAAAGGTTCAGTGTTCATATTGAAAGTGATTTATTAAGAATCAGGAGATGTCCTCTCTACGATCCTCGGAACATATCTATAGGGCAGGACCCTTTGACACAAGCATTCCAACTTCGCTTGTTAACAAAGGAGCAAAAAGGGTTATTTAATGATGTTGGTGTCGCCATGCCGTTTACATCGAAGATGGTTAGGCAGCAACTAACTCAGTTTCCAGTCCTTGCGGTATCCGCGTCGAATGAAGGGCTCGGGATTGGGAGCATTGGTGGCCCGCATCGCTTGGGTATCCCAATGGAGTTTCTTGGCGGCGCGGAAGGCGACGTTGCCGAGTTGGTGGGCCTCGGTCAGCAGGCCGGCGTACTCGAAGTTGCTCAGGGTCGGTGCGCCGCCTTTGCAGGCATCGACCCAGTCCTGGTGATGGCCGTTTGCCGAGCGTGGAATAAACGGATCCGGTTCTTTGAAGCCGGCAAACTTCTCTTCGGGAAGCAACACATGTCTACTGTAGTCGGACAGCAGCATGCCCTTGTCGCCGATGAACAAATGTCCGTTGGCCCATTGCGGGATTCCGTGCTCCTTCCAGATTTTGCGGTTTCTCCAGGCCCTGATACCAAGTCAACTTTACTGGTGGCAGACTGCCGCGTGCGCCGTATTCATAGATGGCCTGTATGGAAGCGGGAGCCATATCGGGATTCGGTTTCGGTCCCCTGGCCTCGACGGTCAGTGGCGCTTCGAGTTGCAGAGCCCAGAAGGGGAGATCTATCCAATGGCTGCCTAGATGCCCTTCGTTCTGCTGCTAGCTTAAGGCCAGTGGCCAACAGTGAGGGGTCTTTGTATCGTTTCCAGGAAACTAACCAGTCGGGCAGGGATTGCTGTGATTTAGGGGAGTCGTAAGACTCTGCTTCTGTAGGCGAATCGATGTATTCAGTTTGTAATGGCGCTACTGGAGCCTCTCCCGGTTTTTCATGTTGAGAATAAGCTTCCGTTAATCCTTTGGGTAAATTGTAGGTTTCGGATTTCCGATGAAGGAAGGAAAAATAGAGAAGGATGATGAGAGTGCTGCTGAATACCAGGACCCGTGAGGTGAAACGACTGCGAAGCATTTTTGGTGATTAATAGAATCTATTGAAAGCCGAGTAAGGCCAAGTCTTTAGGTTCAGTAATTTCCAAAACGTAGTTTAGTTTTAAGAAGGAATTCGAATCCTAAATAGGAATTTGTTTTCGAGGCAAATACGCTTCTAATCCTTCAAAGAGATCGTCTCTGCTCGGCATTCACCAATCGAAAATCCGATTTAAGTTTTATGATACTAATGCAAATTGCAGCGGTTATCCCCGCGAGCCTGGATTAGTGAGTGACTAGTTTCCGAGGAGTTCTCGTTTCAAATCCCTGGTTTTCGGGTGACCACCGAGCCAGATGCTGAAGTAAATTGAGGCGAATGCTTCTCCTGGAACAGTGACGAGATATTCATCGTTGTAGAGCAGTGAAGTCCCGCGGTCAGGATCGTAAACCAGCGTATAGGTGTCTCCTTTGTTTACATCCAGGTAATGGTCGTTGATAAGGCGCAGCTCTTGCACAAATTTTTGTAAGTCGTCAGCGGAGTAAAGGTCTTTCAGTATTTCGTCGGCTGTTTTAATGAGCGTTTCTTTTTTGAGATTCTTCTCATAACGAAGGGACAGCGTATAGGAAAAATTGCCGGGGAAATCTTTAGGCTGGTAGTTATTCTCTACATAGAATGCCGCGTCGAATAGCTTTATAAAACCGAGAATGTTTACGCTGCTTTCTCTAGACTTCGTAAGTGTTCGATCCTCCCACTGTTTTACATCTTTGAAGGCACAGACATTCACTACGCTCACTAGGAGCAATGTTGCTATCCAGGAAAATGGCATGAGGGTTTTCAAAGGTGTTAGCCGATTGCCTTCGGTTTAAGACTTATGATGTTTATCCGGTTGAACAGCCAGATCACTGGATAGACCATATCGTATTCAAACCACTTCACGGCGAAGTTTACACGGTTTGGATGCTGATGATGGTTGTTCTGGAAACATTCACCCATGAAGAAAATATCCCATGCAAAGGTGTTTTTCGAATGATCGTCCAGATCGAAGTTGCGGTAGCCATATTTGTGTCCACACCAGTTTATGAAGGCACCGTGTACCGGGCCAATCAGGAATTGAATCGGAAGTAGCAGAAACCACCAAGCGGATGGGGCAAAGGCTACGTAAACAGCGGTGTAGGCTGCGCAGAAGGCAAGTCGCGTGAACCAGCTGTTACCCAATCGGTCTACGGTCGGCCAAACGGGCATGTTTGCTACGAACGAGGATGGTGCGTGACGTTTCCCTTCGCGATACTCCAGGTAAATGCGCTTGGTGTGCCACATCATGGCGAAAACGTCGTTGAAGAATTTCGGCGAATGCGGGTCGTCCTCGGTATCGCTATGCTTGTGATGTTCGAGGTGCAGCTGTGCGTAAGACTTCGGGTGCAGGAATGAGGAACCTTGGGTGATGAAAGTAAACAAGTAGAAGAATTTTTCCCAAAAAGGACTCATATGAAACATCTTGTGAGCCGTATAGCGGTGCAGAAAGAAGCTCTGAGCGAATGCGCTCAAATACCAGTGTAGTAGAAAGAAACTGATAATGATAATCATGACCGTTGTATCCCTTTAGGTCTTCTTAAAGATATAGTGGGACACTCCCCACTCT
Source organism: uncultured Opitutaceae bacterium (assembly GCA_964352065.1). Lineage (GTDB taxonomy): Bacteria > Verrucomicrobiota > Verrucomicrobiia > Opitutales > UBA2995 > UBA2995. Next base: position 7,960 of record CAYGQM010000036.1, read on the forward strand.
TGACCATTTTTGAATCCGAAAAGTTCCGAGCATGCGAGAAAGAATAGTCTCCAACGCCACATCCATTGGTTAGCCGTTTTCTCCCCATAACATTGGTTGAATAACTCGCGCACATGACCCTCGTTCTCATTAAACTTGTCCAGCCATGCTTCGAGAGTTTTTGAGTAGTGCTCGCCGTTTACCTTCCAGGTCTTGTCAACTTTCAGGTGTCGGTCGAATTGAGTGAGCAGGCTGTGAGACGGCATGACACCGCCGGTGAAGAAGTAGCGGGCCATCCATTCATCTTCATTTTCGGCATTGTAAGTATAGGCGTAGTCTTTGTGGGTGAAAATGTGGACAAAAAGCAGGCCAGAGTCCCTCAGCCAGTTTGAGATGCGCTCCATGAGAACATCGTAGTTTCGCATATGTTCAAACATTTCGATTGAGACGATTCGATCGAAAGTGGCCCCGGGCTGAAATTCGTTCATGTCGGCAGTGTGAACCGTGATATTATTCAGGCCCCTTTCTTTTGCTTGGCTCCGAATAAAGTTCCCTTGAGGTTTGGAATTTGAGACCGCTGTGAAGTTGGAGTTCGGGTAATTTTCGGCGGCCCATAGAGTAAAAGATCCCCAGCCGCATCCGAGTTCCAGCACATCCTGTCCATCTTCCAGTTGCGCACGCTGAGCAACCTGCTGAAGCCCCTTGATTTCGGCATCGTTCAGGCTCTTGCAGTCATTATCCCAGAGGGCGCAGCTGTATTTAAGGCGATCGCCAAGCACGGTTGTAAAGAATTCAGGTGGAAGCTCATAGTGTTGCTCGTTGGCTTCTTCGGTATTCTGAGCAACAGGAGCCTCCGACAGGATTTTGATTATCTCTTGTTGTTTGCGTTCCTTGTCCTGAGCTTCCTCTTCCAGCTTTTTTTGGAGTCTTTGGCGGATTCCAAATCTGATTAACCAATAAGGCAGCCAGCCGTTTTCGGCGAGTGTGAGTGCGTTCATATGATTCTGATTATTTCGAAATTAAGAGGCCATTTCTGAGGAAGAGGTGTGGATGTCCTCTCCGTGATTGAGAGCTGGGCTATTCAGTTCAAATTGGTAGCTTACTATATCCGGTCGGCCGAATACGAGCTGTGCGACATTTACATGGCGTTGGAGGAATCCCGCTTCGCAATAGCTGAAATAGAAGTTCCATCGTCGACTGAATTCCGGCGTGACTCCCATGGCATCGATCTTGTCTGCGGCTTTGTTGTAGCGCTGCTGCCACTCGCGTAGTGTTCGAGCATAGTGGAGAGCAAAGTTTTCAGAGTGGTAGAGGTCCCATGGGATCCCGGATGATTCAAGTGCCTTGGAAATGGAGTTGAGGGAAGGCAGGTGTCCTCCAGGGAAAATGTGTTTCCGGATCCAGTCTACCCGTTTGCGATAGCCTTCATATTGGCTGTTAGCGGAAAGAATGACTTGATAGGCGGCGAGCCCATCTGATTTTAGGAGTCGGTAGCAGGTTTTGAAATAGTCTTTCAGATAGCGATGTCCAACGGCCTCCAGCATTTCGATCGAAACGATGCGATCGTACTGACCCTCCAGTTTTCGGTAATCTTCCAGCAGGATATCAACCTGATTTTCTAACTTGAGTTTATTGATTTTAGACGCCGCAAATTCATACTGTCGCTGGGATATCGTGGTAGTAGTAATTTTGCAGCCATAGCGCGTGGCGGCATGCGTTGCAAACCCTCCCCAGCCGGTTCCTATTTCAAGGATGTGCATCCCCGGCTGCAGATTCAGTTTTTGGCAAATGCGGTCATATTTCTCGATCTGCGCATCCTCAAGTGACTGTTTTTCGCTGGTAAAAAATGCGGACGAGTAAGTCATCGTTGGATCGAGGAAGGTTTCGTAGAACGGATTTCCAAGATCATAGTGAAACTGAATATTTTTACGACTCTGCGCAATTGAGTTACGTCTCCGGTAGTGCCTGACACGTTCCCAGCCGAGCAGCGCACTGCGGAGCGTCTTTTTGATCCAGGAATTTTCGGTAGCTCCGAAGTAGGGCATATTCATGAGTAGCCACTGCAGAAAACCGGTCAGGTTATCGGTATCCCACTTGCCGCTCTCATAGCTTTCACCGAGGCCAATATCATCTTCCAGAAGCATGTCTTTGAAGAAGGAATCATCTTTGATCGTGACCCTGACTTCCGGTGGACTATCGATCTTGCCGAAATGATGAGTAGACCCATCGAGCATGGTGAGCATAAGGCTTCCTTTCTCGGCTTTCGAAAATGCTGTTATGATGAGTGGCTTGGATTTTTCAGTTAGAGAAAACATGGAATTAGTGAGCTTTAAGATACGGACGGACGTCTTTTTGGAGTTCTGGATTCTGTGCTTTAGTCCGGAAGGGAACCTTTTTCAGGTAAAGCATGAGTGCTTGCCAATGAATTCCGGCGACGATTTTCAAGGTGATAAGCGGCAAGAGCAGTGAGTAGAAGATGAGGTTTTTTTGATTGAGGGCCTTTCGCTTTCCTTCGAGAGAGCTGAAGAAGAAAGCTTCATTATTTTCAGTCTCATTGATAGAAAGAGCGAGGCGTTGCTTGGGTCTCTTGACGAGAAAATGAATCATCGTGTCCAAATTACTAAACGGGGAAATGTAGAAGTTTTTGATCTGTGCATCGCGGTAAGTTTCGCCGCGTAATTTGTCTTCGGTGACGAGGTAGAGCTTTTGCTCTTTGAACGTGTTAGCGACTTCCGCAATCAGGCAGACCGCCTTCCCATTCTCATCTTCGACGAAGTAGAATGAAACCGGGTTGAACATGTGGCCCCAGGTTCTTAGGTGGGTGAGCAAGTAGACTTTTTTCGCCCGATTGCCCAGGCCGTTCTCTGCCAGAAAATTCAGGACGTTTTGTTTAACATCGGATGCACCCTGCTGGAAATGATCCGTGTCTCTAAAGGCATAAACGTTCGACTGGTTTCGGCTCATCCAAGGCAGTGTCGCCGAGAGTTCATCGATTTCATCGAGATCCAGGTAGAACATAAAGACACGGTAGCCAAAGCGGTGCTGCTTTGGCTTCTTGCGATGGTGAACTATCTGACAATCATAGAGACAGGAGTTCATGACTGACCTCTGTCCTTTCTTTCAATTGTTTGACTACAGCGAGGGCGGATACCAGTGCGTCCTCATGGAAGCCGTTTCGGAAGTAACTCCCGCAAAAATACACAGGTCCGGTTTCGTTGAGTTGTGGCAGGTCCTGTTGTGCGCGGATAGATTCCATCGTGAACTGTGGATGCTCGTAGGTGTAGGTCCAGTGCACTTTGGCCGGTTCTATCGGTCCTGCATAATCCACGCTTACGAAGTAGTCTCTCTTTTCAGAAACCTTCTGGAGGTTATTCATCCAGTAGTGGGTGGAGGAGCAGGTGTTCTCTGATTCGTCTTTTTCCATGCGGAAATTCCATGATGCCCAGGCGTTTCGCTTGCTTGGCATGACTGAGTTATCGCTATGCAGCACAACGGGATTTCGCGTGTAAGAAAACGCACCGAGGAGAGTCTGCTCTTCCTTGCTTGGATTTTCCAGGAGGGTTAGTGCTTGATCCGCGTGTGTAGCCACGATGACACGGTCAAACGTTGAGCATTGTCCATTTTCTAAAACAACGGAAGCTTGCTCTCCGGTTTTGCGGATCTTCATTACCTTGGAGCTCGAATGAATATTCCCTTTCAGTGGCTCCATGATCTTGTCGCGGTAGGTGCTGCTTCCCCCTTTAACAGTACGCCACTTCAACTGAATCCCGACCCCCAGAAGCCGGTGGTTTTCGAGAAAGCGGAAGAGGGACAAGGCCGGATATTCGAGCATCAGCGATGGGGGCGTAGACCAGATTGCAGCGGTCATGGGCAGGAGGTAATCTTCCATGAATGCCTTCTTGAACCTTCCGGTTTCGAGGAACTTTTTTAGAGTGACAGCTTCGGTGGGTTCGGCAGCCATGTAGGCCTTTGCCTCGCGGAAGAATCTTAGGATTTCGGTCAGTAGTTTCCAGTGCTTCGGGTTGGCGAAGTTGACCCGTTGGGCGAAGAAGGTATTTAAGTTCGAGCAGGCGTATTCCAATCCCTTCATTCGATGTTGAACGCCGAATGACATGTCAGTTTCAACGCTTTCCACTCCAAGTTCTTCAAAAAGCCTGATCAGGTTTGGATAGGTGGCTTCGTTGAACACCATGAATCCGGTGTCGATTGGAATTGAATGATCGCCTTCGGAAACAGATACAGTATTGGTGTGGCCCCCGGTGTAGTTATTCTTTTCGTAGATCGTGAGATCGTACAGGTCCTTCAGGTAATGGGCACACGCCATTCCTGCTATGCCAGTGCCTATGATAGCCGCAGTTTGCTTCATACCTAAAGAGTCTGCTCGCTAATGTCTATCTGGTCGGTCTCGCAAAGGTAAATCAGTGCCTTCTCAACCAAGTGGCGTGCCTTGGCAGCTTCTTTTCCAAGATGGGCGTGAAGAATGGTGTCTTCAGGTGATTCGATCTCACAGCGTGCACAGTAATCTTCGAAAGCAGTCAGGCTGGATACGAGAGAGGCCATATGGTGCGGGCATTCGCATTTGACCTTTGGGGTCGAAGCCGAAATAGCCGCAAGTTGGCGATCCGTCAGGATCCGAGGTTTGGCCTCGTTTGTTGATTCATCACCTGACTCAATATCAAGCTTCTGGCGATGTCCGGCGGCGGTCATCAAATACTGTTCCAACAGCTCCTGTGGAATAGGGCGTTTAATCAGGAAGTATCCCTGCCGTCCAAAGCTTTTCAGGCGTTCACTTTGCAGGAAGTCGTAGATCAGTACTAACGGGATGCCTGGAAATTCTGCAGTTGCACGATTGAGCTGAATTTGAAATGCCTGATCGGTGCCGTCGACCTCGAGAATCAGCAGATCCGGCTTGCGAGTCTCTTCTTCGTAAAAACCATTGGTGTGGGCTGGGATGAGACTGAATCGGTCAGACAGACCCGCCAGACGTTCGCCAGCGATCTCGGTGAATACCTTTACGATAATCGACCGATTTGCCTTTGCCGTGGGCTTGACCCGATGGAATTCAGCCAAGCGTGTTTGCAGTTCCTCTAAAGATAGGCCTGCGAGGGCGCTGATGGAGTCACCCAAATGGGTGAGTTGTTTGAAGAGAACTAGGCGATCCACCTGTTCCTTATTGTATTGGCGCCTGCCTGTGGCGGAGCGGTTGGCAGCGTGAATGAAATTTCTTCTCTCCCACGTGCGAATGGTGTGTGGCGATAAACCGGAGATTTTCGCTACTGCTCCTACCTCGTAGTAGGTTTTGTTTGAATGTTGACTCACGTATGACATATTAATGAGCCAGTGAAGCACGATAATTTAATTGTTCAACAAGTTATTGATCATTATTGAATTATTTTATCGATTCATTAATGATTCATTTTGCCACCCCGATTTTTCAGCTGTTTCCTAAGTCAAAAAGGGCAGTCAGTCTGAATAAATTCCCAGGGAATACTGAATTTTTCTGCAATTTCGCTCGCTAAAGCCGAAACTCCGAAGGTTTCGGTTGCGTAGTGTCCACAAGTGTAGAGGTTGAGTTCGTCCTCTTCAGCTTCGTTGAAATGATTCTGTTTCAATTCCCCGGTTATAAGGGTATCGACACCGGCATCACGAAGTTTCCCCACTGCACTTGCACCGCTGCCGGTTAATAGGGCGATTTTTGGGGGCTTATCGCTTCCCTTTTCGATTGCTTTGAATCCTTCAGGGAATTCTTGGTGGAGTCTCCTTTTGATTTCACTGCGGGTAATGTTTCCCTCGGCGATCAATCCAACTGGGGTTCCCTCGAACTCCAGAAACCAATTCAGCTGTCGGAGGCCGAGTGCCTTGGCCAGTAGGGCATTGTTGCCGATCTCTGGATGTGCATCCAAAGGCAAGTGAGCCCCATAGATGGCGAGGTTCGAATCCATGCAGAGTTTGTACTTTTCGTAGCGTTTTCCGGAAATGGGGTAGGCGGGGTTCCAGAACATACCATGATGGACAATCAAAAAGTCAACGCCAGCATCGATCGCTTTTTGAAACGGGACAAGACCGGCGTCGACCGCTGCGCCGATTTTGGTAACGGTGCCATTGTTTTGAAACTGAAGACCGTTTTCCGCTCCCTTGAAGTCGGGAATCGAAGTCTGATTGAGTCGTTCGTCGCAGAAGGTAACTATTTCCTGGAGGCTAGGCATAGGACAAAGTTTCTGGTGCCCGGATTTAAAGTCAAACTGGAAGGATTTGAATAGATGCTGGTAGTGACTAACTTGCGGTTTGCAAAGGGATTGTGGCTTTACAAGCTTAGGATTCGAGTCATGTCTCGAAGGGTGTCATTTAATCTCCATAGATTTTTAACGATCCTGGTCGTTGTGCTCGGGCCGGTTGCCGTTTCTCCTTCAGCGGAGCTTGCGGCTCAAGAGGGTGTGGCAGAACACTATCTTTTGGCGTTTGTCAGGGTCGATAACCCTCGGTTAATCCCTGCAATTCATTCAGAGTCTGTCCCCCAAGTATTCTCGCAAAGTCCTTTTGCGGTTTACTTATTGATGAATCGGTCTGGGGCTCCAGAATGGATTCTCTGTAGCAGCGATGGCAACGATTGGGACGCGGTTGCGGAGGAACGATCCTGGAACTCGCTCGACGTGAATGATATCCGACTATTCTTCTCCAGCGAAAGTGAATTTGAGCAGGACGATAGTGTAATTAGTACTTTACTGACCCACTTTCGTGTGAGGGCTTCTGCCAATGTAAGTGCAGGGTTATTGCGGGGGTGGAATCCAGCATTGAAATTGCTCTACGACGACTTGGAGGCGAGAAGCTCGGTTTTTTCCGAGGTAATACCCGGACTGTCTGAGTATGCGGATTTGTATGATGACTATGTGGTGTTTCTGGCTCAGGAATTGATGTCGATACGGGATATTAGTGTGGAAATGAATCCGAACTCGGACGGGGGTACTACCCGGGTGGATGTTGCTGTCACACCAAATACCCGTTTGAGCCGACTCATCAGCCGCGAGAGTCGCTCGGATATGAGTATTCTCGATTTTGTACCTCGCGATGCACAGGCGATGGTGTTCGGGGCTGTAGATGGGATTATCGCCACCAACTTTTTGAACTATCATTACAAAGGCACGGGTAAGGTGAAGCACGATGTGTTTCGGGCGATACGGAACGGATTTGATCAACTCGACGGGGGTGTGATCGATCGTTGGGATGGAAGCTGGGTCAGATGGACTCCGGATGGCAGCGATCAGGAAGTTTTAATGCTTGGAGGTGATTTTCAATCGTCAGATCTCTCTGAGCTATTTGATATGTTTTCCAATGTAGATTTGAAAGCGTTGAACCTAGCCTTTGTTTCGGATGAAGACAATTCTATCGTCGGGTTCACTCGAATTCGGAGTTTTGACCTTTACGGAAGCATCGGCGATGGGTCCGGGAATAGCGATCCCAAGCGCTACTACTTTACCGTTGGCCAAGGCAAACTTGTGATAGCTGAGTCGGAGGACTATTTGATAGAACTGGTGTTTCAATTGAATCGTCGGGTTGGAATCAAAGGTTCTGCCAAGGAGATGCTGGAGGAATCTAGTCGGGACGTTGTCAGACGTTTTGAATCCGGCGAACCGGTAGGGTTTGTTCGTTTCACAGACAATGGTATCCAATACGAAAGAAGTGACTCAACGGAACTGGCCCAGGCGTTGCTGGTCACATGGATTAATAAATTACGCTAGTTGATCGTGTAGTGCTAGGGTTGATACCTTGGCTATGTTGATTTTACTACTTGTCGTTAAATCTAAACCCAACAAGTCTTTGTCTCATGGATGAATCACACTTCGAAGATACCGGCGCGCGGGTTTTCAAGTATTGTTTCTTCACCGCAATGCTTGTTCTTACTTGTGTTGGTTTTTGGCAGAAAGATGCGATTCTCGGTTATCTCTCGTTTCGGGAACACGGGGAATCGCGCATCGTGATCACGGCAATTTCCGGAACGAAAGTCAGTATCGTAGACTCGGGAAACAAAAAGCGTGAGCTCGGATTGGTAGGCCGGGATGGTAAGTTTACGTTGGTAGAGAAAGGGAATATCAGGAATGTGAGAATAAACCTTGAGCACCCTTATTATTTCCCGGAGGAGCGTCAGTTTGATTTGGTGGAGAAAGGGCAGGTCGTTAGGTTTGACGCGGTGATGGTTCCGCTCCTCGGTACACTGACTGTGAAGACGTTTCCCAGCGGAGCCACTGTCTTTGTAAACGACAAGGAAGTGGGCGTGTCCACGTATAAGGAACGAAATCTTCGGGATGGAAAAACGCTGTTCGTTGAAGCGCGTTTACCAGGCTATATTAGTCAGTATAGAGATATCACGATTGAAGGAGGCAAAGACTCCGAAGTCGTTTTTAGTTTGGTTTCCTCTGAGGCGATGATTTCTCTGGAAACAGATAAAGAGGGCTTCGCGTACAACTCGCTGAGAATATTTATAGACGGAGTTTCGTATGCACTCGATGGTCAATCGCTCCGGAACGTTCGGCCCGGACGGCACAAGATCGAGGTGGTTGCTTCTGACGGGCTAAAGTTGGAAAAAGAGATCAACATAAAGCCTGGCCAGACGATCCACATGAAACTTCCGGATTGGTTTGTCGAGGACGGGAGTTGACTTCGTGGGAACGGGAAGTGAATGAATATTCCGAAGATTATGGCTGACTCATCCGACGAAATGAAACCTGTAGGTCCGGTGGATGCGATCGCTGAGTTGATAGAGGCTTGGCAGCATCGACTTACTTGGGACGAATATTTTATGGCGACAACGTTCCTGATTGCCAGTCGATCGACCTGTGAGCGCTTGAATGTGGGGTGTGTTATTGTTTCTGGGGGTGATGGCAAAAACCGCCTGATAGCGGCCGGTTACAACGGGTTTTTGCCGGGTGCGCCTCATAAGTCCCGAGTTCGGGATAATCACGAGCAAGGTACCGTCCATGCTGAGCAAAATGCAATTGCCGATGCAGCACGCAGAGGTATCAGTCTAGCGGGGGCAACCGCCTATGTGACTCATTACCCATGTATTAATTGTGCAAAAGTTCTGGCAGCTGCCGGTATTTCGACCATCAAGTATCACCACGATTACAAAAATGATCCGTTGGTTTTTGAATTGTTGTCAGAGGCAGGAGTGAAGATTCAGCAGAACTAGTATGGAGAACCTGGGAGAGCTTTCAGAAAATTTTTCAGGGTCCCTCCTGATTTCTCACCCAACAATGTTGGATCCCCACTTTAAGCGGACGGTTGTGTTGTTGTCAGCTCATTCCAAAGAAGATGGTGCTCTCGGCGTGATTCTGAATCGCCCTCTTCAAAAGTGTTTGGGCGAATTGGAGGAGAAATTTGCATTTGGGCCGCTGGCTCAAGTTCCCATTTATGAGGGAGGTCCGGTCTCGACCGATCAAATCCTGCTGGTTGCCTGGATCTGGTCGGAGTCCACATCCGTTTTTAAACTCTTCTTCGGTATAGATCCTGAACGGGCCGCAGAATTGCTTGCAGTATCGGGAGCAACGGTCAGGGCCTATCAAGGCTATTCGGGGTGGAGTGGAGGTCAATTGGAGGATGAATTGGAGTTGGATGCATGGATTCCCTCTCAGGTTAAGAGCCGCTTCGAGGACGAGCTGGAGGGAGTCGAAATTTGGAAGCAGTTCCTCTTGGAGCAAGGCTCTAAATACCGGCTGGATGCGGCAGCTCCGGAAGATCCATCCCAGAATTGACCTGATTCGGTCGTTCTGAAAGTTGATATCTGAATTTACCCGTTGACAAGGCCGGTAGTCACCGGTTTTTTCCTTCTCTTTTTCCTATTTCCACTATGAAAGTAGCATCATCAATTAAATCGCTGAAGAACCGCCACCCGGATTGCCAAGTGGTGCGTCGTAAAGGCCGTATATATGTCCTTTGTAAATCAAACCCCCGCTTTAAAGCGCGTCAGGGTTAATTAAAAACACTTTTTGTTTCGTGAAAGCTGATATCCATCCCAAACTAAATCCCGTCTGTTTCGTGGACGTTTCTTCAGGTAAGAAATTTCTAACGATGTCTACTGTTTCTTCCAAGAAAACTGAAGTGATAGACGGCATTGAGTATCAAGTGATCGTCCAAGACGTGACGTCTGATTCTCATCCGGCTTACACCGGTGAGAAGCGCTTTGTTGATAGCGCGGGTCGTGTGGAAAAGTTCAAAAACAAGTTCCGTCGCGTTCGCGGTTAAACTCAAACTTTCGAAGAATTTATAAGCCCTCCTTGTGAGGGCTTTTTATTGTACAGATTAAACGGACCTTGGCGGTTATCAAATACGAAAGGTTAAGGCGTCCGATGAGATTCGCGCCTAAAATGTGTGGATGAATAGACCACTTCTGAGCTTTGGCTCGAACCAGGTGCTTTTCGGGGGCATGGTAGCGCCTGCATCTGCGATATCCATCAACTGTTCAATCGTAACCGGAAACATGGAGAAGGCTACCGGCCCGTCGCCTTTTTCAACGCGTTTAACGAGCTCCTCAGTGCCGCGAATACCTCCGATAAAGTCTATGCGGTCGCTGGTTCTGGGGTCGTTGATACCGAGAATGGGGTCGAGGATTTCGTTCTGGAGTCTGCTGATATCCAGTCGGTTGACGGGATCCAGTGTACTGTCCTCAGAGAATTCTATCCCATACCATTTTCCTTTGAAATACATGCTCATCGCACCGACGCGAGCGGGTGATGGATCCACTCCTTCAGTGACAGCTGCGACAGACTTCACTTTCTCGAGGAACGCCTCGTCGGTATGACCGTTAAGGTCAAATACCAGGCGATTGTAGGGAAGGATCTTAAGTTGGCTCGCCGGAAAATTTACGGCAAGGAACCAGTTGTAGTCCTCTTCCCCCGAGTGGTTGGGATTGTTTCTCTTGCGTTCGGCTCCTACGCGGGCGGCGCTGGCACTGCGGTGATGACCGTCGGCGACATAAGAAACCGGTATGTCAGCGAAGGCCGATACCAGTTCGTCGGTTTGAACCACTCTCCAGACGGTGTGCTGGACTCCGTCGGGCGCTGTGAAATCGAAAAATGGTGCTGATTTTTTGATTTCGTTGATCCGGTTGTCTATGCTTGCCTCGTCTCTGTAGGTTAAAAAAACGGGGCCTGGATGCGCGCTGAGTGTTGTGTTTAGCCTGGTGCGATCGTCTTCCTTTTGTGGACGGGTTTTTTCGTGTTTTTTGATGAGATCATTGAGGTAGTCGTCGATGTGACATACGCTGACGAGGCCACTTTGTTTGTGACCCTTCATGATTTGCTGGTAAACATATAGGCAAGGAGTCGTTTCCCGCTCAAGAGCTCCTGTCTTTTGTAGCTTATCTAAATTCTCCTTCGCTTTGGCGTAGACGTTGTCTGAGTAGAGATCGGTCCCTTTCGGCAAGTCGATCTCCGCGCGGACAACGTGTAAAAAACTATGAGGGTTGCCTTCAGCCAATTGCAGCGCTTCCTCGGTGTTAACCACATCGTAAGGTAAGGATGCCACGGATGCGGCTAGTTTCGGATTGGGACGTAACCCTTGGAAGGCGCGGATTTTCATAGCGTCGCAAGGCAACAAATGCCCTGAATCATGGCAAGTTTAAATCCTGATTTTGAAAGGAAGACTTTGTCTTGTTACCAGTCAAACGGCTCGGTTCAAAGCGAAGGACCAACTACGCTATCACAGATTATATACAAACGAGTTCGTTTTGATTGTCGTTTTACCTGTCAAGTAATTGTAAAAACGTGAATTAATCTTGAATACATAGCGGCATCTAAGGCTGCCGAAACAGACTTTATCTCTTGCTATCTATCACCTCATAACTTGCTACTCTTAATGTCCTCCACGCCATCTCGGCCAAGTGCGCACGGTGAATCGGAACGAACCAAAGAAGAATTGGTTCGTTCTCATAGGCGTTCGCGTTTACTCGAACATCGGCTAAAGAATAACCAGCAAGTCTTTGTGGATTATGAATCAATAGCATTAGCAGTCGGTCATCTGATTGAGACCCACACTTCCGATCAGGCGATTCTGGAATCGTTTGCTATGCTGGGTGAGCAAATCGGTCTGGACCGCATTTATCTGCTCAAAAATCTGTCTCTTGGGTCAAAGAGTATAGTTATTGACCAAGTGCATGCCTGGGTACGAGATCCGCAACGGTTCAAAACCCCCAATTTTAGTACGCTTCCTTGGGAGGCGTTTTTCCCGGATTGGTTAGATAAATTTCAATCCGGAGATGTCGTGTCTGGAAACGTAGAAGAAGCTCCTGCGATTGAGCATCTGACACTCATTAAAAACGACGTGATTTCTTATTTGTGGATACCGGTTCATTTTGAAGGTCGATGGTGGGGAGTCTTGGGGCTTGATCAGGTTTCCAGAATACGTAATTGGCATCACAAAGAAATTTCTGGATACAGATTGTTGGCGAACAGTGTCGTCGAATTTTTGAATCGTCAGCGTTTAGAAACCGACCTGAGGCTTTTTCAAGAACGTCATGAAATGGCCTCCGAAGCGGGTCAATTCGGAGTCTGGGACTGGGATATCCGAACAAATCAAGTCTATCTTGATCGTTCGATTAAGCACATGGGGGGATACCTGAGTTGGGACGTGTCGGAGGAACCTCTTAATTGGAAATCGCTGTTTGTTTTGGATGATGATTCAGATTGGGTAGAGGCGATAACCAAACGGGTTTCAAATCGGGAAAAAGTATTCGAATTGGAACACAGAATGAGACACTCTTCAGGGCGGCAGATAGAGGTTTATTCGCGGGGGAAAGTCATTTTCAATGATTCTGGAAGCGCAGTCCGCGTTTTAGGGACAACGACGGACATTACCCACCTTAAGGCGATACAGGATGATCTTCGTAAAGCGCGGGATATGGCAGAGGAGGTAAGTCTTACGAAGTCAGGATTCATGGCCAAGATGAGTCATGAGATTCGAACACCTTTGAATGGAGTACTGGGCTTTGCTACGTTACTGAAACACACTGAGTTGGACTCAGAGCAAGCAGACTATGTTTCGAATTTAGAGACGAGCGGCCGGTTGTTACTTTCGATGGTAAACAACATTTTAGACTTTTCGAAGATCGAAGCGGGAAAGCTCGACCTGGAAATGAAGCCTTTTAACATTCGTGGTAGTGTAGAAACTATTTTGGGTGTTTTCGGAGATGCGGTCATTAGAAAAGGACTTAAGATTACATTTGAGGCAGCCGATGATGTCCCACTTAGTGTGATAACAGATCCGCTACGTATTCAGCAGGTGATTTTGAACTTGGTTGGCAACGCCGTAAAGTTCACCGAGAATGGGAGTGTTAACGTTAAGGTTATTTGGAGAAAGCGCGAGGTGGACACAGGTGAGCTCCATTTTTCGGTAAAGGATACGGGAATAGGAATAGATAAGGATCGCTTGGAAGCGATCTTTGAACCATTTACCCAAGCAGATTCGTCTATGACGAGGCGCTACGGCGGTTCCGGATTGGGGCTCAGTATTTGTCAAAGTATACTCCAAGCCATGGGCTCTGAGCTTAAGGTATCCAGCGAGGTTGGAAAGGGGAGTGAATTCTCATTTGAGATTCAGGTTAAAGAATGTCCCGCTGAAGTTATTGAAGAATCGGAAATTGTCCGCGATTCACGGAGACCGTCTACTTCGGAATTTAAACCGAGTGGTAAGCTAGAGCAACGTGCGAAAGCCAGGATTTTATTGGCAGAGGATAATGCGCTTAATCAGCAGGTTATTTCTAAATTATTGGGGCGTCTGGGGTACAATGCAGTTATGGTTGAAAACGGACAGGAAGCTGTGGATGCGCTAAAGCGCTGGGAGTTTGATTTGGTGTTTATGGACCTCATGATGCCGGTCCTCGATGGGGTTTCAGCAACTAAAATTATTCGTGAAACATTGCCCCCTGCAAAGCAGCCCGTTATCATCGCCCTGACAGCAAATTCGTCTGAAGACGATATCACAAACTGTATGGCGATCGGGATGAATGACTTCATCAGCAAGCCGGTTGAGCTACAGGTACTTGAGAAAACCCTCGCCGACCACTTGAAGCTGAGTCATGAGGAACCGGATCCAGATTTTCGAGAGTCTTTAGAAAGCACCATTGACTTTGCCGAAAGTCAAACTTCCGAATTGCTAGACATTGAAATGGACGACTTGGACGAGCGGGTATTTGAGCATTTTGATCCCGAGTTTATGCGGAATCTTTTAGGGAGTAGGTCCAAAGTGGAAGTCCAGGACGAGTTTTCAATTGATGCTATCGAGATATTTTTGGAAACCACGTCGCATATACCAGCCTTATTGAAGAGTCACGTGAAAGAGGAGAAGTGGAAAGAGTTCGAACGGGAAGCGCATAGCATGAAAGGAACGGCGAAGACTGTGGGCGCTCTCATCCTCGGAAATCTTGCGCTGCAACTGGAATTGTGGGTACAAGGTGGCCATGTCGGTGATCGATATAATGAGATGGATGAGTTGGCGGTTGAATACCGGTTGTTGGCCAAAGAGCTGGAGCGGTATGCAAACCAACTCAAAAAGAAACAACGGCACTTATCCTGATTCCCCCTACCGTGTAATAGGGCGCCTGGGAGCAAGCTGATTACTTGATCTCAGAGCAGAAATGCTTCTAGCTGTAAGTTTTAGAAAAATTATTGCTCTTAGTTATTGCCCCACTCTTATGGAAGACAGCACGAAGTTTAGAAATACTGGTATCAAACGCATCATTCTTGCCGGAAAATACTCTATGGACGGGCTCGGGGCTGCTTTTAAGAATGAAGCGGCGTTTCGGCAGGAAGTATTACTCTCGTTCGTTCTTATTCCTGTAGCGATTTGGTTACAACCGGGGTTTACCGCTTTCTGCTTATTGGTTGGGAGTTTGTTCCTCGTAATGATAGTCGAGCTGCTGAACACGGGAATTGAAGCAGCTATCGATTACCAGTCGATGGAGATTCATCCGATGGCAAAGCTCGCCAAGGATCTGGGGAGTGCAGCCGTACTCCTCAGTCTAATAAATCTTTCCCTTGTGTGGGGATTTTATTTGTGGGATCGGTTTGCGTAAGTAGAGTTCTATTCCCCGGATGGCTCATAGAACTTCTTCAACAAAATTAATCTCATGGATGGACTACTCCTTGTTCCATTCCAGTGACTTTAATTGGATCAAGGGAGCAGTTGCGATCGCTTTGGTCATTCATGGTTTTGCCCTTCGAGTTCTTGTGGCATTCGCCCCGCCCAGTGGGCTGGTGTATGGTTTGGTGCATTGCGGGTTGGCTGTGGGAGCATTGGTTTCGTTTATTCTTTTGGCGCCTTCTCTTGTTCGAGACAGTATTGAGTCTATTGCGGATAAGAGCCTCAGGGTTGAAAGTGGATTTCTCGTCGGGCTCTTAATTCTTTTCGGGGTTTCCATAAACGCGTCCTTCAATCTCGAAACCCCAACCTATTACGAAGTGATACCGTTCGCCTTGGCAATCTACACGCTTAGTCGCTATTGGTTGTCTCGCAAAAAAAGGATCATCAAGGCATGCCTACCTGTGTTATTTAGTCGGGTAGAACGTTGCAATCGGGTTGAGCCAAATGGGTCTGTGACTCGCGTTCCTTTAGTCGATATCGTGGTAGGGGATGAGATCAAGGTGTCCACCTCGCAGATGATTCCGGTCGACGGTGTCGTTATATCAGGAAGGGGCTACGTGTCAGAGGCTTCTCTGAATGGATCTCCGTTTCCAAAGCTGAAGCAGGAGGGGGATCCTATTCTTGCTGGTAGCTTTTCTGAAGATGGAGTGTTCGCGATAAAAGTCCTTTCGACCTATGTCCCGAGAAAGTTCCAGGCGGTAGATAATCCGTTATTGTCCCAGGAAACCTCTGCTGCGGGAGTCCGTCTTAACGAAACCAGTTTTAGCCTGTTTGTATTGGTAACTGCATTCCTGGGTTCCTGCGTGGCTTTGGTGAATCTAGATTTTACATCTTCGATGGTCGTACTTGCTACCTGTTTGATCTTGGGTGCTACTTTGACGTGGGTGGCTGGGATCCCGGTGCATCAATGGACCGGGCTTGTTCGCTTGGGGAAACAGGGTTTGTACGCGAAAAGTCCTGAGTTCGTAACAAAGCTGGCCGGGGTCAACAAAGCTTTTTTCGGAAAGACCGGGGTTGTTTCAAAGCAAGAGCTAGGTCTCGAGCGGTTTTTTGTCATGCCCGCATTTCAGGATCGGGAGGATTGGGTCTTGTCGATCGTCAGTCAGACAAGCCGTCTGGTAAATCACCCATTGGTAAACGCCTTGGTATCGACAGAATCACTCATTCAAGGGGAAGCGGTTCGCGAAGATCTGAAGTGTGAGGTTATTCCGGGGCTTGGGGTACAAGTAGAGCTGACGGATGGCCACGGGCGTCGTGTAAAGTTGCGTATTGGTGAATCTGAATTTGTCATCGGAGTAGGGGGGCTATCTCGCGTAGCGGCCATTCTTGAAGAACATGATCTAAGTGATGGAAAGCGGATCTGGGTCAGCTTGGATAATCGATTGTGTGCGATCGCTAAGCTCAAGGAGTATTGGAACGTATCTCCGCAGCCGTTTTTTGCACAATTGGAATATATGGGTGTGGATGCGGTGGTGCTTACGGGTGACTCGGGTTTTAATTACTCTCGTTTCGATGGTTTGGGGTTATACCACGGTCTTAACGCCTTTCAAAAACAGGATGAGATCACCAAGGCGAACGAGAAGGGTTTTAACACCTTGTGTGTGGGAGATGGATTGAACGATTACCGGGCTATGTCGGTGGCTGGTGCATCTATCGCTTTGCGTCACGCTCCGGATTCGGTTCTGGCTTCGGCGGATGCTGTTTTAAAGACAGATCATGTTTCGACTCTGATCACAGGTATTCCCTATTGCAGACGGATAATTCGACTTTCCAGACGGAATCAATGGATTTTCGGTGGAGCGTTTATGCTGTCCAGTCTCGGAGCTTCGCTTGGATTGGTGGCTCCTATTTCTGCTACGTTCTATCTATTCGGCTGCTTTTCAATCGTATGGTTGCAGTCATTTCTGTTTGGCAGTTCGACGCTTTCCCACGTTGTCCAGCAAACCCGTAACCCTCAGGTTGTTATGCAGGAGTCCCGCCGAAGTTTCGCCCGAAACAACTAGGAGTTTTCAGAGAGTTATTCCTAGAATATGAGGTGTTTCACTGAGGCTTTGCTCTCGGATAATTGTTTGAGGGCTTCGATTCCGATCTTCACATGAGTACTCGTGAAATTCTGATTCACCATGGCATCGCTCTCCTCGGTCTTAATACCTTCGGGAACCATCGGCTCATCAGAAACAAGTAATAGCGCACCGGTCGGAATTCGGTTGTGAAAGCCCACAGAGAAGACGGTAGCGGTTTCCATTTCGATGGCATTACAGCGAATGCGCGTCAGGTATTCTTTAAATTTTTCATCGTGCTCCCATACCCGTCTATTGGTGGTGTAGGCCACGCCGGTGTAATAGTCCTGATCGTGGTCGCGAATCGCCTCGGAAGTTGCTCGTTGAAGTTCGAAAGCAGGAAGTGCGGGTACTTCCGGAGGGAAGTAGTCGTTTGAGGTTCCCTCGCCGCGTATCGCAGCGATCGGTAACAGGAAAGAACCGATCGGCATATCGCTTTTCAAGCTTCCACATTTCCCCAGAAAGAGAACTCCCTTGGGATTAATGGCGGTTAGAAGATCCATGATAGAAGCGGCGTTGGCACTACCCATACCGAAGTTGATCATGGTGATGTTGTCAGCGGTTGCCGTGGGCATAGGCTTCCCTTTGCCTAGAACTTTAACTCGGTTCCAACGAGCGAATTTATTCACATAATCGTCGAAATTAGTGAGAAGTATGTACTCTCCAAAATCCTTGAGAGGAACGCCCGTGTATCGAGGCAGCCAGTTGTCTACTATACCTTTCTTGCTTACCATGTTTTAGAAATAGGTCCACAGGACCAAAGATCAATACAGAACATCTCGGATGTAATCCCGGTTATGCGGATCTGACTGAGGTGACTTGCGGAGCGTAGCGGTCTGATTGTTCTTCCGCGTGGTAGGAACTTCGAACAAGCGGCGCCGACTCTATGACTCCAAATCCGATCTCCAATCCGAAGGTTTTCCAATGCTCGAACTCATCCGGTGTCACCCAGCGTTCGAGCGGAAGGTGTTTCGGCGTGGGTTGGAGGTATTGCCCGATGGTAACAATATCGATCTGAGCCTTCCGCATATCGCGCAGACAGGCTTCGATTTCTTCAACGGTTTCTCCCAAGCCAAGCATGATACCTGATTTGGTGGTAAAGCCCCGTGATTTCGCATGTCTCAAAACGTTCAACGACTGTTGGTAGTTTGCTGTCTTGCGGACAGGTCTCTGAAGTCGTTCTACCGTTTCCACATTGTGATTTAGAATGTCTGGCTTAGCTTCGAGGACGATGTCGAGGTGCTCGTTGTTTCCTTTAAAGTCGGGAATGAGCACTTCGACGGCTGTATTCGGGTTTCTATGACGAATAGCGCGGATCGTAGCAGCCCACACCGATGCTCCTCCGTCCTTCAAGTCGTCTCGGGCTACTGAAGTAATAACCGCATGCTTCAATTCCATTTTGGCAACTGCATCGGCGACGCGGGCTGGCTCGCCCAGATCCAGCTCAGGGGGCCTACCGGTTTGAATTGCACAAAAACCACAGGAACGGGTACAGACATTTCCCAGAATCATCAGCGTGGCTGTTCCACGGGTCCAGCATTCCCCCATGTTGGGGCATTGGGCACTCTTGCAGACGGTGTGAAGCTTGTTGGTTTCCACCAATTCGTTTACCGCATGATACTCCGGTCCGGATGGGAGTTTGGCTTTCAACCACTTTGGTTTCTTCAACATGGGATTAATTTAAAATGTCTTTAAAGGTTTCCAGAAAAGCTTGGTACACTACGGCCTTCACTTCTGCCATTTCAACGGGAAAACCAAGTTCTTTTCTAAGTGAAGTCACGGTGCCATCGACAATTCCGCAGGGTACGATTCCTGAAAATGCATCCAGGTCATTATTCACGTTGAGCGCAAAACCATGGTAGGTCACCCACGACTTTACAGCGACGCCAATCGCAGCGATCTTTCGCTTTTCAATCCAAATACCGGTCTTCCCATCGCGTCGCCCTGCTTCCAGTCCAAATTGAGCGACGATCTTGATCAGAAGATCTTCCATCAGTCGCAGATAGGCATGGAGGTCTGGGAGTTTTTTGAGGTGCATTATGACATAGCTCGTCAATTGTCCGGGGCCATGATAGGTGATGTCGCCTCCACGGTTGGACTTGTAAAGAGCGATACCTTTTTTGGTCAAGGTAGTGTCGTCCCAAACCAAATTGGTTTCGGCACCCTTTCGTAGACCCATCGTGTAAACCGGCTCATGTTCTGTGAATATGAGCGTATCTTTTCTTTGGTTGTCCAATCGGTCTCTAACGTAGCCCTTTTGTTTCTCAAAAGCGGCTCCGTATTCTGTAATCCCCCAGTCTTCAATGAGGAAAGTGTCGGACGAGCACATCTGGTGAATCGATTTCATTCAATGGCTCAAAAACAGAGGTTTTCCGGTTTTACGCAAGTGTCTTTAGCTGCGCAGTTTCCCCAAGTTATGGTGGTAGCTTCTTAAAAGAAGAACAAAATCGCCAAAACCAGAACCGAGAGCCAGGCAGTTATGCCAATCGGAAAAGCGCCTTTGTCCACACCAGCTCTTATCTCGTTTCTCAGTTGTTCCTGTTCACCGGCTTTCTTTCCTTGAGCAGACCAGTACGGAGTCATGACGAGAATCAGAATCTTAGCTGGTCCTTCTGAAGCCAGACGACCGATGGAAGTTACGAAGCCACCGATAAAGGTCTTGTGAACCGCCGAGTTGATTCCGTTCAGGCTGGAGTCCATCAGATTATAAAAGAGCTTTCCTCCCTTTCGGTAAAACCAATCACTGTCTAGACTGATGGTGGCTGTTCTTTTCAGCATCGGCAGAAATAGGAAGAACACCAACGCAGACAACATTAGCAGTTGAGTCTGAGTAACGATGTGGGGGAGCGTGTAGGCTTCGTAGTCGACGGCGTACGGCAAAATCCTGTAGAGTTCTTCCGTTTTAATTCCCATGTAAATACAGAGAAATGCTAGGATTCCCATGGCGGCAAGCATGGTCTTGGGGGCTTCTTTCGGACGAAGCCCTCGGTCAACATTGAAGAACACGAAGTAAGGGAATTTGATTCCCGCATGCAAGAAGACCCCGGCGGACGCCAGTTCCAAAATGAGCCACGGCCAAAGCAGGTGCTCATGTTCCGTGGCTGCGATAATGATCGTCTTACTCGTGAATCCGCTGGTGAACGGAACGGCCGAAATCGCGAGTGCCCCGATGGTTCCAAAAATCAAAGTGAGCGGCATGGTCTTATACAAACCACCGAGCTCGGTACATTTACTTTTTCCGGTTCTGTAGAGTACGGCTCCAGCGGACATCCACAGGAGCGATTTATAAATGATGTGACAGAACGCGTGAGCCGTGGCCCCACTGATTGCCATTTGAGTCCCGATACCCGCAGCGCACACCATGAATCCCACTTGGTTGATGATCGAGTAGGCGAGAATACGGCGCATGTCGTTCTCCAGCAGGGCGTAGATAATCCCGAACACGGCCATCGCACAGCCGACCCAGATAAGGGGTTCCCATCCGGCAAATCCTCTTAGCAATACGTAGACTGCGGTTTTGGTGGTGTAGGCACTCAAAATGAGTCCACCGGTAACGCTGGCCTCAGGATAGGAGTCTGATAACCAGGCGGACACCCCAGGTGCAGCAGCGTTTACCAAGAATCCAAGCAGAATCAATGTGCTCGCAATATTCGCATCCGCATAGGCAAAGCCATCGAAGGCAATCCCATTTCCTGCGGATATGTTCATGACGATACCCGCTAGTAATAGGAGTCCTCCGAAGATATGAACCAACACGTAGCGGTAGGCAGCTCCCTTCGCTTTCTCAGTATCTCTGGCTAGAATCACGAACGTTGAACTGACAGCCATGATCTCCCAATTGATATAGAGAGTAATCAGGTCTCCCGCAAATATGACACCTAAAGCGGAACCGATATAGACAAGCGCCCAGGTGTTTTGGAATGCCTTCTTTACATAGAATGCAAAGAGCATAGCGATCGCTGCATTGATCGTAAAAATGTAGCCGAACGCCTTGCTTAGCTTGTCTACCCGTAGGGGCTCAATCTCTCCAAAACCGGGCAGGAAAGAGAAGGAGGGTCCGTCTCCGATAGGCAGTTTCATGATGTACAGAAACGCTGCAACGGGTACGAGGATTAAGAATGTGTTTCGAACCTTCCCTTTGAGGAGAGGCACGATGCAGGCGCCTACAAAGAGCAGGACAGCAGGTGGTAAATTATCGAAGATCCCCATCAATATCCTCCGGAAGTTGAGATTCTTCTTGGTCGCCGTAGTAGTCTTCTTTGCGCTTCAACCAGATACCCAAGCCCTTGGCTGCTAAAATCATGATCGCGCAGCCGATAAATCCGAGTACGGCATAAAATCCAAAGAACGCGTCTATGGAAAAATGCGGGTGGCGATGAATGAAAAACTCTCCGATTATCGATAATCCGCAGAGGATCCATAAGAGCCACCACAGCAGTTTCCTTGAAGCGGGATGATCAAACCAATCGAATTCTTTTTTTGGGTTACTCATCGTTCAAATTATCCGCCGTGACCTACCATCAGGCCGGCTAGGTTTAATAAAAATTGTGGTTTGATAAAGAGGACCAAAGCCATGACTGCTGTGATACAAAGTGGAAGCACGCAGGGAAGCGATGCTTCTTCCGTATTCTTCCAGGAAAACGGTTGGCGGGCCAAATCAGGGTCCTTCGGGAAAAATGCGCGGTAGCCGATCGGCAACAAGTAGGCGGCGTTGAGCATCGTGCTGATCAGGAACACAATGAGCAGTGCTGTTTGGCCAGCGTCCATTGCACCGGTTACGAGGTAAAATTTACTGATGAGTCCCCCAGTGGGTGGCAGGCCAATCACGCTCAACGATCCGATTATGAATGCGGCAAAGGTTATGGGCATCTTCTTTCCCAAGCCGTCCATCTGGCTTATGTATTTCTTTCCAGAGGCAACGAAGATTGCGCCCGCACACATGAATAGGGTGATCTTCCCGACCGCGTGCATCGCTATGTGGGTCATCGATCCCATGACGGCTCTATCACTGAGCAATGCAACTCCGAGAATGATATACGATAATTGACCGATGGTTGAGAATGCCAGGCGGCGTTTCAGGTTGTCCTGGGAAAGTGCGATCAGGGATGAAACTACGATCGTAAATGCAGCAGCCCAGGCGATCACGGTTGCGATGTCCATCGTCTTGAGGAACTCCAGTCCGAATACTCCGGTGAATACTCGGATTACACAGAACACTCCGACCTTCACGACTGCTACAGCGTGCAAAAGTGCGCTTACGGGAGTGGGGGCTACCATCGCTCCCGGAAGCCATGAATGGAATGGCATCAGTC
Source organism: uncultured Opitutaceae bacterium (assembly GCA_964352065.1). Lineage (GTDB taxonomy): Bacteria > Verrucomicrobiota > Verrucomicrobiia > Opitutales > UBA2995 > UBA2995. The sequence goes on from CAYGQM010000036.1 coordinate 30,440, forward strand.
CCGATTTTGCGAAGCCGAAGGTAAAAAGTAGTAGGAGTATCAGGGCTTCTTTCCCACTGACGTGTCCGGCCAGGAATCCTCCCTCGGCAAATTCCATGCTGCTTCCGGTCTTCACAAAGACGAAGATCAATGCGGGGAGCACGAACCCGATCGACGTGGACAAGAGATAGGTCAGGTAAGTCCGCCCACCGGTTCTTGCTTCCTTATCCTGATGATGGGTCACTAGCGGATAGGTCGCTAAGGACAGCATCTCGTAAAAAAGGTAGAGGGTAAAAAGGTTGGCTGAGAAAGCGACGCCGATCGTAGCTGATAAGGATACCGCAAAGAACGCCACAAAACGGGTTTGCGAGTGCTCTTTGAGTCCTCGCATATAGCCTATCGTGTATAGGGAGGTCAGTATCCAGAGGCTGGATGCAACCAGTCCAAACAGCATGCCCAATCCGTCTACCCGAAACGCGATCGAAAGGTTTGGCAGGATTTGCCAGAGGGTGTACTCTATTTGTATCCCACCCAATATCGTTGGAAGCATAGAAACAACCAGACCGAATTTTATGAAACCGGCTGCGAATGTCGCGCTTTCACGTAGGTTTGGCGTTTTTCTTAGCAGAAGAATAGGAAGCACCGCTGCCAACGAGGCGAGGCAGGCGAGTAGGGGAGTGATGCTGGTAATTGCGGGAGTCATATTAACGGATGCCGGCTACCAGGTTAAAAGGTTCGAGGAAATTCTGGATCACAGCGACCAGGTCTTTGTTAAAGATTCCGATGAGTAAGATGATCGCAGCTGTTCCGAGGAGGGGGACTAATTGGGTGATAGGAGCCTCAGAAATTCCTGAGTGATCGTCACCATGATGATGATCGTGGCCTTCCGCTGGATTCTTTCCAAAATATGCGATTTCGATGATACGGAAAAAGAGGACAGCGTTGACGAGACTTGAGATGAGTAATGCGATCACGTATTCCCAGTTTCCTGAGTTGATGCCGCCCTGGATCAGATACCACTTACTAAAAAACCCGGCTGTTGGTGGAATTCCGATGAGCGAAAATGCACCAACGAGAAATCCGATCATGGTGAGTGGCATCTTCTTGAAGAGCCCTTCCACTGCGTAGATGTCCCGAGCGCCTGTTTTTGCGAATACGATTCCTGCAAATAGGAAAACACATAGAGTCATAAACGCATCACTGATGATGTGATAGATCGCACCCGTCATGCCCGTCTCATCAGCCAACCACACACCTCCAACCATGTAGCCCACTTCCGCGATAATCAGGAAGGTGAGCATCTTTCGAAGATCTTTTTGCGCAAGCGCGCCTATGGAGCCAGCCAGGATCGCGATGACGGCCAGCCACACGACGATGTTGCCCCATTCCAGCACTTCAAATGCGTAGACCGGACCAAACACGGTGAGCACCATTCTCACCATGACATAGATCATCACTTTCGTGACCAGAGGTGCCATGATGCAACTACTGGTGGTCGGTCCGAACGCGTAAGAATTAGGTAACCAGGCATGGAGCGGGAAAAACGCCATCTTCACCCAGAGCCCGACGGTGATCATGATGAAAGAAACTTGAACAGTGGACGAATCCTGTAGCCCATTCGCGACGAGCTGTTCCTGAATATCGATCATATTCAACGATCCTGTCTTGATGTAGAGGTAGCCGACGCCGAGCAGATAAAAAGAGGCCCCAATGGTCCCCATGATCAGATACTTGAATGCTGCTAACGTTGCTCGTTTGTTACCCATAGCGAGCAACGCGTAGCTCGTCAAAGCGGCGATTTCCAAGAGCACATACAGATTGAAAGCATCACCTGTGATAACGATTCCTAGTAACCCGGCAGAGAGCAATAAATACAACGCATAATACTGGGACGACTTTTTCGGCGTTTCGGATTCAACGCGACCTTCCGAGTAGATGGCTCCGAGAAGAGCCACGACGGAAACGGTTACAGCAACCAGAGCGTTTAAACCGTCGATTCGGAGCTCGATGCCGAATGGAGGCGCCCATCCGCCCACATAATAACGGATGGTACCTTGTTCCAGAACCTGAACCAATGTGGTTAAGGTCGCGCAAACAGAAGCTCCCAGGCTGGCTACCGTCAGTAACCAGCTGGCTGACTTTACTTGCGATCCGACTAAAGCAACGAATATCGCTGTCAGGAACGGGAAAATCAAAATGAGTATCGGAGCCTGCTCAATCATTGCCTGTCCTCAATTGTTCAATGATTTCGTTTTCCTCTATGGTGCCGAATTCACCGTAGAGTTTTTGTGAGATGGCCAGTCCGACTCCGAGCGTGGCGACGCCGACCACGATGGCGGTAAGCATGAGAACGTGGACCAGTGGATTCTCAAATTGATTTGGGTCAATCGATAAACCTCCATGTCCCGCTTCCAGTGCGTGATCCGATTCATTGTGCATCATGTGTGCATCAATAGGGGAAATATCCTGGTGACTGGTTTCATGAAGATCTTGTGTCCCGTACCCTTCCTCATGATGAATTGCATCCTTCGCGATTGCTTCGACGGCATGTTCTTCGTCATGGTGAACCGCTTCGTCTGAATGGTCTCCTTCCTCAGCATGATGAGCTCCATGCACCTGGTCATGGTAGAGGATCGGGATGGTAGCTCCATCTTTATAGCCAATAGAAACATAGAAGAGGATAATGGCCGTTTGAAAGATAGACATCCCGATCAGTTTCTTGATCAGGTTATTTTTCGAAACCATGGCATAGAGCCCAATCATCATGATGACGATGTAGACCCAGTAATTGAATTTATCCGCTAGAGTTTCTAAAGCTTCCATCGATTAAATGCCCTCCTTCATATGGCCGTTCGAAGACAGGCTTGAGTAAATCGAGAACATGATGGCCGTAACCGTGAATGCTACCCCGATTTCGACACCGAGCATACTGTGTGAGTGCGCTGCTTTAATGTCTCCGGGTATGATCGCGTCCAAGAAGCCGTAGTCGAGGAAGTTGCCTCCCAAGATCAATGATGCGACGCCAAAGCCTGCGTAGATGAAAATCCCGATACCGGCGAGCGTAAGTACCCTATTCTCGGGTACCCACCGCTGTGCATACTGGAGGTCGCGGGCGAGAGCCAGCAGTATAAAACTGGCGCCAAAAATAACGCCCCCCTGGAACCCTCCACCGGGACTATGGTGTCCATGGGCGACTACATAGAGTGCAAAAAGCTGAATGATGGGTATGAGCAATCGGCAGGTGGTTTCAACGATGAGGTCTGGCTTCTTTTTCGTGAGAACTACCTCCGGGTGATCGAGCTTAATTCCGGACCCGAATACGCGAAGGATGCCAATGATTGCTATACCCGCTGTAAAGATGACGACGGTTTCAAACATCGTATCATAGCCACGGTAATCAGCGAGAACGGCTGTCACCATGTTGGGGACAGTGGTTTCCGGGAAGGTCTGCGTAATGTAATGCTGCGAAAGCTTGTAGCTACTGGCTGGAGAATTGGAATCTCCCCAATCAGGAAAATCCTTTTCAGCCTGAATCAACAAAAAGCCGGTAATTAGTACGGTAAGTAATCCTAGGATTTTCAATCTGAAGACCTCCTTGACGTGCGCAATATGGTTGAAATCAAGAATACAGCGCTGACTCCGGCGCCTACGGCTGCTTCGGTAAAGGCCACGTCTACGGCACCCATGCCAGCCCACAACAGGCACATAAGCAGGCTATACACACCGAAGATCATGGTGGCACTCAGCAGGTCTTTTACCCGTAGAGATATAAAGGCCGTGATGATTAAAAAAATCAGGATGATGATATCGAAGATCCAGATCATTCGCTTTCCTCCTTAATCCGGTTCTTACGGGTCCACATCTTGATCCCTTCTTCGAATCCAGCCTTGATCAGTGCATGAGTGCTGGTCGGGCTGGTTACCATGATGAAGAGGGTGATGAACATGATCTTTCCGAAAACCAGAAAGTTGGCCAAGGTGGGTTCGTGGAGCTGGTAAAGTCCCAACCCCAGGAGAATTAGAAACATTGAGCAAGTGTCTCCTTTTCCGGCAGCGTGCATGCGAGTGTAGAAGTCCGGGAAACGCAGAATCCCGACTGCTCCACCGATGAAGAATACGATGCCAGTGCAGATGAGAAAAATGCTGATCGTGTTGATAATCATTCTTTGGAGTCCTCCGCTTCCATGGCCGTGAATGACTTAATCGGGTTGACGCGATTCAAGAATCGTGCGGCTGCGATGGAACCTATGAAATTCAGCAGCGCGTAGGTGAGTGCAAAGTCCACAAACATGTCAACCCGCTCAAAAATCATTCCTATCACAATGAGTAATACGGCGGTCTTGGTACCGATTACGTTTACGGCTACGATGCGGTCGATCGCTGTGGGACCTACCACAATGCGGTAAAGGATCGGAAGCATGAGGGCAAGAATGGCTACCCCTGCGTAAGCTATAAAGGTTTCCATCGGCCTACTTGCTTCCCCCTTCGAATACTTGAGCCACTTTGCGCTCCATAGTGTCATCTTTTACGCCATCAGCAGTGTGTTTACTGATAGAATGTATCAGCATCTCATCACCATCGATATCGATCGTGATCGTGCCAGGTGTAAGGGTGATTGAGTTGGCGAGGGCATATTTTCCGAAATCCGTCTTCAGTTTCGTCTTTATTCGAACAAGACTAGGGTCGAGCTCTTTGATTTCCCCAGGTGTCAGCGCCATTTTGAGGATGTGGATGTTTGAGAGGACAACCTGCCAAAGCAGCCAGAGCATGTATCCGGGGAGACGCATCAACTCACCGATCCGCGTGCTTAGAGTCTTACTCCGGTTGGAAAAGAAGAAACTGGAAGAGATGGCTGTGACTATCAGGCAGGAAATGATGCCTAGCGAGAGGTGAAATGCATCAAATTGACCAGAAAATATGATCCATATGCCGAATAACAGCAAGAAGATGACAATGCGGTACATAAAGGACTCTCAGAAATTTGTGGATGCGGACTCGTGCTCGCCTGGAAGATCAGCGAAGCGAAGAGATAGAAAAAAGGATCTCCCTCATGGCACACAAGTCTTTTCAAGGATTTTTTAGTATCCATGAAAATGTGACCGTTTCAGAGCCGTCTTATACTTGGGTATGCCCATACTATTTTGACTCAATTTCTGTCTTGCGGAAACCTCAGGCTGTTAAAATGATCAGAGTAGTTCTCACACCCTCTAACCCTTCCGTGTCCATCTTTTCTGCCTTCTTCATGTTGAGAGTTCTCTCGAATCAGTCTTTGAGTTCAGCGACGGTTGGCCGTTCCTTGTCTTTCGTTAACCGAATCACTTGAGATAGGGTAGGAAGTCATTTGTCCGAGGCGCTTTCATCCAAATTTACATAAACTCAAATGCTCAACCCACTAATCTATGACTTGGTTTTACGCACAAAACGGTGAACAGAAAGGACCTGTTTCTGAAGACGAACTCCAAAAGCTTGCCGCGTCCGGAGCGATTTCCACTGAAGACCTTGTCTGGAAAGAGGGCATGGGTGATTGGGCCTCTTATGGATCCGTTTTCGGAAATGCGACTGCTCCAAGCCCAACCGGGGGTAGCGTTGCTTGTCCCACGTGTGGCACGAACGTCCAGCCCGATGAACTGATTCCTGCAGGAGCCACCAAGGTATGTCCGAATTGCCGTGACAGCTATGCGCAGGGATTGAAGGAAGGTGTAAGCGTGCCTTTGGGATCCCGTCGTGGAAATGGAACCGGGGGCCAAACGCCCAACGCTGAACTCCGAGCCAAGGCACGGGAGTCTTTGTCGGGTAAATGGGGCCTTGGTGCTGGTGCTTCCGCTATTTGGTTTTTGATAATGGTCGTTGGTGCCTTCATCCCTTTTTTGGGTTCAATCGTCCAATTTGTAATATCGGGACCTCTGGCTTTCGGATACCGAAACATATTTTTGAAGATTAGTCGGCAGGAGGATACTGAGCTGGGTGTTCTATTTAGTGGTTTTTCGAACTTTGGTATCGCCTGGTTGGTAAATTTTGTCGTGGGTTTGATCTCGGGACTTGCGGGATTTGCTGCGGCAATTCCCGGAATAATTTTGGTGATTATGGGCATTTCTGCCATGGAATCCTCAGGTTCGGGGGAGGCGGATCCTTTATTTGTTATTGGGATGTTTGTCGCTTTCGTCCCTGGTATTGCGGTCTACATGTTCATGTATTTGCGCTATTCGATGGCAATGTTCATCGCGATTGATGATCCTGAAGTGGGTACCATGAATGCGCTCAACCAGAGCGTCGAAATGATGGCGGGAAAGAAGAAGAAACTGCTGATGCTCTATCTAAGTTTCATCGGGTGGTACCTACTTGGCATGCTGGCGTTCTTGGTCGGGCTTTTGTGGGTGTTTCCGTACATTATCACCTCGGTTTCGGCTTTCTATGATGATTTGGGCGGCTCTTCTGAGTCCGACTCAAAATCTGGTCCCGGTTTGGTTGACTGATGGATCTGTTTCTCAAGTCGTTGCGCGACTCTCAGAAGCTATCAATGCCGGACCTACCGGTGGTTACCGATTATGCGTCCAAATGGGGAGCCGCGCCGCACGATATCCGCCTTTTTCCTGCGGTCATCCGATCCAGTGAGTTAGTTAAACCGGAGTCGATATTGGAGCATGGACAAGCGACCTGCTTTTTCCATGAACGCGTTCCGGCCACTGCGATCTGCGATGTGAGTGGTCGGATGATTTGCAACCTATGCACGACGGAGTATAAAGGGAAGACTGTCAGTTTGGAGGCGCTGCAAACGCTTGTCGGAAATACCTCGGATTCCAAGGTGAAGAATTATCAGACCAAATGGGATTCGATTGCGTTGGCTCTTGCCGTATTTCCCCTGCTCACCGTTTTTTTTACGCTGTTCACAGCTCCGATCGTTTTGTGGATTTGCATCTTTAAGTGGAAAGAAGGACCGACGGGTGTTTTCTCCCATATGCGGTGGCGTTATGTGGTCGCCGGTTTGTTGTCTCTGGCTCAGATCGCGTTTTGGGTATTATCGTTCACGGGTAAGCTGGGGGGTGTCCTTGCATGAAGGCCAAACGGTCAGATTACAAAAAACTCTCAGGCAATACTCTGCTGAGTGTGCAGTCTTCCTATTTGGGGGAAGATCATCTCCTGATCGTGACAGGGCGTTATACCGAATCCTACCGGCGGCTCTATTATAATGATATTCAGGCGATACTTGTATCGTATTCGCAAGTTGGCATCGTCATCGGCATTCTGTTTTTTATGTTCAGTTTGTTATTTGGTGGACTCGCATTTGCCGACACTCGTGGAGACTGGTTCTGGCCCTTTCTTGTTCTGGCAGGCATTTGTGCTGTTGGACTGATCTTTAACGTATACCAACGAGGATCAGCTGTGTTTGGTGTCAAAACTGCCGTTCAGACGGTCATGATCCATGGTCTGAATACGAAGCGGAGAGTCGAAAAAGCAGAAGATATTCTGGCGGAAAAGATCGAGGCGGTTCAAGGACGCTTATCCATTGATGAGCTTAGGACTGCCATACAAAAGGAGCTGAATAAAAGGCGCGAAAGGAAGACGGATCCACCATCTGCGGTAGCGAAGCCTCCGCCACTGGCCCCCTCGGTAGCTGTCCCGCCTCCTTTGGTCCAGGATCAGCCAGGGTCTCAACAGGAAGTTGAGCGGAAGATCAACGAATAGTGATGCCTACTCCCCTCGCACATTCGAAATGTTTTCAGCACCTGAATCGGGAAGCGGTGGCTCGATGTCCCTCCTGTCAACGCTTCTACTGTCGTGAATGTGTGACCGAGCACGAAGGTCGTATGATCTGTCGTCCCTGTCTGGATGATTTACTTCAGGATGACGTAAAGGAGTCGGCTGGAATTGGCAGACTATTAATTACCTGGATGTTAGCTGGTATCGGGTTTATAACTACGGTAGCGTTCTTTTATTTTGTCGGCCGGATTCTTCTGGCGATTCCGTCTAACTTCCATTCAGGAGCGTTTTTCGATTAGGAATGGCTGAGCTAGAAGCACCTGTCAGTGCCGTGGTAACATCCGGTCGATTCAAACGACGACGGAAACGTCAGGATGGCGAGCCTACTGCGGTCGATTTGATGGAGGAGGGTATACATTTACTGCGACAGACCTCGTTAGCTTCGTGGACGTTTTATGTCTGCGGGATGGCCCCATTCATTCTCGGCTTTCTTTTCTTTTGGACAGAGATGGCCAGTAGTGGTCTTGCTGAACAGGTGTTGGTGCCGGGTTCCATCGGGGTGGCATTGTTGTTTCTCTGGTGCAAGCTTATGCAGGTTCGGTTTGCTAGAGGACTGCGCGAGGCGTTGCACGATCAGCATGAGCCCGAGTGGTTGGCGGGAGACTGGTTGTCGGTTTTGCGGCGCCAGGCTTTTTGGCAGAGTACTGGGTTATTCGTTTTACCGATCGCTTTTGTGATAACCCTCCCTTTTGCCTGGATCAGTGCCTTTTATCAAAATCTGCTGGTAGCCAATCCGAAAGATGAAGATCCAAATAGCAACAGTACTACCGCCCATTGGCAACTTGCCCGTATCTGGACCGAGCAAAATTGGGTCGTTCTATCATTACTCATGGGGGTCTTTATTCTGAGTTTTATAAACTTTCTAACGGTTATCTTTTTTGTGCCTTATTTGTTGAAGACGCTTTTGGGGTTGGAAACCGTTTTTTCACGAGCAGGGGTGCATCTGTTTAATAGTACGACTTTGATCTCCTGCCTGTTGTTGTCTTACGCAGTTACAGACCCCTTGTTCAAAGCGGTATATTGCATTCGTCTTCACTACTGTGCTTCCAGGAAAAGTGGCGCGGATATGTTGTTGCGACTGCGACGGACCCTGGTGTCCGACCAAGTAGTAAAGGGAGTGCTCACTTTTTGTTTATTCACACTATCCCCTTTACTTGTGGATGAAGGGGCGGGGCTTCGTGCACAATCTATAGATCCTGATTTTACGGAGGCATCGATTGAACCTGACACGCTGGATGCCTCTATAGAAGAGGTTTTTCAGCGCCGTGAATTCGTATGGCGGTTTCCACGCGAAGAAATCGAGACGAACGCTGAAAAGCCGGAATGGTTGGAATCGTTAGGGAAGACGTTGAAGACCTGGCAGGAAAAGGTGAGTCGGTGGTTTGAGAAGTTGTTGAAATCTGATCGCGAGTCCGATGTCGAAAAGGCGATGGGCGATGGCTGGGAAGGTTTCCCGGGGCTAGGAACTTTCTTTAGTTACCTGTTAATCGCACTCTTTGTTCTGTGTGTCATCTATTTCGGCATCCGTGCTTGGAAAATGTACCAGCCTCTGGATACAGTGGAAGGGACGCAGAGTACTGAACCGGAAGCGGTGCCTGATCTCAATGAAGAGGAGGTGGCCGCTGATTTGCTTCCCCGCAACCGATGGGTGGAACTCGCGCGGGAGTTGATTGCCAAGGGCGAATTCAGGTTAGCCTTGCGCGCGTATTTTCTGGCTCAGTTATCTGCGCTCTCCAGTGAGGGGTTGATCGTAGTACGGAAATCCAAAAGTAATCGTGAATATGCCCGTGAGATTGCCAGTCGCGCGCACGGGAAAACGGGATTGATTGATATTTACAGAAAAGAAGTTCGGCTATTCGAAAGTGTCTGGTATGGTGAGCGCATTACTGGACCCGCGGAGATTTCCGAAATGGAAAGTCATTTGGAAGAAGCGGGGGTCTTGTCGTGAAAGCCACCACAGTAAGTATCGTTGTCCTTACAGTTACATTGGCCCTGCTCGGTGCGGGTTTGAGCAAGTTGATCCATCTTCGGTTTGAAACCGGCGATTCCTACCCGGTCGGATCCAGCTTGCGACCGGATCCACTCGGCACGAAGGTGCTGTTTGAGAGCTTCGCAGCGCTGCCGGATTTGGCAGTGGAACGTAATTTTACTCCCCTTAACGAGTGGAAGGATATATCGCCAAATGCTACATTGCTAATGGCCAATACCTGGGGTTGGAGTATGTATGAGTTAGCTGAATACGAATCGATTCGTGAATTTGTGAGGAGCGGAGGGCGTCTGGTGATCGCCATGAATACAGATCGAGTTGCCTACCGATACCTGGAGGGCGAGGAAGAGGACAATAAGGAGGAAGACACAAAGCAGCCCGAAGGCTCTGCATCTGACGACGCAGTTGACAGTGAGGAAAACGAGGTGGCCGATGACGAAGAGTTGGCATTCAGACGAAAGGCAAAATCCGATCAAAAGGAATTCTGGGGAGAGCTTTCACTCATTCATGGTAAGCGAAATGAATATTCAGCTCAGCTTTCAGGGCCTTCGTTTTCAACTTTGCCTGTAGAACTTCCTTGGAGAAAGGGTGGAGCGCTCGAGGGATTGGGGGATCTTTGGCTGCCGGTCTATGAAGTGGAGGAAGAAGTGGTTGCTGCGGAGCGTCGATATGGAGAGGGAAGTATAGCCGTACTCACGGATGACTACCTGCTTTCGAATGAGGGTCTTTTAAAGCACCGCTTTAGCGGTCTACTTATTTGGGTTATCGGAAGTAACAAGACTTTGATTTTCGACGAGACGCACTTGGGCGTTTCTGAGACGACGGGTATCGCCAAGCTTATCAGAAGATACCGTCTTAGCGGCTTTTTTGTAGCGTTGTTTGCGCTTTTGTTGTTGGTCGTTTGGCGCGGAGCGTCTCCTTTGCTGCCTCCCTTTGCGAATCGCACAGGCGAGGATGTAATATTGGCCGATCATTCTTCCGAAGCCGGTTTGGCGGATTTGGTTCGCCGAAGCGTTCCCTTGTCCAAAATGCCGGCTGAAGCCTTTCGTAAGTGGAAAGCCACGTTCATAAAGACTGAGACCGACCGTCGCTACTACGCCGCCGAACTCGAGGAAGCAGAAACTATCCTTTCCGAGCAGGCAGCGGCATCCGCGTTGAGAACGCACCCTTTACAAACCCATTTAAGAATAAAATCCATCATCAATAGAAAGAAGAGGAAACGTTTATGAACGAAGATACCCTGACTGAATTTCATCAACGAGTGGAGGCTGCCCGTGCTGAGATCGGGAAAGTCATTATAGGTCAGAGGCCGGTTATAGATCTGACATTGATTACTATACTGACAGGGAGTCATGCCTTGATCGAAGGCGTGCCGGGTGTCGCAAAGACTTTATTGGTCCGGACTCTTGCCTCGGTGCTCGCTGTTGAAAATAACCGCATCCAGTTTACGCCGGACCTTATGCCAGCCGATATCACCGGGACGAATATCTTCAACATGAAGACTCAGGATTTTACGCTTGTTAAAGGCCCTGTGTTCACGACCTTTCTGCTGGCTGATGAAATCAATCGCGCACCGGCCAAGACACAGTCTGCACTGTTGCAAGCGATGCAGGAGCGCCGGGTAACGATTGATCGCGAAGAGATTCCTCTGGACCCGAGCTTCACGGTTTTCGCGACTCAGAATCCCATTGAGCATGAAGGCACCTATGCCCTACCACAGGCCCAGCAAGATCGGTTTATGCTCAAGATTCTCATGGATTACCCGGAGGAAGCAGAAGAGCTGGATCTGGCAAAGAGAATGTTGAGCAGTGATTCTCCTGAGAAGGTATTGGGCAGTGGTGTGATCGAGCCCGTTTTGTCCGCAGGGGAACTAACGGCGGTGAAGGCAGCCTTGAGCGGTGTGGTGCTCCGGGACGAGCTTCTTGCCTATATTGTCGAACTGATCCGACGCACCCGGACCCAGGAGTCCGTGCTCGTCGGAGCTGGGCCGCGGGCTACTCAAGCGTTGGTGCTGGCTTCCAGAGCTGCTGCTGCGCTGGACGGGCGGGATTTTGTAACCCCGGACGATGTAAAGGAATTGTCGGTACCGGTTCTATCGCATCGTCTTGCCCTTCGTCCGGAGTATGAAATCGAAGGTCTAACGATCCCTGAAGTCATAACCCAACTATTGGATAGTATACCAGTTCCCCGCTGATGCGTCCTGCCCCCCGTATTTCCCTGCTGATCTTGGTAGGCATGCTTATGCCACTCGGGTTGCTTGTAGCTGCCAGAATAGAATTGAGTTGGTTGTTGGCGGTGGGGTTCGTTGCGGTGGTGCTGATGGGGTTGGTCGACTTGTTGAGTTCCGCAGATCGCCTGAATGGTCTGGTAGTCAAAGCAGATCCACTTACCCGGCTGGCTCGGGATGTTGAAGGGAAGTTGGCAACCCACCTATGCTTTGAACAACACCGCCCCAAGGAATTAACTTTAGGTCTGCCGCTGCCGGTTGAGTTTGTTCAAACGAATGAGGTTCAACGAATCGCGCTCGCGGGTAAGGATGCCTCCCGATGGACCGTTGAGTGGAAGATAGTGGCGCAAGCGCGAGGGGTCTTTCGGGGTACTGAGCTGTATGTGGAGGTACCATCGAAGTGGGGATTGTTCAATATACGCAGGCGCTACTCAATCGATGCAGAGATTCGTGTATACCCTAACATGCGTCGGGAACGCCGCCAAATGGCCAATCTTTTTTTAAACCGCGGCAGTATCGGTGTACATGCACAGCGAATGGTTGGTCAGGGGCGTGAGTATGAGCAGCTTCGCGAATATAGCTCGGGCGATAGTATGTTGGATATTCATTGGAAGGCTTCAGCCAAACGAGGTGAGTTGGTAACAAAGACTTACCAGGTTGAACGTACGCAGGAGATCTACCTGGTCATTGATCACTCCAGATTGAGCGGGGTTCGTACCCGTAGAAGGGATACCGATGATGAATCAACCTATAAAGAGACTTTCCTGGAGCGTTATGTGACTGCGGCGAGCGTATTGAGTATGGTCGCAGAAAGAGAGGGAGACCTGTTTGGGATGGTGGCGTTTGGGCAACGGGTGTCGCGCTTTGTTCGTGCAAGTGGTGGTAAGCAGCATGGACAGGTAATCCAGAACGCTTTGTTTGACCTGAAAACGGAAAGGGGTCCCTTTGACCTCGATGAGTTGTTTACCTTTCTTCGGCTTCGCCTTCGTCGGAGGGCCCTGCTTATCTTTTTGACTGACCTGAGCGACTCGGCAGCTGCGGAGGAATTTAGCCGCCATATTGGGATGGTCGCGGGACATCACTATGTCATGGTAAACTCGATCCGTAGGGAAGGTGTCCATCCGATCTATGAATCGCCGATTGAGGAACCGGTCTCGCTTTCTGATGAGATAGCCGGCCACCTGCGCTGGGAGGGGCTAAATCATTTAAAAACCCAGCTGCGCACTGCGGGCGTGGATTTCTCAGTCATCGATGATGAGAAACTGAGTCTGGATCTTGTTAACCAGTACTTGTCTGTGAAACAACGGCAGGTGTTGTAGTGCGGAAATGGAAACGCATTATCTTATATGATATTGGATGTAGAAAAGTTTATTAGAAATCGCCGTTCTGAGTGGGACGAATTTGAGGCGATGGTTGGTAGCCTGGAATCCAATACCAGTTTACGCCTGAATCTTGAAGAGGCGCAGCGCTACCATTACCTGTATGAGAGGATAGCTGCAGATTTGGCCAAGTTGAACACCTATGCTTCCGAGCCCCGTACTCGAAGTTACTTGGAAGGATTAGTCGCAAGAGGGTTTGGGGAAATGCATGGCACTGCCCGGCGTTTGCCCTTTTCGAAAGCGTTTATGAAACTGATCACGAGCTTTCCGCAGACGGTGAGGCGACATGCCCGGCTATTTGCGATCGTAATGGCTCTGTTTTGTGGTGGGGCAGTTTTTGGGGCCTTGGCGATAGCCTATGATAGCGATTCGAAGTCGGTGTTGATGCCATTTTCTCATTTGTTGGGGGATCCGAGCGATCGCGTTGCTGAAGAGGAAGCGAGAAAAGAAGATCATATGGATGGAAGCAAATCGGCCTTTTCAGCCCAGTTAATGACCCACAATACGCAGGTGGCTATCTTCACATTGGCGCTGGGAATGACTTTTGGCGTGGGAACCAGTATTCTGCTTTTCTACAACGGCGTCCTGATCGGAGCCGTTATCATGGACTACATCCTTGCCGGGGAATCTGTCTTTCTCGTTGGTTGGTTGTTGCCCCATGGAAGCGTTGAGATACCGGCAATTTTGCTGGCTGGCCAGGGAGGTCTCTTGTTGGGGAAAACCCTGTTGTTTGCCCGTGGCCGTATGGCCTTGGCTCAGCGTTTGAAGGAAGTTCGGGGTGACCTGGTGGTTATTATCTTTGGAGTGGGTGCCATGCTTATATGGGCTGGAGTCATCGAGAGTTTCTTCTCCCAGTATCATGAGCCCATGCTTCCTTATGCGGTGAAGATAGGATTCGGAACGCTTCAGATGATCGGGGTGGTAGTCTACTTCACCTATGCGGGCAGGTCTGGAGAATCCGTTGGGCGATGAAGGGGCGATTCAATCAACTGATTATTCAAACGCCAGAAGGCGTGAGGTTTGTTCACCAATTGGCCAGTCCGGTGGTTCGGTTTATCGCGCTGGCAGTAGACCTTATGACCATCTCTGCGCTTATGTCTGCCTTGTCGGTTGCGGTCGGGTTGCTGGGTTTTATTTCAACTGATATCGCGGTGGCGCTTAGTGTTCTATTGTATTTTCTGCTTTCGATCGGTTATTTTATGCTCCTTGAAATGGTCTGGCGTGGGCAGACGCTGGGGAAACGGTTGCTGCGACTGCGGGTTATAGATGCTGCCGGCCTTAAACTCAGTCCCAATCAAATCGTTTTGCGGAACCTGCTGCGGTTTGTGGATAGTCTACCGGTCTTTTATTTTGTCGGAGGTACTTGTGCGCTGGTTAGTCGTCGCTCCCAAAGGCTCGGCGATATGGCAGCGGGAACGGTGGTTGTCAGGATCTCCAATGTAGAGGCCCCCGAATTGAGCGGCGTGTTGGGAAATTACTTCAACTCGTTTAAGGAATATCCACGTTTGGAAGCATTGTTGCGGCAACGAATCACGCCCGAGCAGTCCGCGATTGCGTTGGAGGCCCTCCGCCGTAGGGAGGAAATGGATCCACTTCAGCGCACACGCTTGTATTCCGAACTCTCTAATTTCTTTCGCGGGCAAGTTCCCTTTCCAGAGGAAGTTACGGTGGCCATGAGTGACGAACAATACCTGCGGAATTGCGTGGATACCCTGTATCGGGTGGCGAAGTAAACCTGTGTATAAACAACGGCTACTGGGCGCCAGATTTTCCGTTGCGCTTTCCTGGTGCGCTGTTCATGGTTGCCCGTTTTTTATCACGACCATGAGCAATAACACTTCGGACAATTCCCACGATCTCTTTGCCGTTCGTTTGGCAAAGTTGAATAAGTTGCGTGAGGAGGGAATCGACCCATTTCGCCAGAATTGGAATCAGACCCATACCTCTACTACCGCGAAGGCATTGTATAAACCGGAGGAGGAGGGTGAAGCGCTTGAGCAGGCAGTGGTTTCTGTGGCAGGTCGTATCACGAACCTCAACGTGATGGGTAAGGCCATGTTCGCCAAGATCCTCGACCGCGATGGTAAGATTCAGATTTACGCCAAGCGTGACGAATTAGGTGAGGAAAAGTATTTCAAACTCCGCAAGCATGACATCGGTGATATCATCGGCGTGTCAGGTCCCCTTTTCGTTACCCAGACCGGGGAGATTACCGTGCGGGTGACCGATTATGCAATCGTCTCCAAGTCTATGCGCCCGTTGCCTGAAAAATGGCATGGTCTGACTGATACGGATACCATCTACCGGAATCGCCACCTCGACTTGATTGTGAATGAGGAAAGCCGCGAGCGTTTCAAAAAACGCAGTGCGATTATCTCCTGCATCCGTCGCTATCTCGAAGCACAAGACTTTATGGAGGTGGAAACTTCTACCCTTCATCACATCGCAGGTGGGGCTGCGGCACGGCCTTTTGTAACCCATTTCAATGCGTTGGATTGCGATTTCTATCTACGTATTGCTTTGGAACTTCATCTCAAGCGTTTGCTGGTGGGTGGGTTTGACCGGGTGTTTGAAATCGGTCGGGTGTTTCGGAATGAAGGTCTTTCACGGCGGCACAATCCTGAGTTTACAATGCTCGAAGTGTATCAGGCCTACAGTGACTTTCGTGGCATGATGACTTTGATTCATGGTATGGTTCAGACAATCTGTAACGACGTCTTGGGTACTACGAAAATTACAAACTCAGAGGGTGTCGAAATCGAGCTCGGAGGCGAATGGCGGGAAGTGTCTTACAAGGAACTCATTCTCGAAGCGACCCAGGATAGGGACTGGTTCAGCCGAACGACCGAAGAGAAACTGGCGGCCACCAAGAAACTCGGGATTCAGGTCAATCCTGAACTCGAGGACTACGAGGTGACGAATAACGTGTTTGAAAAGCTGATCGAACCGACTCTGATCCAACCGACTTTCGTTACTCACATTCCCAAGGAATTGTGCCCGCTGGCGAAAATTAATCAGGACGACGCGGGAGTGCTCGATGTCTTTGAACTTTGCATCAATGGGCAGGAAATCGCGCCGGCATACTCAGAACAGAATGATCCGTTTATTCAGAAAGAGATGTTTGAAGCTCAAGTGGGTGAGGAGACTCAAGACCTGGATACCGAGTTTTTAACGGCGATGGAGCAGGGGATGCCCCCCGCCGGGGGAATGGGTGTGGGAATTGACCGACTGATCATTCTGCTGACAGGAGCTGCTAATATCCGTGATACGATTCTCTTCCCGGCACTGAGGCCGACAAAGGCCCAGCAAGCGGAAGAAGAAGCTGAAGCCTGATCAGGCCGTCATGGTCTCCTGTCCATGACTTCTGTTTTTTCTGAGAAACTGGGTTGGGGTTCGAGTGTCGTTGAGTTTTCAAGTCCTGAGGGTGTTTAATGCTAGCGTTCTATCGCCTCACTCCTAGCGTCTTTCTCCTAGCCCATGCCTTGGTATCTTTATCTAGCCGTTAAACAACTGTTCCCGTCAGGTCGATTCGCATCGTTTTACCTGGTGCTCTCGGTATTGGGTGTGAGTCTCGGAGTGTGCGTGTTGGTCGTCGTACTCACGGTTATGAACGGATTTCAAAAGGAGATTCGCGACAAGATCGTGGAAACCTCGGGCGATATTCGTGTTGAGGCGGGATCTGTAATCTACGATTACGACGGGGTTATGCAGGCGGTTCTCGAAACTGAGTATAAGGGCGAGAAAGTCGTTCATGCGGTTGCCCCGTACGCCTACGGTTTTGTCATGGTTCAGAATCGAAATATACCGGTTTTTCCGGCGATTCGAGGGATAGATGTGAACCTGGAGGCCGAGGTAATTCCCTTTGAGCAGTTTCTGACTGCCGGTACGATTGACGATCTCGATGACGATTCGATCATCATCAGCTCGGGCCTTGCTCGTAAGATAGGAGCCTACCGGGGTGATGTGTTGGAAGTTGTGTCGCCCCTTATCATCGAGAAGTTCAAACAGGAAGAGGTCATGCTCCCCCGTGAGCTTCGTGTTGCCGCTATCCTTGAAACAGGATGGACAGTGATCGATAATAACACCCTGTTTTCCACACTGTCAGTTATGCAGGAACTCTATGGTCTGGAAGACGGCATCCATGGTGTTACGGTTCGCCTGAAAGAAGGTTACGAAGAGCAGGTCGATTTAATAACCGCCGAGATCAATAAGATCCTACTGAGTCGGGATGACCTGCCTCTGGGAGTTCGGGCATTTTCCTGGCTCGATCTTAACCGCGACTTTCTGTTTGTTCTGCAGTTGGAGAAGTCGGTTATGTTTTTCCTGTTGTTGTTTATAATCGTCGTTTCTGCCTTTGCTATCACCAGTACTCTGCTAATCACCGTCGTGCGCAAGACGAAGGAAATCGGTCTTCTGGGTGCCATGGGCGCGAAGACGCCGGGGTTGCTCGCCTGCTTTACCCTACAGGGATTCATCATTGGGCTGGCCGGAACGGTCATTGGATTTTCACTGGCCTTCCTCGCTTTGGCGAACCGCAATGAAATTGTAAGATCGGTGGCTGGTGTTTTCAACAAGGAGGAGACGTTGATCCGGTTTTATCAGTTCACTAAGATCCCTGCGGATTATCAACAGGCGGACTTTGTGTTTATCTTCTTCAGTGCTATCTGTATAAGCACCTTGGCTGGATTGATTCCAGCCTACCGAGCAGCCCGTCTGAAGCCAGCATCGGCGCTAAGGAGCGAGTAGGGGCTGAACTTATACCTCTTCGTCGATCTTTAGCTGTTTTACGAACGATTCCGCTTCTGCGATGGCGGCGTTCATATCGACGATTAAGTTTGCTACTTCCTCTTCCATGACGGTCACTTCATCCTGAATCGAGGCAATAGCCCGGGCGTTCAGATTGTGTTTCAAGAAAAGTACCTGATCATTGAATACAACCAGAATGGGGTCCATCTTGCCTTCGGCTTTTTCCATGGCCGTTACCAGAGTTTGATATTCCCTTTTCGTTGTCTTCAACTGATTGGCGCTGGCATTGCGCAAGTTGTCTGAAGAGAATTGGTCGAGCTCGTCTTCCCACTCATCAAAAAGCGCCTCAGCTACGTTCTTAACGGCGGCTATACGCCCACGCACATCATTGGCACGCATGACCGAGTTGTTATACTCTTTTTGGAGTTTATCATAGGTGCTTTGCAGCTTGCTGCTTTTAACAGTTACAGTTGCTCGGAACGCTTCCAGTGCATCTGCAAATTGTTCTTTGGCTTCCTCTTGGCTTTCCTGAGCTTCCTCAACACGGTCCACCAGGATGTCCCGTTTGTGGATACCCATGCGTTCCATGGTATCGTAGTAGACGGTCTGGCAGCCCCAGGCAAACAGTGAAACGGTTAGTAACAATAATGATGACCAAATTCGCATGGACCAAGATCTATAGGTTCCCGCGCTACAAGCACAACTTATTTTGGAGGGAGCAGTCATTAGCGTTTGCCCAATTTATAGCGGATCCACCATTTGAGGTGGTTCAGGATAATTCCCGGGTTGGTCAGGGATTGCTTCAATTTCCGCTTACGCCGGAGTTTGGGGTGTTCGTAGATATCGCCGTGTTTTCCATGGAATTCGAAGACCAGGTATTTTGCCAGGGTATCCCCTGTGCACTTCATGCCATGCAATTCGCCGGCAGAGCAATACACCACGGCTGGCGCGGTCAGGGTCTCGTTCAGGGTCTGGATCTCTCCCTCCATGAGGACGATTGCCACATCGTAGGAGTCGGCGTGGGGTTCATAACCTCCATCAGGATTGATGTGGGTGGTATGAACGTGCAGTTTTCGCAGGTAGTCCGTTTTTCCTTCCAATATGACTTCGGTTTCCCGTTCCTTCTCGATGTGGGTCTTAGCATCCAGATGTTTACTGCCTCTGATGAATTTGTGGGGCAACAGGTGATCGGAGTGATATTCGTCAGTCAACCATTTGAACATTAGGTAGAGAACCGGTTTGTCCGATGTATTCTCGATGGTATGCCGCCAGTTGGCGGGATAGTAAACGAAATCACCTGCGGTAGCCTGGTTGGGCAATACATTGTCGGAACCTTTGACATCTTCAATGAGCAGGGTCGCGTCTCCTTCGATCACCATGAGTATCTCTTCTTCGGGGTGAATATGAGGGGGGTGTGGTGTCTTACCTGGGTCTAGAATCGAGTAGTGAATCTCCATGAATCGGAATTCCGGAGTTGTTCCGAAGCCGACACTAAATGATTTGAAGCCCTTCGGGCCGGGCTCTCCCGGACGAATCTCCATACGGTCTACGATGGTCTTAATGACTTCTTTGGAATTTCTAGGATGGATCGGTGGTCCTGGCATAATGAGATTGATGTTGGGATCGCTGCTGCCCCGCAATATTAAGCAGGGGGGCTTGGGATTTTGAAAAGTTTCTACCGGCCAACGGAAATGCCGGAATTGCGGAATTCGAACAGCGCAGTCGGCCCGGGCGTATTGAATGAGCAGGGCTGAGCGCTTTTTGAGATGGGTGGTATTGTTGGATCCATGCCACAGGCGCCCGTCAAAGATCAGGGCATCTCCGTTGTAGGTTTTCAGATACTCAACTTCACTATCAGTCTGAAAATTATTAGCCCATTCTACTAAATGTGCGTCGGTGATATCCTCCGCAGCAATTCCCTGATCGATTGCATATTGAACGAGTAGCTGAGGAGCCAGGTGGGATCCTGGAAGTACTTTCAATGAAGTTATCGGTTCGGTATTCTCAACTCCCATCCAGATGGAAACGAATCCGTCCGATCCCGCTGATTCCAGATCGTTGTGCCACTGGTGATCCTGCCCGGGAATTCGTTCAATGAGCTTGGCTCCCCATAAGATTACGTTCTCGCCTATGAGCGCTTCGACTCTGTCGACAAATCGGTCGTTTTTGGCAATGGCCGCCCACGATGGAATGGCGACCGCACAGCTCTTCGACCAGTATGGTGTGGTCAAGTAGTCTTCTGCTCGAATGCCCTCAAGGATGTCCTTGCATTCCCGTTTCGAGAATAGGGCCTTTTCTATCAAGAAACCGGATTTCTGAAACTGTTCTTTCATAAGTAGTGTTGGGGGAACTATTCTGACGCATCTGGCAACCACCAGGGCGACTTTCCTTTCCATGCTTCTGGGACGCCGTCCTTTGCCAGCTGGATGACTGCGGCGTGATCTTCCTGGTTCGGACGAAAGCGTTCGTCTTTCACTTCAAATAAGACGTCGTCTCCGGTGACGGTGACATCGATGGGAACCAGCCAGCAGTTCCAGCGAACAGGATTGTCTTTGTGAATAAACTCATGGTCGAAAGCGGTGCTCCACCAATTGCCATTGTGATCCTGAAACAAGTTTCCATGGCCCGCATTCTTGATCATCATGCGACGTTTTCCGTAAGGGCCTTTCAGGTTCTTCGAAACGGCATAATAAAGATCGTAGGTATTGGTCGGTTCGTAACCATAGCGGCCAGAGGCGATGTGTACATACTTATCGTCGAACTTCGTCATCAATACGCCTTCATAACCGAGTGGGTGTTTGCCGTCATGTTCGAGCGTCATGGGCTCCTCTTCCAAGCCGCGCATATCCGGAGTCATCTTTGCAATCTTATCTGCTCCCCAAAGGTAGTAGGTGTCACCGTTTTCCCGGTACAAATGTGCATCGATACCACTACCATAGACCATCGGGAATATTTCATAGGGACCTTCCGCTTTGCCGGTTTTGCTTTTGAGAAGGCCGTGACCAGAGATGTTGAGGCAATGAGTGATCCAGAAGGTACCGTCGAGGTAGTGAATCTCGGGAGCCCACACCGCACGGGGATTTTTGTAGTGAGGGTTTTTAATAGGTTGAGAAAAATGCCAGCTGTTTTCTGATTCGCCGTTTTTGTAGAGATCCCATACGAATCCGAGGGCTTCCCAATTCACGAGGTCGGAACTTCTCCAGAGATGAATGCCAATCGTCTCGCCCCAGTGACTCCCCGCAGTCGTGCCAGTGAGGTAAAAATAACCATCAGGCGCTGCCAGAATGAACGGATCCCGGATTTTTTCGTTCAACGCCAGAAAGGCCTGGTCATGGGAGTCCACCAACTCGAGTTTTTTTTCGGCCGAAAGGACGTTGGGATCGTCGATTGCAGATCCAGAATCCCACGCTTCTTCCTGGGTGCAACCTAAGAAGAATAGCAGGGTGAGGGGATAGAGGATGAAGCGTTTAATCATTTCAGAAAGTTGGTGTGTAAGGGTGTGACCGTACTTGAAAAGATCAATCCCTGAAGGTTGATTTTACGGTTACGTGACGGTCACTTGGCTTTAGCCTCGAAATCCGGTCCATTTCATCCGCAATATCCTTGCCCCTGATTCGAATTATGAAAAACCGTATTCCACGTTTTCTCGCTATGGTGCCGTTTGCTATGTGCGTTCTTTTTACCGTAGCTTTAGCCCAACCCACATTTCCCGAAGAAGGACGTTGGTCGGTTGCTACGGGTTGGTCTGAGGGGTGGCCGACGGATTGGCACCATGTGCAAGTGGCTTCTAGCAAATTGGTAGGCGAGTGGCGTATTGATCAAGCTGAGTTGTCCTTGCCTTCCGGAATTCTCAAATTACGGGATGCCTCCCGTATCATTGACGAAGGGACAGGCCTGAGGGAAGTCCGACGTCGCTGGGATTGGATGGGGGAGGAGCCGTTGGAGAAAGTGACGTTGAGTGTACGGGTGTCGGTAAACGGTATGCAAGAGGGTCGCCCGTTTTTGCCGGGTATCAGTTATTACGATAATCCAGCGGGCCAGTCAGTGGATCCCACCCGGATTCCGGTTATCCAGGCCGCGGAAGGCAAACGTCGCGGATTTTATGAAGAGCATCGTTTTCCCATGACCTTTGCTGCGGCTGAAGGGGACGTGGATGGCAAGTTATCCGTCGCTGCGTTGCATAGCATCCCCTCACCAGTGGCACATGGTAATCAATATGATCAATGGTGGTCGTTGGGAGTCGAGTATGTGGAGGGGCAAGTAGAGCTTGCGCTATACTCGGGTCCGGTTGCCTCCAATGGCAAGAACGCGATTATAAAAGGCCACCAAAGAAAATTCCACCCTTATGATCATGCGTGGATCACCTTGCCCCCCGAATCCACCGTGGAAAAAACCTTCTTTATCGAATCCCAACCGGTTACGCAGCGGGGCTCGGGCTTTCAAACACCTCTCTGGACTTCGATCAAACTTGCCAACCCGTTCAACCCCGATGGGTTTCCTCCCTTGACGGAAGTAATCGCCCGCAAGTTCGCCGACTCTCTGGAGCGTTGGCAGGAAAGCTCCGACTATGCGGGGATCAAGGCCTTTCCGGCGGAGCGTAAATGGATCGACCTCGCCTGGGCCGGGCAGTCGGAAGCCTACGCCTATCCTTTCCTGCGTCTTGGAAGTGAATTCGGTTTACCGGATATTGAGGGCTATGTGCAGCGGGGTATCGATTTCATAACGACATCGCCCTTCACAGAGGACGGTTTCTCCATTCGTTATGACTACGGTCAAAAGCAATGGCTTGATCGCCGCAATCCATTGTCTCAAGGGCAGGCGGTAAATAATATGCTCGATGCATTAAGACTCGCCCGGGGAAATAAGGCGATTGATACCTCCACATGGGAAGCGTTTTTGAAACAGGCCTGTGATTACCACGCGGATCAAGTTCTGGCTGTTGACTGGAGCCCCGTATCAACCAATCAGGGATTCCTCATAGCTCCCTTGGCTAAGGCTTCGGAGTTATTCGGCGAGCCCCGCTACCTGCAGGCTGCACTCAAAGCGGGGCAGCATTACCGGGATCGACACCTATCGATGGACGAACCTTACTGGGGCGGCACGCTGGATGCCCGCTGTGAAGATAAGGAGGGCGCTTGGGCAGCCTTACAGGGTTTTCTAGCCCTCTATGAAGTCACTCACCAAACAGCCTATCTCGATGCAGCCATCCACGCCGGGGATGTTGTATTGAGCTACGTCTACCTGTGGGATGTCGATTTGCCCAAGGGCCGTCTGACCGATCACGCCTTCAAGACCCGCGGTTGGACGACCGTCTCGGCTCAGAATATGCACCTGGATGTGTATGGCGTCCTCTGCACACCAGCTTTCTGGAAACTCGGAAATTATACCGGTAATTTTGATTACCATAAACTGGCGCGACTCATGTTGGTCGCCTGCGGACAGTTACTCGATCCCCTCGGCAGTCAAGGCGAACAAATGCACCAAACCAACTATGCCCAACACTACGACTACGACTCCCTCGAAGGCGTTCGCGGGGATTATGTTGAGCAGTGGAACGTGTATTGGATTTCTGCACACTTCCTCGTCGCCGCATCCCAATTGGATGAACTGGGGGTGGATTGGCAGGGGTGGTAAAATCGGTCCCCAACATTCAGTCGCTCAATATCGATCAAGTGTTGGCTGAATAGACGTTATATTTCCGAAATACGACACAGACTCCTTCCGAATGGCAAAGTGATTGTTCCACTCTAGGAAGTGTGAAGCCAAATCCAACTCTCGGGCTTTGGCTTCGGACGATTACTCTGTCTGACTTCAACGTAGAAAACACTATCGTAGAAGCAGGGTCATTGCTTGAACAATCTTATTTCAGCTTCGAGCCCTAGGTCGTAGATGATGAGACTATTGATAAAAAGTTTGAGGCCTTAAGGACTATGTTGGCCGAAGGTGAGCGCCTCCATTTTACACGGCCGGAAAGTAGAAAGATGACGGTTAATGCTTCGATCAGCTAAAGTTAACTGAATCGGTTCGCGGTATGAGCAAGACGACTATATAAATTGGGAGTTCTCCAGTCTTCTTTGACATGGGATTGTCGTTGAGGGACGTCGTGTTTTACTTCCGGTTTTTGTAAACGTTTGTCTCCGGTTCGTCCTGATACCAGTGTATGAGCTCCTTGACGTTCGGTTCTCCACGGAGATAGCCCAACTCGATCAAGTAGGTGTCCGCGGCTTCGATGGTGGAAGCGAAGTATGGGTTGTAGGCTGGCCAGAAGTTGAAGAAACCGTGGCTGGCATCAGTGTATTCAACGAAGCGGGCAGGGCGGTTATGGGCTCTCATACGGTCGAGAACCTTGTGGACGAGCGGTGGCGGGATCAGCCCATCGTTTTCGCCGCTGAGAATCAGGGTCGGTGGAGTTTGTTCGTTTACCAGGTGGGCGGGCGAGAGTTGCTCAAGCGGTATGCTGAGGCGTTCCGCTTGGCGGAGACCGATCTTGCGACCATCTTCGCTATCGACGAAATCGATGGCCGGATTGAACAGGATCATGGCGTCAGGTTGGGGGGATATCGCAAGATCATCTTCCGGGTTGTTGAATGTATCCATGGATGTGAGGCACATTGCGATATGGGCGCCTGCTGAGCCCCCTGCCACGATGATGCGGTTGGGGTCGATGTGGTAGTCGTCGGCATGATTCCGCAACCAGCGCAGGGCCGACTTGCCGTCGCGTACACAGTCTTCGATAGTGCTCTCGGTTTTCTTACGAATCTTTTTAGGAAGGCTTTCGGTGAGAGAGCGGGTTAGGCGGTAGTTGATTGTGACAGCCACCATCCCTCGCTGTGCAAAGTAGATTGCCTGGGGTGCAAAATAGGCCGCGTGACCACCTCCCCATCCCCCGCCATGGATGAAGACGATAGCTGGGCGTTTTTCGTCTGCAGTTTGGGCTCCAGAATCTACGGCTGGATAGATCCAGAGTTTGATCGCTTCCTCGTCTGTGGTTTTGTAGGTAACTTCCTTTGCTTGCTTAAGCGCAGCCAGCATATCCGCCATGATGATGGTCCGGTCCGTGGGATCCGCATAGTGCTTGGAAAAATCGAACCCGTAAATGGTGGTCGCCGCCTCGGCGTTTAAAGAGCTGGATAAACACAGAGACGCGACGCCGATTAACACAGCTTTGGGTAGGGACTTGGACACTACGGTGAGCCACATAGGTGATCGAAATGGATGTTTGAATAATGGGTATACCCGTCTACAGGGATTTATCAAGAATCACTTCCATCTGATCCATGATGGCGTTCATCCGGGAGACCAGGGCGCGGTAGGGCTCAGGCTTGGACAGGTCAACGCCGGCTTTTTTGAGTAGTTCATGCGGGTAGTCGGAACCTCCATCTTTGAGGAGCTGGATAAAGCGATCGACGGCGGGTTGGCCTTCTTTGATCATATTGTAATAGAGTGCGGTACCAGCAGTCTTGGACGTGGCATACTGGTAGACATACATGTTGTAGTAGAAGTGAGGAATAAACATCCATTCGCGGGTGTAGGCATCGTCGATGATGACCACACCTTCGTCATGACCATGGTAGCGGCGGACAATTTCGGCATACATGGAGGTGATCTTTTCTCCCGAGAGAGCTTCACCCTGTTCGATCGCTTCGTAGAGTGAGAGTTCGAATTCCGCAAACATGGTCTGGCGGAAAAACGTGCCACGCATGCCCTCCAAGCCATTGCCGAGGTAGGAGAGGCGTTCGTCATCGGTTTTGGCGCCTTGGATCATGTTTTCTTCGAGCAGGAGTTCGAGAGAGGTAGAGGGGATTTCAGCTATGAAGGTGGAGTAGTCGTGGGTTTCGAACGGTTGTTCCTGCTTCGCATAGAGGGTGTGCATGCCATGGCCCCATTCATGAGCAAAGGTTGAAACGGCGTCATACGTGCCATCGAAGTTTAACAGGAGGTAAGGGTGCACGTCGTATGCGGAGCCGTTCTGGTAAGCACCGGAGCGTTTCCCAGGCTGGGGAAACACATGCATCCAATGCTTGTCCATGGCTTCACGCTGCGTGTTGACCCAGCCATCGCCAAAGATGGACATGGCATCGAGGGTCATGGTTTTGGCTTGCTCAAGATTGAATTCCTGATCCAGAGAAACCAAGGGCGGATAGATGTCGTAGTAATGCATCTGATCGATGCCGAGCATACGTTCGCGCAGCTTGAAGTAACGGTGCAGGGTGGGGAGGGCGTTGTTAACCTCGCGAACCAGCGTGCGGTAAATGGCTTCGGGCAGATTATCCTGAAAGAGTTCCCGTTGTAGGACGCTCGAGTAGTTTCGCGCTTTGGAAAGAAACACCTCGGCCTGAATGTGTGAGCTTAGGGTCATACCTACCGTATTTTCATACTCGGCCCACTTGCCCCAGTAGGAGTCAAAAACGAGTTTTCGGTCATCACGATTTTTGCTTTGGCGGTGAGTCGAGTACCCTTGTGAATTGAGAGTGGTTTTTACGCCGGAAGAAAGCACGACTTCGGGCCAGGGGATTTCGGCATTGGCGAGAAGTCCATAGACATTGTAACCCGCTTGGAGAGGTTGGGCTGCGGCGGCAAGGATTGCTTCGGCTTCCTGTCCGAGGGTGTGAGGCTCGTTGCGCAGCGTGTTATCCAACTGGTGGGTAAAGGGTGCCAGACGGGATTCTTTCTTTTGGTAGGACTCGACCTTCTTGCGACCCAGTTCAAGAATCTCCGGATCGATCCACGATGCGGCCTCTCCCAGTCGGCTATACATCTGCTGCGCCAATTGATCTTTCTCCTGGTTCGGAGCGTTCCGTAAATTTTCATCGGCCCGTAAGCTGGCGTAAGAGTATATGCGCCCTGCGGTTCGGTAGAGATCGGATACCAGTTGCAGGGTTTCGTAAAAGACCTTGTACCCTTTGGCCAGCGTGCCTTTACGGGCTTTAAGGTCATCCAGCTCGTCTAACAGTTCTTCGCGCGCCTCATTCCAGGCATCATCGTTCGGATAAAGGTCGGTCAGGTCCCACACGTTGGAAGGATCTGGTTCCGTGGCGGGAGCGGCTGCCGAACTGCTACGTAGGGCCGAAAAGACGGAGAGCGTCGTGACCAGGGCGAAGTAGAAAAGCTTTCGGGTTCGTTGAGTATGCATGGCGATTATGTGGATTGAAATATTGATCTATGCCAAGTGGAAGATGAGATTTGTTCAATGTCTGCGTATGGATGCAGGTTTCGAATGAATCAGAAGGGTCATCGGCAGTCTGGTTTTAGGCATTGTCGCAGGAGATGGTATACCTACACTTTGGAAATTTACTCATGACTACCCCATACTATACACTCTCAGACTCCAATTTGATCAACCGCCGCAAATTCCTGCGCTACACAGGCTCCTTGGCCGCCGCGGCCGTGTGGTCTTCCATACCCCAAGGGGTGGTTGCCAAGAACCCCAGGCTCAGCGGCTATCCTTTCAAGCTGGGTGTGGCCTCGGGGGACCCATCGCCCGATGGCATGGTATTGTGGACGAGACTTGCGCCGGAACCGCTGGTCGGAGGTGGCATGCCGGTCGAACCGGTAGAGGTTTCCTGGTTGTTGGCGGAAGATGAGGGATTGAAGAAGGTCGTCAGGAAGGGGACGCGGGTTGCCACGCCGGATTGGGGGCACTCGGTGCATGTGGAACTCGAGGGGCTGCGCCCGGACCGTTGGTATTGGTATCAGTTTAAAGTAGGTAATGATACGAGTCCGGTAGGCCGAACTCGGACGACTCCCGCCTACCACACGACTCCAGATGAGCTGCGATTCGCATTCGTATCCTGTCAGCATTACGAATCAGGGTATTACACTGCTTACGACCACTTGGTTGAAGAGAGCCCCGATCTGGTCGTGCATCTGGGCGATTACATTTATGAGTATGCGGGGATTGACGGACGCGTCCGCAAACACACCGGTGACGAGATTATTTCTGTGGAAGATTACCGGAATCGCTATGCCCTTTACAAATCAGACCCCTCCTTGCAATCCGCTCATGCTGCGGCTCCTTGGCTGGTCACCTGGGACGATCACGAAGTCGATAATAACTACGCTGACGAAGTTTCGGAACAACCGGATGTTAGTCGCGAAGCTTTTTTGCAGCGACGGGCGAACGCCTACAAAGCTTATTACGAGACGATGCCGCTGAGGAAAGCGCAGCTCCCTCATGGTCCGGACATGCCGCTTTATCGGAATGTGCCATATGGTGATCTCGCGTATTTTCATGTGCTCGATACCCGCCAATACCGGAGTGACCAGCCTTGCGGTGATAAGACGCAGGCTCCGTGCCCCGAGGTATTGGATCCTCGTGCGACATTGCTGGGGGCTCACCAACGAGAGTGGATGATGCACAGTATGCGTAATTCTGAAGCGAAATGGAATGTGTTGGCTCAGCAAGTAATGATGGCCCGGGCGGACCGTAAACCAGGGGCAGATATCACCATTAGCATGGACCAGTGGCCGGGGTATGAGATGGAACGCCGCCGGATATTGAACTTCATTAAAGACGAGCAAGTTAACAATAGCGTGGTGCTTACGGGCGACATTCACCGGAATTGGGCGAATGAACTGATCGTGGATTTTGACCAGTCGGATGGACAAAGCGTGGCGACGGAGTTCGTGGGTACTTCGATATCTTCAGGAGGAGATGGACAGGATCAACCCAAGGACGTGGAAGCCTTGCTGTCAGAGAACCCTTTTGTGAAATACCACAACAACGAACGGGGGTATGTAAGTTGTCGGGTTACTCCGGGGGAGTGGAGGGCTGATTATCGGACAGTGCCGTATGTAACCCGTCCCGGCGCACCGGTAAATACCAGGGCGAGTTTCATCGTCGAGTCAGGAAAGCCTGTGCTGAACCGGGTGTAGGGTCTGTGTCCCGATCGGTTTTGAGAAACCTGGACATGGCTGAAGAGTGACTCAATGGTCTAACAACCCTGACAGTTTTGCATTGTCGCTGCGTAAATAGCGCTCAGAATTCCAGAACCATGAGATTTCTTTCATTCATTCTTTTAGCAATCTGCTGCCATTCGTTGAGCGGCGTGGGCTTGAATTTTGAATTCAAGGACAAGGCACCGGTGGAGGCACTTCCCAAGGTAAACATTTCGGACCCTTTCCTGATCGAAAACGCGAAGCGACCCGAAGTAAAGGTGATGCCCAGCGGTCTGCAGATAGAAATGTTCGAAGAGGGCTATGGTCGCTTGGCCAACCGTTCGGATGTGGTGGTTATCAACTATAATGGTTTCCTGACCGACGGGACGCTCTTCGACAGTTCCTATAAACGGGGTATGCCCGCGACATTTCCGGTGGACGGTGTGGTGCCGGGTTTTGCAGAGGCGCTCATGAATATACGCATGGGCGGTAAAGCGAAGGTATACATCCCCAGTTACCTGGGTTACGGTTCCAAAGGCTCTGGTCAGGCAGTACCTCCCAATGCCACCATCATCTTTGAAATCGAAGTGCTGGATGTGAAGGGATGAGTTTCCGGAGCTAGTAGGTCGGAACCGTTTCAAAACAGGGGCTATTGCGTCTGTCTCCCCGCTTCCTTCAGTGTATCACGGCTTGATGATACTGCCATCAGGCTTGCGGGTTTGGCCCCAGAAATAATCGAAGGGGGTATCGCCGGTCCAAGGAAACTTTTTCGCCAGTTCCTCATCGACTTCGATGCCCCAGCCGGGCGCCTCATTGGCGTAGCAGTAGCCATTTTCAATTTTCAGGCAGCCTTGGAAAATATCTTGGGCAGGCTGGTTGAAGATGTGCTGTTCCTGGATGCCGAAGTTTTGGCATACAAGATCCAAAGCGATTCCAGCGGCGTGCCCAATCGGAGAATTATCCCCTGGGCCATGCCAGGCCGTACGGACGCCGAATGGTTCGCAAAAGTTGGCGAGTCGGAGCGCGGGAAGAAGACCGCCGATTTGTGAGATGTGGACCCGGATGTAGTCGATGTATTGTTCCTTCACAATTTCCATCCACTCGTTGGGATTGTTGAAGAGCTCTCCCATCGCGATCGGCACGGTCGTGTGCTGACGGAGTGTTTTGAAGAAGTTCACGCCTTCAGGGGATAGGGGATCTTCCCAGAAGAAGAGTTGGTGCGGTTCCAACGCATCTCCGAGGTACAGGGCCTGGGAATTGGAAATGCGCTCATGGGTGTCGTGCAGCAGGTGCACGTCGAAGCCCAGTTTATCGCGCAGGTGATCGAACATTTTGGGAATCGTGCGAACATAAACGTCGGGCTCAAAAAGACTGGTATCCGCTGGCAGGTTGGGGTGCTTCTTCGGGTCAAAATTCCCGGAGCCATAGGTTCCACCCTTGCGAGCTGAGAATTGGGCGCGGACATTGCGG
Source organism: uncultured Opitutaceae bacterium (assembly GCA_964352065.1). Lineage (GTDB taxonomy): Bacteria > Verrucomicrobiota > Verrucomicrobiia > Opitutales > UBA2995 > UBA2995. Next base: position 60,863 of record CAYGQM010000036.1, read on the forward strand.
TATCCCTTTTCCATCCAGCTGCGCACGCTGTCTTCCACTTCTTCGAAAGTGCTGCCTCCCGCATGGGCGTAGAGATCTGCAGCAAAGCGGGCCTTGCCACCGAGCAGTTGATAAACAGGCATACCGGCACGTTTCCCCTTAATGTCCCAGAGTGCCATTTCTACGCCGCTGATCGCGTTATTCAGTACCGGTCCGTTGCGCCAGTAACTGCTCATGTACATGGCCTGCCAAAGATCGGTGATGTCATCCGGGTTTTTGCCAATGAGGAAGGGTTTCAAATATTCCTCAACGGCGGTCTTCACGACGAGCGCTCTCTGGTTGAAAGTCGCGCACCCCCAGCCATAGAGCCCGGGTTCATTGGTTTCGATCTTAACGACTACGAGTCGGGCTCGCTCGGGAGAGGTCATGACGACTTTAACATCGGTAATCTTGATCTTTTCGAAGGTAGATCTCCCTGCGTGAGCGGACGCGTTGGCTTTGTTGAGCCCGGCTGCGGTCAATGCTGCGATGCCGGCTGATTTGAGGAAATTTCTTCGTCTCATAGTGGGTAGGGTTGAATGGAAGCTTGGGTGTATCTTTCTAAGACGTGTGCCAGGAGTCAAATTAACTAGTTTAGGAAAGCAGGTTTAAGAGTGCAGAGGCCCGGCAAGGTTGTCGGACAACGGAGGTTGATTTCTTCAAGGAGGTTCCTAGGCTTCGTAATTCGGTTTTCGTCTTCACTTTATTATTCTGACCCTATGACTACCCTGAGATCCCTACACCGTTACTTTCTGGCCGGGCTGCTGTTCGTCTCAATTTTCTTCGGCGCTCTTTCGCTCCAAGCGCAGCGAAACCGGGCCCCATTGCCGACGCCGACCTATGCGAACGTGCCCTATGGCGCGCATGAGAATCAGGTCATCGATTTTTGGCGGGCGGATATTCCGGGCAAAGGCCCGTTGGTTGTGTATATCCATGGCGGAGGGTTTACCGGAGGCTCGAAAGATTCGATCGGTGCGGCCCGGGTGGAGCGACTGCTCGGGCAGGGCATTCACGTGGCTGCGGTAGAGTATCGGTTTCTGAAGCACGCAAAGCTTCCAGCGGCGCATGACGATGCCGTTCGGGCGATTCAGTTTATACGTTCCAAGTCCAACGAGTGGGGGATCGATAAAAAGCGTATCGGTGCCTTCGGAGGATCCGCCGGGGCGCAGTTGGTCGCTTATCTGGCGTGGCGAGATGATCTGGCGGACCCCGATAGTGACGATCCTATTGCGCGCGAGTCGACCCGTCTAGCGGCAGTCGCGCCGCTTGCGGGCCAGGCGTCGATGGATCTGGATTGGTGGATCGAAAATATACCCGGCTACGACGAGCCGCACAATCCGATCTCCGCATACATAGATCTGACGGGCGTGGCTTTTGAGGCCATGGAGCGCGAGCTCTCGATTATAAACCATATCAGTCCGGACGATCCTCCGGTGTTTATGAGTTATAATATGAAGCCGGATGATCGGATTCCGGAAGAGAATGCGCAGGGCTGGAAGATTCATCACGTGAATTTCGGAATCGCCATGGAAGAGCGGCTGCAAAAGGCGGGTGTCGAGGTGACTTTGAAATATCCGGGACCCCAAACCCGCTATGAGAACGAAATCGATTTCCTGGTGGATAAACTCGTTTGGGAGGGGGATCGGGAAACCTATGCCGATTTTGAGGGCGCAGTTTTTGAAGGCTCAAATGGTCAGGAGTTACAGTATCAACTTCTCAAACCGAAAAACTATAATCCGAAGAAGAAGTATCCCTTGGTGGTTTTCCTGCATGGTAGTGGCGGGCGAGGACCGGCGAATATTCGGAACCTACTTGATGCGACAGTTCCAGCGCGAATCGCTTCAAAAGAGGTTTACGGAAAACATAATGCCTTTTATCTGGTTCCCCAATGTCCCTTCAATTCTCAGTGGTCGGAGTCCATGCTGTTCGATGAACGCTTCATGAGTCGGCCCAGTGTGCAGGATACGCTGCTGGAGCTGGTCGATGAAACCATCGCTTCGAATTCCATCGATCAACGGCGACTCTACATAACCGGACTTTCTATGGGAGGCTTCGGCACATTCAGCGTTGTTTCCAAGCGACCCGACTTTTGGGCTGCTGCCGTGCCGGTGTGTGGTGGCTGGCCCGTTGAGGATGTTGGGAATCTAAAGGGTACTCCGTTTCGGGTATTCCATGGCGACGACGATAAGGCCGTGGACGTTCAGTTTTCCCGGGATATCGTGGCGGCGCTGAAGGCTGCCAATGCAGACGTGGCTTACACCGAGTACCCCGGTGTTGGCCACAATTCCTGGCTCAATGCCTATTGGGAGGATTCTCTCTGGTCATGGATGTTTAAGCAAAAACGCTAGTCCGATCTTACCGTCCCAGCGTCTTCGCGCGCGCTTTCCTGAAAAATTCCCTTTCCTTGTGGTCCGTTGACCTTCTACTTTCACTCTTATGAAAATCGCTACCCTGATTACTCTTCTCTCGTTGTGTGTGAGCCTCGTTTCCCTGAGAGCGGCTGCCGACCGTCCGAATATCGTATTTATTTTCACTGATGACCACGCGCCCCATGCGATCAGTGCCTACGATGGCTGGTTAAAGAACGTGCGGGCCACGCCGACTATTGATAAGCTGGCGGCAGAAGGCATGATCTTTATCAATAGCTTCTGCACGAACTCGATTTGTGGTCCCAGCCGCGCTGTCATCCAAACCGGTAAGCACAGTCACAAGAACGGTTTCATGAATAACGGAAACTCGTTCGATTGGAACCAGCAGACCTTTCCCAAGCTTCTTCAGAAGGCAGGCTACCAAACGGCCATGTATGGCAAGTCTCACTTGAAAGGGCAGCCGCAGGGATTCGATTCCTGGGCGGTACTCCCCGGGCAAGGGCTCTATTACAATCCTGATTTTATAACGCCGGAAGGTAATGTCACGATCGAAGGCTATTGCACCGATCTTGTGACGGACATGGCAGTCGAGTTTATCACCGAGAAACGCGATCACGATAAACCGTTCATGTTGATGATGCAGCACAAAGCGCCGCACCGTAACTGGATGCCGGCTCTGCGTCACCTCGACCTCTACGACAATGTGGTGCTGCCCGAGCCGGACACCTTGTTTGACAACTGGTCTGACAACGCATCAGCCGCGCGCCATCAAGAGCTCGAAATCGACCGGCACATGCACTTGAATTTTGACCTCTTTGTGGACCTGACCCCTGACTTTGAAGATCCGACCCCCGACAAGCCGGCTGACCGTTCTGCATGGAACAACATGAAGCGTATGACTCCAGAGCAGTTGAAGGTTTGGAGAGCAGCCTATGGTCCCCGGGATGCGGCGCTACACGCAGCGAATCTAAAAGGCAAAGACCTCGTGCGTTGGAAGTATCAGCGCTACGCCAAAAACTACCTCCGCACATTAGTGGGGGTGGATGAAAGCGTGAAGCGTATTCAGGATACGTTGAAAGCGCAGGGGCTTGATGAAAATACCATCGTCATTTACTCATCCGACCAAGGCTTCTACATAGGCGATCACGGGTGGTTCGACAAGCGCTGGATGTATGAGGAGTCCCTGAAAATGCCCTTCATCGTCAAGTGGCCCGGAGTTACGAAACCCGGTTCCAGAGACCACCATCTGATCCAGAACCTGGATTACGCCGAGACGTTTTTGGATATCGCGGGCGTGGCAATCCCGTCCGATATGCAAGGTGCTTCGTTGGTGCCGCTTTTGAAAGGTGAGAAACCCAAGGACTGGCGCAAAAGCATCTACTACCATTACTACGAATATCCGAGTGTCCACATGGTGCCTCGTCATAACGGGATTCGATCTCAGCGTTACAAGCTCATGCACTTCTATCAGTTCGATGAGTGGGAGTTTTATGACCTGAAGGAAGATGCGGATGAGCTTCACAACTTGTATAATGATCCTGAATACGCTGAGCTCATAGCGCATTATAAAAAGGAGTTACAGGCACTCGTAGAAAAATACGAAGACGATAGCGACACCTCAGTGAAGCCCAAGCAGTGGCAGTACGAAGTGCGGGATCGGGGGTAGTGTAGGGTAGGAACACTTCGCGTTAGCTTGATGAAGAATGCTTCGCTGCGAGGCGGGAGTACTTGGTAGAAACTCGATCGCGAGCTAGGGAATCGTTTTTATTCTATTCCAGAGTGAAACCGTACAATTACCGAAACCGTTGAGGAATATACAGCCTGTCAGATGGGCTAGGCAAATGACATATTTCTTGGGTAAAGCCATTATGGTGCTATGAATATCACTTTGAAAGAGCTTCCGGAAGATCTTCACCGGAGTTTATTTCAACGGGCCCGGATACATGGCAGAAGTCTCAACAAAGAGGTTATCAGTATTCTGGAAGCCGTGGCTAGTCCCGTGAGGCGAAGTGCGAAGGACATACTTGGCCAAGTCGAGGAACGACGAAATCGGATGCCTCAGATAGTTAAGGAAACTGAATTGAAAGGGTTGATCGAACAGGGGCGCACATGATCGTTGTTGACGCCAATGTCATAACCTACTTCGTGCTCAACGGTGACCTTCCAAGTTATGCAGTGATTTGTTTCTATGGGACTCGGAATGGGCGGTGCCTCGGTTATGGCGGGATGAGCTAAGCAACGTATTGTGCACTTACGAACATCAGGGGATACTAACGAGAAGGGATTCGCTCTTGGCGTATAGCGATGCCTAAGCAATTTTGGTAAGAAATGAATACGAGATCGGCGTCGAACGAATACTCAGCGTTGCAGAACGCACTCGGTGCAGTGGATACGACTCCCAGTATATTGCGTTGGCTGAAGACCTGGGACTAAAGTTGTTTAGCTTCGATAAGCAGATACTTGCCGCGACTCAGGGACTTGCTCTTAGACCCGGGGATCAATCCTAATCACTAAAGATGACTCCGATAATAGTGAGAGCGATTGCTTGGACCGCCCTGGTGTGGGTAATTGGTGGTTGAGGCGGGTAGGGCGTTTAACTTAATAGCTGAACTCTTGAGCCTGTTGGTGTGCGCCATGGTACCATTGAAATCTGTTAAACACCGGTAACGCCCGCAATTTATCAAGCTACCTGCTTTTTGCCCGTTTCAATGGTACGCATAATTCCCAGATTATGGAAACGGCTAGGCTGAATAAACGACTCACTCTCAAAACGCTTAACAGTGCCCTATAACCCTCATTATAAATCGTTTAAGTAATTTACTTGAATAATGAGCTGCCTCAAATAGGCTGCAGAAACTCCTATGAAAGGTCCCTCAAACCCCTCAAAACGAAAAACTGTTGAACACACTTTTTTCGAGTACCATTAACACTGTTCGAGGAAAATAAATAAATGGTATTAGTATTATGGGTACATGGACATGATTCA